>CAYYOV010000030.1:10980-16242 GCA_964473365.1 uncultured Ignavibacteriaceae bacterium
GGTCAAACTACAGTTTTTTCGATGGGGACTCAATCGTGACATTCCCGAATGCACGGATCTTTTGGTACTTTGCTCGTGCACGGCTTTGTCAGTGTACTGAGAGTCAGCCCCGATCGGCGGAGGCGGACGCCCTGCCGGTCGCTCAAGAAGATGTGGAATTGAAGGGAACGCCATGATTGAAGATGTCATTGAGATCGCCCGCGAGGCCGGAACGTACCTCCACGAAAGTCTTGGAAAGGTCCGATCGATCGAGCGAAAATCAGGACAAGAAACGAACCTCGTCACAGAAGTGGACCGGGCGTCGGAGGCGCTGATCAAAGAGCGGATCCGCTCAAAATACCCCGGTCATGCCGTGCTTGGTGAGGAGTCCGGAGGCTCGCTCGAAGGGGCAGAGACCGTCTGGATCATCGATCCACTCGACGGAACGACGAATTTTACGCACGGGCTTCCGATCTTCTGCGTGTCGATCGGTGTGCAGCACCGCGGCGAGCTGGTGGCTGGAGTGGTCTACGATCCCAACCAGGAGGAATTGTTCTCTGCGGAGCGGGGCAGCGGGGCCTTCCTGAACGGCCAACGGCTGCGCGTCTCTGCAGAATCCTCCCTGGCGAACAGCCTGCTCGTCACAGGATTTCCGTACGACATCAAAGACAATCCGTTCAACGCGGTCGAACACTTCGGGGCGTTTCTCATGCGATCGCAAGCAGTGCGACGCCTGGGCTCGGCCGCCCTGGACCTGTGCTATGTCGCGGCAGGTCGATTCGACGGGTTCTGGGAGGTCTCGTTGAACTCGTGGGATATGGCGGCCGGCATGCTGGCCGTACGTGAAGCAGGAGGGAAGGTGACAGATTTTCGCGGCAGGGAGATGCAGGTCAGCGGTGTGGACCTATTGGCGACCAACGGAAAGGTCCATCAGGAGATGATGGACGTGCTCGCAATGAACCTCTGACACACGAGCGATGGCGGTGGACTCCCCGGTCAGAGGGATGTCAGACCCTCGTGTACTCCATCGCGAGTGATGGTTGCGAGGACCAGCGGCTGTGTCCGGGGTTGGGACGCGGTGATCGCAAAGGCGTTCTGGATGCGCGAAGATACCGATGCGATCTTCGCACGGTCGGAAGCCTGGATCGTCACAAGGGGCTCGCCGGCCTTCACCGGGTCGCCGCGTTTTCGATGAAGCACCATCCCGGCCACCGGATCGATCCGGTCGTCAACGGCCGTGCGACCTGCCCCGAGCACGATGCCGCACAGGCCCAGCTCGAGCGCGTCGATCGATCCGACCCAGCCGCTCTGCGAGGCCGCGATGACGAGCTGATGCGCCGCCGGCGCATGTGCGTCCAGACGTTCGATGGCGTCCACCGAGCCCCCTTGCGCACGAACGATCTCCAGGAATTTTCGGTAGGCGGCCCCTCCGCGAACGGCAGTGCGACACTCTTCGATCCCCTCCCGCACCGAACTCGCCTTCTTCCCTAACCACACCATCGTTCCAGACAACAGGAGCGTCAGTTCCATCAGGTCTCCGGCTCCGTCCGGAATGCGGTCACCGCTACGCAGGCATTCGACCGATTCGACCACTTCCAGCCAATTCCCGATGTGTGTTCCCAGGGGTTGGCTCATGTCGGTCACGTAGCCTACCGTCCGTTTGCCGGCCCGTTCGCCGATCGCCACAAGCGCAGAACCGAGTGCGATCGCCCGTTCGCGATCCTCCATGAACGCTCCGCGCCCCGTCTTGATGTCGAGTACGAGCGCGTCGATCCCCTCGGCCAGCTTCTTGCTCATGATGCTTCCGGCGATGAGGGGAATGCACTCGATCGTCGCTGTCACATCCCTCAGCGCATACATCTTCTTGTCTGCCGGCGCGATCTCGGCCGTCTGGCCGATCAACACGCACCCGACCTCGCGCAGCACCCGGCGAAAGTCCGCAACGGGGAGGTCTGTGCGGAAACCGGGTATCGTCTCAAGCTTGTCGAGCGTTCCGCCGGTGTGTCCGAGGCCGCGTCCGGAGATCATGGGGACCGGGACTCCGCATGCCGCCACGATCGGCGCGAGCAACAACGAGACCTTGTCGCCGACGCCTCCGGTCGAATGCTTGTCGACCTTGGTCCCGGGAATATCGGACAGGTCAACGACGATCCCCGAGTGCAGCATCAGGTCGGTGAACGCCAGCATCTCATCGTCGGTCATGCCACTGAAATAGCAGGCCATCAGGAACGCCGACATTTGGTAGTCGGGAAGTTCGCCGCGGGTGTAGGCGCCAACGAGTTCGGAGAGCTCGTCACGCGTGAGGGCCGCGCCGTCGCGTTTGCGCCGGATCAACTCAACAGGGTTGTTCATGAGGTCCGGTGAATGATCCGGTCGGCGAGGAGCAGTCCGCAGACGGTCTTGGCGTCGACGATGGTCCCCCGTTCGACGGCGGTGAGCGCTTCGTCCCAGGTCGTGGGATGGAGCGTCAGCGACGATTCGCCGGCCTCGAGACGTTGGCCGCCAGGGGCGGGGTGGAGGCGGCGAGCGATGAACAGATGCAGCACCTCTGAGCAGAAGCCGGGAGTCGTATGGAGCGAGATCAGCGGCTCCCACGTTGCCGCCGTGTATCCCGTCTCTTCTTCCAATTCACGCTGGGCGCACCGCAACGGGTCTTCCTTCGGCTCGAGCTTGCCGGCAGGAAGTTCGAGGAACCACTGGCGCGCCGGATGCCGGAATTGACGGATCAGGAGAATGCGGCCGTCGTCCATGATCGGGAGCGCAACCGCTCCGCCCGGATGGACGGCGACTTCGCGCACGCCCTTTGTCCCGTCGGGGTACGCAACCTGATCGATGACAAGATCGAAGACCTTTCCGTCGTACCGCCGTTCGCTCGCGAGGACCTTGTAGGGTATCATGGTGTTCGGTGTGCAGGAAAAAGAATGTGACCTCTCACGTTACCCGTTGCCACGGCTTCCGGGTTTTACGGGCGTGCTTCCAGACGCGCACAGAGGGCACTCCGTCGGTTGATACGTGACGACGTCCATCTGGAGCACGCTCGCCTGCGTCCCTTCGAATCGGACTTTTCCGTTGCTCCTGTCGACGATGCATGCCGCGCCCGCGACGACCCCGCCGGCCTTCTTGACGATCTCGATCACTTCGAACACCGACCCGCCGGTGGTGACGACATCCTCGACCACCAGGACGCGTTCGCCGTGTGCGATCTCGAAACCCCGGCGGAGCTGCATGGTGCTGTCCTTCCGTTCGGTGAACAGCGTCCGGCAGCCGATGACCCGCCCGACCTCAGTCCCGACGACAATACCGCCGATCGCCGGTGAGATGACGACATCGATGGCCTGGTCTCTGTAGACGGCGGCGATCTGGGCGGCAAAGGCTTGCAGATGCTTCGGGTACTGCAGCACTTTTGCGCATTGGAAGTAGTTGGGGCTATGGAGTCCTGAGGTCAGGAGAAAATGTCCGTCGAGAAGGGCCCCCGATTCGCGGAAGATGGCGAGAGTTTGCTCTTTGGTGAGGGACACGGTCGTTGTCGATGGAAGTGGTTCGTCTAACATACCCAGAAGTCCGTGGAGGTTCAATTCTTCACGGCTCGAGCTCCTCCAGATCTTCCGTCATCTCCCGAGCCGCGTGGTTGTCGCCTTCCTGGCGTGCTGCGAGAATGCCCGCCCGCAGGATGGCTCGGGCCTTTGCGGTCGATCCCTGCTTGACGTACAGCGTGCCGAGTTGTTGGTAGGTGGCCACGTAGCGCGGGGCCCGTGCGAGAAGGTCCTCGAGTGTCGAAACGGCAGCGGCAATGTCACCACCGGCATCGAGCTCAAGCGCCAGAGCATATCGTGGGAACGGGTCTGAGGGATCTTGCTCGATGAAAGCCCGGAGTTGCTCGATCCGTCGCTGTTTCATAGGGCGTCGATGCTCCGGGCGAGTGCGATATCCTTGCCGGTCAGACCGCCGGCGCTGTGGGTGCTGAGCGTCAGTGTGACCTTGTTCCAACGGATATCGATGTCGGGATGATGATCGGCCCGCTCCGCCAGGATCGCGACGGCCATCACGAATCCGGTGGCGGTCACGAAGTCCTTATGTTCGAACGTCCGGGTGATCTGCGCCCCCCGACGTTCCCAATGAGGCATGCTGGCGAGTTGCTCGCGCAGTTGATGTTCGTCGAGTAGGATCGTCATGATGCTCTCCTCAGTTGTTTGGAAGGCGGCGACATTGGTTAGGACCCGAGGCACCACGGTAGGGTGTGAGGTTCCCGGGGCACTGCGAGGCATGTCCGTGTTCCATCCCCGAGGTTCTACAACGAGAGCCCCTTGCCAGCTGTGAATCGGTCCAATTCGCTGCGAAGAATGATGTGCTTCCGGTCGATCGCCCGATCGATCGCGAGAACGCCGTCCAGATGGTCGATCTCGTGCTGCAACAGCTCCGACAATGCGCCGGTCGCCTTCACGCGATGTCTGTGGCCCTCGGCGTCTTCGTACGCCACCTCGATCGAATGATGTCGTCGCACGCAAACAAGCAGGTCCGGGAACGAGAAACAGTCGTCCCAGAGCTTGAAGGTCCGGCGGCTGTGGCGGACGATCCGTGGATTGAACAGGGGACCGCCGATCTGCGGGTCGACGTAGATCGCGCGAACCGGCGACCCGATCTGTGGAGCCGCGATGCCGCGTCCAAACCCGCGGCGGGACCGGAAGTCCGCAAGCGTATCGCGCAGGTCCCTCGCCAGTTTCTCTCGGTCATTCCTCGCCGATCGTGGGATCGCCCGGCACCGGACGCGAAGGACCGGATCGCCGAGCAGTCGTATCGTTCGTATGGCCATGGTCGTGCCTCGTGAGACCGGGTTCAACCCATGCCGGCGACGCGTTGGACGCGTCCCAGCTTTGCGCCGAGGAAGCGCTCACCGACCTCGGCGAACTTGTACGGGATGTCGCTCACAAAGAACTGAAGGTTCGGTGCAAGCGGGCTCTCATTCAGTTCTCCGGAGGAGCTTAACATGGTGCCCACTGCACGGCCCGTGGCTTCTCCCGAATCGATGAGTGTGACCGTGTGCGGTACGACCCGCGCGATCACGTCGCGAAGGATCGGATAGTGCGTGCAGGCGAGGACGATCGTATCGACCTTCTGCTGGACCAACGGATGGAGATACTCGCGGGCGATCAGTTCGGTCGCCTTGTGATCGGTCCATCCCTCTTCTGCCAAGGGCACGAAGAGAGGGCACGCCTGTCCGAAGACCTCGATCGCCGGGTCGATCGCGCGGATGGCGTTCGTGTAGGAATTGCTGGCGATGGTGCC
>CAYYOV010000030.1:16342-29944 GCA_964473365.1 uncultured Ignavibacteriaceae bacterium
TCGCCGGGTCGATCGCGCGGATGGCGTTCGTGTAGGAATTGCTGGCGATGGTGCCCTGCGTTCCGATGATCCCGATCCGCTTGTTCCGCGTGACGCCTGCTGCGGCCGCGGCGCCGGGGAGAATGACTCCGACCACCGGAGTCCCGGCCCCCGCCCGCTTCTGAACGACGTCGAGGGCGACCGCCGACACGGTGTTGCATGCGACGACGATCATTTTCACGCTGTGCCGGAGCAGGACCTCGGTGTCGCCCAGCGTGTATTCCCGCACGACCTGGGGCGATTTTGACCCGTATGGTACTCGTGCGGTATCGCCAAAGTAGACGATGTTCTCGTGCGGCAGGTGGTGGAGGAGCGAGCGCACAACGGTCAGTCCGCCGATGCCGGAGTCGAAAACGCCTATGGGTTGTGATGCACGATCGTTCATGGTGTGGGTGTTGCGACCAATTCAGAATGTGAAAGCTCGCGGAGGGTCGCCCGGAGCGAACGTTGCACTTCCGAGCGCCGCTCCGGGTCTGTCAGCGGTCGGCCGGTCTGGTCAAGGACGTAGAAGGCATCGACGATGCCGTCTCCGCGCGTGGCGATCTTGGCAAAATGGATGCTCAATCCGAGCCGTGACATGGTTCCCGTGATCCGATAGAGGAACCCGAGCGTATCGGCGCCATAGACGTCGATGATCGTGAATCGCGGGTGGTCTTCGAACTCCACATCGATCCGAATGTTGGGATTGTGCCGGCCGGCCTTCCGCTTCCATCTTCGTCGGTGGCGTTCGAGGAGATGCTCGACGTCGACCTGGCCCGCGAAGACCTCCCGGAGGTCGTTCTCGATCTTGCGGCATCGATCTCCCGGCAACGGGGCATGTGTGGAAGCATCGACGACGCGGAACTTGTCGATCACGACCCCGTCCTCGCGCGTGAAGATGTTGGCGTCGATGATGTTGGCGTCATTGGCCGTCAGAACGCCGCAGGAGCGGGACAAGAAGAAGGCGGCATCTGGGCCGACGACAGTCAATTCTGTGACCTCGCTCCACTGTTGGCCAAGGACATGCACGGAACCCCGGTCGTCGACTGCCCGCAGATGTTCCGAGATCTCTTCCGCCGAGAATGCCCCTCGGTAGGCGGCATCGTTCAGAAGGCCGGCGTGTCGTTCAAGCGCCTCTGGCGTGAATTGCTGCCGCCAGCGGTCCGACATAGGGGCCACGCTCGGTGCTGTCGGCTCACCCTGTCCTCGCAGCACACGCTTTGTCCGCGTATACAGGTCGGTGAGGAGCGAAGCCTTCCAGTCCGTCCAGACGCTCTTGTTGACGGCCGACAGGTCGGCATACGTCAGACAGAACAGGTAGTCCAAGAGTTCCGGCTTCGGGAACCGGGCCGCAAAGTCCTGCACGGTCGCCGGATCCGCAAGGTTCCGACGGAACGCAACTTGTTCCATCTCGAGATGGTGTCTTACAAGGAAGCTGACGTCGTCCGCGAGTTCCTGACGATGGAGGCGGGCGAGCACGCGTCGTGCGATACGCACGCCAGCGATCTCGTGGTCCTCCACCCGGTCGGGTTTGGCGATGTCGTGCAAGAGGCACGCGAAGGCCAAAACGTCCCGCCGCGGCAGCGATCGATAGGCCTCGCCGAACGGCGTGGAGCTGTCGGCGAGCGCTTCGGCGTACTCTACGACCCGCAGCGTGTGTTCGTCGGCCGTATAGTAGTGATACTGATTGTGCTGGAAGAATCGGACCAAGGGACGCCATTCGGGGATCCAGCGTTCGAGCAACCCGAGCCGGCTCATCAACTGGAGCGTACCGGAGACGCCGCGTGGCCGATCGAACAGGGACGTGAACGCAGCGGCGTCGTCCGTCGATCGGATGGCACGAAGTCCCCCGAGCCCCCGATGTATGGCGTCTTCGAGCTGAAAACTGAACTCGATCCCATGATCGAGCCGCGCAGCGAATGCTTCCAGCGCCGTCCGCGTGTCGATCCGTCGCATCGGATGGGTGAGGTCGATCCGCCCGGCCTGCACGCGGAGGCGCTCATTGATCGGCCGTGACGACGATTCTCCCGCCGGTGCCAGCCAACGGTCTCGTGCCCAGAGCGCCACTCGGGCGGTCAGCTCAGCCGCTACGTTTGCCGCATCGTAGTATTCGCGCATGAACCGTTCTACGGCGCTGTGACCGGCCACCGCCCGCACTCCAAGCGCCGACGCGATCGGACCTTGCATGCCGAACTCCAGCGTGTCGTGCAGGCCGCCCGCGATCAAATGCATTTCGTTTCGCGTGCGCAGCAGTAGGTCGAAGGCGCGCAGCGCTCGGGCGGGGAAACGCGGCGGGAAGAGGCGGCGTAGTGTAGGCGATGCCAGGATCGCCTCGAGCGTTCCGCGGCGATGGCGAGATCCGACCGCCTCGAGACCCGTTCCGCGCAGTAGCCAGACGACGGAGTGGAGGTCGCGCAGGCCGCCCGAGCTGTTCTTCAGATTCGGCTCGAGCAGCTTTGTTGAGCGGCCGTACTTCTGGTGTCGTGCTTCGTGCAGTGCCAGCAGTTCCTCGACGAATCGTGCCGGCGGAGACCCTTGGACGACGCCCCGGACCGCATGGAGAAAGGCGCGATACGTGGGCTTCGAACCACAGATCAGCCGTGCGTCGAGCAACGAGAGCCAGGAGTCAAGGCCGGCGTCGCGGATGGCGGGCAGGTCGTTCACTGACCGAAAACTGTGTCCGATGTCGAGACCGGCGTCGAGCAGGCGATGGAAGAACGCCTGCATCAGTTCTGACTCTTCCGGACGATCGCCGTCGCCTGGCGCCAGGAACATCACGTCGCAATCGGAGGCGAAGCACATTTCGCGCCGGCCATAGCCGCCAAGGGCAATGACGGCGAGCGTGGAATGCGAGCTCTCCGGCACGGCGTGAAAGGCGGCGCTGAGCGTCAGGTCATGCAAATCCGACAACGCCGCTACGACCAAACGGCCGCTTGCGCCGGAGCGATGACGGGCAGCGATCTCGTCGCGGGCTGCGCGGAACTGGGCTGGAGTCGCTGAGGTCGATTTGGATGGTGGCGAAGATGCCGTCATGCCCGCAATATACGCAAAACTCCGGGCGCTGGGGTTAGATGGGGGTCAGGAGGCCGTGAGTGCTTCGTCCACACGGATGGACCCGGGCTCCTGCGGGATGGCATTCTGCCCGAAGAGGGTCTTCTGGTCACGTTGACGGTACGTGGACAAGGTTCGAAGTGGCTCATCACTTCCCAGTCCTGTGCGCTGGTCCTTCGTGACGATCTGGCAACGCGCGCACGGCTTGACGATGCGGAGCGTCAGATCTGGCCCGGTGATTGTCTTCCATGTGTCCTCAGCATACGGAGCGGAACCTCGAACGACAATGTTCGGGCGGAACCGATTCATTGGGACGGGATCTTTCATACGTCGGTTCAGGTCGGCGAGAGAGGCCACGGTGGTGACGAGTACCGGGAAGGCGTCCGCGAGACTGACATGGTCTTCGACCGTTCCGTATCGCTGGTCGACGGTACGTCCCGGCCGTTCCGGCTGACGCACGAGCCGGCAGGGAACACCTAAGACCTCAGTGAACCAGAGGTCGGCATCCCGACCAACGGCGTGTACCAAGATCTGGTCATCCCAAATCATGGCGGGAACGAGCTCTCCGCTGCCGGGTTCGAGCGGAACTTCGAGATCCTCCATACCGGGCGCTGACACGCGCAGGGCTTCAATGCCCACGACCACATCGATCGTGGCCATGCGGGGAACCGTTCGCTGTGAAAGGAACGTCCCCGCAGGATCGACGAGCATCCACCGGCGGTCCCATGCAAAGCCCGTCGGATGGACCTCCGCTGACAGGAGGTCGATACCCCGGCATGATTTGATGGGATAGATGTGGAGTGAAGCAACTTGGAGGGTCGAGCGAGCCATCGATACGGTCCTGAGCGTGTGGTCAGAATGCGAATCCCAACGTCGCGGAGATCTTCCAGTCTTCGGCCGATCGTGCGAGCGTGGCAGAAACGAGATGCGGAGCGCGGACGGGTCGTATCCAGCCACCGGCACCGACCGCGCCATGCCAGCGGTGCGAAGCGTCTCCCCGCACAAAGACCCGACCCGTTTCTGCGAACACAATGTATCCCGTCTCATGCGGCCAGATGAACGGGATCGTCCAGCCGGGAATGCGCACCTCGATGCCGGTGACAAGCGAGGATTGACCCCGAAACCGCTCCCGCTCAAAGCCGCGCAACGAGTGGCTTCCGCCGATGGCGGCCGCCTCGAACCACGGCGGGTCGCCGCTCATGGACTCTCCGGCGAACCGGCCAACGACGACCGCAGACGTGTCGGCGACTGAGACGTAGAGCATTCCATCCACCGAGGTGCGAGTGAACGGACGTCGGTTCTGGAGAATGGCCGGGGAAGATTCGAACGACGCGGAGAGGAATACGGCGTCCGCCGGAAGAAGTGCATTGCCCCGCGTGTCGTACGTCATCGAGATGCCGCTGGTGGCGAAGTTCAACGACCGCGTTTCGCCCGAAGAGAGCATTGAATCGATCACCGTTCCAGATTTCGCGCTGATGGCTGAGGATGTGAGCCTCAGCAAAACGCCGGCCGCGATGGAGGGACCAAGCGGAACGTCCAGGCCTCCCATGATTTCGAGGTCTCGACGTCTACCTTCATACTGGCCAATGTCCGCTGCGGAGGACGCGCCCATGGTCTCGTTCCCATTGCCGAAGAACTTGGTCACGTCCGCCTGAGCGAACCGAAGTCCGGCGAGGACCCCGACGCCGTCCCACCACTCGCGCGTATCGTACGCCACCTTCGCCCGGATCCCCAGCGTCGACGAAGCGATCCCGACCTTTGCGAGGTTCTTTGTCGCGTAGGGAGTGTGCCCGAAACCGAATGTCGTCGTCACAGGTCCTCCTCCCACGAAGAGGCCGTCGTCGGAATCGAGGTCAAGCCAGGGGGCGAAGGAGGTCACCGTTCCCCAATCCTGAAGGTCGATGCGGGGTCGTGCCGTCACGCGGTGCTCTTTGACCCGCAGCGGTGGCTTGGTCCGCCATGGTCCGCCGGTCGTTGGGCGCGAGAGAAGGCTCGTGTTCCCTTGGCTCACGACCTCGATCGCCATCAGAGGTTCGGTCCCTTCGAATACGACCACGTCGTTGCCCCGGCCCATCACCAGGCGGATCTCCTGCGTTCCGGCCGAATGGAAGAGCAACTCGTCGGTCGTGCGGGATGACCCTCGCGGTCCGATCGTGACCGTGGCGAGATGGCCCTGCCGCACGCGAACGAACACCGAGTCATCCGCATCGGTCCCGAAGAGGGCGACCCACCGGTTGATGGACCGCCGCAGTTCTTCCGATGCGCTCGCGATCGTCGATACGCGTCTGCGGAGATTGGAACTGAACTCGGGGTCATTCGCGCTCCACGCGTCTGCGCGAACACGTGCGCTCGTCTCGAGCCGCGTCCGAAGGTCGAGCGTGACAGAATCCCAATCCGCTGCAGACACGACGCCCAACAATCGCCGGTCAAGGGTTCGTAGATGCGAAGAAGCTCGCTCGGATGGAGGATATGATTCGGAAAAATCGGTCATCGTTTCCGATGCCAGCAGGATCGCGCGTGGCAGAGCCCCACGGAAGCGCGGAAAGGCGTTGCGATAGTCTCTGGCCACAGGTATCCATCGGCCGACCATATCGTCCTTCACCCAACGAATGTCGGCGGGTAGCCGGCTCCAGTCGCCGACCAGGAGGTCGAACAGCCGCAACCGAAGGTAAGCATTCACGTCCGCCCGCTCGGCATAGGAGAGCGATATCAGGTCAAGCAGCGAATCTGTCGGGATTGAACCGGCGGCCGGACCGAGGCCGATGCCTGCCGTTTGAGCCAGGTCGGCGGCCATCGTCGCGCCGCCGGGAAATCGCACGGACCGGAGGGCGTCGATGATGAAGGGGGGGAGGACAGGACGAAGCGGAGCTTCCAGATGATCGTCCGTCGTGTCTGCCGCGACCTCGGACGAGTACGCTTGTCCGACCGCCAGCTCGGCAGCAAGCACGATGAAGAGCAGCGCAAGAACGGGTCGCCGGTGAAGCAGTGTCACAGTTGGACCACCTCGAACAACGTTCGACGAGGAGCCGGAGAGGGCGCATCAGCCGTTCCGACCCGAAAGAGCAGGTGTGGCACGGTGCCAACAGGGAGAAGGCCGGTCGGCAAGGCGACCTGGCCCTCGAGAGGGGCGTTCATCGGTTGAAAGGCCAGTCCAAGCGCCGTCGCGGACAAATGAACCCTGAGCATGGCGGCTCCGGCGGCAAGCTCCGCTTCGCGGCCATTCGTAGCTGTGGTCAGCACTCCGAACGCGGACGCCGTGGATGCCTGGCGTCGCGTGGCCTCGACCAGGCGCTCACTCGACCCGTCGCCATCACGTCCAATACGAGTTCCGAAGAACCGTTCAACAAACCGCTCCCAGGTGGTGAATCCGAGCTGGCCCAACGGGATCCCATCGCGATGCGATTCGATCTCCTCATCGGACCATCGGATCGTCGCCAGCGTCTCGCGGAACCGTTCAGGGTCGGACAGCGACGCCGACGTGGCCTGGACCACTGCCTCCGCGATCCGGTCACGTGCTTCGCGGTCGACGAACCAATGAACGGTCACATCGGGACCGGCGGCGATCGTCATCGTCTTCAGGACTGTCACCGCGACAGCACCCGGACGGAACGGTTCCCGGTTCGTCCGTCGCTTGATCAGTTGTGCGGCCAACGGGTCGGGGGTGGCCGATCCGGTGAGGTCAAGCCGCGCGACTGCGGATCGGAAATCGTTCTCCTTCGTCGGTTCGCCGAACGGAAACAGAGTGGTCGTGGTACGCAGGCCATAGTTCCCGGCGGCGAGTCGAAGTGCTTCGAGGAAGGCACCGTGCGAAACGTAGGTCGCATGGAGATCCGGGTCGGAAATCGGAAGAAGCCGTTGCGGCTCGAGCGCGATGAGGATGCCGGGCTGCTTGATGGAGACCCACCATGGCTGGAGGTTGGCTGCGCTCGGTGCCAGCAATCCGTACGCGACGATCCGCAGGCGAATATCCTCGTCCGCGAGGAGAGAAGAGGGTCCATTCCAGGCTTCGTATGTCGTGGACGGCAACGATCGGCACCCCGTGAGGTGGGGGGCGGCCAGCAGCGTAACGCCGCCGGCGGTCACGACGCGGACAAAGGTTCGACGGTGCATGGATCGGGAGGGGTCAAGGCAACATAGAGCATGCTTGAGCAAGAATCAACTTCCGGCCGCTGCGGTCCGACGCTCTTCGAGGATCTCATTGGCCCGTGCCAACGCTTCGTCGATGTTGCCGAGTACGTTCTTGTCTCCGATCAGGTCGAGCAGGCCTGAGCGCTGCAGCACGACCATCGGTTGGGAATGGATGCCAGAGATGACCAGTACGGTCCGCTGGCGGGAAGTGTCGCGGTGCAGGTCCTCGAGGGCCCTGATCCCGGAAGCATCGACGGAGAGCACATTTCGCATGCGCAGGATGAGGACGATGGGAGGCCGTTCGACAAGCCGCATCGCGTCCTTGAACTGCTCGATGACGCCAAAGAACAATGTCCCTTGGATCTCGAACACTTCGACGCTTGGAGGAACGGTTCGGACCTGTAGTGCCCCTCTGTCCTCATCGTCGTCGGGGTCCGGAGTGCGAAGGTCCTTCGTGATGGAACCGATCTGCGTGGCGTCCGACATTCGCTGCAGGAAGAGGAAGGCGGCAAGGACCACGCCCACCTGGATCGCCACCGTCAGGTCGATGACGACCGTCAGCAGGAACGTGGTCATCAGCACCGCGAAGTCCCCCTTCGGACTCCGGAGCATCCGGACGAATGCTCGCCATTCGCTCATGTGGTATGCGACGATGACAAGGATCGCCGCCAGGACTGGCATGGGGATGAGCGAAGCCCACGACCCGAACAGCATCATGATGAGCAACAGCACGACAGCATGGACAAGTGCGGCGACCGGCGTTCGTCCGCCGTTGCGGATGTTCGTCGCTGTCCGGGCGATCGCCCCCGTGGCCGGGATACCGTTGAACGCGGGGACGATGATGTTCGCCACGCCGATCGCGATGAGCTCCGTGTTCGGCCGATGACGCGTACCGAGCATGCCGTCGGCGACCACGGCTGAGAGCAACGATTCGAGGGCCGCCAGCAGGGCGATCGTGATGGCCGGCGAGAACATCTCCTTAAAAAGGTCCCAGCTAACGCCGCGGAGCTGCATCTCAGGCAGATGATTCGGTACCTCTCCAAACCGGCTCCCGACCGTTGCGACGGGAAGGTCCATGAAGTGCACGACAGCCGTCAGGACGATGATCGCAACGAGCGAACCGGGGATACGATGCGTCACGCGCGGCCACAGGACCAGGATGATGAGCGCAGCTCCGCCAACGGCGACTGCGGGTAGCGACGCGCTCGCGAACGCGCTTCCATAGGCGATCCATTGGTCGACGGCGTGTGATGGCAGTGATTCGATCGGAAGTCCCAGCAGATCGCGCACCTGAGACGACAAGATGATCAACGCGATCCCTCCTGTGAATCCGACCGTCACTGGATAGGGGATGAACTTCAACAACACCCCCATGCGTGCGATCCCCATGATGACTAGCAAGAACCCGGCGATGAGCGTGGCAACGGCCAGTCCTTCGTAGCCGTATTGCTGCACGATCCCGTAAATGACGACGATGAACGCGCCGGTCGGGCCGCTCACTTGTGTGCGGCTGCCAGACAACAAGGCGGCCACGCCGCCGGCCACGATCGCCGTCGTCAGCCCCTGGGCCGGGTTGACGCCGCTCGCGATCGCAAACGCAATGGCAAGCGGTAGCGCGACGATGGCCACGATGACCCCGGCGGTCAGGTCGGCCCAGAAGGTGGAAAGCGAGTAGCCTTCCGCAACGACGGTAAAGATCTTGGGATGGAAGATCTGGCGAAGCGAGGCGCGATGTATCATGCGAGGGATGGAGGGTGCCGGTCCGCCTCAGGCCGAACGCTCGGTTGAGGACCACCAGACCGCGTAGCAGAAGACCGCTTGCAGCGGGAGACGCAAGAGCAGACCGACGGACGACGACGTCCAACCGCTCTGTGCGAGTGCTTCCATGAACATATGAACGTTGGCCGGGAAGATCGCAACGAGCAACAACAGGAGACCGCGAACGGCCCAACGGCGAACGGAAGGGATCATCAATCCGATTCCGCCGGCGATCTCAGCAACGCCCGTCAGCGCGAGCATCGCAAATGGGTATGGGACCCACGGCGGCATCTGGTTGGCAATGTACCACTCCGGAGTAATGAAGTGGTTGAGTCCGGCCAGAACGAAGAAGACCGCGAATCCCGTGCGCACGGCAACACGAGGCTTCGCGTTCGCGGATGAGCGGTCTGCGGATGGGGGCGTTGTCATGAGAGAAGGAGTGCCATGTCGATGATATCTTCAGGGGTCCCGTGCAGGATCCGGGCGCGCCGACGTATGCCTTCAGTGGTGAATCCAGCACGTTCGTAGAGCGTGATTGCGACTGTATTAGTTGCGAAGACCTGCAGTTCGATCCGCAAGAGCCCGCGCTCTCTGGATGACTCGAGAGAAGCGTCCAGCAATTGGCGTCCGATCCCGCGATGCCGGTATTCGGACAGGACCCCCATGCCGAGACGGCCCGAATGCGTGAACCCCGGTAGCTGGTTCACATTGATATCGACCCAGCCGATCACATCGTTGTCTTCGACCGCCACGAAATGTGGGCATCGCCGGTCCAAGAGGTCGGAGAAATATTCTTGTGCGTCCGACAGGGGGGGTGCCTGAATGAAGCCCAGGTAGCGTTCCTCACGGCAGACAGCATCAAGGCAAGCATAGAACCCGTCAAAATGCTGCTTCTGTGTCCGGACGACCACGACACTCATCAAGCGGCGCTCCCAAGATTGAGAATTAGAAGATTCTTCGCTAAAATATACACATTCGGATCACCAACGGCACAATCTTTAAGGAAACTTCACATGAAGAGTACAGTCACCTGCGATATGGAAGGCGTCATTGAGACCTTCAACGAAGGTGCGCAGGAGATCTTTGGATATTCGGCGGACGAAGTGGTCGGCAAGAAGCGCGTTTCGTTGTTCTCGCCCGGACTTATCGTTCTACAAAACGTTGAAGGCTGGCTGAAGTCGGCGCGGGAGCAGAAAGAGTATTCCGGCGAAACGGTCTTCGTCCGCAAGGATGGCTCGACCTTCGCGGCCAAGATCCGTATCACTCCGACCTACAAGAACGGTGAGCAGATCGGATACTGTGGCGTTACCGAGCCGATCGACACGCCGGTGGACGTCCAGATCAAGTGGACGACGAACCTGATCAAGTGGCTCGTGATCACCCGCGCCCCCTTCCTGACTGCGGCGCTGATGCCAGTCTTCATCGGAGGGGCGTTTGCGGCGGCCATGATCGGCGATGCGGCATTTCCCGCTTTCAACTTCACCCTGACCCTGATCGGCGTGTGCCTCCTGCACCTCGCGTCGAACGTCTACAATGACTACTTCGACTGGAAGAGCGGCACCGACCAGGCGAATGCGAACTACTTCCTGAAGTACAGCGGAGGAAGCAGGGCGATCGAACTTGGACTGACCGACCTGGCCGGCACGTTTCGCGTAGCGACCGGACTGCTGCTGACGGCTGTCGTGATCGGTCTCTACCTGACCTGGCAAGTGGGTTGGGGAGTATTGCTGTACGGTCTGCTTGGCGCTGCCCTTGGCTACTTCTACACAGCTCCGCCGGTGCGACTCGTCGCGCGACACGGTCTCGGAGAGATCGCGATCGGCCTCGCCTTCGGCCCGCTCATCACGGCCGGTACCGCGTATGTGGTCACCGGTACGTTCGACCCGACGTGGGCGACATTCTTCATCGGCTTGCCGGTCGGACTGCTGACCGCCAACATTCTCATCATCAACCAGATCCCCGACCTGGAGGCTGATGCCTCCACCGGCAAGAACCATCTTGTCGTGACGCTCGGCCGGGATCGCACGCCGTGGCTGTACGGAGGCACCTTGCTTGCCTCGACGTTGATCCATGGGTGGATGGTCATGACGCTGCCAATGGCGACCTCGCTCTGGTGGGTCCCGTTCGGCATGTCGGTCGCGTATGGCATCTACATCGTTCGCTACATGGTTCGGTACCTGAACCGGCGTGAGCTCGTGCACGCGAATGTGCAAACGATCATGTTGAACATCGTCTACGGGGCTGTCTTCGCAGCGATCATCGCATTCGGCTAGAACGCAGGCCAATCGTACGTCTCCAGAGGGCTCCTTCGGGAGCCCTTTGCATTTCTCCCCATGTCCACGGGTCTACCGGGCGACAACGCTCAGCAAGCGGGCCGTCCGATGCTCACCCGTGAGCGCATCCGTCGCCTGGAGCAGGACGATATACACCCCGATCGGCACGAGACGTCCGGCGTCAGTGCGTCCATCCCAGTTCATTGTACCGCTCGATGGCATGAACGCCGTTGTCGCGAGCCTTCGCTGCATCCTGCCGGAGAGATCGAAAATGGTCGCGTCCATGAAGATGGATGTCGCCCGACATGCGTACGCGATCACGGCCACATCTTCGAACGCGTCTCCGTCCGGCGAGAACGGGTCCGGGAAGATGCTTGCCCGCAGGCCGGTATTCACCTCGCTTCGCGCAACACTGTTCGCGCGGCCCGGCGTTGCGCCAGCAGGGTCTGCGCAGGAGGTCCACGCCGAAGGGTCAAGAGCGCTTCCGTCAAGTGTCTGTCGCTCGAGTGAGCGCCCCGTCGTTGACAGTCCGGCCACGTGCGCTGATCGTCCGACAATGACGCTGTCGCTCACGCAGCCCGTCGGGTCGGAGATCACGATGCCGTCGCCGTCGTTGTTGAACCCGAATCCTGACGATCGGGGAATGACCACGACCGTCGCTCCGTCATCGTTCAGCCACGGATAATCCTCCAGCACGTCGATCCCGGATGCGATGACCGCCATGCGATTCGGCGGGACGACACTGCTCACGGAGGGCAGGACCGTGCGAACGCGCGATCCCGACGCAGATGGCAGATCGGCAAACGTCCATCCGCCAAGGTCGATCGGGACGGGACTTGCGTTGACCACCTCGATCCACTCTGCTTTCCCCGGGGCCGGCTCGAGCATGACCTCGTTGATGAGCAGTGACCTCGAACCATAGGGCCGCAGGATGCTTCCCCAGGCCGTATCATTCCCAGCACGCAGATCCCCCTCGACCCGCACCAACGCGCAACAGCGCACGTACCCGTGCGTTGGTTCCGTCCAGCGGTACTCGACACGGAGGCTGTCGGATGGCAGGATGGCCGGGATAAGCGTCGTGCCGAGCAGCAAAAGTTCTATTCCCGTTCCATCGCCGCGACGTTCAATGAACCAGTCGACTGCGCCGGAGGAAATGGTTCGCCGACCCCGATTGTGAACGGCCGCCGCGAGATGGAGAGATTCGGTGCCCGGTGCCACGTCGGCCGTCAATGCCCTGCATGAAGCATCGATCTCCGGGCGTTGCACGGAGTTCGTCCTCCCCGGCGTTCCACCCGACGAGTCCTCGGATGCCTGCCATGTCGATGCCTGGGTCGATGAAAGGTCCCAGTCACGCCGTTCGAGCGAGCGGCCGGCCGATGACCAGGAGGGATCGTACCAGACGCTGTCAACCGTTTGGCCCGTTCGGTCTCGCAGGACGACGGCGTCTGGCGTGGTGTTGTTGAGGCTGGGGAATGGAGCAACGAGGCATCGAAGGGATGGAAGAAGGGATCGAAGATCTTCCGTTCGGGCGATGACGATCATCTTACCAGGCGTAAGCGTGTCGCCCACGTCGTGGCTGAGCGGGACGCGGCCGGAAGAATTGTCGGAGATGGTGACATCCTTCAGGTCGATCGTCCATGGACCTGGATTGAACAGCTCCACCCATTCTGGTTCGTTCTCGCGAAGTGGGGCAAATTGGAATTCGTTCACGACGACGGCCGAAGGTGGTATCCCGACGTAGATGCTGGTCCGCAGCGTGTCGTTGGCGGGCTGCTCGTCATACGGCGACATGACGACCGCCGTCACGGTCAAGTCTCCCGGTACTTGCGGCGGGAGCGAAGCAATGATGATCGCCGAGCCGCCGCCAGCGATGCCAAACGTTCTCGTGATCTCCTCCGTCGGGCCCGATGGTCCCCGCCACCCGATCCGGAGTTGCGCATCCACGACCGGCCGCCGGCCGTCATTCCGGATCGATGACACGACATTGAACGATTCACCGGCGCGGATGCGCGCTGGCACGAAGGTGACCCGGAGCGGGATTAGGTCCACCGTGGGCGCAGTCGAGATGGTGATGTCGTCCACTCGGAGCACGCCGGTGGAATTCGTGCTGTCCCGGAGGACCTCCCAGATGAATCGCCATTGCATCCCTTCTGGCAAGTGGACGGTGTCGAGCGCGACCGTCCGCTCCGCGTAGCTATTGGCGGTGGCGAGAGAGTCCCATCGCCCGAGCGGCAGGACGATACTCGAGTCGTCGTTCACGATTGTCAGCGTCATACGATACCGGAGCGCGGTGGATGTCCGGCGTTCGTAGAACGTGAGCCGGTCGGGAATGCGTTGTCCAAGATCGAACAGTGGCGAGCGCGCGACGCGCTGC
>CAYYOV010000030.1:30044-33378 GCA_964473365.1 uncultured Ignavibacteriaceae bacterium
GCCAGCGGCAACGCCAATGCTAGCGCTGCCACCGCAGCCAATGCGGCGTGGTTCATACGACACCCCCTCAGGTGTGATGTGTGGATCAGGAAACGGTGAAACGATGACCAAGACGGGCGCGATACATTTGCTGCCCGTTGTAATGCGATCTTCTATTGTTGGCGCCGACGCTCCTAGATCGGAGGAACGAGCTCGCGCATCAAGACCCGGTAGGCCGGTGTATACGTCGCCTCATAGGTCTCCGAGTGATGGCGTGGTGGAAATCCCGAAGTTTTCATCTCGTCGAAGAGATGTTGCAGGGAGGACCGATCGCTCGGGATCGTCCCATACTCAGACTCGCCCATGATCTCGGTCCACCAGCGTTCGAGCGCCGCCGGGTCCTGCTTGAAGCGTTCGGAAGAGCGGAGCATCGCCTCGAACAGCTGATCGGGGTCGCCACCGCGGGCCTTGAACGGGCGAAGATTCATCCGCACGACCCGGCCGTCGGGTGACAGCGGCTCGATGAGCGGTTCAGTCGTGTCCGGACGGACCTCGTCAAACTCGTTCAGCAGGTAGAGCCGGACGGACGCGGTGTCCGTGAACAGATGCCCGTTCCCCATCGCGGCCTGGTGGACGAGTTTGTAGATGTCCTCGGCTTCCATGTCCGGATAGCGTTGCATGTGCTGTCTCAGCACCGGCAGTATTGAGTCGCCCCCACTCGAACACCCTCCCAAGAAGAGCACCAGCGGGATAATCGTCAATCGTAAACCTGCCCGCCGAACCCACGTCAGAGGGGCAGGCGGGTCGACAATCGACAATCTCACTTGCTCTCTCCCACGATCCCATCGATCGTGTTCGTGGAGACCGAATGATACATCGGCCTCGCCTTGGCATAGATCGCCTTCGCTCGGGCGAGGCCTTCCGGCGTCTTGGCCAGCTCGGCGTAGAGTGGCTTGAGGAATTTGCGCCGGCCTTGGCCGGTCAGGAATTTTTCGAGGGCCGCATCGGCCGCGCGATAGTCGCTCGCGATCGCCTTCTGCAGCCACAGCGCCTGGATCTCAGAGTTACCCGACTTCGTGAACCCGAACGCTTCATCCAACACTCTCATCTGTGCGACCGTCAGCTTCTCAGGCAGCGCCTTCAAAAAGTGCAGCCAGTGATGCGTGGTCCAGCCGGAAGCCGAAAGGTTCTTCCTCAGAACTCCTCCACTCCACTCCTCCTTCACTCCTCTCTTCCACTGTTCGACACCTTCGTCTACCTTGGCGAATTCTTCGGATCGGATCTCTGGCAGACTCTTCGGTAACCCCGGTTCGAAGATCCATGCCTGGAGATCCAGTTCCTTCTCGAACGCCTGGTTGCCTTTGATCAGCTTCCGCTGGAGGTAGGTGATGAATTCCTCGGTGGTGGCGCTCTGGAACGCATGCTCGTCGAACCAGCCGCGCAGGAACTGGTCCCACACCTCGCGGTCGACCTTCTCTTCCAGATGACGCAGGAAGAGCGCCCCCTTGTTGTATGCGATATCGCTCACCCCGTCGTCCGGGTCACGACCGGCCAGGTCCAGTTTGAGCTTGGTCATGTCCGATGTTGCGCCCAGGTCTGCGACGGTCGCACGCAGGTCCTGCAGCGACAGCGCGGCCAGCATCTCAGAATACGGTCGCCCTTCGACCTCTTCCATGATCCTGTTCTCGAAGTACGTCGTAAACCCTTCGTTCAGCCAGAAATCGTTCCAGGTTGCATTCGTCACGAGGTTGCCCGACCAGGAGTGGGCCAGTTCGTGCGCAACGAGCGATACGAGCGACCGGTCGCCGGCAAGGATCGTCGGCGTGGCGAATGTCAGACGCGGGTTTTCCATGCCGCCGAAGGGGAAGGAAGGAGGGAGGACGATGATATCATACCGGTCCCATCGATACGGTCCGTAGAGCCTCTCGGCTGCTTCGATCATCTGCTCCGTACCAGCTAATTCCCAGGCCGCTTTTTCGACAACGCTCGGCTCGGCATACACCCCCGACCGGTCACCTATCGGCTTGAAAGCGATATCGCCGACAGCCAATGCCAGCAAGTAGGACGGGATCGGTTGCTCCATCCGGAACACGTAGACTCCGTCAGCGCTCGGTGTCGTCGGGTTCGAGGCGCTCATGAGCGCCAAGAGTCCGGGCGGAACCGTGATGCGGGCCGAGTAGGTCATGCGAACGCCCGGTCCATCCTGACACGGCACCCACGTGCGGGCCAGGATCGCCTGCGACTGGGTGAAGAGGAAGGGATGTTTCTTCCCGGCCGTCTGGGCCGGCTCGAGCCATTGGAGCGCGGCGGCCGAGGGCTTCGTGGCGTAGCGGATGACGACCTGCTTCGTAGCCGGCGCGATGTCGACGGACAGCTTCTGCCCGACCAGCGGGACCGGGTCAGCCAGCGACCACTTTGTTGTCGTGTTCTCCGGGAGGAGCGTCACCGACTCGATCTCGAGGTCGCGAGTGTCGAGCAGCAGTTGCGGAGCACCGGTCTTGTTGTCGATGGTCAGCGTTGCGCTCCCCGACAATTGCCGGCGTTCGAAGCTGACGGCCAGGTCGAGATGGAGGTGTGTGACGACGACCTCGTCGGGTCGCGCAAAGGAGTGTGGATCGCGTGGGGTCACGGCTGTTCGTGGCGACGGTGTGCAGGTGAGCCCAAAGAGGGCAAGAGAGAAAAGGATTGAAGTTCTCATGAGTCCTGGTGTGCGATATAATAGCAACTGGGCAAATGTCCCGAAGAGGGAAAGCTCTGGCGCGGCGAAGGGGGATGGTCGTGCTACGTGTTCTCCATGCCGATGGCGAACATCCGCTCCAGGTCGTGCTTCGAATAGACCCGGAACGAGATGAGGGTTTCGGATGCCGTGATGCCGTCGACGGCCCTGATCCGCTCCGTCACGACCTCGGCCAGCGCTTCGTTCGTCGGTACGCGGACGATGGCGGCCAGGTCATAGCGACCGGCGACAGAATAGACCTCGCTGATGCCCGGGGTGCCGGCAAGTGCCTCCGCGACCCGGTTCGTGGCATCGCGTTCGGTGGAGAGTAGAACGATGGCTGTGACCATAAGAGATCTCTGAGCATCAGTGAATAACAGCCCGAGGGTATTGTCGAGTGTCGAGTGTCAATTGGCGATTCTCAATCGCAAATCGATAATCGACAATCGTCAATCGACAATCTCACTCTCCGTTTCTCTCGTACCTAATCCTGTCCCCCTCTTTAATACCGTGCATCTCGCAGAACCCAGCATTCACCTCGACCACATACTTCGCCATCCGCGTCGCCGGATAGCTTTCCGTTGAGAACGGCTCGGTGTGGGAATGGATCGTGACGATCTCGGAGGCGGAATTGACGAA
>CAYYOV010000031.1:0-31836 GCA_964473365.1 uncultured Ignavibacteriaceae bacterium
AGGTGAGCGGCAGACGTGTGCGAATACCGCTCGCCGGTCCCGCCAATCGGCAAGGGCGCATCGCTGCGACCAACGCCCTTGGTGGTCGGATGACGTACCAGGGAGCCCTCGGGACGGCAGTGGTGAAGATCTTCGGCAGCACCGCGGCTGCAACCGGGCTATCAGAGAAGGCGGCACGCGAGGCCGGATTCGACGCGGGCGTGGCGTATGTGTTCAAAGACCAACATGTCGCGTACTATCCCGGCGCTTCGCCCGTCTCGTTCAAGCTTGTCTTTGACCGGAAGGACGGCCGCGTGTTGGGCGCGCAGGCGTACGGCGAGGCCGGCGTCGAAAAGCGCATCGATGTCGTGGCCGTCGCCCTGCAAGGTCGGATGACGGTGGACGATCTCTCCGAGCTGGACCTGGCCTATGCTCCGCCGTTCAATAGTGCGAACGATCCGGTGAATATCGCCGCCTTCATCGCGCAGAATGCGGTCAGCGGCTACAGTCCGTTGGCGACGCCGGACGAGGCCTTCCAGGCGATGGCTGAGGGACGAGGGACGATCCTCGACGTTCGAACGGTGGGCGAGCGATCGAAGGCCCCGCTGGCGGATGTCGTGCACATTCCTGCGGATGAGGTCCGCGATCGGCTGGAAGAGGTCCCGCGGGGAACGCCGCTGTTCATTATCAGCAAGGATGGATTTCTTGGGCACACGACGCTTCAAGTACTCAAGGCCAACGGCTGGGGCGAAGTGAAGAACATTGCCGGCGGCTTCGCGGCGGCACGCTGGACACAGGCCTGGTCGTCCGCTGCGATGTCAATGGTCTAGCTGCTGGCTTATACACCGAATACGAAGAACATTCACACATAGTGCACAGGACGGAAGAGACACCCTATGGAAATGCTTGAACAAAAGATCAGCACCGGCGCACTCGTCATCGACGTCCGGACGGTGGAGGAATTTCAGGACGAACATTATGAGGGGGCGCTGAACATCCCCGTAGAGGATGTGATGAGTCGGCTGCCCGAGTTTGGCGAAAAGACCAGGCCGGTCATCGTCTATTGCGCGACGGGCTCACGGAGCGCGTATGCAGCACGCTTTCTCCGCTCTGCGGGATACGTTGACGTCACGAACGCCGGAGGGTTGTACGATATGCCCGGATACGGCGGGTAGCTCGATCATTCACGACGTACTCATTGCAGGCTGCGAACCCTGGAAGGAACTCCCGGGTTCGTTCTTTTTCCGGCCGGGTCAACGCGTTATCGGTTGCAACCGATAGTCCTCCGCCGTACCATGCTGGTGCTACGAGAACCCAACCGCATCGTCGACAAGAACCATGCTCGCACTCGCCTCAACGCTCATAACGCTAGCGCTGCTCTTCTATTCTCTCGGCGTCTGGGCCGAACGCAAGGCACGCTATCTCAAGCCGTGGCACGTCGCGGCTTTCTGGACGGGATTCGCGTTCGATACGAGCGGCACGCTGGCAATGCATCTTCTCGCGACAAAGCCGTTCGATCTCCTGTCGCCGCATACCCTCAGCGGTCAACTCGCCCTCTGGCTCATGTTCGCCCACGCCGTCTGGGCGACCCGGGTCACAATGGTCGGCGCAGAATCAGCGCGGCACCAGTTCCATCGTTTTAGCCTCGTCGTATGGGTGATCTGGCTTGTTCCCTACTTCGGCGGAATGATCCTCGCCATGAAACGATAGGTCTCGAACATCTCCATCACTTCCTCATCTATGAACATTGCGATCATTGGTACCGGCAATGTTGGCGGGGCGCTTGCAGAATCATGGGCGCGTGCCGGGCATTCGATCCGCCTTGGTGTGCGGGACCCTGAACGGTTCAAGGGTTCTCGCCTCATCGCTCACGACCGAATCACGGTCCATCCCATCCGGCAAGCGTCACACGAGTCCGAGGTGATCCTGCTCGCGACGCCGCCTTCGGCCGCGCGGTCTGTGATCGAGGCACTCGGAGACGTGTCCGGAAAAGTGGTGATCGATGCTACGAACGCGATTCGCGACCGGCCCGAAGGGTACGACACGGTCTATGCGGCCCTGCGCGCGCTTGCTCCGAACGCCGACGTCGTGAAATGCTTCAACTCGACCGGCTTCGAGAACATGAAGGACCCCGCCTATCCGACCGGTGCCCTGGACATGTTCATGGCGGGTCATTCGAAGAAGGGAAAGGACGTTGCGTCCCGCCTCGCGATCGACGCCGGTTTCGCCGCCTGCCGCGACTTCGGTGGAGATGGGGTCGTTCCCTTGTTGGAACAATTTGCGATGTGTTGGATCAACCTGGCGATCATTCAAGGGCAGGGGAGGAATATCGGGTTCAAGCTGGTTCGGCGCTGACCACAGAACCCGTTAGAACGTACGAACGCCACCGAGAACGCTCTTCCGGTGGCGTTCGCATTCGCCCTGCCTGCGAACATCCTCACATACGTGGATCTCCGCCGCTGTACTTCACGACGTTCACTCTTTCCGTCGTGACGAGCCCGCCGCCGAGGAGCACCTGTAGGGAGGTCTGCCACATCGGGTCCATCGTTCCCACAATTAATGAAAAATGACTCCTCCGCACCGCAGGGGGCGCCGGGTTGAATCCTTTCCCGGCCCTGTGTGTCAAACGAACTGAGGCCAGCCTGCACGGATCCGAGCTGGTCGCTGTCTAATCCTACAGAACCCGCAACGTCGATTGACATCCACGTCACCTCAGAGCCCGACGCAGGCTCCACCACCAGCCGCACCCATCCCTTCCTTCGAAGAGGTGTACCGCCAATTCGCCGATCGGACGGCAAATCTGCTGTACCGTTTTGTGAATGATGAGGAACGAACAAAGGACCTGTTGCAGGATGTCTTCGTGAAAGTATTCGAAGGACTCCCTGCCTTTGAGAATCGATCTGAACTCGCGACCTGGATCCATCGGATCGCCGTCAATCACGCATTGAACTATCTCAAACGCGAGCGACGGACCGTGTGGTTCAACGTGCTCGATGAGTCGGTCACGAATTTGCTCGAACGCGGTTCCATCGACCTCCATACCTGGGGTTCGGGCCCCCTTCCGGGTCCCGACCAGCAATTGGAGACCAAGGAGCGGGAAGCACTGGTTGAACGGGTCGTTCACGAACTCCCGCTGAAATACCGGCTGCCGTATCTCTTATATCGTGACGGGGAGATGTCAAATCCGCAGATCGCCCGGGAACTTCACCTGAGCGTGAGCGCCGTGGAAACCCGCATCCATAGAGCCAAGAAAATGCTTGTCGAACGCCTGAAACCGCTGCTCGTTGGTTCTGGCTGATACTTTGTAGGACGTGCAAGGATCCTCGTCTATGTTTGTCCAATACTTGATCACCCGACCATGACACACCTCGAAGCCATCGAAGCCTTTGCCGACCACTCCGCCGGCGTTCTCTCGCCCTCCCTGCGGGAGCAGGTGGACCGCCACGTGGCGGAATGCGCTTCATGCCGTGCGGCGTATAATCTTCTGAGCCGCACGTTGCTGCCCGGACCGGCTCCGCAACGGGTAACAGCCGACCCATATCTGCCGACCCGGATCCGCGCGATCGTTGGCCAACGGCCCAAGGGTCGACGTCTGGCTCCGGTGCTTCGTTGGTCGTTCGCTTCCGTTGCGCTCGGCGCGGCCCTCGTCCTTGGGATCCTGCTCGGGCAGGATATCTCATCGGTGCAGCGCTCGGAGAGTTCTGCTTCCTCCGATCTCGTTTCTGAATTTGCCGCGTCCTTGTCGAACGCTGACCTGGGAGATCGGTGGTTCACCGTAGCTAGCTCGGACGGAGGGACCCAACAGTGAAGACGAAAGTACTTGTCGGCGCCCTTCTCTTCCTGATCGTCCTGAATCTTGCGACACTCGGCACCTGGCTGTACGTGCGGTTCATCGCTCCGCCCGATATGCCCCCAACACCGGTCGGAGGGCCTCCCGAGCTCATGCGAATGCTCGACGACGGTGCACGTCAGCAACTTCAAAGCGTCATGATGTCGTTCCGGAACGATGTGATGCCGCTTCAGCGCCAGGTACGGTCCGTAGAAGACTCGATCGCCGCGTTTCTCCAGCTCGATCCCGTTCCCGTCGAAGTCGTCCGCCGCCTCCTGCGGCGCGCGGCCGACCTCCGCACTGCGATCAGCGAGAGGGCTGTTGAGCGGCTGGTAGCGACGAAGAAGTTCCTGACGCCGGAACAGCAGCGGATGTTCTTCAGAGCGGTTCTCGACGCTCAACCGCGGGGTCCGCGCGGCGGTGAAGGTCCAGGCCGGGGTCCCGGCATGGGAATGGGTCCAGGCATGCATCAAGGTCCGCCATTCGGTCGACCCGAAGCCATGGAAAGAGATTCGCAACCATAGCACACACAATCAAATAGAGGAGTTCCCGATGAAACGTTCGATCGTTGTCCTCGGCGCCGCGATGGCGCTGATCGTTGGAAGCGCGGTCGCTCAACCGCGAGGTGAGATGCATGGGCAGATGCCTGGACGGATGCAGGGACAGATGCAGGGCCACATGACAGGCGGCGACCGTGGGCCGATGATGGGCCTGAACCTTACGGACGAGCAGCAGACCAAGATGGCCGACCTGCGACTGAAGTTCCTGAAAGAGATCGAGCCGCTGAAGGCCGACCTCGAGAAACAGCACAGCGCACTCCGCCTGGAAATGACGGCGGAGAAATTCAACGAAGCACGTGTGAAGTCCATACAGTCCGATATCGCGAAACTGCAGGGTGATCTGGGGTGGAAGCAGTCGGCGCATCAGCGTGCCGTTCGCGATCTTCTGACACCCGAGCAGCAGAAGCGATTCGACGCCGGCATGTTGAGTGGTGGCCCCGGAATGGGCCGACCCGGACGCATGCAGGGCATGCATCGTGGCATGATGCCGGGGGGGCGAGGAATGGGCAAACACATGTGCGACGATTGTCCCAAGAACAAGTAAGAACGAGGAAGGTGTCAACATGAAGAACATGTGGTTGAAGCAATTTCTGGGTGTTGCCGCGTTCGCCGCGGGTCTCCTGGCAGGGTGTTCCGATACGCAGCAACCGGCGATGACGTCCGTCGGCGACGCAGCACTGACGGCGGACAACGTCATCACGCAGGACCTGTCGCAACTGTCGACCGTCGGAATTCCGCACACGGCCGTCTACGGGGTGTTCTCGGTCGGATGGAACCAATTCGTCGGTCCGGCCATCCAGCCGGTCAGCATGATTGGCAAGGCATTCGCGGTCGTGCATGTTGATACGCCGCAGGCCGGGGTCCGACCCGTGGGTATCGATATCGGCAGTGTCAATCTGGCATACACAGGAGGATCTGTCGGGTTGACACAGCGTACCGCTCCGAATGGGAACGTGATCTATTCGACATTCGACCGCGGACTGCGTGATCCGCAATCGATCCCCGTCAATGTCCCGTTTGTTGGGGGCGGCACCTACGCATTCAGCGTTTCGGGTTCGGGGGCGTTCCCGGCAGGAACGTTCAGCATTACGGCGCCGTCGTCGCTGCTGGACATCACGAATGTCACGGGCGACAGCATCAGCATCACCTCGGATGTCACGATCGCCTGGACCGGCGGTGAGGCCGGCGAGAACGTGGTTGTCCGTGCCGTGCCGCATCTCGCTCCACGACAGCTTCAACAGCCCATGGGAGGCGGACGCGGTCCGCGCGGCCCCCACGGTGGCCCCGGCGGCATGGGTTTGGGGCCGCATCAGGGACCCGGTCCGCATCAAGGACCAGGTTTTGGGGTTCCTCACCTTCCTCCGAAGTCCATCGTGAAGGTGGTGCCGAATACGGGTACGCTTACGTTCACGGCCGAAGAGCTGCAGGACCTGGTCAGTGGCTCGTCAGCATCTGAGATCATGTTCCACGTCGCTCAGGTGGTCGAGGATGTCGTTGAGCATGACGGAAAGCCGTATGCTCTGCTCCTAAAGAACGCTGATCGAGTGGTCCTCAAGCTCCGATAGTCGCTCCACAACTCACGCGATCTACGCACGGCGCCCCGCTCCACGCGGGGCGTTCGTGTTTCAAGCCATTGGAATCGGCGCGGGATATAAAAACGGGCCAGAATCGACGAAATTCCAAAGGTTCAAAGATTCCTACCTGCGTATCAGCCATTTGCCTATTGAATCGCCCACGGCCATCGGCGATACTATAGACAACGATGGGGTGATCCCGCCCTATTTCAATCGAATTCAACCAACGTTTCGCCAGCGAGATCGCCCGGCTGAGCCACGTATGCCTCATGTTCGCAAATATCTCCACGACGTATTGACCGCGCGCGCCATTGCGGCAGCGCTGGTCATCGGACTGGCCGCCTACGTTCTGATCATCGGAGGCGTGCGCCTCCTGGTTCCGGGGACGGTGTTCTATACCGATCCTCGAGAGGTCTTCATGACGATCGGAGCGGCACTCACCGGACCGGTGGGAACGCTCATTCTCGCGTTCTTCCTCGGCATCGCACGGAGTGCAATGGAAGGTATTCCGTATCGGGTGCTGGCATATCTCGTCGGAGGTCTCTGCATCGCCGTCTCCTATCGCTCGCTGTTGCATCGTCGACTCCCGATGCCATGGCTGGTGTTGGGATGGGCCGTCACGATCCCGCTCTACTATTTCGTGACGGCGGTGGTTGGGCTTGGAGTTCCATTCCTCTTCGATCGCACGGCCTATGCCGCGATGATCGGCGGTGACCGACCTCTCCTGGAAAGTCTCCTCTTCCTGGGCTCTGCCTTGCGGTACGAGGTCATCTTCACGGGCGTCGTCACGAGTGTCTTTTGGTCAGCGCTTCCTCGACGATACCGGATTCCGCTGTGGGGCCCACCCCATGAGGGGCCTGCGCCCTCCATCGCGCGGCCGAACGGGCTTCGGCATCGACTACGAACGTTCCTGGCGGGGCGCTATCTTGGGATCCGGCTTTCCATCTGGTTCCTGCTCCTCTCGATCATTCCGATCTTCGGCGTTGTCGTGACCGTGGAGCATGAGGCCCGAGAGGAATTTGATTCTGCCTACGCGCTTCACCGACAAGCCCAGGCACAATTGGTGGCTGGAATGATCGACCGCCTTCGTCCTGCTGAGATCAATCCGCTCATCCTCAAGATGCGGGCGGTTCCGCAGGCGTTGCTTGTGGTCGTGGACACAAGCGGTCGCTATGTGTCACACGAAACGTCCGCCAAGATCGGTCACTCGTGGGACGAAGACTTTGAACCTTCGGTCCGAACGGCGATGATGACGCGGGGCTCCGGTTCGACGATCGACCAGTCGGGCCAGACGACGTTCGGCTACTCCTGGACGTTCGACGGACGTCATCTCGTGGTCATGGGTTTTTCCTCGCGACCCCTCCTCCTGACGACGGAACGACTCACGAACGCGATGCAGGGTCGTTTGGCACTGGCGTTGAGTTTCATCGCCATCACCGTCGGTATGGTCATTTGGTTCATGGTGGCGCGGCCGCTCCGGATCCTGACCAAAGCCGTCGAATCGACGAATCGCGATCACTTGAGCGCGACGGTGCCGGCCGAAAGCATGGATGACGAGGTCCGCGTCTTGGGGGAGGCATTCAACAGCATGACGGGCGACCTTCGGACCGCGTATCGCGGACTGGAGGAGGAGATCGCCGAGCGTGTGGTCGCCACTGACCTGCTCCGGAAGAGCCGGGCCCAGCTTGCTGAGGCATTGCGGATCGCGCGGATGGGGTCGTTCGAGGTGAACCTTCGGTGGATGACGATCACGCTGACCGAAGAGGCCTTGGGATTGTTCGGTCCGGTGGGTGGGATGCGGCCGGACGTTGCGGCCCCGCTACGCCACTTCCTCCCCGCTGTGCTTGATCCACTGGACCTGCCGCGGATCGAGCAGGCGTTCTTAAGCATCGTCGACAGCACGATCATCGTTCCACCTCGAGAAGAAGAGTATCGGATCCGCAGGTCCGATGGAAGTCGTGCCTGGCTTTCCTTCTACTACTCCGTCGTGTGGGAGGGAGGACGTCCGGCCACCATTGTTGGGACGATACAGGACATCACGGCGCGAAAGCGAGCCGAGGCTGAGTCTGAAGCAGCAAAACGAAAGTTCCAGGCCGTCGTCGAGAACAACCTCGACGCCATTCTCCTGGTCGATCGTCTTGGCGCCATCAAGTATGGCAGTCCGTCGTTGGAGGACATCCTGGGTCGGGCGGTCACGAACGCTGGTGCCTTGTCCATCTTCGACGGCGTGCACGAAGACGATCTGCCGATGGTCCGACTTTCGTTCGAGGATATCCGCGATCGGGATGGCGCCTCGGCCCGAAAGATCTACCGGGTCCGGCACGCGAATGGCTCCTGGGTGTGGGTCGAATCGATCGTTAAGAACGCTCTCGCTGACCCGGCGGTGCATTCCATTGTCGTCAACCTCCGCGACATCACCGAACGGAAACATGCCGAGGAAGAACTGCTGCGGCTGCGCCAGGCGGTGGAGATCTCGAATGAGATCGTCTTCATGACAGACCCTGAAGGGGTCTTCCGGTACGTGAACCGGGCCTTCACGTCGTTCTATGGCTATTCGCCGGAAGAGGTGGTGGGCAAGGTGACGCCCCGGATCTTGAAGAGCGGATTGATGCCGAACGGGGCATACGAGAGGTTTTGGGGTGAGATGCGCAACGATCAAGGTGTCCATGACGAGATCACCAACAGGAGGAAGGACGGATCCCTGGCGCTCGTCGAGGCGACTGCCAATGCCGTTCGCGACAGTCACGGGAAGATCGTTGGCTATTTGGCGATCCAGAGGGATATCACTGAGCGAAAGCGAGCCGAAGAGGCGATCCGGCACAGCGAGGAGAGTCTGCGCGTTGCGCAGCGTATTGGAAAGATCGGAAGCTGGGAAGTGGACGTGTCGCAGCAGCGTACCACGTGGTCGAAAGAGACGTACCGCATTCTCGGGCGCGATCCAGAAAGCTTCACACCGGAGGCGATGACGTACATCAACGCCGTACACCCGGACGAACGCGCCCGCGTGCGGGAGGACCTCGTGGGGACGGTCCAACGGGGGCTCTCGTTGCGGAGTCAACACCGGATCGTGCTTCCGGACGGGACGATCAAATACGTCGAGACCCTCGGTGAGGTGGAGCACGGTCCGGACGGAACCCCGATTCGGGTCGTCGGGTCGATCCAGGATATCACGGAGACCAAGCGCTTCGAAGAAGCCTTGAACGACAGGCTCCGGCGGCTTCAGCTCTTGCGCGAACTCGGCTTTCTCTTCGCCAGCACGCTTGAACAGCCTGAGATCATCAGGAAGGTGAGCATCTTCATCCCTCAGTATCTCGGGGTCACCCGGGCGATCATCAGGTTTGTCGATCCCGACTCGTCGTCGCTGGTCGCTCCGCCGGATGCTGAGGCGGACGGTTCGTCAGACGGAACCGTCGATCGCCAGCCATCCGGGTTCAGCATCTCCGGCAAGTGTCTCGAAGAGAATCGGCCCTTGCTCGTCAACGATTGTCGGACGACCGACCTGATACCGGCCGAATGGGTGGAGCACTTCCGCTTGCGGTCGGTGCTGGCGGTCCCGATCAGAACTTCGACGGGCGTCATCGGCGTTCTGCGGGTCGATGACAGTGAGCGCTATGACAGGTTCACAGAGACTGACGTCGAGTTCGTGTCACTTGTTGCCGACCAACTGGCCGTGGCATTGGAGAATGCTCGTCTCTATGCCGCCGCCAAACAGGCCGAAGCGGAGACCGAACGACTGAATGCGGAGTTGGAGCAGCGCGTTCAGGACCGCACCGCCCAGCTCGAATCGGTCAACAAAGAACTTGAGTCCTTCTCGTACTCGGTCTCGCATGATCTTCGCGCTCCCTTGCGTCACATCTCAGGTTTCGTTGAACTCTTGCGTGAGCGCATCCACGACCTGGTCGACGACGAAAGCCTTCGGTACCTCGACACCGTCTCATCGTCCGCAGTGCGGTTGGGGAATCTCATCGACGAGCTGCTGGCATTCTCGCGCATCAGCCGGACGGATCTGCGGACGGCACAGGTCGACCTCAGCAAGGTCGTGCACGAGATCCGCAAGGAACTGGAGCCGGAGATCGGAGACCGGAAGGTCGTGTGGGAGGTCGCGGCATTGCCTCCGGTGAGGGGAGATATCACACTGCTGAAGCTCGTCATGTCGAACCTGCTCTCGAATGCCTTGAAGTTCTCTCGCGACCGCGACCCGGCACGCATCGAAGTGGGAGCGTTGCCGGTGCAGAACCAGGGGGAACTCGTAACCCTCTTTGTGCGTGATAACGGCGCGGGATTCGACCAGGCGTATGCCGGGAAGCTCTTTGGCGTCTTCCAGCGTCTCCATTCGAACGAAGAGTTCGAAGGGACGGGCATCGGGTTGGCGAACGTCCGGCGCATCGTCCAGCGCCATGGCGGTACTACGTGGGCTGAGGGGATGGTCGATGCCGGCGCCACGATCTACTTCACGTTGCCGTCTGCGGAGCGCGCATGAACGCTCTCGTGCTCCGTCTTCGCGCTTGGCTCCGACCGCCGGCGATCAACGACGTAGAAGAAGAGCGCCTTGCCCGGATCGTACACTGGCTTGCGATCCTTTTGTTCTTCGCCCTCTTCGTGCCGATCCTCCTCCGCCTGGGTCAGCCGGGCCCGCATCTGTTCAGTGGGGCCCTCTTTGTCGAGCAGGTGATCATCGTGGTGGCATTCTTCATCAACCGGCGAGGCGGATCGCAACGTGCGTTGCTGATGATGCTCTTTGGTCTGCTCGGCGTTGCTGCCTATCTGGCGGTCACCAGTGGCGACGGACTGCACGACACGGCGATTCTCATTCTTCCGTCGTTGCTGGTTGTGGCCAGCATGCTCATGGACCGGCGGTTGTTCTCCGCCTTTGCCCTTCTTGCGATCGGCGTGTTTGTCACGATCGCGTGGCTGGAGATAGAACGGGTCAGCGTGAATCATATGAGCGGTTTCACGACGCTCTTCGACCTTATCGAAGGTTCGATGATCCTGGGATTGACCGCGTTGTCGGTCGGCCTGTTGATGCAGAACATGCAGTTCTCGCTTCGTCGGGCACGCGAGAGTGAAGCAGCATTGGCCCGGACGAATGCCGAACTCCAACGGCAGTCATTGCGTCTGGCAGAGAGCGAGGCACGCTACCGGCTGGTTGTGGAGACGGCACAAGACCCGATCGTGTCCACCGACATCAACGGCCGGTTTGTGTTCGTCAACGGCGCCGCGGCTCGACTTTCGGGCTACGCGATCGAGGACATGCTCGGCATGCATTTCTTTGATTTTTGCCTGCCGGAAGAACGGAATCGGGTGCGTCGGGCCTTCTTCCGACAATTCCATGAACGGGTCGAAAATCGTTCATACGAGGTCGCGCTCGTTTCCCGGAATGGAGCGGTCCATTGGCTCAATATGAGTGTGTCGCTCGAGCTGAGCGAGGGAGCGCTCAGCGGATTCCATGTGGTCGCGCGGGACATCACCGACCGCAGGCATGCCGAAGACGAAGTGCGGCGCCTGAATCAAGAGCTTGAACATCGTGTCCACGAACGGACGGCCGAACTCGAGTCGACGATGCAGGAGCTTCAGCGCATCAGCTACACAGTGTCGCACGATCTGCGCGCTCCCCTTCGCCACATCGGGGCCTATGCGGAAATGAGCCAGACACGGCCTTCGGTGCGTGAAGATGCCTACGCCCACAAATACCTGCAAACGATCGCGTTCTCGGCCAAATGGATGGGAATGCTCGTCGACGGATTGATCGAGTACCTCAGTATCAGCCAAACGGAGATGCACGCCAGCCGGATCGACATGACCACCGTCGTGGAAGAAGTGATCCGTGATCTTGGACCCGAATCGGCAGGGCGCGTCATCGATTGGCGAGTGGGACCGCTTCCTGCTGTCGTGGGAGACCGGCGCCTGCTTCGTCAGGCCTTCGACAAGATCATCGGCAATGCGGTCAAGTTCACGCAGACCCGTGCGACCGCGGTGATCGAGATCGGCGTCGTCCCGAACGAGGCGAACGAGAGCGAACACCGCATCTTCATTCGCGACAACGGGATCGGTTTCGATGCAAAGTATCAGGACCGTCTGTTCGGGTTGTTCGAAAGCCTGCACTCGCGTGCCGAATATGCCGGCGCCGGTATCGGTCTGGCGAATGTCCGGCGGATCATCCACCGCCATGGTGGCCGGATCTGGGCCGACGGAGCGGTCGACCAGGGTGCAACGATCTTCTTCACGTTACCGATCCATCACGGCGCAGGTCCCGTTCAATCCTCGTCCAAGGGACAGAACGCACCGTCTCGCTCATCCCAGCGTTGACAGCGGCGATCCACCAGGCATGAAACACGAAGGCCCGCGCTCCGAACGGAGGCGGGCCTTTGCGTTTCTGCAGGCTGGTGATTATTCGAAGCGGGCCAGGACCTTGACCGAACTGTTCACCTTGGACGCGCTCACGTAGCCGATCGCCCCACGCGTGGATGCGACCTTCTGGAGTACCTCGTCTTCGGATTCGGCGATCTCCGGCGCCTTTGCGTCACCCGAGAGCACGACCCGCATCCAGGCCTTGCGGAGTTCTGCGGGGTTCTTTCCGATCTCGGTGTAGAATCGCTTCTTGGCCGGGACGTCGGAACGGAAGTCGACCACGACGATGGACGTGCGATCCGACCACATCGTCATGCTCAGTGAGTAGATGTCGGTGATCATTCCGCGGGACGCGGATGTCTCGCCGACGGACGGATTGGCAATGATGGCGATCTGCGCCTGGGCCGTGCCCGTGGCCAGGACCACCAACAACATCGCGGCTAGAGTCTTCATGTTGGGTCTCCGGTTCGGGATGGTTAGAAACTCACGCTGGCGGCAAGATAATACACGTTGTGCGTGTATTGACCCTGGAACGGGATCATGCCGACGTCCAATTTCGCATACTGGGCCTTGAGCACGACCGACTCGATCGGTCGGAAACCCGCGCCGACGGTCGTGATGACCATGTCTTTGAAGATCTTGTCATACTTGTCCTTCGTGTTGCTCCATCCGATGTACGCGAAGATCCGCTCTGTAATATCGTATCCAAGGTTCGCGTAGATGAAGCTCTTGTCGAGCGAATTGCCAAAAGGCGACTCCATGGTCATCGTAGCACCCGGGCCGATCGGGATCGTCACCGGCTGCGAGATGGCGTTCAAAAAGATCTTCGCTTCCGGCGTCAGATCGTGCTGGACGAAGATCGCTTCGCTTTCGAAAAAGAACCCATATCCGGTGTATGACAGGTCTGCGCCCAGCCGACGACGCGGAATATTGCCGACCCACGTGTCCGCCGGAATGAAACCGTATCCGCCCTGTTTAAAGAACCCGCGGAAGCGGTCGAACGTCGCGGTCACACCACCCTTGAATCCGAACGCCCGGGCGCCAACACGGCCGCCGAACATCTTGTACTGCGTCGTGTCCCAGCCCGTTGCGCCATTGTCCAGCTTGTTCGTGGCGACATACTTCGGATCGCTGTTGCCGACGAAGAGGGCGTAATCTCCCTTCACGTCGCCAAAGTTCATGGTGCCGTAGATCTGAAGGTTCGCCAGAGCCGGGTAATACGGCGTGAAGTCGATGATCGCGTTGTAGGACGACTCGAACACCATCGGGCGCTGGATGTACGGGAGGAGCGGCGTGCGGTTCTTGATCTCGTTCAGGTTGCCGAATTGTGGAACGAGTTGGCCGAACTTCACATTGAGCAGGGGTGAATAGGAATAGCGCAGCCAGGCCTCTTCAATGTTGAACGTGCCCCATTGACGTTCCGACGAGTACGAGTTGGTGGCCTCGAGCGAGACGAAACTGCTGAATCCCGAGCCGAGGTTCGTGTTGAAGAAGAGGTCCAGTTGCTGGACGGCGAACGTATTGTTCTTCACGAACATGGTGGGTCGCGAATCCAGATAGACCCCCTGGAAATAGCCATAAATGCTGGTCTCGCCAAGAGGCGATTGGGCCGAAACCGGCAGCGAGATGGCCGCCAACATCAGGCTGAGGAAAAGGACGAAGTGTTTCATGTTGTTCCTTGTGGTTTTGGGTTGATGAGTCAGCGAGTCTGTAATGTCGATCAAGTGATCCCCCTGGCTAATTTGTCTGACTCAAACTACCATACCTTCGAATCGTACTGTATCGGGAGAGGGCCGAATCATTCCTGAGAATTATCCTACCTCCGCACGGCAAATCGTCCACGGTGCGTGACGGAATGAGAGGCGGGGCCGCTTCGTCCGCAGCGACTGCGCCGTGGGAACGTTGGGGAATGGCAGGCGGTGGATAGGAAAATTCCTACCCCTGTTTCGTTGCCTTTCAGCGCATCCATCCCAACATTGTCTGACCAACACCGCAGGAGATAAGATCATGCCAGTCGAGATCCCCCGCCGTTCCCTCGATCAGGCCCGCCGAGAGTTCCCTTCCCTGGAGCGTTTTCAGCAGGGGCGTCCTCTTGCCTTCCTCGACGGCCCGGCGGGCACCCAAGTGCCCAGGTCCGTGATCGAGGCCATCGGCGAATACTATCGCCGGTCGAATGCCAATACGCACGGGGCGTTCGTCACGACGCATGAGACCGACGCAATGCTCCACGGCGCCAGGGCGGCAATGGCGGCCTTCCTCGGTGCAAGCGGGCCCGAGACCATCTCATTCGGCGCTAATATGACGACGTTGAACTTCTCCCTGAGCCATGCGATCCGTCGTGCGCTCCGGCCGGGAGACGAAGTGGTCATCACGCAGCTCGACCACGAGGCGAATCGAGGGCCCTGGCTGATGCTCCGGGAGCACGGGATCACGATCCGCGAGGTGACCCTGCGGTCCGACGGCCGGCTCGATGAGGAGGACCTTCGATCGGCCATCACCCCGCGGACGAAGGTATTGGCGATGGGCATGGCATCGAACGCGCTCGGCACGGTCAATAATATTGCCCTGGGGCGATCATTGACGAAGCAGCGAGGGGCGTGGCTGGTGCTCGATGCCGTCCACTATGCGCCTCACTTCAGTATTGACGTCGCGGCACTCGATGCGGACCTCCTGCTCTGCTCCGCGTACAAGTTCTACGGTCCGCACGTCGGGATCCTCTACGCTCGACCGGGCCTGATCGATTCGCTCGAAACGGATCGCCTCCGCACCGTGGACCAACGAGCGCCCTACCGGATCGAAACGGGCACGCTGAATCACGCCGCGATCGCCGGCGTCAACGCGGCTGTCGAATTCGTCGCGTCGTTCGGCCGCGGCGAACGGCTCCGGGACCGCTTGATCGATGCGATGTCACAGATCGGACAACACGAGCGCCGGGTGGCCTCGGTGTTCTACCGCGAGCTGTCGGCAGTGCCGGGTGTGACCGTGGTGGGCCCGCCGTTCGACGATGGGCTCCGTGCCCCGACTGTATCCTTTACGGTGGATGGATGGCGGCCCGAAGATGTCTGCCACGAGCTTTCGGAGCACGGCATCTGTGCGTGGGACGGACACTTTTATGCAGTCCGGGCCATCGAGGTGCTGGGGTTGGAGCAGCGTGGGGGCGTGACGCGGGTCGGCGTCGTCCTCTATAATACGGAGGAGGAGGTCCGTCGGGTCGTTGAGGTCGTCGCGGGGCTGCGCCGCCGCTGATTGATTCGCCCCTCAAATCGGGATATATTTGTTCGTTCTGCTCACTTTTCGTACACCCCAGAGGTCGACATGTTCAAAGGCGGCATGCCCAATATGCAGCAGATGATGAAGCAGATGCAGAAGATGCAGGAGGCCATGGTCCGGGTTCAGGAGGACCTTGCGAACCGGAGCGTCTCGGGCGATGCCGGGGGAGGAATGGTCAAGGTGACCGTGAGCGGCAAGCAGCAGATCCTCAAGATCGAGATCGATCCCCAGGTCGTGGTCCCGGCCGAGAAGGACCTGCTCGAGGACCTTGTGCTCACGGCGACCAACCAGGCGTTGGAGAAGGCGGCCGCATTGGCTCAAGAAGAGATGAAGAAAGTGACGGGCGGGGTTCCGGGCCTCCCCGGATTCTAGAAGCGGATCACAGAGTTCCACAGAGATCGCACAGAGGTACACAGTGAGGTGATTGCATTTCGGGCTTTGAACGTGCTGTTTCCGATTTGTTTCGACCCCTCGACTCGGACCTTCGGTCCTCGCTCGGGGCGAATTTTCGTATTTCCCATTTAGCATTTCGAATTTCCCCCGATGTTCTACACCGCCGAATCCGTCGAACAACTCGCTGAGCACTTTTCCCAGCTTCCCGGAGTTGGGAAGAAGACGGCACATCGTCTCGCGCTCTACATCCTCAAAATGGACCGGTCGTCCGTCGACGCCCTGGCCGCAGCGCTCATCGCCGTAAAGGAAAAGGTGCGCTACTGCAGCATCTGTTCGAACATCACGGAATCAGACCCGTGCGCCGTCTGCTCCAGCCCAAAGCGCGACCGGTCGCTCATCTGCGTCGTTCAGGAGCCGAACGACGTGCTGGCCGTCGAAAAGACGAACGAATTCCGGGGTCTCTACCACGTACTCGGCGGCGCTCTGTCGCCACTCGACGGCATCGGGCCGGATGACCTCCGGATCAAGGAACTCCTCGAGCGGATCGGAGCTGGCGGAGTGGAAGAGATCATCCTGGCCATGAACCCGAACGTGGAAGGAGAAGCGACGACGCTCTATGTGTCGCGCCTGATCAAGCCTCTTGGCGTCCGTGTCACCCGCATCGCTCGCGGATTGCCCGTAGGATCCGACCTCGAATTTGCCGACGAAGCGACCCTGTCGCGCGCGCTCGAAGGGCGTGTGGCGGTGTAACGCTGAGACGTTCAGAACCTTCCATCCTTCACAAGGCTCCCAACGGCGTGCATCTCACGCGTATCGGTCCATCATGGGCTGCGGCGCTCATCCTGCTGGCGCCATCGTTCGGCTGCGGGCTGTTTGAACCGCGCGATCCGGAGGATCCCATCTCCGTCCGATCGACCTATACGCCCCCGACGGAACCGGCCATGGTCCTTGAGAACATGGCAGCTTCATTGCGGGAACTGAACAGCGTCAATTATCTCCGATGTCTGTCCGACACAGGCACCGGCGGCCTGTTTCAGTTCGTACCGACGGCTGCGGCAGCAGGCATCTACGGCGTGTTCGCCACCTGGGATCGTTCCAGCGAAGAAGCATGGTTCCTGAGCGCACGATCGCGTCTTCCCTCGGGATCGACCATGATCGTGACATTCTCGACCCCCGTGGCCCAGGGCGTTCAGCCCGACTCGGTCACCTACGACGTGCCGTACGACCTCACCGTGCCCCATGGCCAGGCTGGGATCGCACAACACGTCGGCGGTCGCTCGCTCCTGACGCTCGTGCTTGATCGTCGCACCGGGCTGTGGAGCATCCGACGGTGGCAAGATGTCGCCCTCTCATCCACGCAATCGACGTGGAGTGACCTCAAGGGCGGGTTGTCTCAATAGCATGGTCCCATCTGATATGATGTGCAGCGCCCGACACAGGATACGATGCATCGTGGGACGGACGGCGTTCATCTCGGTGATGAGCCTGGGACTCGCCGCATGCAATCCGTTCGCGCCGGGGCTCGACACCTCGGTCGGCGGAACCAACTCGCTGTTGGGCGACCAATCGACGATCGACGGCGTGTTTCAGAACGTGCGGTATGCATACACGTTCCGTGATACGACGATCTATGGGCAGGCGATCGGCGGCGATTTTCTTTTCACGTTCCGCGACTATGAGCGCGGTGTCGACGTCACGTGGGGGCGCGACGAGGAACTCCGTGTCACATCCGGGCTCTTCCAGAATGCCCAACGGCTTGACCTGGTGTGGAACAACATCCTCTCGATGAGCGTCGATTCGGGCAATACACTGGCGACGGTCAGCCGGAACTTCACGCTGACGGTCACGTTCAATCCAGGCGACATCGTCCGTGCCGACGGCTACTCGACCTTGACGCTGACGCGGGCGGTCTCTACTGACGTCTGGATGATCCATCGATGGCGGGATGATTCACAGTTTTAACAGGGGTGGAACTGGGGAGAGGGTGAAAGTTGAAGGGTGAGGGGTGAAATGTGAAATGTGAAAAGTGAAAGGTGAGAGGTGAGAGGTGAGTGGTGAACGGTGAAAGGCGGGGATATCGGGACCGACCCGTTGCCTACCAAGGTGAGCCTGGCGCCTTCAGCGAACTGGCTGTTCGCAAGGTCTTTGGGCGAGACGCAGCGATGCTTCCCTGTCCGAGCTTCGCGGCCGTGTTCGACGCCGTCCAACGCGGCCGGGCGCGCGCGGGTGTCGTTCCTGTCGAGAACACCGTCTTCGGCCCCATCCACGAAACGCGCGACCTTCTGACCGGGGGCGGGTTCATTCCGGTCGGCGAGGTGACGATCCGCATTCGACTCTGTCTTCTTGCTCTCCCAGGCGCCACGCTTCGCTCCATCCGCACCATCGTCTCGCAGCCACAGGCGCTCGGCCAATGTGGCCGATTTCTCCTCTCGCGGCGCGGAGTGCACGTTCAGCCGGTGTCCGATACGGCGGCTGCGGCCCGCCACGTGCAGGAGGACCGCGATCCGTCGATGGCCTGCGTGGCTGGCAAGCAGGCAGCAAAGCCCTACGGTCTTCAGGTCTTGAAGGAAGAGATCGAAGACAACCGCGAGAATCATACGCGGTTCCTCGTTGTTCGCCGCGGTCGACGTCAGTCATCGATCCCGGGCCGCGTGGCGTCTACGACGATGGTGGTTGTGTCGCTTGCCAACCGGCCTGGATCGCTGCATCGTCTTCTTGGGGTATTCGCTGACGCGAGGGTGGACCTGCGCTCCATCACCGCACGTCCCCGTCCGGGACGTCCGTGGGAATACCTCTTCCACCTGGACCTGGCGGGGTCGCCGGCGGACAAGCGTGTCGCGCGCGCGTTGGAAGCGGCGCGAAAGGTGAGTATCTTTCTGCGCGTCGTGGGCACGTTCCCCCGCGGCCGCACCTACCAATAATCGAACCATGGCTCTGGGCTATCTTCTCCGCGAAGGGTTCTCCGGTTTTAGCCGGGCGAAGCTGTCGATGTCGGCGGCGGTCTTCACGATCACCGTGGCGCTCCTTCTCCTCAGCTCGTTCGCCATCATTTTCCTGAACGCCCGCAGCATCGTCGAATCGCTCCGGACGCGGGTTGAGATGGAAGCCTTCCTCCTCGAGAACGTGAATGAAGAATCACTGCCTGCGCTGGAGTCGGCCCTGACGGCGATCGACGGCATCGAATCGGTGCGATTCGTCTCAAAGGACGAAGCGGCCCAGATCTTCAAGGAGGAATTTGGCGAGGACATCGGCCGTGTCCTGAAATTCAATCCGCTCCCGGCCTCATACCGGATCACGCTTGTGCCGGGGTATCGCACGGCTCAGGGTGCCATGACCGTGGCAGAGCAGGTTGCCGCCATCAACGGGGTCGAAGAGGTGAAATACCGCAAGGACCTGCTGCAAATGCTCGACCAGCGCGTGACGACCTTTTTGGGTATCGGCGTCGGCGTGGGGCTTTGCATCCTCGTGGCGTCCATCTTTCTCGTTGCGAACACCATTCGGCTGGCCATCTACGCGAAGCGGCAGATCATCCGAACGATGAAGCTCATCGGTGCGACCCGATCCTTCATCCGATTTCCGTTCCTCCTCGAGGGACTCATCCAGGGGACGCTCGGGGGACTCATCGCCGCCGGCTTTATCTTTGTGTTCTTCGAGTATCTCGGCGCGTGGGTGTCGGTCCATCTGCAGGAGTTCGTGCTCGTCGAGCCGATCGCGTATCTCTTCATCGTTCTTACGGGAATGGTCCTGGGTATCTTCGGCAGCTCGATCTCCATCCGCCGGTTCATTAGCGACTCTGTCGCACAGTAGCAAAAATCGGAATCCGACCCGTGGCGATGCAAGGGTCGGGGACTCGACACCGCATCGGTCGTCTCTCGTACTTCTGCATCTCCTTCCGCGCGCTTTCCGTTGCATTTCCCCCAATCGCTTTGTAGGTTTTCACGTTCGTTCTCAACCGCATTTTGTCCATCCCGGGACCGACATGAATCGACTCGTCGCATTCGTCCAATCCTCCGTCGGGAAGAAGATCTCCATGAGCCTGACGGGGCTTTTCCTCTGCTCCTTCCTTCTCGTGCACCTGACCGGCAATCTGACGCTCCTCTGGAACGACGGCGGGGCCGCCTTCGACGCGTATTCGCATTTTATGAGCACAAATGGCGTCATTCGCGTGTTCGAGGTTGGATTGGTGCTTGGTTTTCTCATCCATATGTACGCTGGCGTCGTAGTCTGGTGGCAGAATCGCCAGGCACGGCCGTCAAAGTATGAGGAGTATCGGCTGAAGGACACCACGCCATGGGCTTCGCGCAACACCATTCTCACGGCCAGCGTGGTCTTCATCTTCCTCGTCGTGCATTTGCGGACGTTCGTCGGTGGGTTGAGGTTCACGGATACGCCGCCATCGCCGTACGCCCTCGTTGCCAGCGCTTTCTCGAGCGGATGGTACAGCGCGTTCTATGTGGTGGCCATCATTCTTCTTGGATATCACCTGCGTCACGGCTTCCAAGCCGCATTCCAGACTCTGGGACTGCGGAACAAGCGTTACGCCGGCCTGCTGGATGCGATCGCGGTCCTGTTCTGGCTCATTGTCCCGATCGGGTTCGCGATCCTGCCGATCTATTTCTTCTTCTTCCATAATGTCAGCGACGCCACGATGGCGCTGGGAGGACTGTGATCATGAAGCTCGACGCCAAAACTCCCGCCGGCCCCATCCAGCAGAAGTGGACGGACCACCGATTCAACCTGAAGCTCGTCAACCCCGCCAACAAGCGAAAGTACTCGGTCATCGTGGTCGGTACCGGGCTGGCCGGCGCCTCGGCGGCCGCGTCGCTGGCCGAGCTCGGCTACAAGGTGCTGGCCTTCACATATCATGAATCTCCCCGTCGAGCGCACAGCATCGCCGCCCAGGGTGGCATCAACGCCCCCAAGAACTACGCCAACGACGGCGACAGCGTCTACCGCCTCTTTTATGATACGTTGAAGGGGGGAGACTATCGGGCACGGGAAGCGAACGTCTATCGTCTTGCGGAAGTGTCCGGGTCGATCATCGATCAGTGCGTGGCCCAAGGAGTTCCGTTCGCCCGCGACTACTCGGGCCTGCTCGACAACCGTTCCTTCGGCGGCGCGCAGGTTTCGCGCACGTTCTACGCACGTGGCCAGACGGGCCAGCAGCTTCTGCTCGGCGCGTACAGCGCCCTCTCGCGCCAGATCGCGACCAAGGGGGTCACGCTGTACGAGCGTCGGGAAATGCTCGACCTCGTCGTTGTCGACGGCCAGGCGCGAGGTATCATCGCGCGGAATCTGGTGACGGGTGCGATCGAAAAACACACGGCCAACGCCGTGGTACTTGCGACGGGCGGATACGGAAACGTGTTCTTCCTCTCGACGAATGCCAAAGCCAGCAACGCCACGGCCATTTGGCGGGCCCATAAGCGGGGCGCGGTGTTCGGCAATCCCTGCTTCACGCAGATCCATCCGACGTGCATTCCGCAGAGCGGCGAATACCAGTCGAAGCTGACGCTCATGAGCGAAAGTCTCCGGAACGACGGCCGTGTCTGGGTGCCGAAGGCCAAAGGTGACAAGCGTCGTCCGGAGGATATCCCTGAAGCGGAGCGTGACTACTATCTCGAGCGGATGTATCCGTCATTCGGCAATCTCGTGCCGCGCGACGTGGCTTCAAGACGCGCCAAGGAGATGTGCGACAAGGGACACGGGGTGGGCGAGACAGGCCTCGCGGTCTATCTCGATTTCGCCGACGCCATCAAGCGTCTGGGCCGGGACAACGTGGCCAGCAAGTACGGCAACCTCTTCGACATGTACAAGCAGATCACGGCCGAGGACCCGTACAAGACGCCGATGCGCATCTATCCCGCCGTTCACTATACGATGGGCGGATTGTGGGTGGACTACAATCTCATGAGCACCGTGCCGGGCCTGTTCGTGATCGGCGAGGCGAATTTCTCCGACCACGGAGCCAATCGGCTTGGAGCTTCTGCGCTGATGCAGGGCCTGGCCGACGGCTATTTCATCCTTCCGTACACGATCGGCGACTACCTGGCGACGACGAAGTTCCCGTCCGTGTCCACCGACCATGCATCGTTCAAGAAGACGGAGGCGGAGGTCCAGAAGCAGGTCGAGAGACTGATGTCGGTGAACGGCAAGACGACGGTGGACGAATTCCATCGCGAGCTCGGCAAGATCATGTGGGACTATGTCGGCATGGCGCGGAATGCGGCAGGGTTGAAGAAGGCCGCCAAGGAGATCGCCGTCCTGCGCGACAAGTTCTGGAAGGACGTGAAGATCACGGGCGCGGCCACGGACGTGAACAACGAGCTCGAGAAGGCAGGCCGGGTGGCCGATTTCTTCGAGCTGGGCGAGCTCATGGCCCTCGATGCGCTCCAGCGCGAGGAGTCCTGCGGCGGTCATTTCCGCGAGGAACATCAGACGGAAGAGGGCGAGGCAAAGCGGAACGACACAAAGTTCGCCTACGTTGCGGCCTGGGAGTATACGGGCGATGTTCGCGCGCCCAAGATGCACAAGGAGAAGCTGACGTTCGAGTACGTGAAGCCGAGCCAGCGGAGCTATAAATAGCAGAGGTCACAAACGATGATCCTGTGTGAGGCAGAAACCCTGAGCCCGCTTTCCCATTGACCATTCTCTATTCACTATTCACCATCTTGGTTCTCTAATGAAAATCACTCTGAACGTCTGGCGCCAACAGAATGCCCAAAGTTCGGGCCGGTTCGAGACCTACGTGGCCAGCAGCGTCAGCGAGCATATGTCCTTTCTGGAGATGCTCGACGTGGTCAACACCGATCTCGTGAAAGCGGGCAAGGAGCCGATCGCGTTCGACCACGATTGCCGCGAAGGGATCTGCGGGTCGTGCGGCATCGTGATCAACGGCCGGGCCCATGGACCGGGCCGCGCCATCGCGACCTGCCAGTTGCATATGCGCTCCTTCAAGGACGGCGACACGATCACGCTGGAACCGTGGCGGGCCAAGGCGTTTCCCGTGATCAAGGACCTCATGGTCGATCGCACGTCCATGGAGCGGATCATGCAGGCCGGGGGATACGTTTCGGTGAAGACCGGCGGCGTGCCCGACGGCAACGCCATTCCGATCCCGAAGCACGTGGCCGACGAGGCCATGGATGCTGCCTCCTGCATCGGCTGTGGCGCCTGTGTTGCCGCCTGCCCGAACGGCTCGGCGATGCTCTTTGTGTCGGCCAAGGTCTCGCAGTTGGCGCTCTTGCCCCAGGGACAAGTGGAGCGGACGGACCGGGTCCTGAACATGGTCAAGCAGATGGACGATGAAGGGTTCGGCAACTGCTCGAACAATTATGCGTGCGAAGCCGAGTGCCCCAAAGAGATATCCGTGACGCATATCGCCCGGCTGAACCGTGAATATCTCCGCGCGAATCTGGTGAAGGAAGACCGGAAGGAAGCAGCGGGCGGCGCGTAGCGCGATCTCAGTGCGAAGAACACAGAAGGCCTCCGGAGGAATCCGGGGGCCTTTCCGTTATGAGGTGGTAGGTGGAAGGAGATAGGAGGGAGGATGAAGGATGGAGGAATGGAGGAGGGAAGGAGTGTTGGAGGAGAAGAGGAGTTCTACCAACGTCTCGCTCGCGGAGCGCCCTCCGCGGTTGGGCGAGACGTAGGCGGGGAGTGAAGGAGGAGTAGAGGAGTCCCTTGGTCGTACAACGCAGAAGGTCCGCCGGTTTTCCCCAGCGGACCTTCTGTTTACTGACTACTGATTACTGCCTACTTCCTACTGCTCACCGATTATTTCACCAGCACCATCTTCTTCACGGACGAGAAGTCGCCGGACTGCAGGCGATACAGATACATGCCTGTGGCGACCGTCTGGCCGGCCCGATTGCGGCCGTCCCACGTGAAGTTGTAGTTGCCAGCGCCCATCTCACGGTCGACGAGGGTCGCGACCTCTTCACCAGAGATCGTGTAGACCTTCAGGACCACGTGGCCGTTGCTGGGCAGCGCGAACGGGATCACCGTCGTCGGGTTGAACGGGTTCGGGTAGTTCTGGCCGAGCGCATACTCGGTCGGAACGCCGCCCGTCTCTTCGACGTTGGTCGTGCCGACAGGCGCCGAGATCTCGCCCTTGTTGCCGGCCTTGTCCACGCCTTCGATCTTGTAGTAGTAGTCGCCCGAGCCGAAGTTGTCGGCATACGTGAGCGCTGCCACCGATGCGACCGGGGTCGTCGGAACGAAGTCCGCCGTCGTGCCCCGGTAGACGTTGTAGCTCACCGGCTTGTCCGCGTCCTGATCCTGCGGGGTCCAGTTCAACGTGGCACCCGTCGGGGTCTTGGCGACGGAGAAGTTCACGACCTTGAGCGGCGGCAGGTTGTCGACCGCGAAGCCCGTGAAGATCGGTGACGAGTAGACGACCGCGTTGTCGGCGGAATAGCCGGCGACGTAGAAGCTTTCCCGTGCGGACGTGGTGTCCGTGCCGATCAGGTTCTTGTCGGTCGTTGCATCGAACGCATACTGTGCAAGACTGGTCGCCGGGATCGTGCCTTCGAACTTCCACACGAGACCCTGCACCGAGTACTTCTCACCGACCGTACCGGTCTGGATCATCTCGGTGTAGTTCTTCTTCGGGGTGGCCGTGATCTTGCCAGCAACGTTGACCTGACGCCACACGCCGTAGTTCACGACCTTGTTGTAGGAGTACGACTCGGCCGGGAACTTGTTCCACACGAGGCGGACCTTGTTGCCCTGGTCAGCCGGAACGTCGGTGATCGACGCGATCGAGGCAGCGCCGGCACCGAGCTTCAGCTGTTCGATGGACGACAGGAGCAGCTGGCGGGCATACGACGGATTGTGCACGCCGTTGGAACCGTCATACCACACGAAGTAGAAGTTGTACGACGCAGCCTGTTGAATGGTCGTCAGGCCGGCTTCGGTCGGGAACTTCGGGTCGCCCGGGTTCGGGCTGGCCGTCAACGAACGCTTCGGCAGGTTCGCGCGGAGCGTGTCGAGCAGCACCTGGACCGCGGCGCGTGAACCCTCGACGAATCCGGTCACTTCTGCGACCGTACCGCCGTGGCAATCCGCACCCGTGCAACCACGGTTGTTCACGTGCGTGCCGTTCACATCCGTCCACGAGATCTTCCACGTGTGGCCGCCGACCTTGTTCAACAGCGTATCGGGCGATGCAAACGTTGGGTCGAAATCGGGCGAAGGAGCCATATGGCACTGCACGCAACGATCTTCGATCTCGCTGTGGACACCGTTGTCATATCGGTAGCCCGGGAGCTGCCAGCCCGAGAACATGTTGTTCTGATCGGGGGTGGTCGCCTTGTTGAAGGCGGCTGTCATCGGTGTGGCGTTCACGCCCATCAGCATCGGACCCTGGTGCGAATGGTGCAGACCGCGGCTGCTGATGCGCGACTGGTGGCAGCCGACGCAGGCATCGGCGACGGTCTTGCGATACAGCTGGTACTCCATCCCCTGATTGCTGTGGGGGTTGTGGCAGGTCGAGCATCCGATGGATTTCGGATCGGCGTACCCGGTCGTCGGGGCCGGGTTTCCGTTGATCCGCTCATTCACGAAGCCCTGTCCGATGTGGCACGTGGAGCAGGAATTGCGGTTCGTGTACTGCGGGTTCAGCGGGCCTTCGGTCGAGGAGATCGAGTGGGCCGTGCCCTCCCATGAATATCCCTTCGGATGACGGTCGCTCGAGTAGTGGCAGGGGGCGCAAACGTCCGAGCCGTGCTCCTTGCCCATCAAAGACGGATCGCCCGTCTGAATGTGTTCGCCCGCCGGACCGTGGCAGCTTTCGCACTGGATGCTCATGAGGCCGAGCATCGCGATCATCGAATCCTTCGTTCCGCCAGCAGCCATAGCGTTCACGGCCGTCACGAGTGAATCGTACACGGGTGTGACACCATCAGAGCTGAGGCCGTTGTGCGGCACGTGGAATCCAAGGGCCGTGGCGTAGTCGTCATATCCGCCATTGGAACCCTTGCCCGTCGTGCTGGCCGAATGGCAGCTCATGCAGTTGTCGCCGAAATGTCCGCCCACGGTGTTGATCTTGCGGGCCACTGCGGAGGCGTGATTCGTCTTCTTGAACGTGCCAAAAACACCGCTGTTCTTATCGTGGCAGGGAGCGCAATTGAATGTGCTGTAGTCGAGGGTCTTCACGTCGTAGATCCCGACGCCCTTCCACTTGGCGGCCGTGATGACGATGGTCGCCGTCGCCGAGCCTTTCGGCACACCGGCGCTGTCGGCCTGGACCGTCATGCTGACGGTGTAGCTTCCAGCAACATCAGGCTTGAAGTACACGATCTGACCATTGTTGCCGCCGGTCGTCGTGTCGGTAATGCTGGCGTCCGTCAGCGTCGAAGCCGCAGGCTTCGCCGTGAACGACCACGTCGCACTTGTTGCATTGAGTCCTTTCAACGAATTGGCATCGATCGATGTGCCGATGCCAACGAACGGCTTCAGCACGACTCGAGCACCGATACCCACGTTCGTAATGCCGTGGGTCGCCTCAGCTCCGTTCGCCGCCTTGAACCGATCCGGCACGGCGACGACATCGACTTTGGCGATGACCTGCGCCGAGACCGGCTCCGCTGCGACGAGCAGGAGAGCAAGGACTGCTATGAGACAGTAGAAAGCTGCTTTCATGATTCCTCCGAGGAATCTGTTTGTGTGGTGGATTCTCCAGCCGGGCCTTTCTCACGAACCTTCCCATGAGTCGCACCGACCGTAGAACTGGTTCTCCGCAACAGCCTATGGAGATGGATAAAGACCTACAAGCCCTATGCCTCCGAAATGTAGAATTTCTCTACACTTGGGGGCAAAAATTCAATGAAATCGGCATAATTCCCCCAGATCCATTGAGAACTTCCCAGTAATGTGAAGAATAGAGGAGTCTTTTTCGAGTTCCTAGAAATGGGAAGATCATTCAGGAGCTTAGCGGAGTAACAAGATACGCCTCGTGGCTGTCATCCCGGCTGCCTCCAGATGGACATAATACGGCCCGGAAGCCAAACCATGTCCGTCAAATTCATACCGGTACGAGCCGGGTCCCATCCACCCGTTCTCGATGAAGGCTACCTCGCGGCCGAGAACATCATGGATCGTCAATTTGACGACGGACGATTGGTGTAACGTAAACTGGATCTCGGTGGAGGGATTGAACGGGTTGGGGAAGTTGGTGAGGAGGAGAGGAGACTCGGGACGGAGGTCGTGAGTGAACGCATCGCCGACGGAGGTCGTAACGGGGGTCGACTCGAGAATGGCTCCGCTGGCGCCTGCGACGATCAGATGTCCATCCTGCGCTGCGGCACTGCCACGCAGGGAGAGCGATGTACCGATCAGATGGCGGACCCATGTCGCACCTCCGTCGGTCGAACGATAGCAGGCCCCTTCGTCACCAACGATGATGCCCGACCCATCCGGACGGTACTGGACGTTCCACAGGCTCATGACAATGGTCGCCGGATACACCGGTGGCGTCGATGGCATCAAAGCAGGCACCCACGTCGCTCCGCCGTCCGTCGACCTGATGACTCCTGGAGGTAGTCCGAAATCCAGCGCCCCACCGACCGCTGTACCTCGAAGTGAATCGACAAAGGCAACCGAAGTATACGACCAGATCGTCTCTGTGTTGATCGCGCCCCACGTAAGGCCCCCATCAGTCGTTCGCAGGACCGTTCCGACACTGCCGACGGCTGAGGCCGTCGAGTCCGTTGCGAACGCGACACCCCGCAGGAGGGAGGAGGTTCCGGAGGAGACGTTGATCCAGGTCGAACCACCATCAGTGCTGCGCAGGATCGTACCGGCGGCTCCGACGGCCAAACCGATCGATCCTCGGTGGGTGATGCCGTACAGCGTGGTGGTGACGCCGGTGGTGATCGTGTCCCACGTCGTGCCGCCGTCTGTGCTTCGGATCATCTTGCCGAGTTGGCCGACGGCGATGAACGAGCCATCTTCATATCGATCGCCCGCATTCAATGCCGTCGTAACACCGGAGGTGACCGTCGTCCAGCCAGATTGCCGCGACGTTCGTCTGAGGATCAGGCCCGACGCGCCGATCGCGATCGCGGTATCGCCTCTTCCAGCAACGACGCTATTCAGCGTCGTGAGCGGTCCGCTCGACCGAACGGTCCACGAGCGACCGCCATCGGACGACGAAGCCATTGAGCCGCGAACGCCGACCGACCATCCGGTGGATGTATCTAAAAACGAAATACTGCGGAGCTCCTGGGTCAGGCCCGTGCTCACAGCCTGCCATCCGAGCGTCCCATCGGGACTGCGGACGACTGTTCCCGCTTCGCCGGCGAAGATGGATGCCCCGTTGGCCAGGTGCGCGATGGAGGTGAGCCCAATGCCCGTACCTACGGTGATCGGCGACCACGCGACCTCATCGGATCCGCGTCGCGCGACATATCCGGAAGGACCTACACCATAGACCGTCGCGGAAGGCGAATAGCGGACCGCCGCTAATGTGTGGGTCGTGCCCGTGAGCCGCTGCGTCCACGTCGTCCCTCCGTTGTTGGTCTCGATGATGGCCCCGTTCGGTGCCGCCGCCGTCCCCATGGTGGCGGAGTAGAAATGGATCGAGCTCAGTTGGCCAGTGACGTTTGTCGTTTGGGTGTCCCAGTGCTGGCCCCCGTCCGTTGTCCTGATCACGAGTCCGCCGGAGCCACACACCCATCCCGTCTGGTCCGTCACGAATGAGACCGACGTAACAACGGCGATCGTGGAATAGGGGAGCAGCGTCCATGTCGAGCCGCCGTCCGTGGTCTTGGCGATCCTGCCGCTGAGGTCAGCGTCGTCCCCCAGCAGATATCCGGTCAGCGCGGAGGGAAAGTCTGCGGCCGTCACGCGGATAAGCCCCGCCGGGTACATGGGGTATGTCCAGGTGGTCCCGCCATCCGTTGAGCGAATAGCGGTTCCGCCTTCGCCGAACGCGAGTACGCGTCCGTCAGCGAAGGGGAGGACGACATGGAGGTCATTGGCAGTGGGCGTCGGATGACTCCACGTCCAGGGATGAACGGTCTGTCCGCTGGCGAGTGTGGAAATGGACAGGATCAATAGGGAGAGCAGGAAAGCCGTCTTGAGTGCCATGGTACAAATTGAAGAGATTGTCGTCGAAGAGCAAAATTCACGGGTGTCCGTTCAGTTGCCATTCCGGCCAAACCTCTTCATATTAAATATCTTATGCGCAAACCGCTCACAGTGACCCGGGTCGTTCTGACGCTGGCCACATTGATCCTGGTCGTCGGCTCCCTCGTCGGTCAGGTTGCCGACGTGCGGGGCACCGTCGTGGACAGCACGACCGGAGAACGTGTGCCGTTCGCGAGCGTGATGGTGCTCGGGACCCAGCGTGGCGCGGCGACGAACGTGAACGGCTTCTTTCTCATCGCCAACGTCCCTGCCGGCACCTATCAGGTGGCAGCCGGCGCGGTCGGGTTCGTTCGCCAGATCAAGTCGGTGACCGTGCGGCCGGGGGAACCGGTCGTGCTGGAGTTCCGCATCGCACCCGAGGCGGTGCAGATGGAAGAGGTGGTGGTCCAGGAACAGTCCCGTCGGGAGCTGAAAGAGATCACCACGTCCATTCATATCATGGACAGTCACGACCTGAAGATCGTCCCCGTGACGGTCCAGTCGGACGTCTTTCGCAGCATCCAGATCCTTCCAGGCGTCGTCTCCTCCAGCGATGTGAGCTCGCAGTTCTACGTGCGCGGAGGGGCCGCGGACCAGAACCTCATCCTTCTGGACGGGATCCGGGTGTACAGTCCCTACCACGCCTTCGGGGTCTTCAGCATCTTCGATTCCGACATCATCAATGCCACCGAGGTGTACACGGGCGCATTTCCGGCCGGGTTTGGCGGCCGGCTTTCGTCGGTCGTCTCGCTGGTGACGCGCGACGGACGCCAAACGTCCCCTTCCGTGACGGCGAGCGCGAACCTGCTCTCCGCGAAGCTCGAAGCAGACGGACCGCTCTCTGATCGAACGCGACTTATCGTGAACGGACGGACGTCGCTGAGCTCCGACGCCTACACGACCTTTCTGCGCACGGAAGCTCCTATCGCCTTCTACGACCTGTTCGCGAAGGTGACGACGGACGTTCCTGGCACGCACACGCGCTTCAACGTCATCACCTTTCAGACCGCGGACCGGCTCCCCTCGACGAGTCCGCTCCTTCCGGAGTACCACTGGCGGAACGGACTGTTCGGCGTGCGGGCGACGACGCTCTTCGGCGACCGCGTGTATGTGAACACGCTGCTCTCGTACACGTCGGCATCGGCTTCGCGCCGTCCGGTGAGCGACGACGCGCCCGTGTCCGATGCGTCGACGACGGTACGGGAGTTCGCCCTACGCGGCGATGCGACCATCTACACCGACGGCGGATCGATGTATCTGGCCGGGTTCGACTTCTCATTCCCGTCCACCGAGTACCGGCTCATCAATCCGACGGGGACGCCTCGCGAGATCCGTGGGACGTCGCCCGAACTGGCAGGATGGGTCCGCCTGCAGTCCAACTACGGACCGGTGCGCGTCGATGCCGGGGTCCACATCGATGCCGGAGCCCTCGGGAACCATGTGGCCGCGTTCGACCTGTTCCAACCCCGCATCCATTTGAGTACGGTCGTGCTGGAACAGTGGCGCATCAAGGCGTCGTTCGGGCGGCACACGCAGAACGTCATCACCGTCGGGAACGAGGACGATCTCATCTCGGTGTTCGAAGCGTGGACCGTCATTCCCGCCACGCTACCGCGCCAGAGCGCCGACCATTTGATCTTGTCGCTGCAGGGGAACGTGACGGCATCGGTCGGGACCGAGTTCCAGGTCTATCATAAGAACTACCGCTCACTGGTGGCGTTCAATCGTGACAAGGTGGACCAGAACGACCCCGACTACGTAACAGGCCAGGGGACGGCGTACGGCGCCGAGGCGATGGTACGGTATGGTGAAGCGCCGCTGGACATCTACCTTGCCTACTCGTTCGCTCGCGTCACGCTCGTCCAACACGGCTTTACGTACGCCCCGCGGTACGACCGGCGCCACACCGTAAAGGCGCTCGGCGTGCTGTCGATCCTGAGCGGGCTGGACCTCTCGCTGCGTTGGGAGTTCGGCACGGGCTTCCCGTACACACCGACGATCGGGTTCTACGACCGTCTCCGCATGACCGATTTCTTCCGTCAGAACTATCTGGGGGAAACGGGCCCGGCCTACGTCATGCTCGGGGCGAAGAACGCGCTGCGGCTACCCACGTACCATCGGCTCGATGCAAGCCTGACGTATCGATTCTCGCTCGGGCGGCTCGGTGGCGCGGCCGGTGTGCATATCCTCAACCTGTATGACCGGAGGAACCTCTTCTATGTGGACCGCCGGACGGGGGAACGGATCGACATGCTGCGCGTCTATCCCACGGCAACGATGGAGTTGACATGGCACTGAGGTCCCAGAAGGCGGTCCTCGCGGCGGCCCTTCTTTTGTCCGCAGGATGTGACGACAGCTTCGAGCCCGTCGAGGGGTTCGAGCCGATGATGATCGTCTACGGAGTGCTGAACCCGGCCAGCGATACGCAGTACGTGCGGCTGGCATCCAGCTACGACCCGCCGGAGCACAATCCGGCGAATCAATCGACCGATCCTCCGGTCACCGGATCGACAGTGGTCGTTGATGGATTCAACCGCGGAACCGTGATGTTCCAACCAACGTTGATCCCGCGGCTGAGCTCCGACCGGTACACGACGCCGATCCCGGGATTCGTTGCGACCGGCTTTCGTCCGGTCCGCGGTGCGCCGTACACGCTCCACGTGAACTCGCCCCTCGGGGTGGCGACGGCCTCGATCGTCGTCCCCGAATCGACGTACGTATGGACGCTCGACAACCCGATCATGGCTGCGCC
>CAYYOV010000032.1:0-30002 GCA_964473365.1 uncultured Ignavibacteriaceae bacterium
TCGAACACCGATGTTGCCTGCGGGAAGTCGCCGACATTCGTCGGGTCGCCCGTGATAAAGAGCAGGTTCCGGATACCGAGCGCGTGGGCGCCCAGGAGTTCCGCCTGCAGGCCGATCATGTTCCGGTCGCGCGTGGCGAGGTGGGTCATCGTTTCGATGCCCGTTTCGCGCTGCACGAGGGCCGAGAGCGCGATGGACGACATTCGCAACCGTGCACGGGCGCCGTCGGTGATGTTGATGGCGTCGACGCCGGTCCGGTGCAGATACCGCGCCCCGTCGATGACCGACGACATGTCGAGCCCACGCGGAACGTCGAGCTCAACTGAAATGAGCAATCGCTTCCCGAGTTGCGCGGCGAATCGTGACCGTTCAGAATCACCCGCCGTCATCTCCGCCGTTACGTCGACAACCGCCGGACCGGTGACCGTGACCCGTGGGACCCGATCAGCTTCGGGCATCGCGCGGAATTCCTGAAGCACGCGGTGCATCTCGCGGATGTGAGCCGGCGTCGATCCGCAGCATCCGCCGACGAGCGTCACGCCCGCCTGCAACAGCTCGCGGGCATACTGGCCAAGATACTCGGGCGAAGCGTGGTACAGGGCGCGGCCGTTCAGAAGCGTGGGAATGCCGGCGGCGGGTTGTGCGGAGAGGAACACACCCTCTTTATGCATCGATCGGATGATGCTGAACATCCGCTGCGGGCCGACCGTGCAATTGGCGCCAACGACATCGGCCCCCTTTGCGAGCAAGTGCTCGGCCACTTCGACCGGGAAGGTGCCCGACAAGATCGCCCCGTCCTCCGGGAACGTCTTCTGCGCGACGATCGGGAGGTCTGTCAGTTCCTTGGCCGCATCGAGCGCCTCGTCCAGTTCATGCAGGCTGGCGAATGTCTCGAGCATGATAAGGTCCACGCCGGCGCGGACGAGCACTTCGATCTGGCGCCGGAACGCGTCCCGTGCCTCCAGTAGCTTCAGCTTGCCGATCGGCTCGAGAAGCTTGCCCGTAGGCCCCACCGAACCTGCCACGTAGGCCTTATCAGCCGCGGCGCGGCGCGCGATCTCGACCGCGTGCCGATTGATCTCTTCCGCCCGATCGTCGAGATGATACTGCGCCAGCCGCAGTCGATTCCCGGATGACGTGTTCGTCTGGAGGATCTCCGCGCCCGCCTCGACATACTCGCGGTGGATACGTTCCACGATGTCGGGGTTGCGCAGATTGTGGATCTCGCGCGGGAGCTCCGGATACTCGTAGAGGTCGAGCATCGTCCCCATCGCGCCGTCGCACAGAATGGGTCCCTGGAGCAAACGTTGTCGGAAATCGGTCTTCACGGTTCTCGGTAGAGGTATCGTTGCGATCGTATCAGCGATCGCGTCAGTTCAGCGTGCTTCGCGGAGCGCTTCGGCGAGCTCTTTTGGGGTCCATTCGTTCCCGACGAAGACCTTTGCCAGCCGTCCGTCGGCGTCGATGACGATCGTGCGCAAGTTGTGGTCGATGACGCCCGCCTCGTTCTCGGCGAAGAACAGCCCGAGCCCGGCGAGCAGGTCACGCAAGCGGGCCTTTGTGCCCGTCGCGAATGTCCAGGTGCCGAGGTCAGCTCCATGACTCGTCGCATACGCTTTCAACACGGGGGGGATATCGCGATCCGGATCAAAAGAAACCGAAACCAGGTGCCAATCGCCGCGGAGGGCGCGATTGCGCTGTAGAGACCGTTGCGCTTGACCGAAGTTGTCCGTCATCCGAATGCAGTAGTCGGGGAGCGGGCAGAGCGTATAGATGAATGTCACGGCGACCGCTTTGCCCCGAAGCGACGACAACCGGAAGGGTCGCCCCTCCTGATCGACCAGGTCGGGGTCGGGGAGCTGCTCGCCGAGTTCGAACGCGCGTTCCTTCGGGATGTCCTCCGGACGCATCGGCTCGGGATCTCCCCGGCCGGCGACGATGATGCCCTCGAGCCACGACTCATGCCGTCCGACGACGAGCGTGGCGGCGATCGTGTCGCCGACCGAGAGCCCCTCGAACAACGTCGTGTCCTTCACCCGAAACGGCATCGTCATCGCGTCCATGAAGCCCGGAATGTCGTCGTGCGCGATCGTCAACCGGTCCTTGACACGGTCGATCTTTACGATCTCGCCGGTCAAAGGATAGGTAACGACCTCGGGGCGGTCCTCCTTGGGGGAGCATCCGACCAGAAGCACGATGAGCGTCAGGTAGGCGAGGGGTCGCATGTCAGAGCAGATCCTCGAACGTTCCACGCGGACGGATCAGACGCACGCGGTCACCATTCACCATGACCTCGGCGGGTCGAGGCCGGGCATTGTAGTGCGACGTGTTCACGAAGCCGTACGCGCCCGTCGTCAGCACCGCCATCAGGTCTCCCTGCGTCGGGCGGGTGATCGTGCGGTCGCGCGCCATGAAGTCGCCCGTCTCGCACACGGGACCGACGACGTCGGCGACGATGTGGTCGTACGTCGCAATGCCGACCGGCACGATCTGATGATAGGCGTTGTACAGACTCGGACGCAGAAGGTCCGTCATAGCGGCGTCGACGATGACGAACTTCTTGGCGCTGTTCTCTTTGAGATACAGGACGCGTGTCACCAGGGCCCCGGCGTCAGCGATGATCGATCGCCCCGGTTCGATCCACAATGAGCCGCCGAGCGGCTGGAGGATCGGACGCACCTGGGCGAGGATCTCGGCCGGCGTCGATACGGGGTCGAGGCCGCTCTGTTCGAGCGGCAGCGCCTCGTGACGGAGGGCGTTCATGTAGCGCACGCCGAATCCGCCTCCGAAATCGACATGCTGCAGGTTGATCCCGGCCGACCGCATGCGGGGAACAAACTCTGCCACGAACTGAGCGGCAGCGAGGAACGGCTCGGGCTTGGTGATCTGCGAGCCGATATGGATATGGATGCCCGAGACCTCGATCCCCGGCAGCGTGGCCGCCAGCGCGTACACCTGCGGCGCCTGGGCCGCTTCGATGCCGAACTTGTTTCCGGCAAGGCCGGTGGTGATGTATGGATGACTCTGGGCGTCGATGTCGGGATTGATGCGCAATGAGATCCGGGCCGTCACATTCCGGCGCAGTGCGACGAGCGACAACAGTTGAAGCTCCGCCACCGATTCGACGTTGAACAGCCGCACACCATTGTCGAGCGCATAGGCCAGCTCATCCTCCCGCTTGCCCACCCCGGCAAAGGCGATCCGCTCCGGTGCGAACCCGGCGTGCAGGGCCAGAAAGACCTCGCCGGCCGACACAACGTCGGCTCCAGCTCCGGCTTCGGCCAACATCTTCAGGATCGACTGGTTCGAGTTTGCCTTGAGGGCATAACACACGAGTCCGTCCAGCCCGGCCAGGGTCCCCGCGATGGCTCGATAGTTCTCGAGGATACGATTCTTGCTGTAGATGTACAACGGTGTGCCGTACTCCTCGGCCAGCTCCCGGACGGGAACCTCCTCACAGTACAACTCGTGCTCACGGTACTCGATGGCGCTCATGCGGGATGGGTGGTTGTTGGAACGGAAAAGTGCTTCAACAGGGCGTCGGCCAACGGCTTGGCGCCGAACCGAAATGCATCGATGGCTGGCAGGCCGATCTCGCGCTCGATGCGGGCGCTCCAGTCCTTCGATTCGTCGTCGGTCAATCCGATCGAGTTGATCCCGACACCGACGACCTTTGCCGGCTTGAAATGCGACACGATCTGTTCGTGCATTGCGACGGCTGCGGGGAGCGTCGGAAGCGTGACCCCGTAGTCGTCCTTGATGCGCGTCGGCTGATGGCAGAGAATGAACGCGTCGGGCATCGACCCGTGAATGAGGCCGAGCGTGACACCCGAATAGGCCTGATGCGTCAACGCGCCCTGGCCTTCGACGAAGATGTACTCGTAGCCTTCAGCGACCGACTGGTCGATCTCTTTCTCGATACAACCGGCCGTGTAGTCGCTGATGATCGAGTCGACTGCGATGCCCCGCCCGCGGATGAGCATGCCGGTCTGACCCGTCGCGATGAAATCGGTCTTCAAGCCGCGCGCCGCGAACTCCTTCACGACCTCGAGCATCGTTGTCATCTTGCCGATATTGCAGTCGGTGCCGACTGCCAGAATGACCTTCGCCTTCCGTGTCGTCCAAGATGCCTTCGGGATGACCTCGGACTCCGGTGGGATCCGGCGGTAGTCGGTGATCGTCACGCCGTGCTCCGCTGCCAGCGCCACGAGGTCTGCCTCGTCCGTCAGGAGCGTGTGCAGGCCGCTCAAGATGTGGAGGCCGGATGAGATCGCCAGGCTGATGTCGGCCTTCCAGCTGTCCGGAAGCCGTCCGCCCGGAGGCGCGATACCGATAAGGAGATGCGTCGGCTTGAAGGCGAGTCCATCCTGGATCGAGCGTATGACGGGGATCTCGCCGCCATACCCGAGCACCTGCTGGGCCGTCATGCCGACCTTGGTGCTGTCGATGACCGCCACGACGCGCTCGCGAAGATACGCAATCGCGCCGTTTGCGGTCTTTGAACGCAGAGGGGAGAATTTGCCTTCAGCAAGAACGAGGAGTCGCCGGGTGTCGGGATTCATATGAGCAGCTGAATGAGCGCGTTGAACGGCGCCTGCAACCACGCCCGGGCGATGCCAAAGACCGCCTGGAACGGCTCCCACCGCAGGGCAAGCAGGAGCAGAAGAATTCCCATGAAGCCGATCTGTCGATATGCGTGGGCGGCCCGTTCGGGCAACAGCGAAGCCAGAATATGCGAACCGTCAAGCGGAGGAACCGGCAGCAGATTGAAGAGTGCGAGGACCACGTTGATCGGAATCCCCACCGCAAGCATGTTCAAGCCCGCTTCGGCGGCATATCCCGCGGCTGTCGACGGGTCCTGCGAACCTGCCTGGACGACGTGATACAACGCCGCGAAGGCGATGGCGCAAAAGAACGCCACGACCAGGTTCGAGATGGGTCCAATCGCCGACACGAGAATATCGTCACGGCGCGGATGCTTGAAGTAGGCCGGATTGACCGGAACCGGCTTCGCCCAAGCCAGGAAGAACGAAGCGCCCGTCATCACTAGCACCGCCGGCAGCAGGACAGAGCCGACCGGGTCGATGTGCGGCAGGGGATTGAACGTGATCCGTCCGGCGTCGCGCGCGGTCGGATCGCCGAGGCGCAATGCCATCCATCCGTGTGCCACTTCGTGGACGATCACGGAGAATAGAAGGATCGGTATGATGTGAAGATTTTCCAGGTCCAACTCAAGAAAGTACAGCCACAAAAACGCCCAGCGGAGGCATGAGATATCCATCGCAATGCGATGAACAACTTCTCCCGCCGGTGCCTCTTTGTGGCGCGTGCGTCACTACCTCCTCCAAGAAGCCAAAAAATCGCGCGGAATTCAAGGATTCCGGGGATCGAGAGGCATCACCGTGGTCGATTTCTGAGAAGACAAGGGGAGGACGGCGGTCAAGCCCGCGGATGGAAGGTCCGATGGACCTCTTTCAGGTATTCGCGGTCGATATGCGTGTAGATCTCGGTCGTCGAGATGTCGGCGTGGCCCAAGAGCTCCTGCACGACCCGCAGATCAGCGCCGCCTTCCAGGAGGTGTGTCGCAAACGAGTGACGGAACGTATGAGGATGCACGTCCTTTTTGATGCCAGCCGCAGACGCATATTTCGAGACCATGTTCCAGATCGACGTGCGGCTCAGTCGCCCTCCACGGCCGTTCAGAAAGAGCACATCGTGTGAGCGGCCCTTTCCGGCCAGCGTGAGCCGCGTCTGCTTCCGGTAGGCCGCGATCCACTCAAGCGCCGACCGACCGATCGGCACGATTCGCTCCTTTGAGCCTTTGCCCATGACGCGCACGATCCCCTCGTCAAGGATCAGGTCCGACTGCCGCAGTCCGATCACCTCGCTCACGCGCAAGCCGCATGCGTACATCGTCTCCAGGATCGCCCGATCCCGAATGCCAAGCGGCTTTAGCGTGTTGGGCTGGTTGAGGATGGCGTCGACCTCGGGAATGGTGAGAACGTCGGGAAGGTCGCGACCCTTCCGCGGCCCGTCGACGAGCTCGGTCGGATCTGTCGGTACGATCCCTTCCGATGAGAGGAAGCGATGAAAACCCCTGACAGCGGAGAGCATCCGCGCCTGCGTGCGCGGTGTTCGTCCGTTGGCGTGGAGATGCTGGAGGAATCCCGACACGAGCTCGAGCGTCACGCGGTCGGCGCGTTCGCACGACTGTGAGGCGAGAAACTCCCGGTAGCGGGTGAGATCGAATCGATACGAAGCGAGCGTATTGGCCGAGAGGCCGCGTTCGACCCGAAGGTAGGAAAGATAGTCGCCGATCTGCCGTTCGAGGGGCGACAGGTCCGATGTCGGACGTCGCGGCATATCAGCAGGTCATGGGGTCGTCGTGCGGCGCGCGCGCGCGACGACAAAGCCGACGGCGAGCGTGACGGCCACGCCGGCCAGCGTGAACCAGGTCCAGGCCACGAGCTTCAGGGTGATGACGGCCACCATGCCGAGGATCCCGGCCGCGAACGCGATCAGCGCCGTCCGTTCATCCGGCTTCTTCGACAGCATTCCAAGCAGGAACGTGCCAAGGAGGCCGCCGTACGTGAAGGAGGCAATGCTGAGCGCCAGCTCGACGACCGTCTGGCTGCTGTTCATAAAGAGGACCGCCGAACCGACAAGCACGATCGCGAACACGATCGTCATCGAGCGAGAAACCCGCAGGGCCTTCTCGTCGCTCAGACGACCAGCCGGCTTGAGAAGGTCCATGACGACGGACGACGCCATCGAACTCATCGATCCGGAGAGCGTGGAGAGCGCCGCGGCGAGCAACCCTGCAATAATGATCCCCGAAAAGCCCGCAGGAAGTCCTTCGATGATGAATTTGGGGAAGATCTCGTCCGAACGGAGCAGACCGAGGTCTGCGACGCTCGCTCCCTGGTAATGGCCATAGAGCAACAGCCCGAGGACGAGGAAGACGGCGAACTGGACGACGATGATCAGTCCGCTTCCGACGAGGGCCTTTCGTCCGGAAGCGAGCGATTGCGTGGCGAGGACGCGCTGGACGATGAGCTGGTCCGTGCCGTGCGAGGCCATCGACAGGAAGGCCCCTCCCAGCACTCCGGCGAGGAGCGTGTACGGTTGAGAAAAGAATCCGTCAGCCGTTCCGAGATGGATGACGGCGAACTTGCCCTTCTCGGCCGCAAGCGCCGCAATCCCTGACCATCCATCCGGATGACCGCCGACGAGGTAGATCATTGCGACAGTCGCGCCGCCGAGATAGATGAGCATCTGGATCGCGTCGACCCAGATCACGCCCCGAACGCCGCCGATGGACGTATATGCGAGCGCGACGACGGCCAGCAATGCGATGGCGACCGAATAATCGACGTCGAGAATGAGCTTGAGCGGAATGGCCGTTGCGAAAAGCCGGACACCGTCGGCGGCTATACGGGTAAAAAGAAAGACGACAGAAGCCGTACGCCGGGTCGTGGGTCCGAATCGCGCGCCCAGGAACGCATACGCGGTCGTCAGTTCGCCGGCAAAATACCTGGGAAGGAAGAAACTCGCGACGACGACGCGTCCGAGCAGATAGCCGAACGTGACCTGCAGGAATCCAAGGTCTGTCAGATAGGCAAGACCCGGAATGCTGATAAAGGTGAGAGCGCTCGTTTCGGCGGCGACAATCGAGAAGCAGACGATCCACCACGGGATGGCTTCGCGGCCGAGGAAATAGTCCCGGGCCGTCGCTTGACGGCCGCCCTGCCAGATGCCGAACGCGGCGATGCCTGCGAGGTAGGCGACGACGATGACGTAATCAACGGGAGTGAACCCCACGGGTGGCCTCGTTCAGGATGGAGTGATGCCGCGGGCCGGCCGCGGGCAGACGAGGGCGTGGCGTCAGGCCTTGACGGCCTTGGCCACGGTGTCGTAGATCTGGAAGGCCCGGTCGAGGTGCGAGATCTTGATGAGCGTCAGCACCTTCTTGTGGAGGCCGGCGAGCTTCACGACGCCGCCGTTCTCGCGCATCTTGCGCTCGGCGATCAGGAGGGCGCTGAGGCCGCTGCTGTCGCAGAACTCCACGTCGCTGAGGTCGATGACGAGCTGTTTCGTCTCGGGCCCACAGAGAATGAGGAATTCCCCCTTCAGTTCGGGGGAGACCGATGCGTCGAGTTTCCGTTCCTTCACCTTGAGAACGGTCGCGGTGCCCTGCTGTTTGACGTCGAAGTTCATAGGCTCAGAGCATGTCGAGACAACGCATGAAACTCTGGTACGACGGCCCGGGCGCCGTGGAGGCGGTCCGGATCTGAAGGTTGAAGAACTCGTCGGCGTTCAGCTTCGAAAAACTCACCCGGAGGCCGGCCCCCGATTCACGGCAGAGAAACGCCGAGGGAAGGGAGAACCCGGTGTTCAGATCGAACGCCGCATCAAAGGTACTCGATTTGAGCCGACGAATCAACGCCGCCCGTGGCGTGTACCACGAGGTGATCTCCCCGGGCGCGTAGGTGACGACGCGCGCGGCCGTCGTCGGAGGGAGCAGATTCCTGAGATCCTCGCGAACAAGGACCGTGGTCGAGCCGCTCGCGAACCGACGCGTCAGATATCGCAGAATCATCTCGGCGACGCCCGCATCGACGGCCTGGTCAGGAAATACGACGAGGGCTTTGCGCGATCGCGAAACTGCGTCCGAGAACCGCATCGGGGCATCGGCGCGCTTCCGGAAATGGAAGCGCGCATATGCCAAACCTACCCGGCGACGTAGCTCTTCAAGCATCGTCCGGCTTACTCGTACCGGGCCTTCAACGCCTCGAGCATCCGGGACATGAAGGCTTTGTCGAAGAAGTAGTACCGGAATTCGATCCCGCCACGCAGGTATGAGTCGGTCTTCGCGCTGCCTCCGGCGATACCGTCAAACCGATCGGTGTTCGAGAGGGCCATCTCACCGTTGAGCGTGACCGAAAAGAATTCGCTGAAGAAGTAGTCGAACCCGCCTCCGACGAAGAAGTTGAAGTCTCCCCGGGCGATCCCCGCTCCCGTGATCGGTGTGCCCTTCTCCGTACGCGGGTCGAAGATGATGTACCCGCCGCCGCCCGTCAGGAACGGATTGAACTTGCTGTTCGGCATCAGATGGATCGAGACGTAGCCGTTCAGCGTTGCGATGGTCGTCACGCCAGGCGTCTTGGCCGCCAGCAGCGTTCCGTCCGCCATGGTCGTTCCGACCGGCAGCGTGTAGCCGAATTGTCCGATCCCTACGAGCGTCCGAATGCCAACATACTGCCACGGGGTGTAGGTGAGGTTGAGACCGATCCCGGGTTTCATGGCCTTCTCTGTCACGTCGCCTGAGATCTGATACATGGAGCCGGTCACGCCGACGCCCAGCTTGTTCGTTCGCATTTGTCCCACGGCCGAGATGGCGAGCGTCGCCGTCAAGCCGAACAGGATCGCGATGCGGAGTCGTTTCGTCATATGGTCCTCTCTTCTGGTAGACATGGTTCACGCTTTGCTGGCGTCGTTGCCGAGCATGACCAGGAACGTCGCTTCGTCAATGACGCGAATGTTCAACGAACGAGCCTTCGTGAGCTTCGACCCGGCATCGGCGCCGGCCACGACCAGGTCGGTCTTCGAACTCACCGAGGATGCGACACGGCCGCCGGCTGCTTCGATCTGCCTCTTGGCGTCGTCGCGGGTCAAACGTTCCAGTCCGCCGGTCAGCACGACGGTCTTTCCGGTCAAGGGTCCTTCAGCAGTCTTCGTCCGACGGACGGCCCGAACCGTCAATCCCGCCTTCGCCAGACGCTCCACCAGCCGGCGATTCGAGCGATCCGCGAAGAAATGTACGATGCTTTCGGAGATCCGTGGCCCGATCCCCGGGACCTCATCGAAGTCCTCATGCGTCATCGTCAGCAGCCGGTCAAGAGACCCGGCGTGCTCGGCGACCAGTTTCGCCACTGTTTCGCCGACATGACGGATGCCGAGGGCGAAGAGCAGCCGGTCGAAGGAGCGGGTCGTACTGCGTTCGATCCCGTCCAGCAACTTTGCAACGCTTCGTTCTCCCCATCCGTCGAGTGCGGCCAGGGCCTCTGCACGCTTCGCAAGCTGGTAGAGATCCGCGACGTCCCGGATGAATCCTTTCGTGACGAGCTCGTCGACGATGGCCTCGCCGAGACCTTCGATGTCCATCGCACCGCGCGAACTGAAGTGCCTGATCCGCTCGCGGATCTGGGCGGGGCATTGGACGTTCTCGCAGTACGTATTGGCCTCTCCCTCGGGCCGGTAGAGAGGAGATCCGCACGAGGGGCACTGGCGCGCGAACCGGAACGCGATCGTGCCCGCAGGCCGTTTTTCCAGCACGACCCCCGAGACCTTCGGGATGACATCGCCCCCCTTTTCGACGACGACCGCATCGCCGATGCGGATATCCAACGAACGAATATACTCTTCGTTGTGCAAAGTTGCGCGTGAGACGGTGCTTCCGCCCACAAACACGGGCTCCAGATCGGCCACCGGCGTTACGGTGCCCACGCGGCCGACCTGAAAAAGGATGTCCCGCAGGCGTGTCTCGGCTTTGCGGGAGGCGAACTTGAATGCTATGGCCCACCGGGGACTTTTGGCGATCGCCCCCAGCCGCTCCTGATGCCGCAGGTCGTCCACCTTTACGACGACGCCGTCGATGTCGAACGGGAGACTGTCCCGTCCCCGCTCCTGTTCCTGCCAGAACGCGACCACGTCGGCGACCGTTGTACACCGTCGAACATGCCGGCTGACGGGAAAGCCCATCTCACGCAGTCGCTTGAGACTGTCGTGATGCGTGTTCAAGCTCTTTTGATTCATTCGCAATCCGTACGCGACGAATTGCAGAGGTCGCCTGGCGACTTCCGCCGGGTCCTGCAATTTCAACGTACCCGCCGCTGAGTTGCGTGGATTGACGAACAGCTTTTCGCCAGCGGCCTCGCGCTCGGCGTTCATCCGTTCGAAGTCGTCGCGCCGCAGATACGCTTCGCCCCGCACCTCAATGCGGCCTTTCACCCCGTTGATCTGGAGGGGAATGGCCCGGATGGTGCGGAGATTGGCCGTGATGTCGTCACCCGTCGTACCGTCGCCACGCGTCGCGCCGCGCATCAGACGGCCGTCCTCGTAGACAAGGCTGACGGCGATGCCGTCGTACTTCAGCTCGCACACGTATCCGGGAGTGTCGGGGGTGAGTCCGGCGCGGACGCGCTCGTCGAACGCCGCTAGGTCGGCCTCGTCATATGTGTTGGCGAGACTGAGCATCGGCACGTCATGCGTGACGGGCGGAAAGCTCTTCGTCGGTTTTCCGCCGACCCGCTGGGTGGGAGAATCGGGCGTGATGAATTCGGGGAATCGTTCCTCGAGCTGCGTCAGCTCCCGGACGAGGGCGTCGTACGCCTCGTCGTCTATGGACGGCTGGGCGAGGACGTAGTAGCGATGGTCGTGGTCGCGGATGGCGTCGCGCAGTTTTTCGATGCGCGCGCGGGCGGCGGTTCGGGTTGGAGGGGAGGGCATGGCCGTGCCCTGGCGGTCAGCGCAGCAGGTCGGAGGTGATGACGCTGTTCCGAAGAACGGCGCCGCGGCGTCCAAGGGCGCCCAGTTCCTTCCCGTTCAAGCGGAACGTGGCCCCGCCGGCGTTTCCCATGGTGAGCGTAAATCGTTCGCGCGCCTTCCAGGTACGGCGACGGTTCGGGGCGAACAGATAGTCCTCAGCATTCTTCTCGTCAACGACGATATTGATCCATACAGAATCGATCGTGGCGATCTCGAGCGTCAGACTGTCAGTGACAGGTGGACGAACCGGAGGTGTGGCAGCGAAGCGCGGCTGGGAATCAACAGGCATCACGGCTTCGGACTCGCGAATGACCCGATCGAACGGGATCTCGCCGGTCGAGACAGGAGAGGAAGGTTCGGGACCGTTCATCAGGAACAGGACGATCACCGCGAGGGCGAGAAGGGCGAGGAACCCGAGCACGTACGGGCGCCACGCAGCCGGGATGGCCAGTTCAGATTGAGCGGGTCGGGAAGCCGGCGTGGTGGAGGTCGATTCGCCCTTTGGGGCGGGGGCCGGAGACAGCGCTCCGCCCGCGGCCTCGTACTGCCGAAGGACGTCGTCAGGTGACAGCCCAACCGCCGAAGCGTATTCGCGAAGAAAGGCGCGGATGTAGGCCTGCGGAAGGACCGAAAAGGCCCCTCGCTCGATCGCGTCGAGGAACTTCTGGTTGATACGGGTCTCGACGGAGATGTCCACGATTGAAACGTTGCGGGCAGCCCGCTGGGCGCGCAGATCCTGTCCGAATTCCTCGAGAGTCATGCGGTGAATTGAGTGAATGACGCGAAGAGAACGCGGTCAAAGTAGCATAAAATGGTCCTAGGCGCAACGAACGGACCTGCGCTTGGACTACTGGCGAACCGAATCGATGACAGACCGAAGGGCCCGGGCCAGTTCTTCGGTCTGGTAGGGCTTCTGGAGGAAGCCGTCGGCGAGGTTGATGAGATCGGCCAGGTCGGTGTTCTTGTTGCTATAGCCGGTCGAGATGAGAACGTGTACCGTCGGGTCGATCTCGCGGAGTTTCAACAGGGTCTCTCGTCCGCCCATGACGGGCATGTTGAGGTCGAGAACGACGGCTGCGTACCGTCGTCCGCGCCGATAGGCAGCGACCGCTTTACGTCCGCTGCTCACGAAGGTCGTGGCATACCCGAGGGATGCCAGCATGCCGGAGATGACGTCTCCAACGTCTTCTTCATCATCGACGATGAGGATACGCGTGACATGCCGTCCGCTCTGGACGCGCTTCACGGACGCCGAACGCCGAACCGGTTCTGTCGACGGAAGGAGCGGGAAATAGAGATGAAACTGCGTCCCGCGACCTTCTTCGCTCTGCATCTGGATGTAGCCGTTGTGCGCGTTCACGACGCCATAGACAACCGACAGACCGAGTCCCGTCCCCTTCCCCTGGTCTTTCGTGGTAAAGAACGGCTCAAAGATATGCTGCTGCGTTGCGGTGTCCATTCCCATGCCGTTGTCGGAGACAGTGATGGCGACCATCTCCGGCCCGCGCTGTTCGGTGGCAGACTTGCGTAAACCAAGTCCGTCCGCTCGTCCCGTGGATACGGTGACGACACCGCCGTCAGGCATGGCATCACGGGCATTGATGAGGAGATTGAGCAGCGCCTGCTGGATCTGACCGTCATCACCGTTGATCAGAAAGACCTCAGCAGCGAGCTTCGTCCGGATCGTGATGGTCTTGTCGATGCTCCGTTCGAACAAGCGAAGGGTCTCTTCGACGATCTCGTTGACGATGATCGGCTTGAACGACACGTTCGTCTTACGGGCGAACGTCAGGAGCTGCCGGGTCAGGCCGGCCCCGCGCCGCGCTGCGGTCTCGACGATGTCGACGAACCGAAACCACGGGTCCGTCTTCTTCATCTTCCGCTTCATGATCGCCGTCGACCCTAGGATCGAAGTGAGGATATTGTTGAAGTCGTGCGCCACACCGCCGGCCAGATTGCCGATGCTATCAATGCGCTGCGCGTGCAGCACGCGGGCCTCGAGCCGCTTCTTCTCCGTGATGTCGCGGGCAACGGCCCTGGCCAGGATCGGCCGCCGCGATTCATCGTAGATGATGGACGTATTGACGCTGACGTCGATATGCTCGCCCGTGCTCGTCATCATCTGTTCTTCGACGCCCTCGACGGCCTGGCCTTCTTCGAACAACAGGTGCAGCGCCCGGCGGACCGACGCGTGCGAGGAGGGGGGATAGAGTTTGAAGACCGGCTGGCCGACGAGTTCGTCCCTTCGGTACTGAAGCCGGAGGAGTTCCGTCTGGTTGCATGAGACGATGACGCCGTTCCGGTTGACGATATGGTACATGTCCGGCGAGTGCTCGAAGAGGTCCATGTACTCCTCTTCGGATTTCCGCAACCGCTGGAAGAGCGCCGCATTCTCCATCGCCACGCCGATCTGATTTGCGAACGCTGTCATGAGATCGATATGACGGTTCGTGATCGACCGGCGATTGACGCTTGCGACCACGATGACGCCGAAGAACTGGTCCTTCATCATGATCGGTACCGAAGCCCAGGCGGCGACGTCGTCGTACTGCCATGTCGCCCCGCGACGAATCTCGGATGCGGTCGGACGTTTTCGGATCTGGGGCGTCAAGAGAACGCGGCGTGCCTGCTCGTCGACCGCTCCCTCCGGAAATACTGTCGTTGGAAGTTCAGCGGTTCCGCGGTGGAGAGCGAGCTGAAGCCGGTCATTCTCGATGGAGTACGCCCATGCGTACTCCACATCGAGCAGCCGCTTGACTTCCTGCAGCGCGTTCTGCAAAAGGTAGGGGATGTCGATGGCGCGGTTGACGGCTTCGGCGATGGTCTTGAGGGCGAGGAGTTCCTGCTTCTGCTGCTCGTTGATGCGGCCGTAGGAGATCGTGGACCACACGATGAGGAATCCGATCACACCGACCGTCACGACGCTGATGAGGTCGTACCAACCGAGCTTCTCGCCGCTGACGACACGGAACGCCACAATGGTCACGAGCGTGACGACGACGGCCGTCGAAATGACGATCTGGGCTTGCTCGAGCGGGCCGAGGGACGATCGAAACGTGCGAACGGGGCGGAAGTCCATGCGTGGTCCGGACCGCGGAACGGATCGTTCCGCTGTCGGTCAGGGAAGGCGGAGGTGCTTGTGCAAGACGGAGGCCACTTCGTCCTGGTCGAAGGGCTTCACGATGTAGTCGGCGGCGCCAAGCTCCCGGGCGGTCTTGCGTGCGTCGTAGTCGTCGATGGCGGAGAAGAAGATGACCGGCGTGGCGGAGACGTCCGGGATCGTCCGGAGCTTGGCTAACAGGTCGAATCCGTTCATATCCGGCATGCGCACATCGGTCAGGATGAGGTCCGGGTGATACGATCGGAGGGCCGTGAGCGCTTCGGTCGCGCTCCCGACACTCTGGACGTCGTACCCGCGGCTTTCGAGAAAATAGCGCAGGACCTTGATCCAGGTCGGTTCGTCGTCGACGACGAGAATATGTTTCTTCGGCTCAGCCACGGATGCAAGATACCATCAGCAGGCAAGGGATGCAATGCGGAACATCAACCGGCCTGGATGCGCGGCAGGTCGATGCAGAACAGGCTTCCACCCGCAACGGGCGTCTCGGCCGATACGTGCCCGCCGTGGAGCTCGACGATCTGCTTCACAATCGAGAGACCGAGGCCCGTTGAAGGTTCGCCGGCCGTTGGCCGGGCCGAAAGCCTCTGGAACCGGCCGAACAATTTCATCCGGTCGTCCGCCGTCAGCCCCGGGCCCTGGTCCTGGACCGACACGCGCGCCCACGCACCGCGTGCTTCGACACGCAGAGTGATCGTCGCGCCGGACGGCGAGAATTTGAACGCGTTCGTCAACAGGTTCTCGATGCACGCCTGGATCCTGCCGATGTCCACTTCGACATGGCACGCGCCCGGATCTGCGGTCTCGATATTCAGGTGTTGCTGTTTCCGCTCGGCCGAGAGTCGATGAAGATCAGCGACCGACTGTGCCAGCGATGAGAGATCGACCGTTCGCCGCATGAGCTGCAGCCGACCCTGTTCGATCGTCGATGCGTCGAGGAGCTCGTTGATCAGAGCCAGCATCGACTGTGCCAGCCGCAGGATCGACTCCGTCGCCTCACGTGATACGGGCGAACCGGGTGGTTCGTGCCGCGACAACTGCGCGAACCCGCGGATGGAGATCAGCGGGCTCTTGAGGTCGTGCGCGGCAAGGTCGAGAAGTCGCGATTTGAACTCGTTCGCGTCGTGCGCCAGAGCCATCTGATGCTCGAGTTCGGCCGTCCGTTCCCGTACCTGCTGCTCGAGAAGGGCACGGCGCCGTTCGAGCTGCCGCACACGGAGATTCGACACGGCCCCGACCAGCGCGAGCAATGCCACAACGCCGAAGACCCGGAACCATTGGGTCTGGTAGAATCGTGACTCGACAACGATGGGCAGCGACGCGGCCGTCTCGTTCCACACACCGTCGGCGTTCCGGGCCTTGACGTGAAAGACGTACTCCCCCGGCTCGAGCGTCGTGAAGTACGCCGAACGCCTGACGCCGGCGTCGACCCAGAGTTCCTGCAATCCCTCCAGGCGATAGCGGAATTCCACCTTGTTCGGCGAGATGAAGCTCAGTCCGGTGTACCGCACTTCCACTTCCGTCGTCCCTGACGGAACGATCACCTGACGCCCCGGCCCGTGAACGACGCCGTCGCACACGACAGCCTCGACGGAGACGAGCGGCGGATGGCCGTTCCTCCGGAGGTTCGCAGGTTGAACGATGACCACCCCGCTGAGCGACGGATACCAAAATCGGCCTTCGGCGTCGATCGCCATGGCCGGCTGGCCGTCGCTGAACGCTTCGCTCCGCATGCCGTCGCGTCGGTCGAAGACGAGCGGTCGGACCGTTCCTGTCGTTCCATCGATGAGTCGGTTCAGGTCCGTCCGGGGGATACGCATGAGTCCGTGATTCGAACTCAGCCACAGATGAGCCAAGCCGTCGTCGGCGATGCTGAAGATGACGTCAGAGGCCAGCCCCTGGGCGGTCGTCAGCGTCAGGACCGACGTTCGTTCGCGACGCACAAGTCCCCGATCGGTACCGAACCAGAGGACACTGTCCGCATCCTGGTAGATCGCACGCACATCGTTGCTCGCGAGGCCATCGTCGGTCGTCACCGACGTGAATCGGTCTCCCTCAAATCGCACGGCCCCGCCGCCCAGCGTTCCGGCCCAAATGTGACCCGTGCGGTCGGTGGCCAGCGTGTTGATATCAAGGCTCGTGAGACCGTGGCTGCGCGTAAAGTTCTCGATCAACCCGTCCGCCATTCGGCAGAGTCCGCTCCGGGTTCCGATCCAGAGATATCCTTCGGTGTCCTCCGTGAGCGCTCGTATGGAGTTGTTCGGCATTCCGTTCTCGGTCGTGAAGACCCGATGGACGCGCTCACGATATTCCACTAGGCCACCGTTGGTCGTGCCCAGCCACACTGTTCCACGGGAATCCTCAAAGATCGTGAAGACGCTCGTTTGCGGTAGACCGTCGCGCAGCGAGATCTGTCGCAGACGCCCGTCGGGCGACCAGACGAAGACCCCACGTCCGTCCGTGCCAACCCAGATGCGGCCGCGAGAATCGCGCAATACGCAATAGACCAGGTCGTTGTCGAGATGGGTGAATGGGTTCGCCGAGGTGACGTAGTTCGCCGAATACTGGTGCAGACCTCTGGCGAAGGTGCCAAGCCACACAGAGCCCTCACGATCGACCATCAGTTGAACGACGGTCCACCGCCGGCTCTCGTCTCCTTCGGAGAGCGAGCGGGCCGACGGTTCCGGACCGGCATCGTCGATGCGATACAAGCCTGCTGTCGTTCCAGCCCACAGTCCGCCTTCCGGGGCAACGAGAAGGGACTGAACGGTGAGCGTGGGCGATTGTGGATCCAGCGTCACCGTACGGAACCGACCGCGACGCAGCAGACGAAGTCCGGTGCCGCTCGTTCCGATCCACAAGTCTCCCAGGGAGCCCTCGAGGAGCACGTCGATCGACATGCCGGTGATGCCTGCCGCAGATCCAAAGTGTTCGAGGGACCGGCCGTCCCATCGAAAAAGCCCCTGCTGTTCCGTGCCGATCCAAAGGCTGCCGTCGGAATGACGAACGACAGCCCGCACGTCCCATTCTGAGGAGTTGATCGGGAGGCGGTACCGGTCCAGCGCATCCGAACGGACGACAAAGAGCCCGCTCGAGGTCCCTATTAGTATGGAGCTGTCGCCGTCGGCAACGAGACACCTGATCACCTGTCCGGCGAGTTCCCCCGGGAACGGAACGGCCCGACCGCCGTCGATCGTTGCCAGGCCGGCGTTCGTTCCCACCCAGATCCGGCCGACGTGGTCCTGCATCAAGGCCGTGATGCTGTTGCTCGGTAAGCCCGGGGCCGACTCGCGGTTGAACGTCGTGAATCGGACACCGTCGAAGCGCGTCAGTCCTTCCTGGGTGGCGATCCACACGTAACCGTCTCGCGACTGCAGCAGTCCCGTGACGGTATTCTGTGGCAAGCCGTTCTCCACGGTCCAGCTCGTGCGGATCAACGCCGACAACGGCGTCGAAGGGTCACGCAGAGACTGCTGGGCGCTCACCGTTGCGGTGACAACAATGAGCAGCGCCAGATATCGTCGGATGGTCAGGGTGAGCATTGGGATCGGCCGGGATCGCGGGCCGTCCGTAAGGTAGACAGTGGCGGGCGGAACCTCAATCGACGGCGGTCACTCTTCCGGGGCGCCTTCGGGAAGGGCCGGGTCTACGAAGAGGACGGTCTCGCGTTCAACCGTCACGGTTCCGGGAGACGCTCCCCGTGGTTTTCGTACGTACTTTCCGTCACACATGATGACGGCGACGTGACGGGCCTTCTTCATCTTACTATAGAAGGCTGCGATCGCAGCGGCCTGCTCCTTGGCGCGCTTGCTGATCTCTCCGCGGCCCGTACCCTGCTTCAGGACCACGTGCGAGCCGCTGATCCCGCGCACATGGAACCACAGATCGTTCTTTGCCGTGTGACGCGTCGACAGAAGGTCGTTGTTCTCGCCGCTTTTGCCAGCCCAGACCTGATAGCCTCCGTCGACCGTGAAGATGCGGAACGGGGGTCGTTCGGTGGGAGGAGGAGCCGATCCACCCGTCGTCCGGATCCCCGCGGACCGCAGATAGGTCTGGTGCCGGTCCAGCAGTGACGTCAGGTCATCGTCCGTCGCCAACCCGTCCATTTCTTCGATGATGCCCGTCAGCACCTTGACCCGCTCCTGAAGAGAGGTCCGACGTTCCTGCTGCTCGGCGATGGTCGTTCGGATCTTGCGTGCCCGCTCGAAGAGACGCTCCGCGTTCTTCGCCGGTGTCAGGTGCGGGTCGAGCGCAATGGCCACGATCTCGCGGCCGTCCGAGAACAGATCTTCGACGATCGCTTCGCGCATACCCTTCCGCAGGTCGGAGAGATTTGCGTGGAGGAGCTTCGCGTGCCGTTCGGAGCGATCGGCTTCGGATACGTCCGGCCACTCTTCCTCGATGCGTCGAAGCGTCGTCGCGGCCTGATCGGCGGCGTGCGTCAGAGCTTCGAACAAACGCTCCACAGACTTTGAGAAATCGGCCCGCCGGTGGGCTGTTGAAATGAATGTCCGGATGCCGTCGCTGACGGAAGCGGGTTCGTCCGCTCGCAGGTCTGCCAGATGGATCAGCGGCGCGGGCGAGAAGACTGCCGGGACCTCCTCTCTATAATAGATGCGGGGCCGGGCGGGTGCCGTCATCGCCGCATGGACGTCCAGTGCGGCACGCACGACGCGAACCAGCGTGCGTTCGTCAAGATCTGCCATCGCTTCCCGTCCTTCCGCGCTGGCACGCGCCAAGGTCTCCCGCAACAGGACGGGGCCGAAGGAGGGAAGCGTCCGTTTGAGCGATTGCAGGAGCGTGCCGCTCCGATCGACGACAAGCGCGGCCCGGAGTCGGTCTTCGTCCCACGATATGCGTGCCTCAGTCGGCCACTCGAACTGATCTCCGGCGCTCATGTGCTTCGACCGGAGAAATGTATCGACAACGCGGCCATCGGGACCGACGAGCAGGACATTGGCTTTGGGACCGAAGAACTGGAGGACGATCGAATTGCCGGTGCGGAGCGAGAGGCGCATTTGCCGATCGGAGGGATGCATCTCCATGTCGCTGACGAGCGAACCCTCGACGCCCGGAAAGATGTCGACAGAATTTCGTCGCGCACGAGCGTAGCGTTCCTTCAGAACGAGTATGTTCTGAGCGGGCGTGCAATCGACGATGGCGACCCATCGTCCCTCCGCGCTTCCTGGCGACACCGGCTCGAACGGCAGGACGAGCTCGTGTCGTGTTTGCGTGAACGGCTGCGCCAGCGCGACATCATGTGAACGGCTGCGCCATTCTTCGGCGAGATGCGCGAGCGTGTAGTAGTTTGAGATCATGTACGGGAGGACGAAATTCCCCAAAAAAGGGAGCAACTGCAATGTGATGTGGACAACGTGTGGATATTGACGTGGAGAGGTTGTGGGCTTTAATTTCTTGACGCTCCTCCTCAATTCTGCGTATCTTTGTTCGGTGCCACACGGTTGCCGCAGTGCGGCGCCGCCGTGTGGCTCCGCCTCTTTTTGTACCATCGGTCCCATCGCGTCTAACACTCAATTTCCGACAGGCTACCCGTGGTCGTCAGCATGACCGGTTATGGCCGGGGCGAATCCGCCAAGGCCGGCGTCACCGTCTCCGTTGAAGTTCGCAGCGTCAACAATCGTCACCTCGAGGTCAGCCCTCGCCTCCCCCGTAGCCTGGCGCAGCGGGAGAAAGAGATCAAGGATCTCATCCGTTCGCTCGTCGGACGCGGATCCCTGAGCGTCTCGGTCAAGGTGGAGAAGAAGGATGAGACCGGCGGCGCGATGCGCATCAACAAAGAAGCGGCCCGGCACGTCCACAAGGTGTTGCAGGACCTTCGGTCGACGCTCAAGCTGAAAGAAGAGATCCGGATCGAGCATCTGCTCCACTTCAGCGAGATCATCGAAGGAGGCGACGAGAACGGCAGCGACGAGCAAGAGTGGGCGCTGGCCGAGCAGGCGCTGCGGAAGGCCCTGAAGGGGCTCAACGACATGCGCACGCGTGAGGGCAAGGAACTGGCGAAGGACCTGAAGGCGCGCGTGGAAGGGATGAACCGTTCGCTCGACGAGATCGAGCGGCTCGCAGCGCTTCGCGTTCCGGAAGAGCGCCAGCGTCTGTTGGAGCGCGTCGGCCAGCTGGTCACGGACCAGCGCGTCCTCGATCAGAACCGGCTCGAGCTCGAGATCGCCCTGCTGGCGGAACGGCTGGACGTCACCGAAGAGCTTGTCCGGTTCCGGAGCCATAACAAGATGTTCCTGGGAGCCCTCGCCGACAAGGAAGCAGCCGGCCGGCGGTTGAACTTCATCGTTCAGGAAATGAATCGCGAAGCAAATACGATCGGCTCAAAGTCGAACGACGCCGCGATGACCAAGATCGTCGTCGGCATCAAGGAAGAGCTCGAAAAGGTGCGCGAGCAGGTGCAGAATATCGAGTGATCGTGGCGAACCCGGGCAAACTGATCGTCCTGTCTGCGCCGAGCGGCGCTGGCAAGACCTCGATCGCGAAGGTCCTGCTGCAGCGATTTCCGTCCATGGCCTTTTCTGTTTCGGCCACGACACGCCCGATGCGGCCCGGCGAGATCCATGGCCGGGACTATTTCTTCCTCACGAAAGAGGATTTCCGGCGTCGCATCGACCAGGGAGACCTCGTCGAGTGGGAGGAGATCTACACGAACTACTACGGGACGCTCAAAAGCGAGGTGGACCGCGCGCTGACAAACGGGAACGTGATGCTGTTCGATGTCGACGTGAAAGGGGCGCTCTCGATCAAGGCGAAATACCCGGACGATGCGGTGTTGATTTTTGTGGCCCCTCCGAGCGTGGACGAGCTCCGGATGCGGCTCGTGAACCGGAAGACCGAGGATGCCGCCACCGTCGAGCGCCGGATGGCCCGCGTGCCGATGGAAATGGAACTGGCGTCGCGGTTCGATCACACCGTCGTGAACGACGACTTGCAGCGGGCGTGCGATGAAGCGACCGAGATCGTGCGTCGCGCGCTTCATCGATAGAGAAGAGGCTCACGCCACGGCGTGAGCGACAAAACACCGAACGTTCAACATCCATCACTTACTTACCTGAGGAGCAGTATCGTGGCGATCAAGCCTGTTGATATGGAGCAGTTCTACCAGAGCGCCGGGAACATCTACGAGGCGATCGTGGTCACGGCCAAGCGTGCCCGCCAGATCCATGACGAGATGAAGATCGAGCTGAACCAGCGGCTCGAGACGATTCGGCAGTTGACGCAAGTGACGACGGAGACCGAAGAGGATCTCGAGAACGTCGGCGTCAATCCCGATCAGCTGAAGATCAGCATCGAGTTCGAAACGCGTCCGAAGGCGACGGACATGGCCCTCGACGAGGTCTCGCAGAAAAAGTTCACCTCCCGCTATCCTGAGGCCCCCGAAACGCCGGCGGCATAAGCGCCCCCCGTTTCGTGGGTCCATCATGAGAACGGCGTTCCACTGACCTGAGTCCTCCATGCGCGGAACGAAGATCCTCCTCGGCGTCACGGGCGGCATCGCCGCCTATAAAAGCGCCTACCTGGTACGTGAGCTGGTGCGCGCCGGGGCCGAGGTGCGCGTCGTCATGACGGAAGCGGCGACGGAGTTCGTCCAGCCGCTCACGTTCTCCGCCCTGACCCGGCATCCGGTGGCGGTCGATCTGTGGCACAAGGACCAGTCCACCGATTCCGAGATCGGCACGCGGCACATCCACCTCGCCACCTGGTGTGATCTGATGTTGATCGCGCCGGCGTCGGCCAACACCATTGCCAAGATCGCCCACGGGTTGTCGGACAATCTGCTGACCGTCCTCGCGCTGGCATGTCGGAGGCCGCTGGTGCTTGCCCCGACCATGGACGCAGACATGTATCTCAACGACGTCACCCAGCACAACCTGGGCGTGCTCCGTCTGCGGGGTGTCGAGCTTGTCCCGCCGGCGATCGGCGAGCACGCGAGCGGGCTCACCGGCCCCGGCCGGTTGCCCGACGTCGAAGTGATCCTCGCCTTCGTGAACAATGTGCTGGCTGGAAGGACCGAGGACCTGCGCAAGACACGAGTGCTCGTGACGGCCGGACCGACGTACGAACCGATCGATCCGGTGCGGTTCATCGGCAATCGCTCGAGCGGAAAGATGGGCTTCGCCATTGCGACTGCCGCCGCCCGTCGCGGTGCCGACGTCACCCTCATCACCGGCCCCGTACAGCTGGAGACGCCAAGGACCGTCACGCGTGTCGACGTCGAGACGGCTGACCAGATGCAGAAGGCCGTCATGACGGCTGCCAAAAAGCAGGATGTGATCATCATGGCAGCTGCCGTGTCTGACTATCGACCTTCGAAACCGGCGGGGCAGAAGCTCAAGAAGATATCGCCCGATGCGGCGCTCGACCTCCACCTGACGACGACGCCGGATATCCTGGCCGAACTCGGCCGTGTCCGCCGTCGGGGCTCGATCCTCGTCGGATTCGCGCTCGAAACGGAGAACGCGCTCGACAATGGGCGGGCGAAGCTCACGAAGAAGAAACTCGACCTGATCGTCGTCAACGCGGCCACGCGTGAGAATCCGGTCTTCGGGTCCGACCAGAACACGGTCACATTCATCGACCGCGGAGGACGCGTGGACGAGCTCCCCGCATTGGAAAAGATCGAGGTCGCCCATCGCCTCCTCGACCGGGTAGCCGCGCTTCGCGCCTGATCATCCACGCCCATGTCCGGAACGGTCCATGATGATGCCCGACGGTTGCTCGATGACGTCGAACGATTTCTGCGGCAGGAAGAGGAGCTCAACGGGCCGTTGCTGCTCGACCGCCGGGCGCCGGAGGGGCCAGTGACGGCCAAACGGTCGGTACCCGTCGCCCCGGCAGTCCCGGAGCTCTTCATCGGATCGACTCCAGCGCCGCAGGCGCCTGCTTCGACTGAACCGTGGGCTTCGTCGTCGACGCTGGAGGAGCTGCGGGCGAACATCTGCGAGTGTCAGAAGTGTGCGCTCGGAAAGACCCGGACGAAGTTCGTGTTCGGCGTCGGGAATCCGCAAGCGGACGTGGTACTGATCGGCGAAGCGCCGGGAGCGGACGAGGACCAGCAGGGCGAACCCTTCGTCGGACGCGCCGGCCAATTGCTGAACAAGATCATCGAAGCTGTGCAGTTCAAGCGCGAAGAGGTGTTCATCTGCAACATCCTCAAGTGTCGGCCGCCGAACAATCGTCAGCCGGCGCCGGAAGAGATCGAGCAGTGTGAGCCGTACCTATGGCATCAGCTCGAGATCATCAAGCCCAAGCTGATCCTGTGCCTCGGGTTGACGGCGGGACAGGCGTTGCTCAAGACGAAAGAGTCGCTCGGAAAGCTCCGCGGCACCTGGCACTCGTACCGCGGCGTCCCGACGATGGTCACGTACCATCCGGCCGCGCTGCTGCGAAACCCGAACTGGAAGCGTCCGACGTGGGAAGACGTGCAAGCGTTCCGGAAGCGGTACGATGAGATGGTGAAGTAGAGTCTGCGGGAACACGCCACCGGGAACCGGCGACCCTGCGCAAGAACTCTAACATTCACATTCTGACCCACAACTCGCATCTCCTTTTTCCTATCTCCTTTCTCATTCTTCTCTCATGGCCGAACCCCGCCGCTTCAATGAGATCCTGAATACCGTCTCCGCCGAAGGCCGCGTGCCTCCGCAGGCGGTCGACGTCGAGTCGTCGGTGCTGGGCGCCATGCTCCTCGACAAAGAAGCGCTCGCCAAAGCGTTCGAAGTGCTCGACTCGGAGGCGTTCTACAAGCCGGCCCACGGGCTCATCTTCAAGGCCATGACGGCGCTGTTCGAGCGATCGGAACCGGTCGACCTCATCACGTTGGCCGAAGAGCTCCGGCGCCGCGGCGACCTCGACAAGGTCGGCGGCGAGGTAACCCTCTCCGAGCTCACGACGCGGGTGGCCAGCGCAGCGAACATCGAATACCACGCGCACATCGTCCTCGAAAAGTCGCTCATGCGCCAGCTCATCGGCGCGTCGTCGGAGGTCATCAACCGCGCCTATAGCGAGACCGAGGACGCCCTCGGCCTGCTCGACCAGGCCGAAGCGAAGATCTTCGACATCTCCGAACAGCGGATGAAGAAGTCGTTCGTCACGATGGGAGCGGCCGTGACGAAGACGATGGCGATGCTCGAGAGCATTCATGGCAGCCACAGCGGCGTCACGGGCGTACCGGCGGCCTTCACGGACCTCGACAACCTCACGGGCGGGTTTCAGCCTTCGGACCTGATCATCGTGGCGGGCCGTCCGTCGATGGGGAAGACCGCCTTCGTTCTTTCCGTCGCCCGGAACGCCTCGGTCCTGCACGACGTGCCCATCGCGTTCTTCAGCCTCGAAATGTCGGTCCAGCAGCTCGTGATGCGCCTCATGTGCGCCGAGGCGCGCGTCGATGCGCACAAGGTCCGCACCGGACGGCTGCCCGAGGACGAGTGGCGTAAACTGAGCGTGAGCGTGGGCCGTCTCTACAAAGCGAAGATCTTCATCGACGACACGCCGGGCCTCGGCATTCTCGAGCTCCGCGCCAAGGCGCGGCGGCTGAAGGCCGAACACAACATCGGCATGGTCGTCGTCGACTATCTCCAGCTCATGCAGGGTCCCCGTTCGGCGCAAAGCCGCGAGCAGGAGATCTCGGCCATCTCGCGGTCGCTCAAAGGACTCGCGAAGGAGCTGAACATCCCCGTCATCGCATTGTCGCAGCTCAACCGCGCCGTCGAAGCACGGACGGACAAACGGCCGGCGCTGGCCGACCTGCGCGAATCGGGCGCCATCGAGCAGGACGCCGACGTCGTCATCTTCGTCCATCGTCCCGAGATGTACGGCATCGAGGCCGAGAACGGCGAGCCGACCGAAGGCGTGGCTGAGATCATCATCGGCAAGCAGCGGAACGGGCCGGTCGATTCGGTGAAGCTCCAGTTCGTCAAACAATACGCGCGGTTCGAGAATCGCCTGCAGTATCCGCGCGAACAATTCCTGCCACCTCCACCGGAGCCGGGCGACAACCCGTTCTGACCATGCGCTGCCGTGCGGCCATCCGCGTCGGACTGTGGCTGGGCCTGTTCGGTCCGGGGGCCGCGATGTTCGCGCAGGAAGGCACGTGGAGCGTCTCCGCGTCCGCCGGCATCGCGCTGTTGGAGTTCACATCCGTCGATGAGGACGGCCGGCGCGACATCGCCTCCTACAACGCCCTTGATGTACCCATCGGCCAGTATCCGCCGCTTCGGTGTGCACCGCTCGTCGAGGCCTCGGCCATGTACCGGTTCGAGCGCGACATGGCGGTGAAACTGTTCGGGACGTATCAGCAGGCCCGGACGAATGTGGCCCTCCATGATTCACTGCACAACCTGTCGCTCGATCGCCGCCTGACCGCGGTACTGGCCGGCGTCGATCTGGTCTATTTCTTTCCACCCATCGTCGGCGGGGCAGAGGTTGCGGCATTCACCGGCATCGCGAACCTGTGGGCATCCGCCGACCAGATCACGAATGAAACGCTGACCGTGAAGGTGGGACCGGTCACAGAAGAACGGGTCGTGCAGGACGCATACGCCGACTATCGAAAGTCGAAGCTCATCGTCCGCGCCGGCGTCTACGCGGTCCTCCCGTTCAGCGACCGGGTATCGTTCACCGCGCACGTGCAATACCAGTATGCACCGATGGGAACATTGACCGGGACGCTGCGGGAATTCTCGCTCGTGCGTCCGCATGAGACCACCATCGAGTTCAACTATTCCGCCCTGCAGATCCTGCTGGGCAGCCAGATCACTCTTTGAACGCACAAGGAGCCTCCATGGATCGCCGAGCGTTTCTCTCATCCGTTCCCGCCTTCTGGTCGGCCGCAGCTCTCACTACTCCGGGCCCGTGGCTTCGCTTCGCGCAGGAACCTGACGACGCCGAGATCTGCCGGTCGAAGTTTGAGCTGGCGGTGAGCAGGAAGCTGGCAGGGGTTCCCATCGGCGATGCCATCGTGGAGATCGGCAAGTCGTTCCTCGGCACTCCGTACCTGGCCCACGCGCTGGAAGTTCCCGGCGACGAGCGGTTGGTGGTGAACATGCGCGGGCTCGATTGCGTCTCGTTCTACGAGAACGCGCTGACGCTCGCGCGATGCGTCAAGCTCGGTCAGACGACGTTCGAAGCGTACCAGCAGCAGCTGCAGCGGATCCGGTACCGTGGCGGCGTCATCGACGGCTACGCCAGCCGGCTCCATTACACTTCGGACTACATGTACGACAACGCGCTCCGCGGCACCTGGAAAGAGATGTCGAAAGAGCTTGGTGGCGAAGTGTTCGTGAACACCGTGTCGTTCATGTCCACACACCCCGATTCCTACCGCCAGCTCAAGGAGAAGCCGGAACTGGTGCCATTGATCGCCGCTCAGGAAAAGGCGATCAATGAGCGGACCCGATACTTCATTCCGAAGGCGAAGGTGGAAGCGATCGAGGACCGCCTGCAGAACGGTGATATCCTGGGGACGACGACCGACTTCCCCGGGCTCGACACGTCGCACACGGGGATCGTTGTGAAGGAGAACGGCGTCACGAAGTTCATGCATGCACCGCTGGCGGGGAAGAAGGTGCTCATCAGTGAAAGACCGCTGCATGAGTATCTGGCGGCGAACAAGGGCCAGACGGGCATCATGGTGGTCCGACCGCTGGAACCGAAGAAGGGCTGAGGTTCATCGCATCACGTGAGGAGACGGCAATGCTCTCTATCATTCGTGCCGACATCACGACATTGAAGGTCGATGCCGTCGTCAACGCCGCGAACGCGACACTGCTCGGCGGCGGAGGGGTCGACGGGGCCATCCATACGGCCGCCGGCCCCGAATTGCTGGCAGAATGCAAGACGCTGGGTGGCTGCCGGACCGGTGAAGCGAAAGTGACGAAAGGTTACCTTTTGCCGGCGACGTACGTCATTCACACCGTCGGTCCCATCTGGCACGGCGGCTCACAGCATGAAGAAGAGGACCTGGCGAAGTGTTACCGGGCCTGCTTCGATGTGGCCCAGGAATACGGCATCCGGTCGATCGCGTTCCCCTCGATCAGTACCGGGGCGTTCGGGTTCCCGCTCGAGCAGGCTGCTGCGATCGCCTTGCGCGAGATCAATGATGCACTTCGTCGCGATCCGTCGCTGTCCGTAACGGTCGCATGCTTCGACGAGCGGACGCTCAAGGCATACGAGCAAGCGCGCCCGAATTGAGGACGATCGAACCTTGCGCTGCCATCCAATTTTTCCTACTCTGCTTCGTATGGATCGCACTCACTCTACCGTCCGATCATGGTTGATCGCACTCGCGCTGGCGTGGCCGGTAGCCGAGGCAGCGGCACAGCAACCCGTCCTGAGCCCACGCGACTCCGTTCAGGTGCGCTTCAACGGCAAACCTGCCCGCCAGGGCGGATCGACAGCGGCAGGCGGGCGCATCTACATCGACTACGGTCGTCCGTCGATGCGCGGCCGCGTGATCATGGGGGGCCTCGTACCGTACCATCGGTGGTGGCGCACCGGTGCAAATGAGGCCACGTCTTTCGTGACCGACTTTGACCTCCGGCTGGGCGATACGGTCGTCCCCAAGGGTGCGTACACCCTCTACACGATGCCCTCAGCCAAACAGTGGAAGCTGATGATCAACCGCCAGACCGGTCAGTGGGGGACCGTCTACGATGCGTCGCTGGACCTCGTGCGCGTTCCGATGAAAAAGAAGACTCTGCGCGAACCGGTCGAGAAATTCACGATCCTGCTGGAGAAGACAGGACAGCGAAGCGGCGTCCTGCGATTACGGTGGGAAAAGACCGAAGTGTACGTCCCGTTCACTGTCCTTCCGAACGGAACGCAATCTCAACGATAGCGACATGCCTACCAAGATCACCGTCAAACCGAACGGCAGCCTGAGAGTTGAAGGGGACTTTGAACTGGTCGACGGTTCAGGACAACACTTCGATCTGTCCGGACGGACGGCCATTTCACTGTGCCGGTGCGGTCACAGCAAGGACAAACCGTTCTGCGATTCCGCCCACCGGGAGTGTGGCTGGGAATCGGTCGTCACGGCACGCACCCTGCCGCCCCCGGCCCCGAAGCCCTGACCGTACACGACGGAGAAGAACCAAAACGCCATGGTCGCCGCGAACGAAGAGAGGTTCTCTTCAAGCGGCAGCCTTGGCGTTCGAGTTTTCTCCCCGTTCCTACGGTCCCGGTGGTGATGGCGATCCGGCGTCTCGCGATCGTTGTCGCTGCACCTCATACAACACCGCGGCGCTCGCGCTTGCGACGTTAAGCGAGTCGACTCCGTCCCGCATCGGGATCACGACGCGCTCGTGACAGCGCGCAAGCACCTCCGGCCGCAATCCCATCCCTTCGCTTCCGAACACGACGCAGACGTTTCCGCTGAGATCGCACTTCGCTACGGGAGTCGCGTGTGCGTCGGCATCCGCCGCAACGACGCGCACGCCATGTTCATCGCGCAGGTCCTCGAGCCACGCCGCCAACGATGCCGGATGGATGACAGGAACCTGGAAGACGGTGCCCATCGAATTCCGCACGGCCCGTCGCAGGTACGGACTGCTCGAGGTCTCTCCGGCGACGATCGCCGCGGCGCCGAACGCGACCGCATTCCTCACGAGAACGCCGACGTTCTCCGCATTGGCGAGGCCGTCAAGCGCAACGATCAGCCACGGTTTCCGGGAGCCGGCGAGGATCGCTTCGGTCGTTTGTCCGCGCGGGACGCGGCCGAGCGCCATGATCCCCTGGTGGAGCGGGAAGCCGACGATGGTCTCGACGAGATCCTTTGCGGCGACGAACACCTCCGGAGCGGGCGCGAGGCGTTCAAGCGTCTCGCGATAACTCTCAAGCCAGGCGGGCGTCAGGAGCACCGAGACCACTTCGAGGCCGCTCGCGAAAAGCCGGGAGGCGACCTTCTCACCTTCGGCAATGAACAGGCCTTCGCGGAGATGCTCTTCCGGCCGCCGCAAGGTCCTGTAGGCGCGCAGTTCTGTCGCGTCCAGATTGTCGATCGTTCTTACTCGCACGACGTCAATGTACGGACTTCAGTTCTGACATCCTCGCCTTGGAAACGCGGGCAAATCTGCCTACGTTGACCGCATATGCGACGGTCGTCCGCCATATTCGGTACCTGGTTTTTGATGCTCGTCCTCGTGTCGCCCGCGCTTGGCCAGACGGGAGACGTTCGCGGCGTTGTCGTCGACAGCGTGACGGGTGAGAAGATCCCGTACGCATCCATCGTCGTCCTCAACACGCCGCGCGGAGCATCGTCGAACCTTGCGGGCTTCTTCCTGATCGGCGGTCTGCCTGAGGGAAGCTACGAGCTCGC
>CAYYOV010000033.1:0-13446 GCA_964473365.1 uncultured Ignavibacteriaceae bacterium
CGCACGGCGAGAATGACGAATCCCGCGCGCTTCACAAACTCTTCCTTCCGTTTCACCCACCTGAGAGCCATCGACGTTCCGTGTGGCGTGTCGGCGAACAAATGCAGACAGGTGCCGTCGGTGATGGCCCAGTTGTCAAAGTCCTTCGCCCAGCTGTTCATCAATGTTGGCGTCACCTTCGTGGGCTCGGCGATGAGGAACGCAAGAACTCGCGCTTCGTACCAGCCGGTTTTCCAGAGCTTCTGCGCCAGCGCGTGGTTGCGTCCGATCTGTTTTCTGAGCGCAAAGATCGGCTTCGTCCCGACACCGAAGACCTTCTTTGACGTGATGCCGAAGCGAGCCATGCCGGTGCGATTCCTTTCGGAACCCAACCTGCGGAGGCGAAAGAGAAGCGATGTGACGGTAGTGGTGGACATTGGGATTGTCGATTGCCGACCTCTCGACTCCCTTCGGTCGCTCGAGGTCGCCCCGAGCGAAGTCGAGGGGCGATTTACGATTATCTCTGTGGCCCTTCTTTGGTATTCGACAATCCCCAATCGCACATCGACAATTTCTCCGCTCTCTACTCGCCCCTGGGTTCCCCGCTTCTCCTCGGATCGCTCACGCCGGTCAGCACACCCGTCGCCGGATCGCGCCAAATGGCTTGCACGGCTCCGAAATACGCCCGCTGGCGGGGCGAGATGTCGAGCGTGTGGCCGAGCGAACGAAGCTGGTCGTACGTCGGCGGGGCGAATCCGGGCTCGATCTCCACCTTCTGTTGATAGAATGTTGCAAACAGGCGCGGCGCAAAGACGGCGTCGCGCACCGACATGCCGTGGTCGACGACATTCAGAATGACTTGGGCGACGGTCGAAATAATAAGGTCCCCGCCCGGCGTCCCCACCGCCATCACCGGTTTGCCGTCCTTCAACAGCACCGTCGGCACGAGACTCGTCACAACCCGCTTGTGCGGTGCGAGCGCATTCGGGTGCTTCGGGTCGATGTTGTAATTCTGCATCTCGTTGTTCAGCAGGAATCCCGCCCCCTCCACCGTGTGCGCCGTCCCGAACAAACTGCTGAGCGTGATCGTCAGCGCCACGGCATTCCCTTCCCCATCCATCACGCAGAGCTGTGTCGTGCTCTGACCTGCGGGCTGTCCTGCCGTTGTTGCCGCCGCGTCGCTCGTCTTCGCCAGGTTGATGCTCCGGAATCGGTCGAAGCCGTAGGTCTTCGATGCGATCGATCCGGTGGGGATCTTCGAAAACTCCGGGTCGCCATTGTGCGTGATCTCGTCCATGAACATCAAGCGGAATGTTTCTGCCAGCAGATGCGCATCGTAACCGTTCTGCACGCGGGCTTCGCGCAGGTCGAAGAACCGAAGCATGTTGAAGACCTCGAGCATGTGCATGCCGCCGCACGGAGGCGGAGTCGTGACGACCTCCCAGCCTCGGTACTCGCCGCGGAGCGTTTCGCGTTCGATGGCCTTGTAGGCCGCCAGGTCTTGCTTGGTGATGAATCCGCCGTTCTTCTTCGCGTCGGCAACGATGAGGTCTGCGATGCGACCAGTGTAGAAGGCGGAGGGGCCGTGGAGCTGGATCTCTTGGAGAGTTCTGGCGTAATCGGGATTGGTGATTGGGGATTGGGGATCGGGGACTCGGCCATTCGGGTAATACGTGGCCTTCGCGTGTGGATCTTTCTGGAGCGTGTTCTTGTAGTATTCCAGGTTTGACGCGAGCGAACTGTCGACCGCAAATCCCTTCAGCGCATAATCGACGGCCGGTTGCAGAACGGTCGTGCGGTCGAGTTTGCCGTACTTCTCGCGCGCCATCTCCAGTCCGGCCACCGCGCCCGGCACGGAGGCGCCACGGATCGTCCGCGCGAAACTGGAGGTCTTCGTGAAGTCGAGGTTCTGGTAACTCGCGGCCGCGGGAGCGATGGCCTTGAAATCGATGACGGTGGCGCGTCCGCTTTTCGCGTCATAGATGAGCATCATCCCTTCTCCGCCGATGCCCGAGCCGTGCGGTTCGACGACTCCCAACACATACGCCGTCGCCACAGCGGCATCGACGACGTTCCCCCCCTTCTTATAGACATCCACACCGGCCTGAGCGGCCAACGGATGCGCAGCGACCATGATGGTTCGACCAGTGGCAACTTTGGCGTCCTGAGCACAAACAGAGACGCCGATGGCAATGATGCCGACGAAAAGCGAGGTGAGTGTGCGCGACTTCATAAGAAGACCTTTTGAATTCGATGGAGGTCGCTTATAGGATGTAGGAGAGAGGAGAAAGGATGTGTGGAGGTATCTGAGAGATCTTCTATGACACCTTCCTCCCCTCCTTCATCCCCCATCCTCTATCCTTTCTTTCCCTCGGATATCCACTGGAGGTTCTCCAAGGGGATGAAGCCGTAGTTGTAGAAGTTGAAGTCTTGAATTCTCATCTCTATCGCCGCGCTCATCCGGCTCAGGAATTCCGCCTTCCCGCCGCTCTCGGGCAATCCGACCTGGAATCCGACGATGACCTGCTTTCCGTTCGCCAGTTCCTGTACGGCAGCGAGCGGTGCACGGAGCGCCGGGCCGTCCTTCACGTAGCCCGGCATCAGCACGCCACCGGTGATCGACGCCACGCGCGGAACGTCCATTCCGACCATCTCACGTGCTGTCGGGTCGAACGAAACGAGCGGACGGAGGACCGTGGATGATGTTGCCGCTACGCTTTGGAGTTCTTCCGCCAACGATACCACGACGTCCTTCCTCCACGCCATGAAGGGCGCAAACAGGTCCGGCGGCAGGTCGGCCAACGTGTTCAGAGCCGGAGCCGTCGGAGGGTCGGCGAAGAGGTCTTCCAGTGTCTTACGCGTATAGCGCTGGATCGGAACGAGGTCTACTGTTCCTTTCGAGCGCTCAAAGCACGAACGGCAGAAACAGACGCCGAGGAGGAACCGGTATGCCGCCGAGAGCGTGATCCCTTCACGCTCGTGGTGTACGCCGTGGGTGAAGCCCTGGAACTGCATCGCCTCCAGTTCGATCCGCTGCACTCCCTGATCGGCCAGGTCGCCGACGACCGCCTTCAGGTAGTGGCGCAGGTCCTTGCTGGAAGGACACAGATTGTGCGGCATCGGGTCTCCGAAGGCGTTGACGCACGCGATCGACGGGTAGGCCGTGCCCAGCGGCGTGTTGTGGCATGCAACGACCCACGCGTTGAGTCCGAGTCCTTCGCGCTCGGCCGCTTTCCGGACCGAAGCGACATGATGTCCTTGCTTCACATAGGAGTTGACGAGGGGCTGTACGACTCCGTATCGGTATGCCGTCGGCTGAAAGTAGACGGTGCCGTCTTCGAGGAAGTAGACCTTGCGGCGAGGATTATGCGGGAGCAGGAATCGACCCGCGTGGTATGCGGCGGCCAGACTCACGTGCGTCAGGCCGTTCTGTTTCATGAGCTGGAGGGGCGTGTCGTAGCCTTCGTCGACGATGTCCCACAGATAGGTCCACATCGAGGCGGTGCGGACCGCGGGGATAGCCGGCGTGGCGTGCAAGCGCGGCATCCATGCAGAGGCCGCAGGAAGGGCGATGCTCGTGGCGATGAAGTGGCGTCGGTTCATGATGGAAGGCTGGCTCAAGTTCGAGATCCGAATGACGAAGCACGAAACAAGCACGAATCGCCCAGAGACGACCTCCAATGACTCACTTCGAATCTCATTGTCCCACGATGGGCAGGTCTGTTGGAAATTTCCAGATTCATGTTTGTTTCGAGTTTCGAGATTCTTGATTCGATATTCGTCCCGGAATCTCCCGGATATCTTCCAGGAGATCGTCCGCCTGAAGCTCCACGGCCCGTTGGCGGCTGATCGATCCCCACGTGACCGCCCATGCCTGGATGCCAGCGTTGCGGGCGCAGAGGATGTCAACCTCGCTGTCTCCCACCAGGGCCGTTTCGGCCGCAGACCAGCGTTGCTCCTTCAGAATCCGGTGGACGACGTACGGGTCGGGTTTTGGGGGCGTATCGTCCGTCCCTTGCACCTGTACAAAATACTGCCGGATGCCGAAATGCTGGAGCACGCGGTTGGCCGTGACGCTCGACTTCGTCGTAGCGACCGCCATCGGGACCTTGCGTGCGTGAAGTTGCGCCAGCGTCTCTTCGACTCCCGGGAAGAGTGTCGTCGTATCCAAGGCACGCGGACGGTAGTGAGCAATGTACATCCTCTTTGCTTCCGTGATGCGGTCGTGCATCTCGGCGGGAAGCAACTCTTTGAACGTCTCCGTCAGCGGCCGGCCGATGCGGGGGTAGATGTCTTCACGGGTCCAGCGATCGACCCCCAGCTGTCGCAACACCCAGAGTTGTGCGTCGGCAATGTCGATTTTGGAATCGATCAGCGTGCCATCCACGTCGAATATGAGTGACCGTATCTCGGCGCTCTCCATTGTCACTTCGAACCAGAGACCTTCATGCGTGCCGAACGAAGATGGTCCGCGAGCGATCCAATGGCCGCCGCCGCACGCACGGCTTCTGCCTCGGCTTCTTTCCAATCCCGCTGCTCGATCGCTTCGCGCACGCCTGGCAGCGTTTTGACGCCATAGCCGGTGTAGAACCCGGGCGCATACACGAGGTGCTTGAACCACGGCCGCCGGGGCAATCCGTCCGGATTCGTCAACTCCCGCTCTGCTGAGCGGATCGTCCGGTTCAGCTCGTTCCGCTTTGTCGCTGTCAGCGTTCCGCCCGACGCGGCGACCGCCTTATCGAACGCCTCCGCCTCCTGCTGAAGCGCGATGACCGCATTCTCGAGCGGCGTCAGGTTCAACACGGGGGGCACGTCCTGCTTTGCCGGTGGCACGGTTGGCTCCCGCGGGTCGGCGATCGCAGCGAACACGCCCTCTTCCAGCTGGCGATTCCGCTCTTTCGTCTCGTCCTGCATCGCCTTCACGAGCTTCTTGAGATCGTCCATGTACGTCGTGACGGTCGACGCCAGGTTCTTGAACGCGAACGGCAGCACGTCCGCGTCCGCCATCCGAATGACGGCCGTGCCCACGGTCTGCGCCAGCGCTTTGCCGTACACAAAGGTGGAGTCTGAGAACGTAAGATACCAACGCGTGTCGTCGAAGATGGAATGGTAGATCCCACCGCCGTCCTCACCGCCGTAGCCGAGGTCGAGCGAGGCGATCCCAAGATGTTGCAGGAACGTGGTATAGTCTGAGCCGGACCCGAGCGCGCCGATCTTCAGCTCTGCACCGGAGCGGATGTCTCCACGATCTTCCGTGGAACGCGCTCGGGAGATCCGACGCAGCTGCTCGCGCTTCCAGACGCTGAGTCCGGTCTCGGGGTCGGTGATGTCGCGAGCAACGCCGTTGATGAACGGCTCGAGCGTGTGAGAGCCGCCCATGCCCAGGAAGCCCCGTCCATTGCTGTCGGAGTTGATGTAGAGGACGGCCTTTGTCTGCAGTTCGTCGGCGTGAGCCTCGGCCCATTCCGTCGATCCAAGCAATCCCTCCTCCTCCCCATCCCATGCAGCGTAGACGATCGTACGCTTCGGCTTCCATCCCTGTTTGACCAACGTGCCCAGGGCGCGCGCCTCTTCCATCAGTGCCGCCATACCACTCACCGGGTCCTGCGCGCCGTAGACCCACGCGTCGTGATGATTGCCACGAATGATCCACTCGTCCGGTAGTTCCTTGCCCTTGAGTGTCGCGACGACGTTGTGAATGGGGACGATGTCCCACGAGAACGAAAGCTTGAGGCGCACCTTTGCCGGACCCGGGCCGATGCGATAGGTGATGGGCAATGCACCGCGCCATGCGTCGGGCGCAACCGGGCCCTCTAGCGCCGCCAGAAGCGGCCGGGCGTCGTCATACGAGATGGGTAGGACCGGGACCTGCGTGATCACGCCTGAGGCTTCTTTGGTGAGCCGCTTCGCATCCTTGGTCGCACCGATCCCCGGCGTCAGCGGATCGCCCGGATGGAGCGGCATATCCATGACGCTGCCCCGTTGTGCACCCGAGCCCGGACGGTAGGGACCCTCCGGGATGACCAAACCCTGGTAGTACCCGTCGTCCTTTGGGTCGGAGTAGATGATGCAGCCGACCGCCCCTTTCTCCGCCGCCAGTTTTGGCTTGATGCCGCGCCACGACGCGCCATATCGGGCGATCACGATGCATCCCTTGACGGAGATCCCGAGCCGTTCCAATGTCTCGTAGTCTGATGGAATGCCGTAGTTGACGTAGACGAGCGGCGCCGTCACGTCTCCGTCCACCGAGTATGCGTTGTAGATGGGAAGTTCTTCCGACGGAACCTTTCCGGGTGCGGTCCCTTCGTCGAGCGTCGCGGTGAATGTGGACGGAGCGACAAGTTGGAGGAGACGTTCCTTCGGAGTGGGAAAGAGAACATGGAAGGTCTCGACCTTCGTGTCGAATCCCCACGACCGGAATTGCTCGGCCATCCACTCGACATTTTGCTTGCCGTACGCCGAACCGATGTGATGCGGACGCGCGGCGAGGCGTTCGACCGTAGCGCGCATGCGTTGTGGCTCAGGGATCGCACGGAAGCGTTGCTCCCACGTCTGCTGAGCCATCGTGGCAGTGCACGCAAGTAGGACGGCGACGAGTGATCGCAGGATGGTCATGGAGGATGCTCGGTGTGATGTGAGGAGGGGTGGTGCGTCAATATAGAAACTCTTTGAATTCATTGAAAATACGGGCACTTCTGGCTACCTTATGGCGACCGAGATCAGAGCAAAAGCATCCACCGCCAAGTGCGCCAAGAACACCAAGAACGCCAAGTTGATATGAGAAGGAAGCGTCGAGTTTCCACATTCTCATCTGTCCCTGGCGCTCTTGGCGTCCTCTGTGTCCTTGGCGGTTCATCTTCTGGGATCTTGGCCCGATGAATATCGCCGTCTTCGCCTCGGGACGAGGCTCTAATTTCACCGCGATCCTTGAAGCTATACGGAACGGCACACTTCCCGCCCGGGTTTGTTGTCTCGTCAGTAATCGCTCCGATGCGGGGGCTCTGGCGATTGCACGCGCACATCAGGTCCCGTCGATCCACCACAGTCGTCAGCAGTTCGCGTCCGATGACGCTTTCGCAGAAGCTCTGCTTGCCACGCTTCGCACGCACGGCGCGGACCTCATTGCGCTGGCCGGATATCTGAAGCGCATCCCGACACCGGTCGTTGCGGCCTTTCGCGATCGGATCGTCAATATTCATCCGGCGCTGTTGCCATCGTTCGGCGGTCACGGAATGTATGGCCACCACGTGCACGAGGCGGTGCTGGCTGGGGGGGCAAAGGTGAGCGGAGCGACGGTCCATTTTGTCGACGAAGAGTACGACCGCGGACCGATCATCGCCCAGCGGTGCGTACCCGTGGCTCTCGACGACACGCCCGAGACGCTCGCGGCCCGCGTTCTGGCCGTCGAGCATTCCCTCTATCCTGAAACCCTGGCGGCTTTTGCGCGCGGACGTGTCCGCGTCGAAGGGCGTCGCGCCTGGATCATTCCGTGACCGACCATCGTTCCAACGGCAGCACCAAACACACGCCCGCAGCCGACCTCGCCATTCGCCGGGCTCTCGTCAGCGTGTCTGACAAGCGCGGACTCGTCGAGCTGGCGACTGCCCTTCATGGCTTCGGCGTCGAGATCATCTCCACCGGCGGTACGTACAAGGAGATCAGCAACGCCGGCATTCCGGTGACGAACGTGTCGCAGGTGACGGGATTTCCCGAGATCCTCGACGGGCGCGTCAAGACGCTCCACCCAAAGATCCACGGCGGCATTCTGGCCGTGCTCGACGATGAGCATCACCGATCGCAGTTGCAGGAACACGACATTGCACCGATCGACCTCGTCGTCGTCAACCTCTATCCGTTCGAGCAGACGATCGCGCAGGAGAACGTACGGCTTGACGACGCCGTGGAGCAGATCGACATCGGCGGGCCGGCGATGGTGCGTGCTGCCGCCAAGAATTTTCGTCACACGGCCGTCGTCGTCAATCCCGACCTGTATGGCATCCTCCTCGAAGAGATGAAGGAGCATTCCGGCGCCGTGACGGCACAGACGCGCTATTTGCTAGCGGTGCGGGCATTTCAGCACACGGCGCAATACGACGCGGCCATCAGCGACTATCTGGGCAGCCAGACACAGCAGAGCGAGATGCCCGACGCGCTGGCGGTGTCGGCACGGAAGGCGCATGCGCTTCGCTACGGGGAGAACCCGCATCAGTCAGCGGCGTTGTACGGCCGGTTCGGCGAGTACTTCGTAAAGCTGCACGGCAAGGAGCTGTCGTTCAACAACATCCTCGATATCAACGCCGCGGCCCATTGTTGCGCCGAGTTCAACGACCCGACGGTCGTCATCGTCAAGCACAACAATCCGTGCGGTGTGGCTTCCGCGACGTCGTTGTCCGAAGCGTACCGGCATGCGGTCGCGACAGACACGACGTCCGCGTTCGGCGGCATCGTGTGCGTGAACCGGACACTCGACAAGGCCACTGCCGAGGCGATCAACGAGATCTTCACCGAGGTCGTCATTGCTCCCGACTTCGCTCCCGGCGTGCTGGAGTTGCTGACGCGCAAGAAGGACCGGAGGCTCATCCGGCAGGCCGTAAACTTGAGGACGATTCGCGAGCAGGACATCCGGAGCGTGGCCGGTGGTTTTCTCGTGCAGGATCCCGACCAACACCGTCTGCACTTTGAGGACCTCCGGACGGTGACGAAGCGTCAGCCGACCGACGACGAACTCGCCGGCCTCCATTTCGCCTGGAACGTGGCGAAGCATGTGAAGTCGAACGCCATCGTCTACACCCGCGGCACCCGGACCCTCGGCGTTGGAGCGGGGCAGATGTCCCGCGTCGATTCTTCCCGGCTGGCCGCACAGAAGGCCGCCGCCGCCGGCTTCGACCTGGGCGGATGCGTGGTCGCTTCTGACGCCTTCTTCCCCTTCGCCGACGGGCTCCTGGAAGCCGTCAAGGTGGGGGCCACGGCCGTGATCCAGCCCGGAGGGTCAGTCCGCGACGGAGAGGTGATCGAAGCGGCGGACGCGAACGGCGTGGCGATGGTCTTTACCGGCATCCGACACTTCCGGCACTAGCCCGGAGGGAAGTTTTGCCTATATGGACGTCACAAACTGGCCACTTTGTGGCAAAGTGCACTGAGAGGTTTTGTATATTGTTTCGTTGTTCGGCCGGGTCGCCAGCTTCGAACCTGATCACTGATTACTGACTTCCATCTTCTCCCATGGGCATTTTCAATTTCTTTTCCGCCGACCTCGCGATCGACCTCGGGACCGCCAACACGGTCATTTGGATGCGAGGCAAAGGGATCATTCTCAACGAGCCGTCGATCGTCGCGTTCGACCGGAACACGAAGCGCATCATCGCCATCGGTAACGAGGCGAAGGAGATGCTCGGTCGGACGCATCGCGACGTCCGGACCATCCGCCCGATGAAGGATGGCGTCATTGCAGACTTTGAGATCGCCGAAGGCATGTTGCGCGAGTTCATCAAGAAGATCAGCGTGAGCTGGGTGCCGGCGCGACGGATCGTCGTATCGGTCCCGTCAGGCATCACCGAGGTGGAAAAACGGGCCGTGCGCGATTCGGCAGAGCATGCCGGCGCCAAAGAAGTACATCTGCTCGCTGAGCCGATGGCCGCGGCGATCGGCGTCAACCTCGACGTCGACGCGCCCGTCGGGAACATGATCGTCGACATCGGCGGCGGCACGACGGAGATCGCCGTCATCGCGCTGAGCGGCATCGTGAACGAAGAATCACGGCGGGTGGCGGGCGACGAGATGAACAACGCCATCATCCAGTTCTTCAAGCGGAACCACAACATTCTCATCGGCGAACGGACCGCAGAAGCGATCAAGTGCGAAGTTGGTTCGGCAATGCCGCTGAAGGAAGAGATCACGATCCAGGTGAAGGGCCGCGACCTCGTCAACGGGGTGCCGAAGACGACGGAGGTCTCGTCCGTCGAGATCCGCGAAGCGCTCAACGAGCCCATCTCGCAGATCGTCGAAGGGGTGAAGCTCACGCTGGAGCGAACGCCTCCCGAACTCTCCGCGGACATTCTCGACCGGGGCATCATGCTCTCCGGTGGCGGCGCGCTGCTCAAGGGTCTCGATGAACGTCTGCGACTCGAGACCAACCTTCCGGTCCACGTGGCGGAAGACCCTCTGACCGCCGTCGTGCGCGGTACGGGGAAGGTGCTGGAGAACCTCGACCATTACGCGAAGGTCCTCCTGAAGGGCCGACGGTACTGAGTGATGTTCGATCGGCGATTGTCGAGTGTCGATTATCCATGGGTCTGCGCGATGGAGTAGCCAGGATAATCGTCAATCGCAAATCGACAGTCGACAATTGATTTCCTCTCCCCCATGCTCCAACGTCTCCTCGACCTGCTGCACGCGTTCCGGGACCTGGTGGTCCTGTCCGCGTGCATCATCGTTTCGGTCCTGCTCCTCGCGGCGAATGACAACCCGCAGGTGAAGCGGATCCGGAGCGTCGCCGCCGTCCTCCTCGGGACGGTGCAGGAACCGTTCCGTTTTGTCACGGCCTACATGGGCCTCCGGACGGAGAATGCGGTCCTCCGCCGCATTAATGTCGAGCTGTCGGACGAAGCGACGCAGCTACGCGAAGCCAAGCTGGAAAACGCTCGTCTTCGGAGGCTCGTCGGATTGCCACAACGCATCCCGTATCGGCTCATTGCTGCCGAGGTTGTCGGCAAGTCCATCAACCTCCAACGTAACACGCTCATCCTCAACGCCGGACGGCTCGACGGCATCGAACCGCTGATGCCCGTGATCAACGACCAGGGATTGGTCGGCGTGGTGACGAGCGTTTCCGACCGCTATGCCGTCGTCAACATTCTGCTCAACACCGAATTTCGGGCCACCGCCAAGGTACAACGCTCGCGCGTCGATGGCATCGTGGGCTGGGACGGAACGACGGTCACGCTGCGCAATGTCGCCAAGACGATGGATGTCGAACCCGGTGACGTTGTCATGACCTCCGAGTACAGCAACACGTTCCCGCCGGATATTCGGATCGGTGTTGTCGCCTCGGTCGAGGAACTGCCGGGATCGCTTTTCAAGTCGATCACAGTCACGCCCGGCGTGGATTTTGTGCGCTTGGAAGAAGTCTTCGTGTTGGACGCGGAGCCGTCGGAAGAGCGCACGGCGCTGGAACGAGGGGGCGCGCGATGAATCCACGACTCCGGTTCGCCCTGCTGGCGGGCCTTCTGTTCCTTGTCCAAATGACCTTTGTGCCCCTGATCCCGGTGGCCGGGTTCACTCCGGACCTGCTCATTCTCTGGCTGGTAGTGATGGGCATCCGTCGTGGCCGGATGGAAGCCATGTTGGGCGGGTTTCTGATCGGTCTCCTCCACGACCTCACGGCCACGCAATTCCTCGGCCTGGCCGCGCTGTCGAAAGCGATCACGGGCTACGTGGCAGGAGCCTTTTTCAATGAGAATACGGCTGAACAGACCCTCGGATCGTACCGATTCGTGTTGACGACTCTGCTATTGAGCGTCGTGCACAATGTCATCTATTTCGTCGTGTTCTACCAGGGCGTCGAGCGTTCGGTCCTTGCCGCCACGGTGATCACGACGGTCGGCACGTCGCTCTATACGACCATCGTGGCGATCCTGCCGATGTTCTGGTTCTCACGTCGCTTTCGTACGGAATGGTCGCGATGATCGGGTATGAAGAATTCGGCTCGGGCTCGCGGCGTATGGCTCTGTCCGTGGCGTTCGGCGTCGCGTTCACCGTCCTGTTCTTCCGGCTGGTGCAGCTACAAGTGTACTACCACGAGGAGCTTGGGAAGAAGTCCGAGGAGAACCGGGTTCGGACGATCGTGCGTGAGCCGGTGCGCGGGTACATGTACGACCGGACCGGGCAGCTCGTCGTCGACGTGGGCCCCTCGTTCTCGATCTTCATCACGCCCGCCGAATTCGACACCTCCTCGATCGGCCTCCTCTCGAACCTTCTCGACCTCGACCCGTCGGTTATTCGTGATCGGCTTCGTCGCGGACGGAACTATTCCGCCTTCTCCCCCACGCGCATCGCCCGCGATGTGCCGTTCTCCGTTCTCTCGGCAGTCGAAGAGCGTCTCTTCCAGCTTCCCGGCGTCAGCTACGACGTCGAGTCAAAGCGGGTCTATCAGGACCGCGTGAATGCCTCGCATCTCCTCGGCTATTGCAAGGAGATCACCGACGCGCAGCTCGCCAAGGCGGGGCCGCTCTACAGCCAGGGAGACATTATCGGATCCACCGGGATCGAGTACGCCTACGAGCCATTTCTGCGCGGGACGAAAGGGTACCAGTTCATCTCCGTCAATTCCAAAGGCCAATTGATCGGCCCGCTGGAAGGAGGGGCGCGCGACGTGCTGCCAGAGGAAGGGTTTGACCTTTTCCTCGAAGCGGACTTCGGCTTGCAGGCGTTCGCCGAATCGCTCATGACCGACAAACAGGGGGCCATCGTGGCGTTGGACCCGAACAGCGGCGGAATCCTGGCCATGGTCAGCAAGCCCGACTTCGATCCCTCAACGTTTAGCGGCGTCACTCCGGCCGACCTGTGGTTTGCGCTCAACACCGATGCGTCGAAACCGCTCTTCAACCGCGCGACGATGACTCGCTATCCGCCCGGTTCGACGTTCAAGATGCTCGTCGCCCTGGCCGCGCTCGAAGAAGGGATCATCGACGAGAACTACACCATAACCTGCACGGGCGGCTTCCGCTTCGGCAACAGGGTCTTCAAGGACCTGCACGTCCATGGAAAGACGGACGTCGTCAAGTCCATCCAACAGTCGTGCAACGTCTTCTACTATTCCCTCGTTCTGAAGCTCGGCTTGCCGAAGTTCTCCGAATACGCGCAACGGTTCGGGTTCGGCGCGCAGACCGGGTTCGACGTCGGTGAAGAAACTTCCGGGCTCATTCCGTCAGAGGCGTACTACGATCGTGTGTACGGAAAGGGAAAGTGGACACAGGGGAATGTGGTGAACCTCGGGATCGGGCAGGGGGAGATCGGTGTGTCGCCGATCCAGATGGCGCGTTATGCGGCCGCCATTGCCAACGGCGGCACGCTCCACCAGCCGCACGCCGTCCATGCCGTTCGAAACAAACGCCTCCAGCGGTTGAGCGAAGTGCCGGCGGCGCATTCGCGGATCGGCATCCGGCCTGAGGCTTTCGCCTTCATCCAGGAGGGCATGCGAAAAGCGGTCATGGAGCCCGGCGGCACCGCCGGACTGGCAAGGATCCCTGGTATCACTGCGGCCGGCAAGACAGGAACGGCTCAGAACGCGCACGGAGAAGATCATGCGTGGTTCGTCGGGTATGCACCCGCCGATACGCCACGGGTCGCGGTCGCGGTTCTGGTCGAGAACGCCGGTTTCGGTGGAACAATCGCCGCCCCGATCGCGGGCTATGTGATGGAACGATACCTCAAGGGCCGCGTGGACCGTTCGGTGTGGCTGCCGAAGCC
>CAYYOV010000033.1:13546-20679 GCA_964473365.1 uncultured Ignavibacteriaceae bacterium
ATGAACACCTTCAAAGAATACTTCGACGTCACAACGTTCTTCTCGGCCATTGCGCTCGTCGCGATCGGGCTGACCTCGATCTATTCCGCGACGTACGACGTCAACAACGCGGCCAATTTCTGGCGACAGTTGACATTCGCCGGAGTCGGCTTTGCGGCCATGTTCGTGTGTCTGATCGTTCCGCTCAAGACGTTCCAGCGTTTTGCCTTCCCCTTTTACATCTTCATGCTGCTGTTCCTGATCGCCGTTCTGGTGGTCGGTAGCACGATCAAGGGAGCGCGTGCCTGGTTCGCCATCGCAGGGCTCGGCGGTCAACCGTCCGAATTCGCCAAGGTTGCCACGATCCTGGCCGTCGCAGCATGGTTCTCACGACCCGAGGTCTCGATCGCTCGGTTGCGGGACTTTCTCATCGGCATCGGCATCTTCTTTGTGCCGATGGGACTCATCCTCATCCAACCCGACCTTGGGACGACGATCGTCTTCTTCGGCGCAATGTTGCCGGTCCTGTATTGGATCGGCGCGTCGAACTTCATCCTGGCCGCCGTTCTGATGCCCATTCTGGTCGCCCTGGGGGCTCTGTTCGGCACGGCGGAATTTCTCGTGGCGGCGGCCATCAGTGCCCTCGTGCTGTACCTGCTCCGGCAGAACAATTTTGCGGTCGCGATCGCCTTCGGCGTGACGCTCGCCATCGGGCTATCGGTACAGATCGTGTACGACAGCCTCGCTCCGTACCAGCAGAAGCGTATCGCCACGTTCCTCAATCCGGACGCCGATCCGCTCGGTGCCGGCTACAACGTCCTCCAGTCGAAGATCGCCATCGGTTCCGGCGGATGGTTCGGCAAGGGCTTCCTGCACGGTTCGCAGACACAGCTCAACTACATCCCCGAACAATGGACGGACTTCATCTTTTGCGTTCCGGGAGAGGAGTTCGGGTTCGTCGGCGCCGTGCTTGTGCTCATTCTCTTCGCAGTCGTCATCTTCAATTCGCTCCGGATCGCTGCGGCTTCGCGCAATCGGTTCGGGAGTATCGTGGCCATCGGGATCGCAAGCATCCTGTCGGTCCACGTGATCATCAATATCGGCATGGCTATGGCCATTCTGCCGGTCGTCGGCATCCCCTTGTCGTTCCTCTCGTATGGCGGTTCCGCGCTGGTGGCGAACATGATGATGATGGGGCTTCTCATGAATGTCTATGCACACCGGAAGGAATACTGAGCGAGAGACACCAGACGCCGAGGATTTGAGATCGGCTTCAATTCGGTTGGGCTGCTCTGGTCTGGAGTCTGGATTTCTGAGCCTCTGGCATCTGTTTGGCGTCTGATTCAATGGCATCTGGAGTCTGCTCCCCGGAACCCTCCCCGCCTTCTTCCTGTTCTCAATCAGTATCCTAAGACTCCTGAGAGGCCGCTTTGTCCCGTACGCTCCAATTCCTCCTGTTTTTCAGCACGATCCTTACGCTCGTCGCGCTGATACAGTGGTATCTGTACGTCTCGTATCGCCGTTGGATCCGTCAGGTCGCTCCCCAACGCGCTGACCGATGGCTTCGGTGGGCAAAGGGGGCGGTGGTCGTCGGGTTCGTACTCTTTTTCCTATCGTTCCTGGGACGGGGGGTTGGGCTGTTCGAATATCCTGCGATGCGGCTGCTCATCGTCTACCCCGCCGGCATGTGGTTCGGTTCGATCGTGCTCGCCTTCTTCCTCCTCGCGACGAAAGATATCGTTGCCGCCTTCATCCGGTCCGTTCAGTATGCGGCCCTGATCGGTCGTCGTACGTTCTCCCAAGGTAAGCCGGATGCCGACCGTGTTCCTGTTCCAGATGACCCCCAGCGACGCCGATTTCTGAAGGCTGCCGGCACATCGACCATCGGACTGATCGCAGCAACGCCCGTTGCCGCCTCCTTTGCCACGGCACGCGATTATCAGGTCCGTCGCATTCCGCTCTACTTCACCGGCTTACCGGTGGAGCTCGAGGGCTTCACGCTGGCGCAGGTGAGCGACATCCATTCGGGCATCTACATGAGCCGCTCCGACATGGAGCACATTTTCGACATCGTGAACGGGCTCCATCCGCAGCTGACGGTGATCACCGGAGACCTCGTCGACACGAACGACACCGAGATCCCTCCGCTGCATGAGGCGCTGAAGCGGCTCAAGGCCGATCGGGGCGTCTACGCTGTGCTCGGGAATCATGACCATTTCGCGACCGGGGACCTGGTCGCCGCGGGAGTTCGGGAGGCTGGTGTCACGGTCCTGCGGAACGCGCATGCAACGCTCGGGGTCGACGGGGCGAAGTTGTCGCTCATTGGCATCGACGACCCAAGCCCACGACGGAATTTTGCCGATCTGCCCAAAGCGGTCGAGGGTCTGGATCCCGAATCGTTCAAGGTGATGCTCGTCCATCAGCCGCGCTTCTGGCCCGAAGCCAAACAGGCCGGAATGGACCTGACGCTTGTCGGCCACACGCACGGCGGACAGATCGGAATGGAGATGATGGGGATGAAGTTGTACCCCGTCCGATGGGTGTATGATCATCCCATGGGGCATTACATCGAAGAGGGAAAGCAGCTGTACGTCAACGTGGGCGTCGGCATGGTCGGAGCACCTATTCGGTTGGTCCGTCCGGAGATAGCGGTGTTTGAGTTGCGGCGGGGAGAGCCGGTGCCGTACAGGCCTGAAAAGGTCTGATCTGAAGCACGAAATGCGGAGGTCCAATAGCGAAACAAGCACGAAGTCCCACTAGCCAGGCAATAATGGCCGGGGATCCAACGAAGGGCGCGGGGTCGGCAAGACCTTCCGTGCCCTTTGTGCTTCCTGTTTCGTCATTGGGATTTGTTTCGTATTTAGCATTTCGAACTTGGTGCTTGCCCCATGATCCTAACCGACAAACAGATTCTCTCCGAGATGAAGGCCGGCAGCATCGTCATCCGGCCGTATCATCGCAAGTATCTCGGGTCGAACTCCTACGACGTCCACCTCGGCCGCTGGCTGGCCGTGTACAACGACGAGATCCTCGACGCGAAGAAGCATAACAAGGTCCACTACCTGCGCATCCCGAAGGATGGCATTGTCCTCGTCCCCAGCAAGTTGTACCTGGGCGTGACAGAGGAGTACACCGAGACGCACCGCCACGTCCCGTTCCTTGAAGGCAAGAGCAGCATCGGACGGCTCGGGATCGACATCCACGCCACGGCTGGCAAGGGGGATATCGGATTCTGCAACACCTGGACGCTCGAGATCTCCGTTCGCCACCCTGTGAAGATCTATGCCGGAATGCCGATCGGACAGCTCATCTACTTCGAGGTCAGCGGCGAATTGGATGTCCCGTACAACAAGAAGAAGAACGCGAAGTACAACAAACGAACGACCAAACCGGTCGAGTCGATGATGTGGAAGAATTTTTGAGATGCAGGATAGAGGATAAGGGATGTAGGATGTGTGGAGGGGGCATGTAAAAAGCAGGACCTGTCGCCTCTTCCGCTGACACCTCCATCCCTCCTCTCTCCTTCCACCTCCCTCCTTATCCTAGATCTTCTATGAACTTCCCCGACCGCCTCCGCGTCATTCAAGAACGCAAAAGCTCGCTCCTCTGCGTCGGACTCGACGTCGATCCGGCGCGAATTCCGACCAGCTTGCGCCGATCCCGGACTGGCGTGTATGAGTTCATCAGCGCGATCGTCGAAACGACCCACGACCTTGTCTGCGCATACAAGCCCAACCTCGCCTTCTTCGAGGCGATGGGCTCCGAAGGCTGGGACCTGCTCCGCCGCACGGTGTGCCTGATACCGAGGAACATCATCACGATCGGAGATGGCAAGAGGGGCGATATCGGGAATACGGGCGAGCGTTATGCGGCCGCGTTGTTCGACGACCTGCGCTTCGACGCGGTCACCGTGAGCCCGTACATGGGGCGCGATTCCGTCGATCCCTTCCTGACGCGGCCGGACAAGGGGGTCTTTCTCCTTGCGCTCACCTCGAACAAGGGCTCTGCGGATTTTCAGCGTCTGAAGGTGGGCGGACGACCCCTCTACGAAACGGTGGTCAGGACGTCGTCCACCTGGTCGTCCGGGATCGGATACGTCGTGGGAGCCACGCATCCGGACGAGCTGAAACGGATCAGAACGCTGGCGCCGAACGCTCCACTGCTCATCCCCGGCGTCGGCTCACAAGGTGGCGATCTCGAAGCATCGGTGCGCTACGGCATCACCAAGCACAAGGACCTTGCCGTCGTCAATGCCAGCCGGTCGATCTTGTACGCATCGTCGGGACGCGACTTCGCCAAGGCCGCTCGCGCCGAGGCCCAGCGACTTCGGGATGCAATGGAGCGCGTGCGGTTCGCATGAAAAGCGGATCCATGAAGAGACACGAATCGACACGAAGGGCATGTTCGTTCATCGTTTTCAATCGCTTTGCTTTGTGACCCTTCGTGGACAATCTCTACCTCGATGGTAGGCTTCGCTTGGCACCTCGAGCCCGGGTCGCCGCTCTCATCCTCCTTCTTGCCGGTCTTCCCTCCCTTCAAGCGCAGTACCGCTACGTCTCCACTCCCTTCCGAGCGGGCGAGCAGCTCACATACTCGGTGAAGTGGAGCTTCATCCGCCTCGGAACCGTACGTGTTCGCCAATCGCTCGCCGCACCGATGACCGGTGATACCATGTTTGTCGAACTCGAGGGCGCCTCGGCCGCCGGACTTCCGTTCATCGATGTGCAGTTCCTCACGACAGCCCTCCTGGACATCCGACAGCCGACCAATATCCGCTACGAGCTTCTTTCCGGAGCTGAACGTCGCGCCCGCACGATCTACGCAACCGATCCGACGGCGCAGCGCGCTACCGCCATCTCGACTGAGGATGGCGCAACAAAGCGATCGGACACGCTGTCCGCAGATCCGCCATTCTACGATGGAACTGGGCTTTTCATGCTCGTCCGGTGTGCCGCCGGCTCCGACACGACGATCACCCTCCCCACGGTCATGGACCACGCCCTGGGGACGACGACGATCACGTTCGACTCAAGGATCGAAGAGGTCTCCGTCCCGGCCTTTCGAAGGCCGATCCGCACTCATCCGTACCATGGCACGACCGACTGGGTCGGATCATCGTTCGCCGGGATGTCGGGCGAGTTCCGCGGGTGGGTCTCGACGGACGACGCACGTCGGGTGTTGCGCGCCGAGGTGAAGCTTTTCCTCGGATCCGCAGTGATCGAGTTGGAGGAGGTGGAGGAGTGAGTCGGACATAGAAAGTAGTAAGAGGAAAGTAGGAGGTAGTGAGGAAGTGAAGTAGTGGAGTAGTGGAGTAGTGGAGTAGTGGGGAAGTGAAGTAGTGAGGTAGTGGAGTAGAAGCCATCTCAAAAACGTTTCACGCAACGCTCGCAGCGTGTGCAGCGATCGCGGCGTTAAGCCGAAACGTTAATATCTCATCGTTGCGGGCGTTGCTGCCGCTGCGTTCGCCGCGCGAAATGCTTGTTTCCCTGCAAATTGGTTTTTTGAGACCACTACCAGTGAAGTAGCGGCGTGATGGATGAATGGACGTGCTTCGAGAGATCCATTTGAGACAGGCTGCATCTGCTTGTCGCAGGATTATCCTTCGAGCTGATCTTTAGCATTTTGTAGTTCCCTCCCCTATCTTCCCCCCAGCATCTCTTGAGGGGGAAGCCGTATGTCTCATCGGCACATTCACGAGCGGTTCCTGCAACGATTCTGGGATCGCCAACTCCTGCGCTCCACTCCGCTGACCACAACCGACGGTCGTCCCGTCGTCGTCGAACATCCGGGCGTGCTGAATGCCGACGCCGGACCGGACGTCCGCCAGGCCCGCATTCGGATCGGCGACACACTGTTCTCCGGCGATGTTGAGATCCATCGAACCGTCGGCGAATGGTGGCTTCACCGCCACCACGACGACCCGGCCTACAACGGCGTTATTCTCCACGTGATCCTCGAGCGTCCTGCGCCCGATGAACGCACGACAACGCAGAGCGGTCGCGACCTTCCTATCTTGGTGCTTGGAGATGTCCTTGCCGACCCGATCAGGGTGCTGTGGGAAGAAGCGATCCTGGAGGAGCAATCGGGGCGCACCACTGCGATCCGATGCTATCCATCTAATCGTGAAGTCCCGCTTACCGTTTTGATGCCCTGGCTCGAGCACGTCGCCCGCGAGCGATTAGAGATCAAGATGCGGCGGTTCGAGGAGCGACTGCGTGAGCTGGCGTTGCGGCGGCGCAGAATGGTGCGTGAGCATCCGCGCGAGTGGGGTAAACTGCCAGAGGAGGATTCACCCGACCGGATCCCGCCGCCCGAACCCGACCTCGCCGCCTCTGATCTGACCGATCGCTCGCTTTGGGACCAGGTGCTCTACGAAGGAGTGATGGAGGGATTGGGATACAGCAAGAACCGCCGTCCGTTCATCCGTCTCAGCCAGCACCTGACGCTCGAACGACTATGGCCCACCTCCGGGGACGCCCTCCTCACGGAGGCGTGGTTCTTCGGGGTCGCAGGACTCCTACCTCCGGCCCAGCGGGAACTCGACGAGGAGGCTTCCGCATACGCGGCCTTTCTCCGCGCCGCTTGGGAACCGCTCTCCAGCAGCTACCGGGGCGAGCGATTGTCAGCTTCCGATTGGGTGCTCTCGCCAACCCGACCGGCCAACGCACCAACGCTCCGACTGGTGGCTGCGCGAGATCTCGTCCGCAAGATCCTTCATCTCGATCTGTTCCGCACGCTCGTCACGACGGTGTCGGAGGACAATGAACCGTTAGCCGTCCGCGCATCCCTCCATCGGCTCCTCGAGCCCGAACCCGGTCCGTTCTGGCGATACCGCGTTTCGTTCACTCGCACCGTCAGCAAGCCCGTTTCCCCTCTCGGTTCAGCCCGCCGGGATGAGATCATCGTCAATACAATACTGCCGTTGATGTTGTTGTACGCCCGCATCTTCCGACGTCCGGGTACGCGCGACGCCGTGATGCGTTTGCTGGCGTGGTACCCTCCAAACGCACCTAATACGATCACATTGAGGATGGAACAGCAGTTTGTTCGGCGACGATTTCGCCTGCCGAACGCACAATCACAACAGGCGTTGGTGCAGCTGTACAAGTACTATTGCGAAGACGAGCGGTGCGATGAATGTGCGGTCGGAAGAT
>CAYYOV010000033.1:20779-29894 GCA_964473365.1 uncultured Ignavibacteriaceae bacterium
CGGCCAGTCCTCCGCCGTCCACGTGATCTCCTTGACGAACGCGCGGCGATCGTTCCATCCGTCGTTTGGCGAGGTCTTTGCATTGTAGAACATCCAGGTCCGGCCGACTTCGGGGCTGACGAAGCTCGGGTGCCCCGGGCCGAAGCGCGTTCCTCCGCGCGAGAAGACCGGGCCGAACTTCTTCCACACCGATGCATCCAGCGGATCTGAGCCCTGTAGTTCGAGCATTCCAAGGCAATGATCGGCCGTCCAGCTTCCGCCAGCGGAATACACCACGAACAAGCGATCGTTCCGGGTCAGAACGGCGGGCCCTTCGCAGATGGGCATTCCCGATCGCTCCCATGATTCTGTCGGTTCCGTGAGCCGCACAACGGGCGCTTCGATCGTCCCCGGATCTTTCAACCGGGCGATATACAGGTCCTGTCGGCCGTCGGTTTCGCCTGGCCAGCCCGACCAGATCAGATAGCGCTTTCCGTCACGATCGAGGATCGTTCCGTCGATGGCCCATCCGGGCGTGTTGATGCGCACCGGCGCCTCATACGGACCAAACGGTTCCGGTCCTTTTGAGTGAAGCACATACAGCCGATGATTCTGGTTCTTCCCGTCATCGGCCGCGAACACGATGCACCAGCAGAGACCTGAGCGATGCAGTTCAGGGGCCCAAATGTTCCGGCTGGTCGGTCCCTCCGCGGGGGCGCGCCAGACCACCCGTCCCGTATCGGCGTTCAGGTCCTTCCATTGCCTCGCCCGCCGAAGAACGATCGCATTGTCGCGCGATTCGAGATGGTAGTAGTAGCCGTCGTGCAGCGTGACCCACGGGTCTTGCGATGTACGCGGGAAGAGCGCTGTCCCGGCTTGCTGACGCTGTGCGAAAGCGAATGGTGTGAGGAGAAAGATGCTGACCGCGATAATGGCAAATGGAGACCGGGATCTCATGGTGCGTCTCCTGTTCCTTGAGCTATGGTAGACCGAACGTTACCTCTCGCCACGCGTCCGTTCGGAAGGGTGATGCGGGCAACCGTGCAGTATTCATCAACGACCAGTCCGGGTCCTCCGCCCAGGCGTATCGGACGGCGACGGGGTGCGGCAGATCGTCTCGCCACACCACGACGGCATCGCCTTCGATGCGCGCCTGCGCGGGCCGGAAGACCTTATCGTCGGCCGCGATGAGAAAGCCTGTGAGCTCCGGTCCACGGCGGCCCAGCAGTCCGCCTCCGAGCTCGGTGAAATTCACGATGATGCGGCCGCTTTCCGTGCGATGGTTCGCAAACAGCGGCCCAGATGCGACAACGTGCGCCCAGCCGTACGTGTGGTGCAACGCGATCAACGCCAGACGTTCGCCGACCGGCCGCTTGACCCGCGGATGCAGGTCCATGGGATCGCCGACGTCGATCGTCACGGCCATACCGGTGTTCGGTACGGCGAGCGTAGCGCGTTGCGCATCGCGGAGGTCTGGCCACCCTTCTTTGCGAAGGTCGAGGTTCCGTCGCAGGTTCGGAAGCTGGACGAAGTAGAACGGCAACGTCTCGTCCTTCCATCCGTCGCGCCAGGCGCGGATCATCGCCGGAAAGAGCGTCCGGTATTGCGTTGAGCGCGTGGCGTTCGATTCGCCCTGATACCAGATGACCCCCCGGATCGTCGTCGAGAGCCACGGATGGATCATTCCGTTCCATTGTCCGCTCGGCGTATCGCGGTTCCCGGGGCCTTTCGGCGGCGCCGGACGTGGCGGAGGTGCGCGATGAGCGGCGACGGCTTCGGCTGAATCACGAAGCCACTTCTCAGCGATCTCAGACCTGCGTTGTTCATATTCTGCCATCCGTTCCGGATACAGGCGCAGATTTTCTTCCCAACGGTCGAGGATGGATCGGAAGGCGGTGTCGCGTTCGAGCGCCATCTTGGGCATCCATCCTTCAGCCGCTGTACCTCCCCAGGACGAATGGATGATGCCGACGGGCACGCGCAGTGAATCGCGCAGCATCCGGCCGAACCAATAGGCCACTCCGCTGAAACGGCCGGTATTCCGGTCGCCGGACCGGATCCAGGAGGCTTCGCCGTCCTTCTGCGGCGTCTCAGACAGCGCACGCGGCACTGTGCAGAGTCGGAAGAGACTGTCGGACGAAGCGGCGATGGTTTCATCCGCTCCGATCGTCCGGTCGAGCCGAAATTCCATGTTCGACTGGCCCGACGCCAACCAGACTTCGCCGACATAGACGTCAGCGCAACGGTGGTTGGTCGATCCGGACACGGTGAGCTCGAACGGTCCTCCGGCAGACATCGGATCGAGCGTGACCATCCAGGCGCTGTCCGGGCCGGCCACAGCCGAGAGCGATTGCCCCGCCATCGAGACGCGAACGGTCGTTCCCGGGATATCCCATCCCCAGACGCGCACCGGGCGCTCGCGCTGGAGCACCATGTGGTCGCCGAAGATGCCGGCAAGACGCGGCTGGGCGTTCGTCGTCGCAGATATCCATGCGATGACCAAGAGCACAAGCCGCAAAGGACGCAAAGAGCACAAAGGGTTTAACAATACCTGACCGCCCATGGATGTTCTTTCCTCTCACCTATGCGCGCTTGGCTGCCAATAGCGCAGGAATATTCGCTGTATCTCTCATTTCTTCAGCTCGAACTCGTCGACCGTTCGTCCTGCCGCAGTGATCGCACGATACTGCAGTGTCCGCCCGTCGATCCGGATGGCCTGAAACAACTGAAGTCCTTCGCTCATTGTCGCCATGATCGGCGCGTACTGGCGATTCAGCGGATACATCTTTGGCCCGGAAGATGAGACGACATAGACCGTGCCTGGCTCGGAAGATGACACGACGGCATCATTGACGAGCTTCTTCGACCGACTATACGTGTGGTCATGTCCCTGTAGCACCAGGTCGACGTGGTGTTTGTCGAAGACCGGTCGGAATGCCTCGCGCGACTTACGGTTGTCACGACCGCCACCCGAGGAATAGGCCGGGTGATGGAACGCGACGATCGTCCACATGCCTCGATGATGGGTCAGTACAGAATCCATCCACTGTGCCTGTTCCTCCAGCCGCGTGTTGCTGTTGATCATCACGAATCGAGCGCCCTGGTAGTCGATCACGTACGACGTTTCCTCCAGCCCCGGCAGGCCATTTTCCGGAAGCGTGAATTGCGTTCGCCACAGGGGGGGCTGGTTGTTGTGGATCCGCGCCCCGGCAAGCAGGATCGTGCCGTAGTCGTGGTTGCCTGGCACCATGACGCTCGGAAGCGTTGCGTGGATGAATCCTGCCGCCTCGAACCATTCGTTCCACAGGTCGTCCGACGGGGTGGTCGTCAGATCGCCGGTGAACAGCCAGAATCGGGCATCGGGAACAGTACGGTATGCTTCGCGGAAGACGCGCGAGACGTGGACACGAATGTCGTTCTGCGGATCGCCCAAGAAGACGAATGTGAATGGTTCAGGTCGATCGGATGCCGTCCGGAATTGGTTCCATTCGCTCCAGGCCCCCTTCGCCCCGACGCGGTACACATACGTCGTCGCTGGACGTAGGCCGGCAAGGGTGGCGGAGTACCATGTGGCATCGGGCCCGTCCTCGTCGTTCCATGGAGTTCGGACAGCCGGAACGCTCAACGTCTGATCCTTGAACGCAGGACCGTCCGTGGCCACGGTGAATTCGACGACGGCGTCGTCAACGGGCTTGAACGTGCGCCACGTGACGGCCATACTCGTCGCGGGCGTCGCCGTCAGATTCAGCATGATGCGGTGCGGCTCCTCCTTTTCGACCTTGATCTGGGTGAAGAGGAGGCTTGGAACGAGGAGTGCGGCGATACTGAAGCACCGCCTTGTGCGTCGGGAGATCACATTCTGAGCGAAATCGAGGCCGAGAACATGTTTCACCGTAGAAACGCACAGGCGCCAGAGATATTTCACGTCTCTCGTTTCCTCGCGCCTTTGCGCCTTGGCGGTGAAGTTGTTCATCGCTGCACCCGCCCCGATCCACCACCCTTCAGCAATTCTTCGACCTCAGCAACGCTGACGTGATTGAAATCCCCAGGGATAGTATGCTTCAGACATGAGGCAGCGACCGCGAAATCGAGCGCAATCTGCGTCGGCATCTTGTTGATCAGGCCGTAGATCAATCCTGCACCGAACGAATCGCCCCCGCCTACGCGGTCGACGATCCGGATGGCGTACTTCCGGCTTTCGGTGAAGCTCTTGCCGTCCCACGCCACGGCCGACCAATTGTTGTCGGAGGCCGACAGACTTTCGCGGAGTGTGATGGCAACGAGTTTGAGCGTTGGGAACCGCTTCATCAGCTGCTCCGCCACAGAGCGGTACTTGTCCGCTTCGACCTTGCCCGCGTGCACATCTGACCCTTCGGCTTTGATGCCGAAGACCATCTCCGCATCCTCTTCGTTCGCGATGAGCACATCGACATGGGCGCAGACCTTGCTCATCACCTCTCCCGCCCGTTCGCGCGACCAGAGCTTTTTGCGATAGTTCAGGTCACAGCTGACGGTGGCCCCTGTCGCTCGTGCTGCCTGCACCGCCTCGACCGTTGCGTCGGCCGCAGACGCGCTGAGGGCCGGCGTGATGCCTGTGACGTGGAACCACGCGGTCCCGGCCAGCACATCCTTCCAGGGGATCATTCCGGGCTTCACTCCGGCGATCGCTGCGCCCGCACGGTCATAGATGACCTTCGACGGACGCTGCGACGCACCGCTTTCCAGGAAGTAGATTCCGATCCGCTCGCCACCGCGGACGATGTGTTCGGTCCCGACGCCATAGCGACGCAGTGCGTTCACGGCTGCGTCACCAATTTCATGCTTTGGCAGGACCGTCACGAACCGGGCATCGAGCCCGAAGTTCGCCAGTGAGACTGCGACATTGGCTTCGCCCCCGCCGTACGTGGCCTCGAGTGTGCTTGACTGGACGAAGCGTTGGAATCCGGGAGTGGCGAGACGAAGCATCAATTCGCCGAATGTGACAACCTTGGGAGGAGCCATGGGGGGCAATGGTGGATGGAAGTGGTCTCAATAATCCAGATATCGCACAAACAAGCATTTCACGCAGCGGCCGCAGCGAAAGCAACGCCCGCAGCGATTAGAAAGGGGCCAATTGTCGAGATGTTGCGTCCGCCGCTTCCGCCGCGAACGCCGCGCGAGGTAATTTTGAGATGGCTTCTAGAGAATGGTCAATGGGAAAGCGAATGCGCGTGAAGCTCGGCGCATGCATAACCAGGAGCCCGGGGGAGAGAATCTCTCCCGCTCCCGGGCGTCCATGGTCGAAACATCGATCAAACTGGAGTCTGGAGTGGAGGCGCACCATCCAGGCAAGACTTCCTGCTCTCCTCCACTCCATAACTCCATTACTCCATCCGCTGCGCTTCATCATCCCTCGACTCGGCCCTCGACGGCTCGACAGGCTCGCCGCTCGGGCCTCGCTCGGGGTGACTTCGTCACTTCATCAACACCATCTTCTTCATCTCGACGCGCGAGCCGCTCTCGAGGCGATACAGATACATGCCCGAGGGCATCGAGCGGCCGCCTGCATCCCTGCCGTTCCACGTTGCTACGTGCTTACCGGCGTCGCGGACGCCGTCAACAAGCGTCGCCACCGTCTGGCCCAGGAGCGTGTAGACCTTTAGTGTGGCCTTCCCCGCCTGTGGCATCGTGAACCGGATCTCGGTGGACGGGTTGAAGGGATTGGGGTAGTTCTGCTCGAGCATCCACTCACCCGGCACATCGCTGATCTGCTCGACCGACGTGCCCGTGTATTCGAGCGTGTTCTCCGTCGTTCCCGTCGCACGCGCCAAGGCCACGAACACCGAAGTGGTGCTCGTCAGGGTTACCCGTGAGGTCGGCGCCAGTGAATCCGGTCGTTGTGCATTATCGGGCACAAACGTGGTGTCCGGGACCGTTTGTCCCATTCCTGTCCAGGTGGCCCGGCCATCGGTAGAGTATGCCACGCGGAGGTTTGTATTGCCCGCGGCGACGCCATCAACGGCCTCGTACGTCGGGATGAACAGATCGAGCGGCATATTCGCATTGCCCGTTGGGAAGTATGACACCTTATAGAATCGCGCAGCGGACACCTTATCGATCCCGCCGGCGAACGTGCTGGAACCATTGTTGGCATTGGCGTGCACCGCAGCAGCCATCAGATAATGGCCCGTGGTCAAGCCAACATCCTGCGTGCGGACAGTCAACGGTCGATAACCGTTGGCATCGCCGACTTCAAATACGCGGGTGATCGGTGGGGTGCCCGTGTTCGACAGACCGCGGCCCAGCCAGCCGTAGACGTAGCTGGCCGAGGAACCGCCCCGGACCGCATTGCTGGATGTCGCGAGGTGCACCCACGCTGTGGTATCGGCTGTTTCAACAAGACCGCTCACAAGAACCAACGTGTCCGGCGAGTTCGAAGAATTGTTGTTCTGGAAGACGTAGCCCTCTGCAACGATCACCCTCGCTCCGCCCGTCTTATTGATCACGACCGAGTTGAACTCTCCATTGCTCGACGAGTACGTCTTGGACGGAAATCGGACCTCGCTATTGGTGCTTCCGGCAAACGTAAATCGTCCGACGGTAACATTCGGATTCGAACCGACCCGCATGTCGAAACTCCCGCCGGTTGCGACCGTCAGGTTCTTCATCAGCGTAATATGCTGGACTCGCGGCGCGGTCGGATTTGCACCTCCGGAGCGGAAGCGCGCCGATCCGTTCACCACCAGATTCCCATTGATCGTGAGGCTGTTGTCTCCCGTCGTTTCATCCATGTAGAGGTACCCGTAACTATTCAGCGTCACGTTGTTGCAGGCGGCGTTGGCCACATTGACTGTGACGGCGAAGCCTGAGTCGATCTCCACATTGTCCGTCGGGCCTGGCACAACACCACCGACCCATGTCGCGGAAGCGTTCCACATGCCAGTGGCAGCCGCTTTGATCTGTGCGTTCGAAGTCCCGCCGGCCAGCAGTACCAGCGCAGCAAGGACCACGATGAATCGGTATGAAGCAATCATGATGCACCTCCGAAGTGATGAGAGGATGGTGTGAAGGGTGAACCGATGGAACATGAATTAACATGCTGTGGCTCAACGTGACCGAACTGGCGCAACGCCGGTCAACAACAGATCGCGATGATTACCGAACTTGGCGTCGCTCAGCTCAATGGCGGCGTCGAGATACTTCTGTTCTTGCGTGAGCGCATAGACCCGCAGGAGCAACAAGGCCATCGGACCTTTCGATACGCCGTCGAGGTCGTCCTGTGGCCATTTCTTCTCGCCCCGCGCGTACGGCACCAGGTGGTCGACGGCAGCCCGGATCCGCTGCCCCTCGACAGACGAGGGGGACCAGAGCTCCACGGACAGCCGACGGGCCTGCGTGGCCAATCGCGCATGCGCCTCGAGGTTGAACATTGAATAGTGGAACGATCGCGTCCGGGCGAGCTCCTTCGGCTGCGTCCCGTCGGGCTCGATCTGTGCGAGAATGCGTTTCTTCGGTGCCTCCGCAACGATGCGGCGGGCAATGTCCGGCCGACCCGCATAGAGCGCGGCGGGCACCACATGCACATCATACCACGTCCCGTGGTTGTTCGGCGCGTCCTGCTCGTCCCGGCCGTTCTCACTTTCGGTCAGCCAGGCGACGTACTTCCCGAACCACGACCGTAGCGCTTTGTCGTCCTCTGCCGTCCACGACTTCGTTCCGCGAAGCATGCCCGCTGCGTCGATGATCAGCGCCGTGTTGCGGCCATCCAACACGCCCGACCCCCGACCATCGCTCCGTCCCGGAACAGCTTGCGCATACTGCAAGTTCGGGTTCATCCCGTTCGTACTGTCCAAGAACCACGCGCGGATCAATCGCACGGCGTGTCGTGCATACGTTTCGTCTCCCGAAAGAAAGGCGGCAAGACTAAGGGTCGACGTTGCCGACACCATTCGGCCGAACTTCTCCCAATCGGGATACTTGTCCACCTCCGGGTTCGTCTCTCCGTCGCGGCGAATGTACGGCAATCCGTTCGGCTTCGTCGGATCAGGCCACCAGTACCGCGAGAGGCTCATGTAGTCGCGCTTGTCGCCGCTCGGCGGTACGGCCTCTTTCTCTGTCACCGAAACCGCGTCGACCTCGAGCGCTTTTTCCGCATCGCGGAGAAGTTTTTTGTATGCGGGCGTGAATGGCGACGACGTCGACTGTAGCGACGATCGCACCCGCAGAAGAATGAACGGGTCGACACTATAGACCTCCAACGCGGCGGGTTGTGCCAGCACCTCCAACGCCGGGAACAGCATGATAACGCAACACAGCGTGCGATATCGATTCATTTCAACAAGACCACCTTTCGTGTGCGCAGACCTTCAGATGTGCGTAAGACGACAAGATAGGTGCCGCTGGGCACCCGGTCCGCTTGCCACGTGACAGCATGCGCGCCCGCCGCGTGCACTCCGCTGGCAAGCGCTTCGACAAGCCGTCCGGCGACATCGTACACCTCTAGCCGGACCTCTTCCTGTTGTTCGAGCGTAAATCGGATCGTCGTTTGCGGGTTGAACGGGTTTGGAAAATTCTCCAGGACCTCGACCCCATGCGGAACGTCTGCAACGTCACCCACCGAGGTGGATGCGCGCATCCAATCCGGACCGACGTCATTGGCGGTCAGCGGCCGCTGCGGTCTGTCACCATCGAGCACCTGATCGGCCCCCACATCCTTCGTGTCAGGGCGTATCTGACCGTCCATGTCGAGCACGACCTGTGGATAGGACCCGACCGCTGTGCCGAGCGCCGGACTGCCCGCACCCGGCCTCCAGAGGCCCGCAGCGTCTTTCACAAGCAACGGATCTGCCATCGAAATACCGGATGGTAGCGAGATGCCGAGCGACGCGCCCGAGAAGATGTTTCCCGCATAGGTCAGGTTGACCGGCGTATCGATGTAGGTGATGATCGGGCCTGTCGAAGTGCGGATGATGTTGTTGGCGATCGTGCAATCCAACGGAGGCAGGGTGAGCTCCGAGTCCTTGCCGACGCCGACCATCAGGCTGTAGCGACAATTCACAATGGTGTTGAAGGCGACCAACGCCCGCTGTACCCGGAAATACCTGTTCAACGGGCTGTCCGGAACTCCGTTCATGATCGGCAATGCCGATTTCGTGCT
>CAYYOV010000034.1:0-11152 GCA_964473365.1 uncultured Ignavibacteriaceae bacterium
ATGCTCGCGTATCTGACGCCGGCCGGCCGCGTGGTCACGGCCATGAGCATCAGCGAAAACTGTCGCTCCCGCGATTTCTATCTGGAGGGGGAGAACATACATTGCGCCAATTGCCCTTCATACTGGAACGCCTCAAGCCTTGAAGCCTATGCCTGTTGTCAGAAGTACTATCCCGACCCGATCCCCAGCACGGTGCTTGGGGACGAGGTGCGGATCCAGGCCGTGACTGCCCGTCAGTGGCAAACGAGATCCTGATCCGTCCATCACCATCGGCCCACCGGAGACAACCTATGACCGACATCGAACGCTGGGTGGAAGAGACCGCCCGAGTCACCCGACCAGATCGCATCCATTGGTGCGATGGATCCCGAGACGAGTACGACGGCCTCATCCGTTCGATGCTGAAGGATGGGACACTGCTGGCGTACGACCAGACGACCTATCCGGGCTGCTACCTGCACCGGAGTCACCCGAGTGATGTGGCCCGTACGGAGCAACTGACGTTCATCTGCTCACCGGAGAAGGACGACGCGGGCCCGAACAACAACTGGATGGCTCCCGCAGACGCCAAGGAGAAGGTGGGGAGACTGTTCGAGGGGAGCATGAAGGGGCGCACAATGTACGTGATCCCGTACCTGATGGGTCCGGCCGGCTCTCCATACAGTAAGGTGGGTGTTGAGATCACCGATAGTCCGTACGTCGTTGCGAACATGCACATCATGACGCGCGTTGGCGGCGTCGCGATGAAGCACTATGCCGCCAGCGGCCAATTCGTGCCCGGATTGCATTCGCTGGGCGATCTGTCGCCCGACCGGCGATTCATCATGCATTTCCCCGAAGAGAATCTGGTCTGGAGCATCGGCAGCGGATATGGCGGCAACGCGCTCCTCGGCAAGAAGTGCTTTGCGCTGCGTCTTGCGTCGGCCATGGCTCGCAAGGAAGGGTGGATGGCCGAGCACATGCTCATCATCGGCCTGGAGGATCCATCAGGCAAGGTGACGTACATGGCGGCAGCATTCCCGAGCGCTTCGGGCAAGACGAACCTGGCGATGCTCGTGTCGACGCTCGCATCGCAAGGATATAAAGTGTGGACGGTGGGCGACGATATCGCCTGGATGTACATTGATGGCGAAGGGCGGTTGCGGGCTGTCAATCCCGAGGCCGGTTTCTTCGGAGTTGCTCCCGGTACGAGCGCCAAGACGAACCCGATCGCCATGGATACGATCGGCCGGAACACGATCTACACGAATGTTGCCATGACGGCCGATCGGAAACCGTGGTGGGAAGGAATGGGAACCGAACCGGGGGCCGGCGTCACTGATTGGCAGGGACGTCCCTGGGCGCCTGGAAGTGAAAAGGCCGCGCATCCGAATTCGCGGTTCACGGCGCCGGCAAGCCAGTGCCCGACGATCTCGCCGAAGTGGGAGGATCCGGAAGGCGTGGTCATTTCAGCCATCATCTTCGGGAGTCGCCGGTCCGTGACGGTCCCGCTCGTCTATCAGGCGGTGAACTGGCAGCACGGCGTCTTCATGGGATCGAGCATGGGTGCCGAGACGACGGCTGCTGCGACAGGAGCGGTGGGCGTTGTGCGTCGAGACCCGATGGCGATGCTCCCGTTCTGCGGCTACAACATGGCTGACTATTTCCAGCATTGGCTGGATATGGGCAAGCGGATGAAGCACCCACCGTTGATCTTCCGGGTCAACTGGTTCCGCAAGGACGCCGACGGCAAGTTCCTGTGGCCGGGGTATGGCGATAATATTCGCGTGCTCAAGTGGATCCTCGAGCGCGTAAACGGAAAAGGGAAAGCGGTCGAGACCGTCCTCGGCTACATGCCGACCGCCGACGCTATCGATACGGAAGGTCTGAGCTTGCCCCCTGGGGCGATGCAGACGCTGACGTCCGTCGACACGGAGGGATGGTTGCGGGGAACGATCGAGATGGACAAGTTCTATACGCAATTCGGTGAACGGCTTCCGAAGGAGATCAGAGACGAACACGCCGGCCTTCGAAAGCGGCTTGGGGCATAGTCTTTCCCCATTCTCACGAAACGTTTTGACAGACAGCGCACGCACTCTCACTTTGACCGCGAGGCCATTCCATGAAACTTGACGTCTTGATCCAGAAGTTGCTTCCGACCGACAGCAAATTCTTTGGGTATCTGGAAGAATCCTGCCAGAACCTCGTCGAGGCGGGAGAGACGCTTCGCACGCTGATGCTGACCACGAAAGCCGCTGAGCGCGACGCTCTCGTGAGCAAGATCTCCGACCATGAGCACCGGGGTGATGCGATCACGCACACGATCTTTTCTGAGTTGAATTCAACGTTCGTGACGCCGCTCGATCGGGAGGACATTCACAAGCTTGCCTCGGCGCTTGACGATATCATGGACTTCATGGACGGCAGCGTCGCGCGTTTCAATCTCTACGGATTGAAGCGGTATCCCCCGGCCATGGCACAGATGGCCGACATCCTGGCCAAGTCGATCGTCGAGGTGCGCAATGGGGTCAAGATGCTGCGCAACATGCAGAAGACCGGCGAGATCCAGACGATCTTGAAGCGAATCAACACCTTTGAGAACGAGGCTGATGCGCTCTTTGAAAAGACCGTCAGCGAGCTGTTCGCGAAAGAGAAGAACGCGATCGAGATCATGAAGCTGAAAGAGGTCTACGTCGGTCTCGAGACGGCGACCGACAAGTGCGAGGATGCTGCAAACGTGCTGGAGAGCATTCTGATCAAGAACGCGTGAGGTGCCGACGATGCTGACTCTCACGCTCATCATCATCGTGATCGCCCTGCTGTTCGATTTCCTGAACGGCATGAACGACGCCGCCAATTCGATCGCTACTGTGGTCTCGACCCGCGTCCTCACCCCGCGCGTGGCCGTGGCATGGGCTGCGGCGTTCAATTTCTTGGCGGCTTTTGGGTTCGGGGTTGCAGTGGCCAAGACCATCGGCCGGGGGATCGTCGATCCGGCCATTGTCGACCAGGAGCTTATCTTGTCTGCACTCGTCGGGGCCATCGTGTGGACGCATCTGTGCACGCACTATGGGTTCCCCATCAGCGTCTCGCATGCGCTCATCGGTGGGCTTGCCGGGGCCGCGATCGCAAAGGCGGGCATCGAAGCCGTCGTGATGTCCGGCCTGACAAAGGTCGCGATCTTCATCTTCCTGTCGCCGATCCTGGGCCTCCTCATCAGCTTCCTCCTCATGGTGGGCGTCAGTTGGCTGTTCCGGAAGACAGATCTGAGGCGCACGGACCGCCTCTTTCGCGTGGGCCAGTTGGTCTCATCTGCCGCCTACAGTCTGGGACACGGAACGAATGATGCTCAGAAGATCATGGGGATCATCTCCGTGCTTCTGTTCACGACGCCTGCCGCCGTTCCGACCTGGCTCTATGACAAGGCGCTGGGTTTCTATGTGCCGGTGTGGGTCATCTTCGCCGCGTATACTGCGATCGGACTTGGCACGCTGATGGGAGGCTGGCGGGTCATCCGTACCATGGGGGTGAAACTGACGCACCTGAAGCCGGTGCACGGTTTCTGTGCCGAAACGGGAGGGGCGGTGGTGCTCTTTGCGACGGCGCTTGCCGGGATACCGGTCAGCACGACGCATACGATCGCTGGAAGCATCATGGGCGTCGGTGCGACGCGTCGGATGTCGGCGGTTCGGTGGGGTGTTGCAGGACGGATCGTCGTTGCGTGGATCCTGACGATGCCGGTGGCGGGAGGACTCGGATATATGCTGTCGCTTGGGATCCGCTCGCTCCATCATTGAGCGACTGCCCGTTGCGTCAAAGCCACCCTGCTTGAAGATACCACTCGTAGGAAGTCCGCAGCCCGTGGTCCAGCTGCGTTCCGGCCCGGAAACCGAGTTCTTCACCGATCCTCCGGGTGCTGCAGATCCAGTGGTCCTGCGTCATGTCGCGGGCCTTGTCAATGCTGAGGACGGCGGGTTTCGGTCCGAACCATGACACCGCCTCAACGAGGCCGGCAACGCCGTATAGCAGCGCTTCCGGGAAATGGACACGGATGGGCCGCCGGCCGACGATCGCTGCGATGAGCGACATCAATTCGGCAAACAGGTGAGGTTGTGGGTCGGCAGCGTAGTAGGTGCGTCCCACGGCCCTTGGATCGAACGCAGCGAGCCGGATCGCTTCGACGAGGTCGTGAACGTGGATGAGGCTGAGCGACTTGTCGGGGCCCCCGATCACCGGAGATATTCCGTAGCGGACCCATCGGAACATCTCGAGCGTATCGCGATCGCGCGGACCGTAGACGGCTGGCGGTCGGATGATACTGATCGGCAGATGCGTTGCAGCGGCGCTCACCAGCCGTTCAGCCTCCAGCTTTGAGCGCCCGTAGGCCGTGATCGGGTGCTCCGGTTCTGATTCGTCGAGCAGATGACCGTCCAGGCTGGGTCCGGCGACCGTCAAGCTGCTGATGAAGCAGAATCGATCGAGCGACGGCAGTTGTGCGGCGACCTCGAGCAGTGTACGGGTTGCGTCTACATTGCCACGATGATAGTCTGCCTCTCGCTTGGCTTTTGTGACACCGGCAACGTGGATGATGGTGCGGACCCCCTGTGCGGCAGACTGCACGGTTGGAACGTCTGTCAGCGATGCCCGAACGATCTCGATTCGGGGGTCGTGCAGCCAGGGGGGCAGGCGACGCCCGGGACGCACCAGGCAACGGAGCCGGTGACCTTCACGCACGAACCTTTCCGCAACGTGACTCCCGATGAATCCTGTCGCGCCCGTTAGCAGGATCGGTCCATGCTCTGTAAGTTGTTGTGCCACTGATAGTTGCAATTGATTTTCGTGATGGTGTAAAGTATATTGAAAAATCGCGTGTTTTCACAGATGCACGCCTGTGCAAGGCGCATTCCTACCGAAGGAGTACCCGTTGGACCTATTCGAGAAATGCAAAGGATTCACCCGGGCTGATGAAACGAAGGCGGCAGGATTCTATCCCTACTTCCATGCCATCGAGGAGAACGAAGGTCCCGTTGTGACGATCGGTGGCCGCAAGGTCATCATGGCCGGATCGAACAACTACCTGGGTCTCACGGCGCACCCCGCCGTCAAAGAAGCAGCTATCAAGGCGGTCGAAAAATACGGGACAGGCTGTTCTGGATCGCGATACCTCACGGGAACGCTCGATCTCCACGTCGAGCTCGAAGGCCGTCTGGCGAAGTTTTTCGGCAAAGAAGATTGTCTCCTGTATAGCACGGGTTTTCAGACCGCCCAAGGTGTGATCCCGACGCTGCTCGAACCAGGCGAATTTGTCGTCACGGACAAGGATAACCATGCCTGCATCGTGGCCGGCAACCTGATCGCAGCCGGCATGTCATCGTATGCCGGAAAAGGGACCGAGGCGGTCGTCCGATACAAGCACAACGACATGAAGCACCTCGAGACGGTCATCTCCCGGCTTCCGAAAGAATCCGGAAAGCTGATCGTCACCGACGGAGTCTTCTCGACGTCGGGCCAGATCGTGGATCTGCCCGAAATGGTGGCGGTGGCGCGGCGTCACAACGCGCGGATCCTGGTCGATGACGCTCATGCGACCGGCGTGATCGGGAAGGGAGGGCGCGGGACCGCCAGCCACTACGGCCTCGAAAAAGAGACCGACCTGACGATGGGAACGTTCAGCAAGACTTTCGCGTCGCTCGGTGGCTTCGTCGTCGGCGACCGAGTGGTCATCAACTATCTCAAGCATCACGCTCCAGCCCTTATCTTCAGCGCCAGCCCCACGCCGGCCTCGGTCGCCGCGGCGCTCGCCGCACTCACGATCCTCGAGAAAGAACCGGAGCGCATCGACAAGCTGATGCACAACGCCCGGAAGATGCGGACCGGCCTGAAGGGGATGGGATATCGCGTCAATGAGCACGATTCGGCAGTCGTTCCGGTCATCATCGGCGACACCGAGAAGGTCCTTGTGATGTGGCGGCACCTGTTCGATGCGGGCGTCTTCGTCAACGCCTTCATCCGACCCGGCGTTCCCCCGGGACTTGAGATGCTCCGCACGAGTTACATGGCCACACACGAGGATGAACATCTTGACAAGATCCTCGATGTGTTCGGTGTCGTAGGCAAGAAGCTTGGCGTGATCGCATAGCAGATCGACGGTGGATCGTGCCCTTGTTCAGCGAAGGCTGCTCTCACTCCGGGGGCAGCCTTTCCCTTTTCTACCAGTTTCTGAGGAGCCAGCATGAGCGCCATCACCATCCGACCGGTCCGGACCAAGAGCGACCGCAAGCTGTTCATCGAGATCCAATGGATGATGAACCGTGACATGCCAGCGTGGGTGCCGCCGCTCCGGATGGACCGTTGGAAATTGACCGACGTCAAGAAGAACCCATTCTACCAGCACGCAGAGGTTGAGTTCTACATCGCCGAACGCAACGGCCAGCCGGTAGGTCGGATCGGGGCGATCGTGAATCACAATCACAACCGCGAACACGGAGAGTCGATGGGATTCTTCGGGTTCTTCGAATCCGTGAACGATCAGGAAGTCTCCAAAGCGCTGCTCGACACCGCCCGCGCTTTTGTCAAGGCCCATGGTGCGACTCAGTTTCGTGGTCCGGTGACGCCATCGGTCAACGACGAGTATGGATTGCTGGTAGACGGCTTCGATCGCACGCCGGCGGTGCTCATGTCGTACAACCCCCCGTACTACGCGGCATTGCTGGAAAGCTACGGTTTGAGGAAAGTCAAAGACCTCTTGGCATATCTGATGGACCAGGAGACGGTCTATTCCGATCGGTTGGAACGGGCCAATCGACTCGTCCGGGAGCGGCAGGAGATCGAGCTGCGGCCGATCGACATGAAACATTTTCACGACGACGTTGAGCGATTGAAGGAGGTCTACAATCGGGCATGGGCGAAGAATTGGGGCGCCGTCCCGATGACGGACGACGAGATCGATGCGCTCGCGGCCGATCTAAAACCAGTGGTCGTACCTGAGCTCGTCCTCTTTGCGTTCAAGAAGGGGAAGGTGATTGGTTTTGCCCTTTCTTTGCCCGATATTAATCAAGCCTTGCGTTTCAATCGCAGCGGTGGCCTCGTGACCGGGCTCTGGCACTTGTGGTCGAAAAAGCGGCACATCGACACGGTGCGGATCATTGCGCTCGGTACCCTTCCGGAGTATCTCAACACGGGGGCAGCCGGCGTGCTGTTCTATGAGACCGCCGTTCGTGCCAAACGTCTGGGCTACCGCTATGGTGAGGCCAGTTGGGTGCTCGAAGACAATGCTCCCATGGTCAAATCCGCCGAGGCATTGAAAGGCGTCATCTCCAAACGCTACCGGCTCTACCAGATGCCGGCTTCCTGAACCTCCACCTGATGACCCAACATGCCTGTTAAACCTGTCGATACGATCTGGATGAACGGCCGGCTGGTCAAGTGGGACGATGCGAAGATCCATGTACTCTCGCACGTCGTCCACTATGGCTCCAGCTGGTTCGAAGGCATCCGTTGCTATGAGACGAAGAAGGGTTCTGCCATCTTCCGGCTTGATGCCCATTTGCGTCGACTGTATGATTCGTGCAAGATCTACCGTGCCGAGATCCCGTATACCCGGCACGAGATGGAAGAAGCGATCAAGCAGACCATCCATGCCAACGGCCTGAAGGCGTGCTATATCCGCCCGATCGTCTACCGCGGCTATGGAGAGGTCGGCGTAAACCCCGTCAATTGTCCCATCGATGTCTCCATCGGCGTCTGGGAATGGGGCGCGTATCTGGGACCTGAAGCGCTCGAGCGTGGCATTGATGTCGGCGTTTCATCCTGGCGTCGGCCAGCGCCCGATACCCTCCCCACGATCGCGAAATCCGGGGGTAACTACCTGAATTCTCAGCTGATCCGACTCGAAGCCATCGCAGCGGGCTACGCCGAAGGTATTGCGCTCGATGCCTTTGGGAACGTGAGCGAAGGGAGCGGCGAGAACATCTTCCTCGTGCGCGAGAAGACGATCTTCACACCGCCGATCTCTGCTGCGCTCCTGCCTGGCGTCACGCGTTCGACGGTCATGACCCTTGCCAGAGAGCTCGGATATCCGGTCGTCGAAATGAACATTCCGCGGGAGATGCTCTATACCGTCGAAGAGGTCTTCTTCACGGGCACAGCAGCCGAGATCACTCCGATCCGGTCGATCGACCGCATCACGGTGGGTGAAGGCCATCCGGGTGCCGTCACGAAGGAGATCCAGGCGGCATACTTCGACGTTGTCCGGAACGGCAACGACAAGTTCCATTGGCTGACCACCCTGTAAGTCGAAAGCGGCACACCGCCATGGCCGAAAAGAAGTCGCTCACCAACAACAACCTCTGGAAGAACATCTTCTCCGGACGGAGCGTCAAAGCGGGCTCCACGGAGGAACTCCTCAGCAAAGTACCCGCCTTCTCGATTCTCGCTCCGCGGGAATTGAAGGAAGTGGCTGCGATCGTCCACCGGCGTGATTACCGGTCGGGCGAGCCTGTGTTCTATCAGGGCGACCCCGGGCTGGGCATGTACATCGTGCAGGAGGGGGAGGTGTCGATCACGATCGCCGGCAAGGACGGTCAACAGCGGGAACTGGTGACGCTCACGGAGGGGGATTTCTTCGGTGAGCTCGCATTGCTTGACGAGTCGCCGCGGTCGGCGAACGCGATCTGCAAGACCGATTGCGCTCTGATCGGGTTCTTTCGTCCAGACCTGTTCGATCTGATCGAGAAGAAGGCGTCGCTGGGGATCAAGATCGTACTGAAGCTGGCCGAGATCGTCGCGATGCGCCTTCGGAACACGGACAAAGAATTGTCGCAACTTCGTACGCAACTTGAGCAGGTCGAGAGTGAAAAGACCACCGCTTCGAACGCCTGACATCCTGAACTGATACACAAGAAGCAACGAAGCCCCTCTGGATATTCACAGAGGGGCTTCGGCATGTACGGCTGGGCTCTTCAGGACGCGCGACGTTGTACGAATTCGACGAACAGAAGGAGGGAGTCCTTCGCCGCCGTCGGCGGAAGGTCCTGCAAAAGCAGGCGCGCGTTGTCTGCAAATTGTGCCGCTCGCGATTCGGCGTATGCGATGCCCCCTGTGGCCTCGACGAAGGAGATGATCCAGCTGACGTCGCGCGACGTGGCACCGCGACGGACAAGTTTCAGCGCCTTGGCTGCGTCGGAGCGGGGACCGGTCTTGAGCGAATGGATCAGCGGGAGCGTCAATTTCTTTTCCTTGATGTCCAGCCCGGTCGGCTTTCCGAGGATGGAGCGTCGGCCCCGATAGTCCAGGATATCGTCACGGATCTGGAACGCGAGGCCGACCTGTTCGCCGAACGAGCGGAACCGTTCGTGCCAGATGGTCTCGGAGGTCGCCGAGCGGGCTCCCACCTCGGTGCAGCTCGCAAGCAGGGACGCCGTCTTGTCTCCGATGATCTGCAGGTAGGTCTCTTCGTTGATGTCGAGCTGGCGGCTCTTCTGGATCTGCAGCAACTCGCCCTCGCTCATGCGCCGAACGGCAGTAGACGTGCAATGAAGAAAATCGTAGTCGTTGTGCTCGAGCGCCAGTAAGAGTCCTTTGGCCAACAGGTAGTCGCCGAGCAGTACGGCCACTTTGTTCTTCCAGACGGCATTGATCGAGGCCAGCCCCCGACGGGTATCAGCGTCGTCCACAACGTCGTCGTGGACGAGCGTCGCGGTATGGAGTGTCTCGACCAGGCCGGCGCCGCGATAGGTCCGGTCCGTGATGCCACCGCACGCCTGAGCGCTTAGGAGCACGAGCAGAGGTCGGACGCGCTTCCCTTTTTGGCGCAGGATGTAGCGAGTGACGACGTCGAGGAGTCCCACCTTCGACGCCAGCGAATCACGGAACGTCCGTTCGAATTGCCGGAGTTCTGCATCGACCGGGGCCCGGAGAGCGTCGATCGAAGATGACTTGATCATGCGGTCTCCGGAGGGGGCCGTTTCTTCGATGCCGCCGCGACGAAGATACTGACCTCATACAGCAGGAGCATCGGAGCGGCCAGGAGGACCTGAGTGACGATGTCCGGCGTCGGCGTCACGAGGGCGGAGATGATGAGGATGACGACAATGGCATGCCGGCGATACTTGCGCATGAAGGCCGGCGTCAGGAGGCCCATCTTTGCCAGGAAGTATGAGATCATCGGGAGCTCGAACACCAGCCCGGCCCCAGCGAGGAGCGCAAGGACGAAGCTCACGTACTGGTCCGTAGCGATGTTCAGCTCGATATCCTGCGTCCCGAAGGACGCGAAGAATGTCAGCGCCGTCGGGAGCAGGATGAAATACGAGAAGGCGACGCCGGCGAAGAAGCAGAGGGTCGTGAAGAACACGATCTTCGAGATGTACCGTCGCTCAGTGGGGAGCAGGCCGGGAGCGACGAAACGCCAGAGCCACCAGAGCGTATTCGGCATGGAAACGATGAAGCCGCACACGAGGACCGTTTCCATGTACAAGACGATGATGCCGTAAGGTGAAAGGACCTGGGCTTTCAGCCCGACGGCACGCAACGGTCCGAGCAGGATCGCGTTGACGATGAAGTCGGCATAGATCGAACAGGCGATGGTGCCGATCAGTACACCGATGACCGCCTTCACGACCGACCAGCGGAGTTCCTCCAGATGGTCGAAGAACGACATTTCACGCCCCGGGCCTTCTTCGTTGATCGAGGCATCGGGTGTGCCGGGCGATACCATTGATCAGCCTTTCACCAGTTCAGCATACAGGGGAAAGCCTGAACAGAGCTGTTTTACGTCCCGACTGATGGCCGCCAGCGCCGAGCCACTTGCGCGTTCCTGCAACGCCCGGTCGATCAGCTGAGCGATGGCCTTCATCTCGGTCTCTTTCATGCCGCGCGTCGTGAGCGCCGGCGTCCCCATTCGGAAACCGCTTGTGATCAGGGGCGACTTGTCGTCGAACGGGACAGCATTCTTGTTCACGGTAATGCCGGCCAGGTCGAGCGCTTCCTGGGCCTCTTTTCCCGTGATTCCCTTATTGCGCAGGTCGATCAGCATGAGGTGATTGTCCGTCCCACCAGAGACGATCTGGTATCCCAAGTCCGTGAGGGCAGCGGCCATCGCCTGCGCGTTCTTGATCACTTGTTCAGCGTAGACCTTGAACGATGGGAGGAGGTTCTCACCGAACCCCACGGCCTT
>CAYYOV010000034.1:11252-25553 GCA_964473365.1 uncultured Ignavibacteriaceae bacterium
CGCCGTGCCGCTTCGGCGACAGCCTGGTAGTCGATCCGGCCGCTCTCCCGATCGATGCCGTATGCCGTGAAATGGTACAGCTGGCCGGAGAAGTTGACCGGCGAACCGTGCGTCAAGTGTCCCCCGTGCGACAGGTCCATGCCCATCACCTTGTCCCCGGGCTTGAGGAAGGTGAAGTAGACGGCCATGTTGGCCTGTGAACCCGAATGCGGCTGAACGTTGGCGTAGTCCGCGCCGAAGAGCTTCTTCGCACGATCGCGGGCGAGGTTCTCGGCGACATCGACGAATTCACACCCGCCGTAGTACCGCTTGCCCGGATATCCCTCGGCGTACTTGTTGTTCAGGACGGTCCCGAGTGTCTCGAGCACCGCAAGGCTGGCGAAGTTCTCGGAGGCGATGAGTTCGAGCTTGGTGTTCTGGCGGTCGAGTTCCGCACGTACGGCGGCATAGACCTCGGGATCGTGCTGCTGCAGGTGGCCCATGGGTTGGCTCAGAGATTGGTCAGGGTATGGATCTTGCCGACGCGGCGGCGATGTCGCTCGCCGCCGTCGAAGGGGGTCATGAGAAAGGCCTGTACAATGTCGACCGCAAGTTCCCAGCCGGTGATGCGTTCGCCGATGGCAAGGACATTGGCATCATTATGTTGGCGCGCCAATCGGGCGGCGGTCGACGACTCACAGACTGCGGCCCGCACACCTTTGTGTTTGTTGGCCACGATCGACATGCCGATTCCTGTCCCGCAGATGAGGATGCCGGTTTTGGCCTCGCCGGCGCTGACGGCTGCGGCCACGGCATGCCCCCAGTCGGGGTAGTCCGTGGACGACGCATCAGCGGGACCGTAGTCCCGTACGTCGTGTCCCATGGTGGTCAGCAGCTGCTTGATACGTTCTTTGTAGTCGAACCCGGCATGGTCGCTGCCGATGGCGATGATGGCGGGAGAGGACATCGGGGAGGCTCCAAGATCAATGAAAAACGGGAGACCATCGTGAGGACGGGCAGTTGAACCGGCACATGCAGGCGTCGACGGTCACATCGCTCGTCGTCCGCCGTGCGTCTCCGGGCGTCAATGGAAGTCCTGTGGTGGTCGGACGCTGTGAACGCCGCTAGTCTTCCTCAAATGTCATGAACCACAATTCGCTGGCGGAGAAACCCACGGAGATCTGCATGTACGTGTCGCGCTGCAGACCATTCGCTGTCGTTCCCCGCATACCGGCCTGGAAGCCCAGGTTGAACCGGGCATCTGGCCCAAAGGGGAACGAAAGTCCGGCAGTCCCGAACACTTCATCGATCCCCGTGCCGTTCAACTGCACATAGGTCTGCGCATAGCCAACGCCGACCCGGTAGCCGATCCGTTGCCAGTAGGAAACGTCGCCGGAACGGGGAAGAAATTCTACTCCGCCCGACATGCGAAGGGCATTGCGCAATCCCGGCTGTTGCGTGCCGAAGATCTCGGCCCCCGACCATCCTTCATACATCACGTCAGCGACAATATTCGCCCGGTCGCCCACGCGAGCAGCGACGCCGGCCGCGATCCGTAGGGGCATCGACGCCGTGCCGCTCGTTTGAAGCACCGTGTCGATGGCGAGGAAGACATCATTTTGATCGACGGAGGCCCGAGTCGGCAGGGTGATGGTCATGCCCACGGTCATCGGAAGTCCGAGCCAACGCTTGTCAACGTCGACCGCGGCCCCGACCGTCAGCTGGAGTCCTTGTACATACGTGGAACGATCGATCTCTTCGTCGACGAACGTGATGTCCTGCAGATCGACCTTCGTGTATTGCCGCAGACGTCCGTAGAGATAGTCGACACCGAGACCCAGATGCACGGAAGGAAGGACAGTCGCCGAGAGATCAAGACCGATCGTTGAAAGACCGCCGCGTCCGGAGAAGCTTTGCGTTGACGGTACGGCTGCCGTTGGGTCATCGCGACGCACTGAATATGCGATCCGGCTCACCGGACCGGTGCTGATCGCCATCACGATCCCATTTTCCACGTCGATCGGGAAGGCCGCCGCCACGCCCTGCAGACCGCCGAGGCCATAGATGGAATTGCCGCCACCCTGCTCGGACCAGTACGACGTGTAGCCGAACGAAGCATCGAAGCGGGTGCGCGTGATCCCGACAAGGGCCGCAGGATTGGCAAGGTTGATGAAGCCGTCGCCCCGCAATCCAATACCGCCTCCACCCATGGCGAACGTACGACTGCTCCCGAACCAAAGACGATCGCCAATACCATACCGGGAGTAGATGGGACCACCAGCGTGAAGACAGATCGTCGCAATCAGAAGGAGGCCGAGCACGTGCAGCAGCCGTTGTCGTTTCATCGTCGGCTTCCTCCCCAGGTAGCGATCGCTTTGCTATATGTGATGATGAGGCGGGGACGCAGCTGCGGCGCAGCGGTCTGGCCGTAGAGGACGAACCGGTTGAACGTGGTATTCTCCGCGTAACCGGCGATGGAAACTGTGGCAGGGGTCCCGGTTCGGAGCCACTGTTGCGCGAATACGGGGATCCGGAAGGAATAGACCGTAGGGCCGTTCATCGCCTCCCGACCGGATGCGACCGCGGAGGCCTTCAGGACGAGTCCCGACTGGTCGACGAACATCGCCACCAGGGAATCTGGCGCGGACGACCGGTTCGAAGCAGCGGAGTCCAACGTCAGTTCGACGATGGCGTTGCTGACAGAGACCGGGCGGGGAAGCGTCGTGAGGTCGAACGTCACAAGCCCTCGGTACGACACGCCCGACTGCACATAGACCTTCGACGGGTCGAGTACGAGGTCAGAAGAGGGGATCGTCGCAAGATAGCGGGAGTTGCCGGCGAACAGCACCACACTGCTGGATACTCCATTCTTGCGGTAGGCCACTCGCAACCGTGGCTGCAAGGAGGCCGTGGCATGAATGAACGATCCGTATCCCTGGATCAGACCGTTCGCATTCCCGCGTAGGAAGCATCCGAGGTTGGTCGAACCGGTGTCGACGAATGTCGTGAACCACTGTCGTACCATTCCTGTGTCGAGGGGGATGGCGATGGCGGCGCTGTCGGAGACACCGGTTCCGACGCCAGACGGGAGTGGTGTGGGGTCGAAGTAGAAGCCGGGACGGAGCTGAAGCGAGTCGTAGCTGAGCGAATCTCCGAACCAACGCTGGAGCGCTCGATGGATCGTGAAGGTCGGCGTGAGTGTTGTATCGCCAGTGGCGACGGTCGGGACCAGCAGCAGGTCGGCGGCATCGACCGAGATGCCGAGGAGCGAATCAGGGATCTGCGTGAAGCGGATGAAGCTTCCGGCCACGAGCGTTTGGATGCCCCCGACGAAGAGATGCTGTGGGTACCAGGGCGGTACATCCGAATCAGCCCGACCCGTCAAGGGGATCGCTTTCGACGTCCCGATGGCCTGAGCACCGAGCGTGTCCACGAAAAAGGCGGGCAGATCACCCGTCGGAAGAACGCCGAGCCCGACGGCGGACGGGTCTTCTGCACACCCCATCCAGGCGGAGAAGAAGACGATCGAGAGGAGGATCAACGAACGGTGGATTGCCATACACTCAGTGCGGGTGAACGTGATGCCGAATGAAGGACCAGGCAGCGTAGAGGTCCGGTGCGACGTGATCGATGGTGAGACGTTGCAGGCACTCGTCGCGTTCCGTTGCCCCGTAGCCCGTCAGAACGAGCACCGTTCGGCATCCGGCGCGAGATCCGGCTTCCATATCGACGCAACGGTCCCCGACAACGAACGAGGCCGAAAGATCGATCCCCAGGTGCGCTGCGGCGCGCCGGATCATGCCGGGTTCCGGCTTGCGGCAGTCACATTCCACATTAAACGGGGGACGTCCGGCGGTGGGGTGATGGGGACAATACTCGATCGCGTCGACATGCGCGCCTTCAGCAGCCAGAAGCTTCCGGAGGCGGTCGTGCACGCGGGCCAGATCGTCCTCCGTCAGATACCCTCGTGCGATACCCGACTGGTTGGTCATAATGATGACCGGGATCGCCGCCTCGTTGGCTTCTCGGATGGCTCGCGCCGCGCCGGGAAGCAACCGAAGTTCGTCCGGGCTCCGGAGAAAGTCGACCTCGCTATTGATCGTGCCGTCACGGTCGAGGAACAGCCCGGCGCGGAGAGGTTTCACAGCGTTACGGCTTCAGAATGTCGCGGTAGAGAGCGATGTACTTCTTTGCCGAATGTTCCCAGGAAAAATCCTGCGCCATGCCGTTCCGCATCAATTTCTTCCATTCCTCAGGTTTCTGGAACACCTGGACCGCCCGTTGGACCGTCTTCAACAGGTCGCGTGGGTCGTATGCCTCGAATTTGAATCCGGTCCCTTTGCCGCCCGACTGGTGGTCCTCGACTGTATCATCGAGGCCGCCCGTAGCGCGGACGATAGGGATCGTACCGTAGCGCATGCTATACATCTGGTTGAGGCCGCAGGGTTCGTACCGTGAAGGCATGAGGAACATATCGCTGCCGGCCTCGATCAGATGGGCCAGCTCTTCATCGAACCCGAACACGAGAGCGATCTGCTTCGGGTGCTTCTTGTGGAGGCGCTCGAACTTTGCTTCGCTTTCTTTGTCCCCCGAGGCCAGCATGACGAATTGCACGCCCAGTTTCAGCATGTCTTCCAGGACTTCGTGGACGAGGTCGAAGCCTTTCTGGTGCACGAGCCGCGTGATCGCTCCGATCACCGGCTTGGCTGGATCGAATTCCATTCCGAATCGCTTCAACAGCGCCCTCTTGTTCTCGACCTTGGCCTCGATCGACTTCGAATCGTACTTCCTGAAAATGAAATTGTCGTTTGACGGGTCCCACGTGATGGGGTCGATGCCGTTCAGCAGGCCGCGGAGATCCTTCTTCCGGTGTGCCAGGAGCCCTTCCAGACCGGCCCCGAATTCGCTCGACTCGCAGATCTCGTGGGCGTATTTCTCGCTGACGGTCGTGATCGTGTCGGCGTACGAGAGCGCCGTCTTCAGGAAATTGAACTTTCCGTAGGCCTCGGCGCCGTTATGGTGGAAGAGGTCGTCGGGCAGGCCAGACTTCTTGAAGGAGTCAGGAGGGAAGGCCCCCTGGTACGCCATGTTGTGGATGGTAAAGACGGTCCTGATGTTCTTGAAGAACGGGTCGTGCTTGTAGACCGTCTTCATCATGACCGGGATCAATCCGGTCTGCCAGTCGTTGCAGTGGATGACCTCGGGCTGCCAGCCGAGCCGCTTCAACGTTTCGAGAACCCCGCGGGCGAAGAAAATGAACCGCTCATCGTTGTCTTTATAGTCCTTCTTGGTCGCCGGGTTCTGATACACTCCCTCGCGGCCAAAATAGGTCTCGTTGTCCAGGAAGTAGACCTGCACCTTCTCCTTCAGGTTCATAATGAAGGAGGACTTTACGTTCCCGGTATGGATCGTGTCGCCGACCGGAATCGGAATGTCCTTCAGCCGGATGATGTCATGCAGGCGAAAGCGACGCTCGCTGATGAAGCGGTACCGCGGCATCATGATCCGGATCTCGTGGCCGAGGTCCTTGATGGCGCGCGGCAAGGCACTCGACACGTCAGCGAGGCCGCCGGTCTTCGCGAACGGCTCGACTTCGCTGGAAACGAAAAGGATATTCAACGGTTTGGACATTGCCTCGGACGGTAAATGTGCGATCGACCGCATAAAATAGCGAAAATTGATTCGAGAGGCAACGTATCACCCTCATTGTGCCCCTCCTCACAACGCCTTGACAATCCTGGCAGCGATGCGTACTTTAAAAACGATCACATCAAGAGACCGACGCAAGTATCGACGATTGATAAAGGTTCGTTCCCGTTGCATCTGACGTCCAACGGGTGATCACGAAGATGTGAACGGCCTTTATCTGTCGACATCCCTTGCGTTCCCGCAAGCCGGACGGCAGACCGTTCCGGCTTTTTGCATTCATGCGCCTCTCGCTCTTCCATATCCTCCTCCTGACGGCAGTCATCCCGGCTGCTGCACAGATCCATGCCGATCTCCGTCCCATCCGAACCGGGGGGACTTCGACCGAAATGCTGCTCAGCGTCGGTGCGCTTGGAGGAGATACTGTGACTGCGACGGCGCTCCTTGGTGGGGAGCGGTTCGTGACCTTCCAAAGCGGTGCAGTCGCTGTGCTCCGCCGATTCGCGCTGGTGCTTCCGTCACCGCGGGTCGAATGGTCGGCTCAGGTCACGCGTCAGCGGACGATCACAATGACGCGGTTGTCTGGATCGCCGGTCGCCGGCGAAGAAGGACCGGTGACACCTTTTGAGATCCGGGTCGTCGATATCGCACCACACGCGGACAGCTACGCCGCTACGTTGGAGGCGGTGGTGGCGCTGGTGGACCCCTCCGGCAATATGGCGACGCTCTATGAAGAACGGCGTGTCCGCATCGAACATGACCCGGCTCTACCCACGAAGGGGGTGTCGGGGACGGGCCAGGAGGAGGGTATGGTGTCTCGTCCAAGCGCCGCTGCCCGCTCAACAGCATCGCAGGACTGGTATAGGATGGAGATCGGGGAGAGCGGACTCTACCGGCTCGATCGCACCATGCTCCGCAACGCCGGGGTTCCCGCGGAGGTGCTGTCCGACATCCGACGCATTCGTCTGTATGGATTGTCCGGCGCTCCTCTGGCCGAGCCGATCACCGTCCCACGCCCGAATGGACTTCAAGAACTTCCGCGACTCATACAGGACACGAACGGAAACGGAGTGCTCGACGACGGCGACGCCGTCATTTTCTATGGCCGATCGGTGCGCGATTGGCGCTACGATGCATCGACCCGGACGTTCGCTCACACGATGAATCCATTCACGGAGCGGAATGTCGTTCTCTTCAGCTTTGACCCTTCGGCATTTGGCCGCGAGATGGATTCGGTCGCTTCGTCCGCCGGTCCGGGTGTTCCTGTTCAGCATGTGCCGGGGCGGATCGCGGTGGACCAGGACCGGATCAATTTCGTGAACTCAGGCCGACGGTGGGTTGGGGAACCGTTCGATATCAACGATCCCACTGCGGTCTTCATCAATTCGCTTCCAGGTCTTGTACCCACGACGCCTGTCTCCTACCGGGCTGTGTTCTTCTCGCGTTCGGGAACGATCGACACGTTCAGGGTCACGGAGCACGACCAGCCGCTGCTGGGTCCTGTGATCATGTTCACCTCGGACGTCTCGTCGACCGACCAGACCTTCAACTACGCGTATGAGTCCCCGGTCGTCACTGGACAATACAATGGCGCTTTGCCCGATGACCGGAGCGTCCTCAAATTCTCCTTCGGGACCCGCAACGCAAGCGCAAAGGGGTGGCTCGACTGGTTCGAGATCGTCTACCGTCGATCGCTCACGGCGTTCAACGATCGGTTCCTCTTCCCGAGTCCCGATACATCAGCCACGCTTGAGTACACGGTACGCAACCTCTCCTCGCGCTCGGTCCTGGTCTTCGATATCACTGACCATGCGAACGTCCGCCGTATCAGCGGAGTGGAATTCGATGTCGCCGATGCATCACTCTGTCGATTCCGATTGCCGCAGAGCACCGGATCGGTGCGTGAATTGGCGGTCGTCGGCTCCGGCGGCTTCCTGACGCCGACCGCGCCCGTCAAGATCGACGCACCCTATCTGCGTTCGATGACGGGGCCTGTGCGCTTCCTGATCCTCGCACCGAAGGAATTCCTGGCGGAGGCCGAGCGGCTGCGTGCGCATCGTGAACAGCACGACTCGCTGCGGACGATGGTCATCGACGTCGCCTCCATCTACAACGAATTCGGTGGCGGGATCCCGGACCCGATGGCCATTCGTGATTTTCTGGCATATGCGCGAACATCATATGCCGGGCCCGTCCGATATGTTCTCTTCTTCGGAAGTGGGCACTTTGACTACCGGAACATCTCCACGTCGAGCCGCAATTGGGTCCTCCCATACGAGACGGCAGAATCGAACTATCAGATCCTGACGTATGCCAGCGATGACTACTTTGCCCGGCTGGATGCCGGCAACGAACGGATCTCGCTGGCGATCGGCCGGTTGCCCGGCAGAAGCCTTGCGGAAATGCATACGCTCGTTGACAAGATCATCCGATATGAGACCGAGTCGCCGCTCGACCCGTGGCGGAATCGCATCACGTTCATCGCAGACGACGGACAGACCTCCACGACGTTCGAGGGGAGCCTGCACACCGGTCAGGCGGAGAACCTGGCCCGGAACTACGCGCCGCGCACCTTCGAACAACGGAAGATCTACCTCGTCGAATACCCGACGGTCAACAGCGCTTCGGGGCGGCGCAAGCCGATGGCGAACGAAGCGATCGTGGATGCATTCAACCGCGGCACGCTTGTCATGAATTTCACGGGCCACGGCAATCCGCGTCTCTGGACGCACGAGGCGGTGTTCACGCGTGAAGGGAGCATTCCGCAGCTCACGAACCGCGACCGCCTCACGTTCCTCGTCGCGGCGACCTGCAATTTCGCGCAATGGGACAATCCGTTCGAGCAGAGCGCCGGAGAGGTCCTCTTGACCATGGATTTTGGTGGCGCGATCGGGGTGGTCACGGCGACGCGTTCGGTCTATTCATTCGACAATGCTGAGTTGAACAATGTCCTCTACCAACAGTTGTTCCAGCGTGACGGTGCCGGGGCGACCGTCCGGGTGGGAGACGCGTTCTACGCCATGAAGCAGATCCGGTATCGGGAGAACGATCAGAAGTACCACCTCCTGGGGGACCCGACGATCCGTCTGCGCCAACCGACTGGTGCTGTCGGGATCGATTCGGTGAACGGAACGTCCACAGCGACAATATCTATCGTACCGTCGCTGGGACGGATGCAGGTTCGGGGCGCGGTGCGCGACGGACTTGGCGCCGTGAAGAACGATTTCTCAGGCCGTGGGATCCTGGAGCTGTTCGACGCAAAGCGGTCGGTCACCGTGGCTGAATGGGGAGGTTTTTCATTCGAGGTGCAGGGGAGCGCGCTATATCGGGGGGAGATCTCCGTTGCGGCCGGTCAATTTGCGGCGGTCGTTCCCGTGCCGAAGGATGTCAGCTTCGGGGCCAGGGCGAGGCTGGCGCTGTACGCCACGTCGGGCTCTGTGGATGCGGCTGGTATCACGGAACAAGTGACGATCCAAGGGACCGACTCGACTGCGGCCGTCGATACGACGGGCCCGGCCGTCGACGTGTATGTCGGGTCGACCGCTTTCCGTCCGGGTGATGTTGTGCCGCCCGGCTCAGACCTGATCGTCGTCCTCTCAGACATGAACGGGATCAACACATCGACAGCGGGCATCGGACATCGGCTCGAAGCAGAGCTCGTCGAGTCGGCGCGCGTGATCGAGATGGGTGACTACTATCGGGGGGACCTTGATACCTACCAGAGCGGACGGGCTGTCGTTCCGTTGACCGGTCTTGAGCGAGGTCGCCACACGGTGCGCGTGAAAGCTTGGGATACCAGGAACAATTCATCGTCGGCTGAGACATATTTCGAGGTTCAGGACGGCAGTGCGGTCGACCTCTTCCGGCCGACGAACTATCCAAACCCGATGCGGGATGGAACGGTCTTCACGTTCCAGCGGACGTCCACCGACGCCGTGTCGGTCGCTGTCCGCATCTTCACGATCGCAGGTCGCCTGATCCAGGAAGTGTCTGCCGACGGGGTGACGGATGCCGTCGTGCGCGTGCCATGGGATGGACGCGATCGGGACGGGGCGCAACTTTCCAATGGGGTCTACCTCTATAAGATCATTGTACGCACGCCCGAGCGGTCCGAAGCGCGCGAGTTCATCGGAAAACTGGCCGTGGTGCGGTAGGGCCTTCGTTGCACCTCCTGCCGCCTTTCTCTATATTTATCACTTACAGCGTTTGCAGAACGAGGAGAAGCACGATGAAGTCACGAATCCTGTTGGCGGTTCTTCTGGCGGCGTCCACGGTGGTGCCCGCAGTAGCGCAGGTCACGACATCGGCAGTGCCGTTCCTGCTGATCGCCCCGAACTCACGGGCCAGTGCCATGGGCGAAGCAGGCGTCGCGCTCGCGGATGACGCATGGGCCATCTATTGGAACCCGGCAGGCTTTGCCTTCCAGAATACGAGCGAGGCGGCGCTGACGCGGGCCGACTGGTTGCCCGCATTCGGGCTCTCGGACCTCTGGATCGCACACGGAGTGTATAAGCAGCCGGTGGAAGAGGTCGACGGGGTCGTAGGCGTCGCCGTTACGTACCTCAGTCTCGGCTCGTTCATCAAAACGTTGAATGACCCGACGCCGCTTGAGGAGTTCAAGGGGTATGAGTTTGCAGTGACGGTGGGCTACGGAACGAAGGTGGGCGCTGACCTTGGCTTGGGCGTGAACGCCCGGCTCATCCACAGCAGCCTGGCGCCATTCGGCACGGCGAACGAGCAGGGTGAAGGCATCGCGACCGGTTTCGCGTTCGACCTCGGCCTGCTGTACAAGCCGTCGAGCCTCTTCATTCCGTTCACGGACATCGACATGGGCAACACATGGAGCTTTGGTCTGGCCCTGTCGAATATCGGTCCGAAACTGACCTACATCGATCAAGCGCAGGCCGACCCGCTTCCGATGAACCTTCGACTCGGTCTCGCCTACAAAGCGCTCGAATCCGAATACAACAGCATCACGCTCATCGGCGACGTGAGCCGGTTGCTCATCACGCGCCGGGGGACAGAGACGGATGAGTTCTACAAGGCCATTTTCACCACCTGGTCGCAAGGCTCATTCTTCAAGGACCAGATGCGTCAGTTCGTCTCAGGGCTCGGCGTCGAATACTGGTATGGCGCTCCACGGCTGATCGCTCTCCGCGCCGGGTATTTCTACGAAGACCCACGATCCGGCAACCGAAAGTTCATGACGTTCGGTGCGGGTGTGCGATATGACATCTACGGGTTCGACTTCAGCTACATCAGCGCCTTCGAAGATCAACATCCTCTCGGCGAGACCTTGCGATTCTCGCTGGCCATCTCCTGGAGCGGGTCGTAACGACTCGTCGTCGCGGGCGAGACAGTGTGTTGCCCGCCGCGCCGCTCAGGACAGCGGGGAGGACGGCTCAGCAAGGTGACGCGACAGTTGCGACGTCGTGAGCCTTGGACGCCTCCCATGTGTGCGATCGTCGCACAACCCCGTCGTCGTACATTCCCTGCCCAAGTCTTCTTTCGACATTCCATGCGATCATCGCGACGTGAACACGCCATAGTCGTCCTCGGCCTCCTGACGCTCGCTCTGTCGACGGCGGCGATGGCTCAACGCGCCGTTCGCTTCGACCCATCCCGTCCGCTGGCCCCATACCGGTCCGCCGGAACGCCGTCGGTCGCAGCCGTCGACACGGTCCGCCTCCTCGGGATCATGGTCGAGTTCGCGATCGACAATGACGGCCGTACGACCGGGAACGGACGATTCGATTCCACGCTGACAGACCCCGCCATCATCGATCCGCCGCCGCACAATGCGGCATACTTCAACGCCAAGCTTCGTTTCGTCGAGAACTACTTCCGCCGCGTGTCGGATGGCCAGTTGATCCTCAAGGGTGACCTGTTGCCGTCCGTCATTACGGTCGAGCGGCCGATGGGCGCGTATGCAGTGCAGTCGACACCGGCGTTCAGGGGGCTCGCGCACCTGGCGCTCGATGCTTGGCGCGAAGCTGACAGCGCGGCACCCGGAACAAACTTCGCATCGTATGATGCGTTCGTTCTCTTCCATGCAGGGGCAGGGAAGGACATCGATCTTGTCGGCATCTTCGGTTATGATCCGGCGCCATACGATCTCCCTTCGGTCTACCTCGGGATCGATGCCTTCCGGTCGGCTCTCGACAGCGCCTCGTTTCCGGGGATCGCGGTATCGGGCGGCACATTCCGCATCACGAACACGATGATCCTGCCGGAGACCGAGACCCGCGCGTTCTCAACCTCCGGGGGCGTCGATACGCTCGAGCTCTCGACCAACGGTCTTTTCGCTGCTTCGGTCGGGAGCTATCTCGGCTTGCCGGACCTGTTCGACACACGCACCGGACGTCCCGGCATCGGTCAGTTTGGACTGATGGATGGAGCTGCGATCTTCGCGTATCAAGGCGTGTGTCCTCCGGAGCCAAACGCATGGGAAAAGATGCACCTCGGCTGGGTCACCCCGCTCGATGTTACCACGAATCTCGACACGCTGAAATTGCCTGCGGTGGGACTTACGTCCACGGATACCGTCTACCGCATACCGATCACTGATTCCGAATACTTCCTCGTCGAAAATCGCCACCGCGATCCGGGGGGCAACGGCCAGCGGTTGACGGTGACACGGAAGGGCTCCACGACCGTCATTGCCATCCCAACCGACTCCAGCGGATACTACACGTTCGACTACATCAAAGGGATCGACGGGACCGTGATCGATGTCGAGGATCCCGATTGGTCGCTGATTGGGCGTTTCGGCCTTGATGGCCGTTTCGACGGAGGTGGCGTTCTGATCTGGCACATCGACGAAGATCGCATAGCCGCGGGACGAGCAAGCAACACCGTTAACGCTGACGCTCGGCGTCGAGGCGTCGACCTGGAAGAGGCTGACGGTTCGCAGGACCTCGGTGAATCGTACGGTTTTCTTGAGGGAGGGACGGGATCGGAATCGGGATCGCCGCTTGACGCATGGTTCCATGGGAACGAGGCAAAAGCATATGCGAACCGGTTTGACGATGCCACGTATCCAAACAGTCGCTCGAACGCCGGCGCGTCGAGCCTCGTGACCATTCGTGATTTCTCACCCCGGTCCACACGTATGACGGCGATCGCAGAGCGAGGCACGCCGCAGGCCGTCCCCTTGACCGGGTTCCCAAAACAGCTGACCGGAGAGTTGGGTCTGGCCACCGTGGTCGATCTCGACGGCAATGGCCATTCTGAATTTGTCACCACGCGTGTGATGCGTTCAGGCCCGTCTGGCCGTACCGGAGCCGCCGTCGGTCAAGGGGCGCTTCTTGCCTGGACCTCCGCCGGTGTCTCCGTTACGGATGCGACCGACAGTTCGGGGCTCGCAGCGCTGGTCGACGAGCCGACCATTGGTCAGCCGGCCTTCGCACCGCATCCATCAGGAGGGCCGCAAGTAGTCGCCGCCGCCGCTCCCGGCCGGCTGTACGTTTGGCGTGCACAAGACCTGAACAACGACCAACGCTGGGATGAGATCGCGCGCGTTGCGTTGCCACCTGATACGTCTGCATGGTCGGTCCTGCTCGTCGATACGCTCGCCGTTGCGTACGGCGCACCGGGGATAGCCGTCCGATCGATCAATGGAGCTTCGGTCACGTCGTTCACGCCCGGAGCACAAGCAATTGCATGGACCGGACAAGCGTGGCGCTTCGTTGCTGGCGTCGGCACTGACGTCTATCGGCTCGATATCTCGGCCACCTCGCGTTCGCTCGATGTCTTTACGCCGATCACGTCAGTAGGAGGAGCGATCACGGCAGTGACAGCAGGAATGATCGACGCGACAACGTCCGCGGCCGTTGTGCAGAGTCAAGGGAGCGCGGGCGCCAGTCGCATCACCATTCTCAGCGGGATCGATCTTTCAGTCGTGCGTTCATTCGACCTTGCGACTGGACTGAGCGCGGACGAGAAGGTCTTGCCGATCCTTGCGCTTGCGGATGTTGACCGCGATGGACGAAAGGAACTGCTCGTGCCGACATCGTCGGGGCGCGTCGTCATGTCCTCGCTTGAAGGTGTATGGCTTGACCGGTCACCGCGCACGATGGCGGCCCGGGTATCCTGGGCCACTGCCGAACTTCTGGCCGCAGCGATGAGTACGAACAACACGACGGACGTCGTGGCGGTTGATGATCGAGGTGTCATGACCTCAACGAGCGCAGGGTATTCGGCGGGCCTTCAAGTGGCCAATGCCGCCGCGGCTTCTGCTTCGATCGGCCAGATCCAGGTCCCGCAGGGTTCCGGCACGGCGATCTTCTTGACTGACGCCCGCGGAGGCGTTTGGGCATACGACCTCAAGACAGGTTGGAACGGAGCCTCGGCAGCCTGGACGGCTCGATTCGGCGGTCCGGCCAGGACGGGATACACTGCTCTCGCCACCGCATCGCCGACACCGGTGTCTTCGGGCGTCCTGCCGGCGGACCGGGTCTATAATTGGCCGAACCCGGTCTACGGATCGGAGACACGCATCCGATACTTCACCGACGTCAACGGCACAGCCACGGTCACGATCTTCGATGTGGCCGGTGACAAGGTCACGACCCTGACAGGCCAGGCGATCGCAGGTCAGGACAACGAGATCGTGTGGAATGTCGCCGGGATCCAGAGCGGAGTGTATCTGGCGCATGTTGAGGTGAGGGGAAGTGG
>CAYYOV010000034.1:25653-27643 GCA_964473365.1 uncultured Ignavibacteriaceae bacterium
GATCCTTCCCTCATCATCTCGGGCTACGAGATCCGGGGTTCGGTCGGCGACCGGTTCGGCAACCCGATCCCGGGCGTGGATGTGTCGGTGGACTATACGCTCGAGTGGGTTGACGACGGCCCCGAGCCGACGAGAACCTACCAGGTGCCGCTCATCGGCGAATCGATCACTGTCACGGTTGTTGGCCGCGACGGCCGGACGGTCTTCGCCGAAGCGCTCGGGCTTCAATCGGGCGGACCGTTCTCGTACCTATGGAGCGGACGGACATCGCCAGGCCAGTTCGCCGCGCCCGGCGCGTACGAGGTCCGATACCAGACTGCGGCCGGCGTCCGGTTGACGTATCCGTACTTGCTGTCCGGCACGATCGCCGCGACGACGGACTCCCTCGGACGGTTCATCGTTCGCGATCTGCAACTCCCCATCGGGTTCTATCCAGTCCCCGAATATTCTTCGACGGGAGCGACATACTATGGGAACCTGCGCGTCACATCCGAAGTGATCCTCGGATTTTCTGTCGGAGGGATCAAGGATTTTCGGACGGTCAACGTTCGGCGCGACCAGGCTCTGGTGTTCGCCACGCGGCTGGAGTGAAACAGGTAACGAGGTTCTTCCAAAGCGATAGTCTTCGTCAAGCTGCCATCGAATCGGAGAAACGTATGAGCAAGAAAGCGTTGATCACGGGAATTACTGGACAGGATGGAGCGTATCTGGCGTTGATGCTGCTGCAGAAAGGCTACAAGGTCTTCGGCGCGATCCGCCGAAATGCAGGGCTCTATTCATGGAGGCTGGAGCGACTTGGGATCGTCAACGACGTCGATTTTATCGACTTCGATCTCCTTGAATATTCGAACATCAAGAAGACGCTCGAACGGGTCAAGCCCGACGAGGTCTACAACCTGGCTGCCCAGAGTTTTGTTGGCCTCTCCTTCGAACAACCGCTCCTGACATCGGACATCGACGGGCTCGGTACACTCCGGGTCCTCGAGTCGGTCAGAGAGGCCGGGATCCCGGCCCGCATCTACCAGGCCTCGACGAGCGAGATGTTCGGCAAGGTGCGCGAGACCCCGCAAACGGAATTGACCCCCTTCCACCCGCGTTCGCCGTATGCCGTAGCGAAGGTCTTTGCGCACTGGGCGATGATCAACTACCGCGAATCGTACCAGATGTTCGCGTCGAATGGCATTCTGTTCAACCACGAGTCCCCGTTGCGCGGCGAAGAATTTGTGACGCGTAAGATCACGCGCGCCATCGCAGGCATCAAGGCCGGGAAGCAGGAGTTCGTCGAGCTGGGGAACATGCATGCCAAACGCGATTGGGGCTACGCTCGCGACTACGTCGATGCGATGTGGCGGATCCTTCAGCACGGACAGGCCGACGATTTCGTCATCGCCACTGGCGAGACGCACAGCGTTAAAGAATTCGTCGACCTGGCGTTCCATCATGCCGGGATCACGCTTGAATGGTCTGGCAAAGAGGTCGATGAGGTCGGCAAGGACAAGAAGACCGGCAAGACGCTCGTGAAGGTGTCCCCAAAGTATTTCAGGCCTGCCGAGGTCGATGTGCTGATCGGGGATGCGTCGAAAGCGAAGAAACAGCTGGGCTGGTCGGCAACGACCCGCTTCGACCAGCTCGTGGCCATCATGATGGAAGCCGAACTCAATCCGAGCAAAGGTCTTGTCTAGACGGTTCGGGCAGTTGAAATACGCGGCCCTCGCTCGTCCTCGTCTGGTGCGTTCAGCCTTGGTCCGGTCCATGAACCTTCGATTTCTCGTGGCGTTTCTGGGCCTCGCTTTGGGCATGAATGCGCAGGAGTCTTTTCCCCGCGTCGACCTCACATGGTCGACCCTGACGACGCCTCATTTCTACGTCCATTATCACGGCGGAAACGAGCGGGCGGCGCGCGAAACGGCTGAGATCGCAGAGGCGATCCATGGACCGATCACGGAGATGTACGGCCACACCCCGAGCCAGCGCGTCAACATTGTCCTGC
>CAYYOV010000035.1:0-26638 GCA_964473365.1 uncultured Ignavibacteriaceae bacterium
ACGGGTTGTAGATCTTCATCCCGTCGAGCATGATGAGGTTCTGGTCCCCCGCACCACCCCGGACGTAGAAGTGCGTATTGACGTCGCTCGTCGAAACAACGCCAGGCAGGATCTGGATCGCCCGAAAGACGTCGGGCTGCAGCAGCGATGGAATGCTCCGCACTTCGGCGACGTCCATCACGTGCACACTTGTGTTGATCTCGGAGAGCTCGCGTCGTGCGCGCTCGGTCACGACGACCTCAGAGAACTCCACCGGCTGTGCGGCCAGTTCGAAGTTCAGGACTGTCGAACTCCCCGGCATGATCGTCACACGCCGGACCTTCCGGACATACCCGATCGAACCAGCCGTGACCTCGTACGTGCCGGGCGGGATGTTCGTCAGAAGGTAGAAGCCGTTGAAGTTCGACGAGCCGCCCCGATTGATCGACGTGATCTGAATAGAGGCGAACGGAAGGCGCTCACCGCTGGCGCTGTCGGCAACGACGCCGCGGAGATCGGCAGGCTGGGCGGGGGCCGTGTGGACCGCCAGCGTGAGGACCGCTATCAGGATGTGGAGACGCACTGGATCGAGCGCACGGGGAAGGCGTAATCTACCCCTTTTGGCAAGCAGTTCCAACGGGGCCACCTGTCAGATCTCTTTCCAAACAAGTTCCACTCGAACGAGTCCCCGCAGCGAATTGCAGATGTAGACGTCATCGGCCGAGCGAAGGTCCTCGGGACGCAAGACGGCCTCGCGTACGACAGGCCTCCGCAGGCGCAGAAGATGACCGCGATAGACTCCGGCGAGAATACCGGAGGTCACCGGAGGCGTCAACCACTCTTCACCTCGGTGAATGACCACGTTGGACCGAGCCCCCTCTGCCACCTCCCCTCGCTCGTTCACAACGACCACGTCGAACCATCCGCGTTTTGCAGCCTTCTTGAGGAGCAGGTCATACAGTTCGCGATGGGTCGTCTTGTGATACTGAAATCGGTTGTCGGTCGAGATCTTCTTTCTGGAGAAGCCGACCAGTGGCGGCGACTTGAGCACGTCAAGGGGGGTCGACTCCACGGACCATGTCCCCTGGCTATCGAGATCAAGGCGCACGCGCCATGGACCCGTGGCCGTGCGTTCGTTCGCGATACGCCGTTCCTCCGCTGCTAGTCCCTTCGTGATCGATTCGAGCTCAACCGTCCATCCGAAATAGGCGGCTGAATCCTTCAACCGATCCAGATGGGCCGCAAGAAGCTCATACCCGGCTTTGGGGGACCACAGGATCGTCTCGAACAGTCGAACGTCCACCGGTTCCGTCTCGACGAACCGGGCCTTGACGAGACACTCCTCATACTCGGCTGCCGCCGGAGACGCGATCGTCACGCCGCTCCCCACATCGAGCCGGAACGTCCCCTCCTCTTCATCCGACACGAGAGTCCGGATCGCCACGCTAAATGTCCCCTTCCCGTCCGGCCCGACGAACCCGATGGCGCCGGTGTAGACGCCGCGCGGCTCCTGCTCCACTTCGTTGATGATGCGCATCGTTTCGATCTTCGGGGCGCCAGTCACTGATCCGCAGGGAAAGAGGGCGCGGAACAGGTCAACCAGGTTGAGCTTGCTCGTCAGGGTCGCCGTGACCGTGCTGGTGGCCTGGATGACGGTCGGATGCTGCTCAACGTCGAAGAAAGCCGGCACCCGGACCGTCCCCGGCTTGGCGAGACGGCCGATGTCATTCCGCAACAGATCGACGATCATCCGGTTCTCGGCCCGGTCCTTCTCCGACGTCTTCAACTGCTCGACGATCTGACGGTCTTCCTCGGTCCTCTTCCCTCGCCGTGCCGTTCCCTTCATCGGTTTCAGCGTCGCCTTCAGGCCGTCCAGGTGCACGAACAATTCCGGAGAAAGAGAAACGATCGCCGTGTCGCCGTGCCGGATGTAGGCACCGTACGGAACGGGCTGGGCGGCACGAAGACGGGCGTAGAGCTCGACAGAGGTCCCGGTGAAGTGCCCGTCGAGAGGGAACGTGTAGTTCACCTGGTAGGAATGACCTCGTTCAAGATAGTCGCGGATGCGCCGGAATGAATCGTAGTACCTGCGTCGGGAGATCCGCGGAGAAAGTTCAGAGATGGTGAGATCGTTCGACGGAGGTGGGATGGGGATGGCGGACCCGGTACGCGGGACGATGACCGGATCGGCGTACACTCCGAGCCAGAGCATGTGGGTCGCTCCGACCTCTGGTTCGCGGGAGGGTACCGGGAGAAAAGCTGGTGCCGCCTCATACGCGACGTATCCTGCCACGTAGTAGCCACGCTCGATCCACATTTGCGCACGCACGAGAGCAGGAACGACCTCATGAACGCGGTCTGCCCAGATGACGTCTTCGAGCGTGTCGAAGACATACGTGCTTGCGCCGAGCTCGTTCGGCCGGTGCGTCTCCAACAGGACGATATCGTCGAGCTCATCCAACGCCCACAATCCATCCATCGACAGGATCCCGTCGTTGTCGAGGAGGTCGCGTTCGATCTTTTGTCGCAGACGATCGTCGTCCATGTCCCAATATAGGCAGCGGACGCTGCAGGAAAAAGACGGCCGTACATGCGAACGGGCGGCTGCCCGAGGGACCGCCGCCCGTTGTCAACATGCTTCCAAACCGTCAGGAAGGATCGTTCAGAAGTTGTTCCAGCTTGCGCACGACCTCTTCGTCAAGCGGTTCAGTCCCGGGCGAGAACTTCGCTACGACGTTCCCCTTCCGGTCGACGAGGTACTTCTGAAAATTCCACTTCACGGAACCCTTCACGGGGCTCTCTTCCGTCAGGTAGCGATACAGGGGGTGCTGGTCATCGCCCTTGACGCTGATCTTCGAGAACATGTCGAAGGACACTCCGTACGTCGCACTGCAGAATTGCTTGATGTCCTCGTCTGTGCCCGGCTCCTGCCACAGAAAGTTGTTCGCCGGGAATCCCAGGATCATAAAACCCCGGTCCTTGTACCGTTCGAATAGTTTCTCGAGACCCTCGTATTGCGGCGTGTAGCCGCACTTGGAGGCGACGTTGACAATGAGCAGGACCTTCCCTTTGTACGCGGAGAGCGAGCGCTCATCGCCGTCGATGGTCTTCGCTTGGAATGAGTAGAGCCGCGGCTCGTCGGATGAGGTGAGAGGTGCGGCTTCAGTTGAGCGGGGAGTTCCAAGTTGAGTTGACATAAGGACGACCGTCATCAGCAGGGTGAACATGAGACCTCCGTGAGTGAAGCGACACAGCTAGAACGTGAAGAAGGGCCGCGAAGTTCCTCCCTGCGGACGAGAGGAAACATCAGTCATCCTCACCGGACGGTCGACGGCGATGCGTTTTGACGGCCGACCGGCGCCGTTTTGATTCGATCCGGCGGCGTTTGGAGCCGGCGGTTGCCCGTGTGGCAACGCGGGGGGCACGCGGCGTCAGGGCCTCCTGGATCAGATCGACGGCGCGTTCCTGCGCCAGCTGCCGGTTCTGCCACTGGCTTCTGGAACGTTGCGAAACGACGCACAGATGTCCATCGCCGTTCAATCGATTACGCAGACGCTGACGAAGCACGCCCCGGTCAGTGTCGGAAAGCCCGGGGAGCGCGTCAAGGTCGATGATAGCCTCGACCCGGGTATCAAGCTTGTTGACATTCTGGCCACCAGGGCCGGAGCTGCGGGAGGTCCGAAACCGGACCGCAGAAGGAGGAAGGATGATCAACCTGGGCGAGGAAGAGGACGACGTCATGGTTGGGCCTCGTCCGTTCCCTTCATCGCCGATCGGCGACGCGCCGGCACGAACAGAGCCAGCGGACGATTCAGAAGAAGTAGTAATGCAGCGCTACTTGTGGGAGCGGAAGCACCGTATGGTTCGAGGCATAGACGAACTGCCCCGCCAGGGTCAGATGGATCGCCTCGCGAAGATTGAATTCTGCGCCGATCCCGGCACCGATCCGGAATGGGCCGTTCACCTCATTCTTGTCGCTTCCCCGGTAGAAGTATCCCATCGAACCCACGGCGAAGAACCGCGTTTGGTTGCCCCGCACGAGATCATACTGATACTCCCCGCCGATGCTCATGTAGAGCGTCGACGCGGTCTTGATGATCCCAAAAATGCCCTGCAGCGACGACTTCGACGGTAGGTGCGACCGGAAGCTGAACCCGACACCGGAGGAATAGCCGGCGGCGACCCCCATTCCGTAGACCGCTTGGCCCATACCCTCGGCCCGAGAGAGGCCTGAAGCGCTTACCTGCGCCTGCCCTCCCGTAACGGCCAACGTGAGAAGGAAAACGGTCAGGACGATCGATCGGCTTTTCATACACTGTTCTGGTCGGGACATGATGATGGAATATACCGAGAACATCGCTCGAAGAAAAGCCTCGCAGCCATCCTTCCCCGGTCAAAACTCGGCGCTGATCCCGATGGTCGGCAAGAGCCCAATGGAGTCGTTCGTCTCGACCCTCCCGATCCTTTCATTGAATCGAGGGACGTCAAGCGGCTTCCGGTTGTAGATGTTCTGGATATCGATGTAGGTGATCAGGTTCCAGCGCTCGAACTGCCATCGACGGTCGACGCGTACGTCGAGGCTGTGGTTCGTCCCGACCCGCTGTGAGTTGTAGAGGAGCGGATCCTGAACTCCGCCCGGACCATAGGGCGTATACGGCCGGCCCGTTGCCAGTCGGAACTTCGTGCTGAATTCCCACCGGTCGTTGAGCACATATCCCCCGCCGACATTGACGATCCAGCGCTGGTCGAAGCTGCTCGGCCGCAGGACACCATCGAGGGCCTTGAATTCAGAGACATTGTAGCTCACGCTAACGGTCCCGTAGCACGGGACCTCCGAGAGCTTCTTCTGAAGCAACAGTTCCACCCCTCGGGCATTCCCCTGGCCCCCGTTCACGAGCGGATCAACCCCGAAGGCGGCATACCCGTCCTCGGACCCGCCGAAGCCGGCTCCGGTGTTGGCCATGACAAGATACGTACGAGCCGTGCTGGCCGGATAGCCGTTGTACCACTTCTGATATACTTCGAGCGAGATCTTCGTGTCCGGCCGGAGTGTAATGTCAGTCCCCACGACCACCTGATCGGCCTTGATCGGATCGAGGGCGCGATTCTGCGGATTGCTCACCAGCCAGATGTATGAGGGGGATTGAAAATATCGGCCGATGGACGCGTTCACGCTCACGACCGGGTTTACGGCATGCGACAGCGAGAACCTGGGGGCGAAGACCATCGGCGAGGAGATCAGGTCGAAATAGTCCCCGCGGACGCCGGCAATGACTCGTGTGTTTCCGATCGACTTGGAGGCTTGCGCGTACACGGCCCCCTTCCACCCTCCGGTTCGAAGTGACGAGCTGATCGAAAGCACCTGTCCAAAATTCGTCCCGAACGGACGCAACGTCACGTCACTTCGGAAGCCGATCGACTTCGAGATGATCCCTCCGGAGAGCTCGAGCATTCCCGGAAGAAGCCACACGACATCCCCGCGAACAGTGGTCTCGATCTCGCGCGAGTTGCTGCGGAAGATGGGTGCCAGCAGCGAATCGCTCTGAAGAAAATCGAACGCCACATCGACGCGGCTGACGGTAACGGTCGTGAACCCAGAACCGAAGAGGTGCTTCCACGTGACGCCGCCAACGATCTGGTTCTGGTCGCTACCCAGGACACGGGAATTATCGAACCGCTGGTCGTCCGTATCGTTGAAGAACCGGACATTGTCGAGCGCGGCAACACCCAGGATCCGAAGCTCGTCGCGCGGGCTCAACCGGAACTGGACCTTCGTCAGAAAGTCCCAGTATTCCGGGACGAACCCGAACCCGGCCGCCTTGAAGATGAAATCCAGATAGCTGCGGCGGGCGGAGAACAGGAACGTGCCCGATTCAGACACTGGACCCTCGAGGTTCAGACCGAACTGGGAGGCCGAGATCGTCGCCTTCCCTCCGAATTGATCGTCCCGACCGTCCCTCAGGTTGATCGTGAGGACGGATGACAGTTTGTCGCCGTACCGCGATCCGAATCCCCCCGTCGAAAATGAGGTCTCCCGAACATAATCGAGGTTGATATAACTGAGGGGGCCACCGCTGGCGCCCTGCGTACCGAAGTGGTTGATGTTCGGCACTTCGATGTTATCGATGATGAAGAGGTTTTCCGCCGGCGATCCGCCGCGGACGATCAGGTCGTTCCGGCCCGCCTGCACCTGCGCGACACCCGGCAGGATCGAGATGGCCCTCACGACATCCTCGAGCCCGCCCGGGAGCCGGCGGATCTCCTCGTTCGACTGGGTCAACGTGCTGACCGGTTTATCGGGAAGCTTCTGGAAATAGCTGGCCGTGACCTCCACCCCTTCGACCGTCAGCTCCGATTCGGTGAGCTTCACGATGACGTCAGCGGGACGGATACTGTTCACTACGATGTCTGTCTCCACGGCAGCTGTATACCCCACAGCTGAGACCCGGATGATATATGTACCGACAGGCAGGCCCGGGATGGAAAACTTCCCGTCGATATCCGTCGACGCTCCGCGTGTGGTACCTACGACGACAACGTTGGCGCCGAACAGCGGCTCCTGCGTCGTTGCGCTTATGACGACACCGTGAAGCGTGCCGGTAGGCGTAGTATTCTGGGCCAGTGACAGAAGCGGCAGAAGGAACAACAGAGAAATCGTTCGCATGAGGTGGTCCGAAGTAAGAAAATGAATGCCCGAGTTGCGACGTTGAAAACGTGCAAATCGGGCAATTTGTTCCCGCCAAATCAACGATTCTAGGCGAATTTTGGCATCCTCCGGGGCAGAATGTCTCGCAAAATCAGTGAGTTCCTGCGAAAATTTTCGCAAGACCTCAGAGGCCTAGATGAGGAGGTTCCCGTTCTTCATCACCTCCACTCCATCGAACGTGACCGTCGGTCTGGTCACGAGTCCGTCGAGGTGGCTTGCGACATGAACAGAACCTCCCATGCTGGCGTTGTCGCCGAAGGCCAGGTGGATGGTTCCCATCACCTTCTCATCTTCCAGGATCACGCCCGACAGGATCGCTTTATCGTTGGTCCCGATGCCAAACTCGGCCAGCGTCCGCGCTGGCTTCCCGTGCGGCTCCAGAAGGCGCTCTAGTACGGCCGCCTCTGGTCCACCCGTGATCTCCGTCGCATACCCGTCCTGGACCTTGATCTTGATCGGAGCTGAAAGCTTTCCGATGCCGGCCATCGAACCGTCCACGACGACGACTCCGTTGCCTGCGCCCTCTATTGGCGCCAGGTACGCCTCACCCGTCGGGAGATTACCCCAGAGCCCTTTCTCCCGGAAGAGCCCCGTGCTTGCGTGTGCCTTCCGGCCGGTGATCGGGAAGGTGATATCTGTTCCGGCCGGAGCGGTGACTCGGATCGTCGTGGTCGCCTCCATGCGCCGGCACACCCTATGCGTCCGGTCGGCAATGGCGTGGTAGTCCGCATTCATGCACCGCACCATGATCTCCTCTGTCACACCCGGAAGCGTGCCGATTCGGACACCCATGCTACTGGCAGTCCGTCGGGCATCCGTGTGGGTCAGCGACTTGGAGGTCGGACACAGGACGAGGTCCACTTTCGTCATCAGCTCGGCGACCGCCGGCGGAGGATCCTGGCCGTTCGACTTTCGTGGAACGATCTCCGTCAGGATGACCTCGTTCCCCTGATCACGTGCAGCACGCCAGAGCGCATATCCGATCTTCCGAAGAGGCTCATCGGTGATCACAAGCACGGTCTCTCCCGACTTGAGACCCATGCAATCTACGACGGCTACCTTCGCCGCCGACAACAGTTCTTTCGAGATGTCCATGATCGTTCGTTCACGTTACGTATAATGTACGTTCGCCCGCAACCACGATGAAGATACTACTTGGAACTCGCCTTGATCGTCTCCAACCCATGTGCGTTCGGTCCCATCTCCGATCGTCGCAGCAGGAAAGCAAATAGGAGACCCAGGAATCCCAGCGTCGAGAACAGCCACATCCCTAGCGAATACCCACCCGGATTCGATGCGCTGGCGCCCGACATGTCATTCGCCCATCCGATCAGGAAATTGAATCCGGCAAGACCGATGTTCTGCACGAGCGTCATGAGACCGTAGGCCGTCCCCAGTTTTGACTGGCCGACAATGTAGGCCACGGACGGCCACATGATGGCCGGGATCAGCGAGAACGCGATCCCCATCATCGCAACCGGCACGATGAGCGAAACGGGCACGTCGACATTCAGGTCGAACATCGGAAGCTGCAGGACGAAGTTCCCCGTGAGTCCGAGGGGCGTGGTGACGTCCACTTGATAAGCGATCATGAGATAGACGGGGATCAGGAGCAACGATCCGAACATCATAAAAAGAGACCGTTTGCCGATCCGGTCCACCATCAAACCGAACAGCGGCGTCGCGACCATTGCGAAGAGCGTGAGGATGCTCGACACGAACCCGGCGCTTCCTCGCGACACGCCATGCACGTCCTGGAACAACTTCACGGCGAACGTCTGAAACGGGAAGATTCCGGAATAGAACGTGACACAGAGCGCCACGATAAACCAGTAGGACGTCCCGAACTTCGAAATGTCCTTCCACACCACTTTGTCGGTCTCGCCGGCCGGGCCGATCTGATAGCGCCGTTCCCCGCTCGCCTCGAGCATCCAATAGATGATGGCCCCGGCAACACAAATGACACCTGCCGCTACGGTGATCAGGAGCGGAGCTTGCCAGTCAACGTAATATTTCGATGCCCACGAGGGAGAATTCAACGCCGCAAAAGATCCCAGGCGCGCGATGGTGAGGTTGATGCCAAATGCAAAGCTCAGCTCCTTGCCACGGAACCACTTTGCAATGGCCGTCGTCACCGCCACGATAAGCGACTCTGCGCCCAATCCAAAGATCAACCGGCCGGCCGCCATGACGGCCAACGCGCTGCTGGACGCCGTCACACCGGCACCAAGCAGACAGAGGGCCGCGAAGATGAACGTGGACCGGCGGGTCCCGAGCCGGTCGATGATGAATCCGCCGATCAGGACCATCACGATGTTCGGCAGACTGTAAATGCCCTGGAGCAACCCGATATCCGAATCGGAGAAGCCAAGCCGTGTCGACAGGACGTCGGCCAGCGGGCTGATCGCGTCGTAGATATAGTAGTTGCCGAACATCGCCAGACTGACGAAGATCAGGACCGTCCAGCGATACCAGCGTGGGGGGGCGTTGACGGCGCTTTCAGTCTCGGGGGTCATGGGTGGCCTGGGGACGCCCACGGCACAGGGACGAACAGGTGCCCCGTGCCGTGATGCGATCGCTGATCAGTTAACGTTGCGGAGGATCGCCAGGAGGAAGTTCCAGAAGCGTTCCACGGTGTCGATGTGGATCTTCTCATCGGGCGAGTGCACGCCCTCCAGGGTCGGGCCGAACGAGATCATGTCCATCCCCGGCACTTTCTCACCGATAATGCCGCACTCCAGGCCGGCATGAATGGCTTTGATCTCTGCTTCCTTGCCTGCGATCTGTCGGTAGGTCGTCTTCGCGGTCTGGAGGATCGCCGACTGCAAATTGGGCTTCCACCCCGGATACCCATCGCCCTTGGAGGTCTTCGCGCCTCCCATGGTGAAGACGAATTGTACTGTCTGATTGATCTCTTCGATCTCCGACGCAACTGAGCTCCGTTGGCTGGTCCCCAACGTGACCGCTTTTCCGTCGGTCGTGATCACGGCAACGTTCGTCGAGGTTTCGACCAGGCCGGGAATATCCGAACTCATCTTGATGACGCCATGCGGGAGAGCGGCGATGGTCCGGAGCACCTGGGTCTGCATGGCCGGCGCCCAGACACGCATCTTCTTGGCCGGTTCGGAGGGCGTGATCGTGATGGACAGGTCCGGATCGACCGATGCGACCTCGGCCTTGAGGACCGGCTCGAGGTCTCGGACGATCTTCTTCGCCTTCGTAACGCTCGCACCAGGGACGGACACGAGCGCTTCCGCCTCGCGCGGAATGGCGTTCCGCTTGTTCCCACCGTTGAAGGACGACACACGAACGCCGGCATCCGACAACGCCAGCAGAACGCGGTTCATGATCTTGATCGCGTTCGCGCGGTTCTTATCGATCTCGAGCCCGGAGTGCCCGCCTTTGAGGCCCTTCACGCTGACGAGCATCACCTTCGATCGGCCCGGCAGCGGCTGCGTGGCCAGCTTCCAGGTTCCGACACAATCCCTGCCGCCCGAACATCCGACGTAGATCGACCCTTCTTCTTCAGAATCGAGGTTCATCATCGTCCGGCTTTGCAGGAAGGATCCCTTCAGATGATTGGCACCCGTCAGTCCGGTCTCTTCATCCACCGTGAACAAGAACTCCAGCGGTCCGTGGGCAAGCCGCTTGTCCTCCATGATCGCAAGCATCGTCGCTACGGCAATGCCATTATCGGCCCCAAGCGTCGTGCCGTTCGCCATCAGCAGGTTGCCTTTCCGCACCAGCTCGATCGGGTCCTTCAGAAAATCGTGGACCTTGTCCTTGTTCTTTTCCGGGACCATATCGAGATGGCCCTGGAGGCAGATCATCTTCACCTGTTCCTTGCCCGGACTTGCCGGCTTTCGCACGACCACATTGCCGAACTTGTCAGCCACAGCGGCGAGCCCCATCTTCTTCGCCGTCTCCAGCACATACGCTGTCATGCGCTCTTCGTGCTTTGACGGCCGGGGGATCTTCGAGATCTCCGCAAAGTATCGCCACACGGGCTCCGGTCTGAGTCCATCGATCGCAGATGCCATGGTCAGGTCTCCTTCGTCGGTTCTGATTGAGTTTCAGTGTGAGGCGGCGGGATCGAAACGAGTTCGCCATCCTCGAGTTTTCGCAGAAACGCCCCGATGCGGTCCAGCACGGGCTCGGCCGCTTCGCCAAACTCCGCACGGACCGTTTCTGCGATGCGACGCACGGGCGTCGTCCCATCGCAGCTGCGCCAGACAGCGCTGCCGAGCGCATCGAGCTTGACGCGGACGTGGGGCTTGCGCAGCAGCGGTTGAAGCCACGGCGCCACCCAACGATGCCGGAACTTCGGCATTAGGACGACCACCCGGCCCTCCTCTTCCGACCACTCACGCATGCGCACGGGTGTCAGGTCCAACAGGTTGTATGTGGTCTTCGCCATGTGTTCAGGATGGAAAACGGAACGGAGCAACGCCAAAGGGACGCTGCTCCGTTCGGACGATCCCGGCTTGTGCAGCTCCGGTCAGCTCACGGCACTCGGTGGCGCCGGTTCATCGGCCTTACCCGCATTGCGCAACGGGATCAGGACCAACACAAGGCCCACGACGAGGAACACGAACACGCTCGGCAGGAATGAGGGTTCGGCAAAAACCTTCATCGCGCCAAGCAGGTCGACACTGTAGAATGCGATGCCGGCGAACAGAAGCCCAACGAGGGCCTCGCCAGCGATGAGGCCCGCCGCCAGCAGTGTTCCGTTGTTCTCGATACGGACCTTCTGCGCGTCATTCATGCCGCGGTTTGCCGCCATCTTGTCGACGATCCCCTTGATCAGTCCGCCGACGAAGATCGCGAACGTTGTCTCGAGCGGCAGATACATGCCGACACAGACGAGCATGGGGCTCTTCACTTGCACCAGGATGAACCCGACCGCCATTAGCACGCCCACGATGATGAGGGGCCAGGCCATGTTGCCGCCGACGATCCCCTCCGACACGAACGCCATGAGGCTGGCCTGCGGAGCCGCCAGCGAACGCCCGCCGAGGCCTTCACCGCCGGCATTTAGGTCGCCCTGGTGGAGGATCATGATGGGATACAGCATCACCGATGCGGCGACCGCCACACCGACCAGGTCACCCACCTGCATCTTCCACGGCGTGCCGCCGAGGATGTGACCGACCTTGAGATCCTGGAGCATTTCGCCGGCAACGGCTGCCGAAACGCAAATGACGCCCGCAACACCCAGCACAGCGGCAATGCCGGACTTGCCGGTCTGGCCCAATGCCACCATCAGGAGCGCTGCGATGATGACGGTTGAGAGCGTCAGGCCGCTGATCGGATTATTGCTCGAACCGATGAGCCCGACGAGATACCCCGAGACGGCCGCAAAGAAGAACCCGGCCACGATCATGACGATCGTTGCAGTGAGAGCGGCGACGACATCTCCGGAAAAGTAATTGTAGAGGAAGAACGTCGCAACGCCCGCGGCAGCGATACCAAGACCGACCCATTTCAGGCTGATATCATGTTCGACGCGGTCGATCGTCACGTTCCCCGTTGCGGCCTTCTTCACGTCGTTGATCGAGCGCTTCAGGCCGCCGATCAGGTTCTTCCGCATGCGCCACAACGTGAACGCAGCGCTCATCAGCATGCCGCCGATCGCGATCGGACGGACGATGTACTTCCAGATCTCTGTCGCCTGGCCGAGCCACCAATGCTCGTCAGCGGTCTTGCCGGCCTCGAGCTCGGGACCAAGGAGGAACAGCAGGAGCGGCACAAATAGGCCCCACGCAAGCAGACCACCGGCAAAATTGAGCGACGCCAATCGGGGTCCGATGATATAGCCGACGCCCATGTACGCAGGGCTGACGCCCGGGGTCGAGATCACGAATCCGCCGCTGCCGGGGAGCGTTCCGCCCGTCTTGCCCAGCGCGACACCTCCCTTTCCGAAGGAGATGAATTTTTCCCAAGAAGCCGCGAACACGCTTATCTGCTTCATCGCCTGGATGCCCGCACCCAGCAATCCTGCCAGGAACAGATAGACGGCCCCCGTGCCGCCTGACCGGCCGGCCTTGTGGATCTCGCTCGCTGCCACAGATTCCGGATACGGCAGGTCAACGTCTTCGACCATGACGCGCCGAAGCAGCGTCACGAAGAGGACGCCCAGGAAGCCGCCGACCAGCATGATCGCAGTGGCCGCGAAGTAGTTCGAATCCAGGTCGGTCCACACGCCCGAGATCACGAAAGCCGGGATCGTGAAGATCGCGCCCGCCGCGACCGATTCTCCGATCGAACCGACGGTGCGGGCCATGTTCTCTTCGAGGATGTTGCCGCGCATGAGCCGCAGGAACGCCATGCTGATGACCGCCGCGGGATACGTCGCTGCGATCGTCATACCGGCCTTCAGACCAAGATACGCGTTGGCCGCGCCGAGCACGACGGACATCACGAGACCGAGGACGACCGCCTTGACGGTGAACTCCGGCCACGTCTCGGAGGCCGGCACGTACGGTTTGTACCGCACGCCGCCGCCGGTGGTGGGGACGTCTGCCATACCGCTCTCCTTCGTACGTTGTTGCGTGAGGTGATGACGGAGCGTTTCGCTCCATCCGTGATCCGGCCGCACCGAGAACGGTCAGCCGATGGCGTCCGGCGTTACGAACGCCCGAACATCGCTTTGAACACATACCCGGCGATCTGCGGATTCTCCCGCAGTCGCCGCACGCTGTAGGCATACCAGCTTTCCCCGAACGGCACATAGACCCGTAACGGATGGCCGCGTCGTCGAATGCTGTCGCGCAACGGCTCGCGCACACCCAGCAGCATCTGATATTCATATGCCGTGGCCGGGATCCGTTTCTTCAAGACCATCTCGGCGGCGTGTTCGACCAACGTATCGTCATGCGTCGCGATGCCGACCTTGACACCGCCATCAAGCAGAATCTCGAGCACTTGCAGGAAATTCCTTCGGACATCTTCGCGATTCCGGTAGGAGATCGACACCGGCTCGATGTAGATGCCCTTGCAGAGCCGGATCTCCCCTCCGCCCTGCCTGATGAATTTTCGCATGTCGTCCTGGATGCGGTGCAGATAGGCCTGCGCCACCATCCCAACATTCGAAAAGCCTTCCGAACGCAGGCGGTAGTAGATGTCCCACGTGGCATCGACCGTGGATGAATCTTCCATGTCGATCGTCAGGCGGTTCCCTTTCGCCTGCGCCTGCTCGACGAGCGCGCGCACGTTCGAATAGCACGCCCCACGATCCAGCAACAGACCCATTTGGCTGAGCTTGACCGACACGGTCGAGTTCAGATGATGCTGCTCGATGGCTCCGAAGATTGACTCGATCTGCTTTCGGTTGGCGTCGGCTTCATCCACGCGGGTGATGTACTCTCCGAGCAGGTCAGTCGTACAGGAGAAGCCACCAGAGTTCAGGATACGGATCTGATTGACGGCGTCGTCGAGGCGTTCGCCCGCGATATAGCGGCGCGAAACCAAACCAACAATGGTTTTTGGGATGACCGGAAGGGCGGCGACGACGAGACGGTTCAGCAAGGAGGTCGATCGCAAGAGGTTGGACGGATCGTCTGAACAGGCATGCCAATATACCGAGCGACCCCGGAAGAAGCAATAAAAAACCCCCTATTGACAGGGGGTTTTGCAGTACTGAGAAGGCAACCTCTTCCGAAGATAGCAGGCGCGGTCGTGCCTGTCGGGTCGCTACTGCCGACCGGCGGGCACCGGTGCGGATCAGAAGTTAAAGACGAATGAGACCTTCGGCTCGACACGACGCTGGGGCTCATAGCCCACCACCCGGTCCATCGTGTCCTTCTTCTCCCGGAACGTCCATTGATACAGCATCGAAACGATCATGAACGGATAGGGCTTGTATCCAACCTCGGCGTGAAGGACTGAATTGTTGTCAACCTTGAAGACCGAGCCGACGTTCCGCTTGTCATACCCAGCGCTGAGTTGGAGTACGGGGATGATGTCCCCGGTCAACAGTTCCAGATGGATCAGGCCGGCGTTCCGCACGCCAACAGGTGCCTGATAGCCGCCGACGATATGCAACGTATTCAGGAAGCTCAGCATGACCTCGCCATAATATCCCTCCATGGCCTTTGCTCCCCGCAACGCCATGGCCTTGCTTCTGAAGGCGAGTGAATCGAGCGGAATGAATCGCTCCTGTTCATACAGCGCCCCGAAGTAGCTTGGAAGGAACTGGTCGCCAAGCCAGCGTCGTTCGTATTTCGCGTTGAGCGTCAGGATACCAAGTCCCGAGAACTGCAGATCGATTCCTGCAGCAGCGCCGGCGCCATAGTCCAGGATCGTCGCATAGTCAAAATAGATCGAGGACTTGAGGATCTTGTACGAGATGATCGGGAGGCCAATATCCATTCCGACGATCGCCAAAGAGCCGTTGTCTTTCGACGTCCGCGTCACAGGATCGAACTCACGATTGGCGTTCTTGTCGAGATCCATCGCGAAGGTCACGCCGGTCTCGAGGTTATTGACGACGGGGATCTTCGACCAGGCCGTAAACTTCAGCGGTCGCACGTACGCGCGCGCGCCAAGAACTCCGGCCCTGGCAAAATCGCTGTACATCGTCTCCAGACCGAACGACTCGAAATTCAGGTCGAACTCCAGGCCGACCTTGCGAAGATCGTAACTTGGGCTGTTCCGATAGTTGTAGATGATGAACCCGTGACCCAGTCGGGAATAGTCGAGTTGCCCAAGCCGGACATACACCGGATCGCTCTTTTGCGCCCATCGCACATAGCGGATGATCCGGAGGTAGTCATACCCTTCGTCGAAATCTTCGCTCCGGATCTTTCCATCGGTGCCCACGCGGATGTTGAGGTCCAGGCCGACGCCGAGGTTCCCGAACGACACCTCGGGTGCCAAATTGATGAGATAGTACGCTTTACCGTCGATGAACGTAGCCCCCAGGCCCATCGGCACTGAGCCACCATCTTTCTTTGCGGCTGCTGCCGCCAGCGGACTTCCTTGCGACCAGCCCTGCGTGGCGACCGCGAAGGTAAGCATCAGAATGATCCAGGTTCGTTTCATCGTTCTCTCCTTGTTCATACGTTTGCGCGACGGACGCCCACCAAATACCCTTCCCTGTCCGATCCTCCCGTTGGCATCAGATCCCGAAGAGGATCCGGCACACCACCAAGGCGCCGATCATGCCGAACACGTCAGCCACCAGTCCCGCTGGAAGTGCGTGGCGCGTGTTTTTGATATTGACCGACCCGAAATAGACGGCCAGCACATAGAAGGTGGTCTCCGTGCTTCCATACATCGTCGAGACCAGCACGCCGAGGAACGAATCTGCGCCGTGCGTCTTCATGATCTCCGTCATCAGCCCGAGAGAGCCGCTCCCCGACAACGGCCGCATGAACGCCATCGGAAGGGCCTCGGCTGGCATCCCGACCAAAGTCGTGATCGGCGAGAGAACAGTCACCAGCACGTCCATCGCTCCGCTGGCGCGGAAGATACCGATGGCGAACAACATCGCCACAAGGTACGGGATGATCCGGATGGCCGTGTTGAATCCTTCTTTCGCTCCCTCGACAAAGACCTCGTAGACCTTCACCTTCTTGACGAATCCCCAGCCCAAAAATACCACAATGAGCCCTGGGATGGCTATGACGGAGATAACATTCAGGAGGGACCGTAGAAACTCAGTCATGACGGGCCTCCTCAACGCGGAAGATCGGCAAGCGCTGGAACAGCTTGGCCGCAACGACCCCGGCGACCGTGGCCATTCCGGCTCCGACGATCGACGTACCGATAATGATACCGGGATTCGCCGACCCGGCAGCGGCCCGGACCGCGATGGCCGTCGCGGGGATCAGGATCAGCCCCCCTGTGTTGATGGCCAGGAAGGTGCACATTGCGTTGGTTGCCGTTCCCGCTCTGGGGTTGAGCTTATTGAGCTCCTCCATCGCCTTCAGTCCCATCGGCGTGGCCGCATTGCTCAGACCGAGCATGTTCGCCGAGATGTTCATGATCATCGCTCCGACCGCGGGATGATCATGCGGAACGTCGGGGAACAGTCGCGTCGTGATCGGGCGTAGCGCCCGAGTCAACAACGCGACGAAGCCTGCCGCTTCTGCCACTTTAATGAGCCCGAGCCAGAGCGCCATGATCCCGATGAGTCCCAATGAGATCTCAACAGCCGTGTTGGCAAAATCGAGGGCGGCCTGTGTCACCGCCCGGAGCTTCACGAACCTCACGGCCTCAAATTCCACAGCGGCGGCAGCCGGCACGCCAGCGTCGAATCGGAGGTTCGACAACGTGCCGCTCAATTGTCCCTTCGTCATTCCAAGAGAAGCCATGCGGCGCCACAGCTCGGGGGTACCTTCGCCGGGGGTCAGGATGAGCCTGCGCCCTTCGTCACGCAGGATCATCCGAACAGGGACTTCGATCGTCGATGCTGGCGCTTGGACTCCGTAGAAGCTTGCGTACTCCGCGGCCCCGATCCTCAGCGTCGCATCCCACGAAGATCGATCAGCTCCCGTCGGACGGGCAGCCGTGAAGGACACCTCGACTGACCGGCCGTTCCGGTAGGGATTATTGAATTCATCGGCTATGTCCTTGCCGACGGCAGTCAGGATGCCGATCGCGAGGAGTGAGATCCATACATGGTTCAGCATGGAGACCTCAGAGGATAGTGGTGACGTCGTGCGGAACGATCAGGCTCGGGCGAAATGGAGGAGGCTCACACGACATACGACAGTCCGAGCGCGACGATGGCCCCGGCCGCGGTGCACGCCCAATTGACGCCGTCATTGCGGAGCCACGTCTGGCCCGCGAAATACTCCGTCGCACGACCGCAATGCGCTGTGCGCTCGGTCTCTTTTCCGCAGACCGCACAGCGGAACCGCGCCTGGAGGGTCGCACCGATCAGACTGTCGACAACGGCGCCAGCCACACCGCCGGAAGCACCGACGATGACCGTCGTCCACGTGCCCGTCCACTGTCCGGCCACCGCGGCGATGAACGTGGCGCCAGCGATCCCAGCGATCGTACCGGCGATCGACATGCCACCGTTGCTCCCGCGGGGGACCTCCGAGAATCCTGCCAACGTGATCGTACGCCCACGGAACATCGTGCCGATCTCCGTTCCCCAGGTATCAGCCGTCGCGGCGGCAACCGAACCGACGAACGCAGGATACCAATCGATTGTCGGGAAGAGGTAATGGAGGATGACGATCGATCCGGCAATACCACCGTTCGCGCCCACCTGACCGTGGTCGCGCGTGGATGATTTTTCGAACACGGAGTCGAGGTCGGCCTTCAGCGAGCGCCCGTAGACCGACAGGATACTCGAGAAGACGAAGAACACGACGATCGGCATCGTCCATTTCCAGCCTCCCAGGCCGAACACGAGGGTCGCCAGGATGCTTGTCGAGACTGCTCCGCTCGCGCTCAGCGCCCGGGCATAGTACGCGCCCATGGCGACCAACAATCCGAGCGAAAGCCCCAACGAAAATTGTTGGATTGAAATGCCGACCGATGGAATAAGGAACACAGAGAGGACCAACCCATGTGACAGCGGGACCGTGATGTTGTCGAGCCCCTTTGACGAGAGTGCCTCCCATCCGGTGGCAAGAACCGCTGAGGCCGATGCCAGCAGGAGGACGAATGTCCAGGATCCGATCAACTCCGGCATGAGAAACCAAATACCTGCGACCATTGCCACGACAGACGCAAGGAACATGGTGATCGATCCTTCGACCGACTTCGCGTCTCCGCTCAGGGAATAGGCTGTCGGTTTGCGCAGAGACTCGCCGACGATGGCCGCTGCGGCATCACCCATCGAGAATGTGAACATCGCCAGAACCACCATCTCCGGCGAACGATGCCACAGCAGTACGGTCAGGAGCGCGAGCGAGATCGGGAAGTAGACCGTGCCCAGCGAACGACGTTTCGGACCATGGATCCCTTTCAGCCACCCGGCGCGGATGGCCACTCCGTTCGAGGCGGCGAACAAGACCGAAAGGATGATGAGAGGGACCGGACTGATGAAGAGGCGAGGGGCGAGCAACAGCGCGGCGCCGACGGCGATGTGGACGAACTTGCGGGAGAATTCGGGTGAGAGCCGGGCGACCTTGCGCAGGACCTCGCCCGCACCGATCACAAGGGCCAAGGCCCCCACGACCAGCGGAAGCCGGATCCATTCAATGGTGTCCGGCCAGAGCACCTCATGCCACAACGGCACGCGGCTCTCCTCCCGTTGCGGCCAACGCACGGCTTCGAATGATGAGGTAGACGAGCATTTCCATCTCCGCCGGAACGTCCGCTCCCGTCTTGATGGCACGATCGGCATTCCGGAGTGCCTGGAGGGCTTCCTCCACCTCTCGCACGGTGTGTTGCGGCAGGAAGGCGGCCAATCCCCGCAGGTGGTAGGGAGACATGCGCAGCGACGAAGCGATTTCGGCGTCGGGGATCCGCTGCTGCTTCATTTCTCGCAACTTCCACAATTGGAGGAAGAATCGGGTCAACATGACGATGATGCCGGGGGCGCTTTCGCCCGATTCGAGCATTCGTCGAAGGACCGTTGATGCGCTCCGGAGGTCTCGTCGGCCGATCGCGTTCTGCAGGTCAAAGACGGTGAAACCCCGCGAAGCGCCTGCGACGGCAGAGACATCCTCCTCCGTGATCTCAGGCCGTTCGCCGATGTAGATCGAGAGTTTATCCAGCTCCCGATGGATGCCCATGAGCGAATCGCCCACATACGCCTGCAGCATGCGGGCCGCGTCGATCCCGATCATCTTCTTGAAGCGCTTGGCCCGGTCGACTGTCCACGACGGGATCTCGTTGTCCCAGGGCGGTTTGCACTCGACGAGGTCGGCGTTCTTTTTGAGGTCCGTGAACGGCTTGCGACGGAAGTCGGGAGACTCCGCCACAAGGACCAACCGCGTCGAATCCATCGGGCGAGCGACGTAGCTCGCGAACATCTCCTTGGCCTTCTCCCCCCCGACGAGGCGTTCGAATGTCTTGATGACGACGACACGACGCTCAGCCATCATCGGAAACGATGAGGCCTTCGCCAGTACGTCGCGAATATCCGCCTTTGCACCGTCGATCACATCCAGATTGAACTCCCGCACGGACTCTTCCACCGAATGGTCCACGACTGCCGCGACGCACTCATCCAGCAACAGCGGTTCTTCGCCGTGAATGAGCGTCACCGCGCCAACCTGTCCGGCCGATGCGCGTTTGAGAAATTCTGCCTGGGAAAGAGCGGCCATGGGTGATGAGGGCAGTCCTAGGGTAGGACCTTGACGGCAGTCATCTTGATCTCTTCGACCGGCTTGCCGTCCGTTGGGCCCATCATCGGTGTGATGGGAACGCCAGCGATAGAATCGACGACCTCCATCCCCTTCGTGACGCGGCCGAAGATGGTATAGTTCTTCGGCAACCACGGGGCGTCTGCCAGAACGATGAAAAACTGGCTCGTGTTCGTGTTCGGTCCGCGATTGGCCATGGCCAGTGTACCGCGAAGGTATCCCGCCTGATACGACGGAGTGGCAGGAAAGAGTTCATCCTCGAACGTGCCGCCGTAGATCGAGCGGCCGCCACGTCCCGTACCGGTCGAATCGCCCGTCTGGATCACAAAACCTTTTGAAATGCGATGGACGATGATGCCGTTGAAATAGCCTTCCTTCGCCAATCCAACGAAATTGGCGACAGTCTTGGGCGCGTCGGTCTCGTAGAGTTCGACCTCGATGGACCCTTTCGTGGTCTCGATGGTAGCGTTCACGATCTTTCCTCTGTTGGTGGTCGAGTCAGCCTGACACGCCATGGCCGACGTGCTCAGTAAAGTGACCGCAGTGGCAACAATGAAACGCATGGGCAGATCTCCTTACAAAAAGATGATACCGAGAAGTCCGATGAGAAGACAATAGAGCGCGATGTACCGGATGGCCCCCGTCCGCATCGCTCCAATCAACGTCTGAATGCCGAGCCACCCTGCTCCCGCTGACGACACGAACACCGCCGCAAGGGTCAGCGCGGTCGGACCATCCGTCGCCGAGACGGTCCCATCGCCCCATCCAACAAGCAAGACCCCGAGCAGGGCCGGAAGGGCCATAAGGACCGAGAATCTGGCTGCGACCGCCGGCGCCACGCCCGCATAGACGCCAGCGCTCATGGCTGCTGCCATTCTCGGGAGGCCGGGGATGATGGCCAGCGCCTGGCCGAGACCCATGACGAGGACCCGCATGACAGAGAGCGGCCTGGGCTGCGTGCGGCGGAATAGCCGGGTCAAAAACAGCATCAGCCCGCCGATGATGACGAATGTCGAGACGAGCTTCAGGTCTGTCCCCCACGTCGAGAGTTGCGCACCATACCATAGTCCCAACACGGCGGCGGGAACGGTTCCGACAACGAGGAACATGAATTCTCGAAGGGGAATATCGTCCCGGAGGGCCGCTGACAACCGCGACGGATGTCGCGCAATCTGCATGAGCGATCGCGCCATCGCCCAGAGGTCCGAGCGAAAGGCAAGGATCACGCTCACGACCATGCCTGCCCGCACGGCGACGTCGGCTCCTGGGGCGAGACCGACGTGGAACACCTGGAGCAACAGGATCGTGTGTCCGGAGCTGCCGACGGCGATGAATTCCGTGAAGCTCCGCACCAGACTGACCAGGATGGAATCGAACACGGGCAACCGGGATCTTCGATTAGAATTGGGCCGCGATCAAAAACTGCAGCGACAAGTGCGTCCAGCGCATGTCGGCCGTCACGCCCCGATGTGATGGCTCTCGTCCGGCCGCGTCGGTCAATCGTCCGACTCCCGACCACCGAATGTCCGCGGACAGGCCGGCAACGACATGAGCATCGAGCGGCGCAAAGGCCGCCGCACCGGCAAGGAGACCCAGACCGCGCCCGCTGAACCGTTGGTCAGATCCCGCCGGTCCGTACCGTTGAACAAGCTCGCCGCTGTACGGACCGCCGCCCACCGTGATCTGGAGGCTCATCGGTCCGGCGTCCATCGCCCGGCGCACGAGGACCATCGGCATCTGCATCGTCGCATCGAACGCCCAACCGGTCGAAGCGGGTTCCGCTGCTTCGATCGTCTTGGCGATCCGGCCATAGTAGACGCCCGCCGACCACAGATCGGTCAAGCGCACTTCGCCGACGAGCACCAACTCTGCGGCTGAAGCGAAATCCTCGATGCGCTTCACCGGTGAGCCGACGACATTCGCGTAGTCTGCGAGACGTGGCATCGACACCAGCGCCACACCAAGACCTCCGCCAGCCCGAACGGTCCAGGGGGGCGACGATTCCTGCGCCAACACTCCCCCGAGTGCATTGAGGGCCAAAACAGCGAACAGAACGAACCGCCGGGCCAACAACATGCGGCGCCTACAGGTCCACCGACGCGCCGCGACGGATCGATTCTTCGAGCATGAAGGTCGCACGCGTCACACCGACGAGCGAATGGAACGGGATCGGAGCCGTTCCACCGGACCGCAATGCTGCAATGAACGCCGCGATCTCCGCACGATGGCCTTTGTCGACGGCTGAACTCGACTTGGTCCGGGTGGTACCTCCTGCTGAGAGCGAAACGTGCTGATAGTTGTCGATGACCGCCGTGCGACCGCCGCCCGAGACCACCACATGTTCTTTCGGCAACGAGGGATCGCCGCTCGCCAGGTACGCGATCGAGGCCGTGGACCCGTTTCGGAACTTGATCGTCGCGAGAATCGAATCGTCCTCGCTCGTTCCACGGTCTGCGCCAAGCGCTTCCGCATGTACGCGCACTGGCTCCGAGCCCGCAAGGTAGCCAGCCAGATCGACAAAGTGGCAGACCTCTCCAATGATGCGACCACCTCCGTCGACCGCGTTCCGGGTCCAATGCGTCACGGGTACAAGTCCGGCGTTGATCCGATACAGGATGCTGAGGGGCGAAGTCACGTCGCTGAAGAACGAGCGGACCTGCCCGACCGATGGCGAGAATCGACGATTGAAGCCGACCATCAGAAGTGGGCGGCGAGCTTCCGGTATCGACAGGACGAATCGTTCGATCTCATCCAGCTCATCCGGCGTCATGCTGAGCGGCTTCTCCACGAAGACGTGCTTCCCGGCCTTGAGCGCAGCCAGCACCTGGGAGGCGTGGAGCCCATGGCGTGAGGCGATGACCACCGTCCCGATCGCCGGATCGCCCAGAAGTTCGTCCGTGCTCGTCAACGCTCGCGGTATCCCGAACTGCTTCGCCACGTTCGTGGCGCTGATCCCGGTGGAATTACAGACCGCCAGGAGTCGGACACCTTCGCTTTGCTCCAGCGGCGGGAGGAGCATCGACTGGGCAAAACTCCCTGCACCAATGATGCCGAACGCCAACGGATCAGCCGTGGCGGCCGTCGTCCGCCGGCCCGCCTTCGGCTTCGAAGGCGACTTCGAACCGATGGGATAGCTCAACACGACTCCGAACGGACGTCCCGACCGCTTTGCTCCTTTTCCCCCGAGCAACGCGTACGCGTCCGGCGCTTCATCGATCGAAAATCGATGTGTCGTGAGCGCGCCCGGATCCACGCTGCCGGCGTCAATGAGCCTGAGGAATTCCTCCATGTTCCGCCGTTCGGTCCATCGTACGTATCCAACCGGATAGTCCCTCCCCTCTTCTTCATACGCCGGGTCATACCGACCCGGGCCATACGATCGGGAGAGACGGAAATCCAGTTCCTTCATGTAGTAGGGACCACGGGGCAACTGCAGGCCGACGTCGCCCACGAGGACAACGCGTCCGCGATCCCGTGCGATATCTCCCGCCAGCCGCACGGGGTCGTCACTCTTTGTCGCGGCCGTGATGAGCACGGCGTCGGCCCCCACGTGACCACTGCGAGCTCCAACGAGCCGTTTAACGTCGTCCCGACGTTCAATGGCCGCATCGGCGCCCGCCCTTCGCGCCCGGTGCACAGCCTCCGGATCCGGGTCGATGCCGATCACAACGCAGCCGTTGGCCTTCAGGATCTGCACGGTAAGCAGCCCTACGAGTCCGAGCCCGATCACCGCAACGACCTCACCAAGCTTCGGCTCCGCCTGTCGAACGCCCTGAAGCGCGATCGCGCCGATCGTCGTGAAGGCAGCCGCCTCGAAGGCAATGTCACCCGGAATGCGAACGCAAAGATTCTTCGGGACAGAGATCCACTCCGCATGATTGGCATAGCCTGCGCCACCACACGCCACGCGATCCCCTGGCGCGAGCCCGGTCACGCCGGTTCCGATCGCCTCGACGACGCCTGCCGCCGAGTACCCGAGAGGAGTCAACGACTCGAGCCGGCCGCGCACGCGACGCATCGTCGCACCGAGGCCCTGCTGACGCACCTGCTCAAGGACCTTCGAAACGAGGTCGGGATTCTTGCGTGCCTTTGTCAGCAACGATTGAGACCGCTCCGTGACCGAGCTGCGCTCGGTGCCGACGCTGATCACAGACGCATGCACGCGAACGAGGACGTTGCCCGGAGCGATCGCCGGAGGGGGCACGTCCAGCACCTGGACGACTCCCGACTTGACGTGTTGGACGACCTGTTTCATGGGATCACGCGGAGGGCTCTGATGAGGTCATGGATCCGACGCGTCCATGGTCGCGGAGGTAGTAATACGCACCTATGGCCATAACCATGACATAACCTACCTCGTGCGTAATGACCGAGAATCCAAGCGCCGCCGTCGGGTCGGCGCCGTACAACTTCACCATCGCAATCGTCAGAAAAGAATGATACGTCCCCATCGCCCCCGGGGCTGGCAATGCCCACGCAATGGAGGAGATGACCAGGAGCACGACCGCTTCGCCGAAACCCAGGTGGAGGGCAGCGATCGAATCGAACATGAAGAACGGCACGTAGAGACCCAACGCATAGAAGAACCACATGGCCAGACTCCAAAAGACCACCCAAGGCCACCTTGACCGCAGATGAGCGACATTGAGACCCGTCACGAACGAGTCCAGTACCCGGCCCACCCTCTCGCCTGCGCCGGTTGGCCATCGATGGCGGAACCGCGACACGAAGGCGACCAGCGATTCGAGCTTGACGAACAGGAAGAAGAACACGACGGTCGAGCCGATCGACGAAGCGATGAAGATCGGACGCCAGGCGGCAGGATCGTCCACAAATGGGTCGATCGCTGATGGGTAGATCGTGACTGTGAAGCCGACGAGGAACGAGAATGTGAGAAAATCCAGGATCCGCTCGATCACGACCGTCCCGAAGGCCGAACTCCGCGAGATGTGCTCCAGTTTTCCGATGACGACGCCCCGCACCACCTCACCCACGCGAGGCAGCACGTTGTTCACGGCATACCCGAGCATGACGGCGGAGAACATGTTCCGGACCGACGGTCGCTCCTTGAACGGCGCGAGCAGGTACCGCCAGCGGAACGCGCGGATCCAATGGCTCGTCAGGGCGATCGGAATGAGTGAAAGGACCCAGACCAGATCGGCCTGAAGCATCGTGGACCACAACGCGGCAAAATTGGTGTCCCGGAAGGCGTAATAGAGAAACGCACCGGCCAGCGCGAAGCTGGCGGTCGTCCGAAGGATGGCGCGAGAGTTCACAGGCGTACGCGTTCAGCGAAGGTCCACAACCTCGGTGCCGGCAGGCGCCGAAAACGTGAACGCATCGTCGGAGATGTTCGTATTCAAACGGATGGAGGTGATGCGATATACCGTTTCGGTTTCGTTCTGATCAAGGATCTGGATACGCCGAACCTCGGACGACGTTTCCAACAGCCACATGCGCACGGACCTGATGAATGAGCGATCGTCCTTTGGCAGCAGCTTCAGCACCGTAGAGGTCTCACCGTCGATCGTTTCCCGCCCGACTACGGTGGCATAGTAGCTTGTCGGCAGACTCAGTAGAAATTCTTCGGGCGACACGGAATTCCGTTGTTCTTTGTAGCGATCGACGATGACCTGGCGGTTGGCAGGCGCATAGGCCCACACCGTGACGCCGTCGGTGACGACCGTCTGGTGTTCCGATTCCAGTCGATAGCGATTCGGCTTCTTGAACACGAGCGATCCGGCGAACGATTGCTCAACGTTCGCGTAGCCGAGCGTGATCGTCTGCGTAAACTCCGCCCGAGCGTCGTCCACCATCTCGTACCGACGTTGAAGCCGTTCTGTGATCGCCTTCACGGTCGGGAGCGGTTGAGCCGACGCTGACAGGACGAAGAGGCCAAGCGCGAGAATGTGACGAAAGGGCTTCATGGCAGGTTCTTCAGGATCACTTCGAGGTCGGCTTCAGACTCGCACATCACCTGACGGGCCTTGCTACCGTCGAAGGGTCCGACGATGCCGGCCATTTCGAGTTCGTCGACAAGCCGCGCTGCGCGCGAATACCCGACCTTCAGTCTCCGCTGCAGGAGCGAGACCGACCCTTGCTGATGTCGCACGATGATGCGCGCAGCTTCTTCGAAGAGCTCGTCCCGGTCGCCGTTGCTCCCCCCGCTGCCGGCGCGCCGACGCTCCAGGGCCGACGGCAGCGTGGCCGGGGCGCTGAACCCGCGCTGCTTGCCGATGTGGTTCGTGAGACGCTCCACCTCATCCGTCGAGATATACGCATTCTGCATTCGGATGGGTTTCGAACCGCCTGGCGGAAGGTACAAGAGGTCGCCGTTTCCCAGCAGCTGGTCCGCCCCGTTCATATCGAGGATCGTCCGGGAATCGATCTTTGACGCGACTTGGTACGCGATACGTGCCGGGAAATTCGCTTTGATGACGCCTGTGATGACGTCTACCGACGGGCGTTGTGTCGCGAGCACGAGGTGGATGCCGACCGCACGGGCCAACTGTGCGAGGCGAGCGATCGGCTCCTCGACGTCACGAGCGGCCGTGATCATCAGGTCGGCCAGTTCGTCCACGATGACGACGATGTAGGGGAGCTTCTTGTGCTTGATCGTCTCCGTGTCATGCAGCCGTCCCTGCTTCAGACGTTCGTTGTAGTCCGCAATGTTCCGCAC
>CAYYOV010000036.1:0-25310 GCA_964473365.1 uncultured Ignavibacteriaceae bacterium
TGATGATCGTCTGCGAATTGATCTGCTGGTTGATGGCCGCCACCTGGCCTTTGAGCTGACCGGTAACGACGACCTCTTCACCTTCGATGATCGCCTGCATCAGCCGGAACTCCACCACAATCTCCTCGTCGTTGACGTCGATCGTGCGTGTGATGGAATGATAACCGAGGTAGGAGACGGAAACGGTGTAGGTCCCCCGAGGAACGTTTGCAATACGGAAACGGCCGTCCAAGTCAGTCGGAGCACCGATGGCGGTGCCCTTGAGGATGATGCTTGCGCCGACCAGTGACTCCGATGTTGTCGAGTCGACCACAGTCCCTCGGATGACACCTTGTGCAAGAGCGGCGATGGGCAGAAGCAGTAGAGCCAGACGGCGGATCAGACGGAACATAGAAGCTCCTTTGTCACTGGAGTGACTGCAACGCTGGGCTAGAGTAATTGCTTACTTTAACGTTTGCCTAGGTTTGCACGAAATCCTGAGACAGTCAAGTTAATTCGTAAACGATAAAGGATAGCATTTTCGGAAGATATTGGTAAGGAATTGCCGAATAAGACCACTGCAAAATTCATTGACATTTGTCCACTTTCTCTTTAATACTTAAACAACTTGAAGGATTAAGTAATAACGCAGATTTCGTAAGAATTAGCGTCCCTGATTCACGATTGAGGATTCTATGAGAGAGAAGGCCGTCACGCTCAGCGACATCGCCCAGAAACTGAACTTCTCGACCGTCACGATCTCCAAGGCCTTACGAGACCATCCTGACATCTCGGCGGCCACCAAGAAGCTTGTCCGCCAGGCAGCCGATGAGCTGGGCTACACGCCAAACATCATGGCCCGTAACCTCTCGGCCCGGCGATCACGCACCATCGGCGTGGTCGTCCCGAAGATCGCACACTTCTTTTTCAGCTCGATCATCGAGCACATCTACAACCTCGCGTTTGCCAATAACTACGAGATCATCCTGACGGTCTCGCAGGAGAACGCCGAGCGTGAGAAACGGCATATTCAGACCTTGCTGGCCATGAAGGTCGACGGTATCATCGTGTCGATCACGCAAGAGACGCGGCACGACGACATCTTTCGGCTTGTCCAGCGCCGGGGAGTCCCCCTCGTCTTCATGGACCGGATACCTGTGATGGATGGGATCAATCGCGTCTCGGTCGACGACCGGGCCGGGGCCAGGCTCGGCATCGAGCACGCGATCGGGTTGGGGTACCGCCGCATCGGACACTTGTCCGGATACGTCGACGTCAACATCGGCCGGGACCGCAAACAGGGTTTCCTCGACGCCATGGAGGCGCATCAGCTTCCCGTCAACTCCGATTGGGTGCTCGAAGGCGGCTTCGGCGAGGACTACGGCTACGACGCCTTCATGCGCCTTTTCAAGGCCCGCAACCTGCCCGATTTGCTCTTCACCGTCACCTACCCGGTCGCACTCGGCGTCTTCATGGCCGCGCGAGAAGTGGGGGCGCGGATCCCCGAAGACATCGACGTCCTCTGCTTCGGCAACTCGAAGATGCAGGAATTCCTCACACCTCGATTGAGCTGCATCGATCAGAACACCGCCGCCATCAGCAAAGGCGCGATGGATCTGATGCTCGAGATCATCGGCCAGAGCGAACCGGCTGAGCCGCGCTCGATCATCGTCCCGACGTCACTCGTCCTTCGACAGACATGTACCGGTTTCAAGACAATGGCCACTCCCGCCACCCGTTGAACGTCCGATCCCTGGTAGCAGCAGTACTGCTTCTTCTCGCTACACACCACCTGTCATCGGGGCAGACCTGGCATTCGACGCGATTCGTCCCTGGTACGGACGGACACTGGACCTCCATACCCGACGCCGCCGGCAATCGTATCCCCGATTTCAGCTACGCTGGGTACAGGAACAGCGACGTCCCCATTCCTGATGTCCCCGTCGTTCGGACGATCGATCCTCTCCCGGGCGACAACACCGCGCACATCCAATCCGCACTTGATGCTGTTGCTGCATTACCGCTGAATGCCGATGGCTTCCGGGGCGCTCTGCTCCTGGCGCCCGGGCGATACCGTCTCAGCGGGACAGTGCGGGTGAACGCCTCCGGAGTCGTCCTCCGCGGGTCGGGCGACGGTGCGGATTCGACCCGCCATACCATTCTGTCGGCAGTCGGTGATTCGGCCACGCAGACCACCGTCATCGTCGCCGGCGGAGGTTCAGACACGAAATGGTCGCATCAGGTGTCCGGAACGCTCACGACGATCACGACCGACACGGTCTTTGTCGGGGCCCGAACGTTCGAGGTCGCAAATGGCTCGCTGTTCGTAGCGGGTGACAATATCATCATCACCCACCCCTGCACGGCGGCCTGGCTCTCCGCGATCGACAACGGTGGAACGGCCACGGATGCCCCGTGGGCCGTCAACGAGCAACCCATCGTGTATAACCGGCGCGTCATCTCTGTCGATGGGAACCGCTTGACCATCGACGCGCCCGTGTTCGCCACGCTGGTGCGAAGCCTCTCTCAATCGACGGTCTATCGCTACGCGCGAACCGGACTGCGCACGAACGTCGGGATCGAGGACCTGCGGATCGATATCGCCGCCCCGGGCGTCACGACCGATCGGAATGGGAATGAGCACGACCACGCCTGGCACGGCATCTGGCTGCGCCAGATCGAAGATGCCTGGGTCCGCCGCTCGACCATTCTGCACTTCGGGCAGAGCGGGATCATCACGTCGACAGCAACGCGGGTCACGGTCGATTCGTGCGCTGCACTCGATCCGGTCAGCATCGTCACCGGAGAACGACGCTACAATTTCAACGTCTACACCGCCTCTCAGCTCATCCTGTTCCGGGGTTGCCGGGCAAGCCACGGCCGCCACGACTATGTGTCGAACGGAACGAGCTGGACATCGGGCTGCGTCTTTTTCGACTGTTCTTCGGATAGTACATACGCGTCGACGGAAGGCCATCGACGCTGGACGCAGGGGCTGTTGTACGACAACGTCAGCTTTACGCGGCCATTGATCACCGGCTACGTGCTTGGACTCTACAACCGTGGCGACTACGGCACGGGCCACGGTTGGGCATCGGTCCATTCGGTGGTCTGGAACAGCTCGGCCCCCGGCCGCGCGTTCGTCGTTCAACGGCCGCCGACGGCGCAGAACTATGCCATCGGATGCAATGTCGACACGGTGGCTGCCGCCGCACCCATCGCCCCCTTCCCCCAACCCCTCGGGTTCGTCGAAGGGACGCGGCGCCCCGGACTCGAACCCCGGTCGCTCTTTCAGGCGCAACTTGCCAACCGGCTGAACGGCCCGACCAACGTCGGCACTCAGGAGGGCGTCGACCTTCCAAGATCATCGGCCCTCCTCTCGGCCTTTCCTTCACCCTTCAATTCCGAGGTGACGCTCGAAGTTGTCCTGCCGGAGCCAGGCACAGTGCGCATTTCGGCCCACGACATTCTCGGGCGGATGGTCCGCATCCTCGATGAAGGTTCTAGACCTTCAGGGACCCATCAAATGCGATGGGATGCTCGCGGCGTCGCCTCGGGCACCTATCTGGTCCGACTAGAATTCACTCGCGCAGGCACGTCAGGCCCGTCGGAGTCGATCATCAGGAGGGTCGTGTTGCTGCGGTAGCGGATGGGCTAGAAATGCGAAGGGCGCGGGAGGTCGGTCGACCATCCGCGCCCTTCTTCGTTTCAGAACCCGTGTAGAGGGTGACCACTACTGACGTGGGGGAACGATCAGGTAGGCTCCCTTGAAGTCCTGATTGCGTACCTCGATGACCGACCTCCGTCCCGGATCGGGTGAAAATCGGATGCTCGCCCGGCCGTTCGCCATCTGGATGATGCGACTCCCCGTCGGAGTGCCGTCATACGTAGCGAGGGTTCCTCCGCCGTCGACCGAGAAGTAGACGGTCCGCTGGTAGTCGACACACGTCCGCCCATTTTTGTCCACGGCCACTGCGTTCACGAGAAGGCTGCCGTCGGGTTGTGCAACGCCGGTGATGTCGAGATGGTCGGCAGGCTCATTTCTCACCGTGCGATAGATGAACGAGACGGTGTCACGTGCAACGACCGTTGTTCCGTTCCTGCCGACGGCCACGAGCAAGTTCGTACCCTCCGCAAAGATGGGTTTCCAGCTCAATCCCGCTGCCGGCACACGACCCACCTCGCGCGTACGCATGCCTTGGCTCGTACCATTCACGAACAACTCGACTTCTGCACAGTTGCTGAACACATTGACCTCACGGGCCGCTCCTGGAGGCCCCACCCGCTCGGGCCACGTGTGCGACTCGATGTAGCAGAACGCCGGTGATGTCGTCCAGTAGCTCTTGAAGACGTAGTACGCATCTTTCGGATTCCCGGCACGGTCAACAAGTCCCTTCTGGTTGACGTACGGAATGGGATTCTCCGGCCGCAGCGGCGTCGGAAAATCCTTGAACGCCCACTGTGCATTTCCGGAGAACCACGGGGCCCGTTCCGAGATCGACAGATACCAGTCGAACAGGTCGACGATATAGCTCTCGCTCCAATCGCTATCGAGCGAGACGTTCTTGACCTTCTGCGGCTTGATGTTCTCCTCCCATCCTTCCGGCACGTTCATGGCGTCCCCCGAGACCGGAGTCTCCGTGTGCCGGCCAACGTGGCTGTCACCGCCGTATTCGGCGTGCAAGAACCGGGCGAACCGGTCGCGTGAATCGGTGATGGCCTTTTCAAATCCTTTGTAGTTGCCGCTATACCAGCCGGGCCAGAGTGACGGCGAGACCACGTCGACCAAACCGGCCCCTTCGGTGAACTTGCGGGTCGCGGTCAGACGACCGGGATGACGCACCTTTGAGACCTGGTGGAGCTCAGCGACCATCGCCCGAAGCGAATCGATATTGTCACCACCGGGGACATCCGGCAGCCAGTACATCTCGTTCCCGAGCGACTGGATGATGATGCTCGGATGGTTATACGTCCACGCGATCTGCTCGTCGAGCAATCGCACCGTGTTCGCGCGCCATGCATCTCCCCCCATCCCTCCACGGCACCACGGGAGCTCGTCCCACACCAGGATGCCAAGCTCATCGCATGCGCGATAGACTTCGGGGTCTTGCGGATAGTGCGCCAGACGCACGAAGTTCGCACCCATCCCTTTGATCAGTTCCATGTCACGTCGATGGAGACTGTCGGGCATCGCGGCGCCAAAGCCGGCGACATCTTCGTGGCGGTGTGTGCCCCTCAGCAGGAGTCGTTCGCCGTTCAGGATGAACGGCCCATGTTCTTTGAACTCGAACCACCGGTAGCCATATCGATCTTCGAGCGCGTCGAGCGTCCGACCTCGTTCAGCTATCGAGATCCGCACCGTATAGAGGGCCGGGTCCCGCGGGGACCAGAGATCAGGCTTTGCGAGCGGCGGGAGGTCGATGCGTTGCCGGGCGGTCCCGGGGACCAGCGTCGTTGTCCGTTTCTGTCCCAGGACGCGCTTGCCGCGACGGTCGAGGACCGTAATGTTCACATCCACCGAGGTCGGTCTGGACCGATGATTCTCCGTCATCACGTCGACGGCGGTCGTTGCCGACGCAATACTCACCGACGGCGTCAACACCTCGGCGCCGGCCAGGTAGATATCAGAGACTGTCAGCAACCACAGGTCGCGTGTGATCCCGCCGACGATGCAGAAGTCGGACTTCTGCGAGGGGATCACATCGGGGTTGTAAGCATTGTCGACGCGCACCGCGATCTCGTTCGTTCCGGCACGCAGGTGCGGCGTCAGATCGACACGGAAGCCGACATATCCGCCGACATGCCCGCCGGCCCGCTCACCGTTCACGAAGACATCCGTCGTGATGTTCGCTCCTTCGAATTCCAGGAGGACGCGCCGTCCGCTCGGCACGGAGGGAACGTCGAACGTCCGCCGGTACCAACTGGCCGCCCGTCGATAGCCCGGCTCCGGGTCGAGGATGTCCACGCGATTCCACGTGTGAGGGATGGCGACAGCGGTCCAGCCCTCAGCAGACGCCAACCCCGCTATCCCGGGGTCCGCTTCGAGGTATTTCCAGCCGGCGTTCCAGCGTTCCCGCGTCCGGTTTGACGCCTCGTTCTGTGCATCCAGGAGGCCGAGCGGCAGGAACAAGAGAACTGTGAGGGCAAGTCGTCGGGCGTTCATGGGCATGTCAAGGTCAGAGTGAGCATTCAACGCCGCGGTTCTGTCCAGAGCACCGGCTGCCGCAGCGGCATGTTGCGCTGGACCTCTTCGTTCACCGGGTCTGGTTCGAGCCTCCGCCAAAGGGATATCAACGTGGGATCGCCGGCAGATTCGCCGGCAAAAAGCGGGAAAAGAAAACGAACGGGGAACAGGTCGTTATACATCACATCGGGCGGAAATGGCCAGCCGGTGCGGTCTGCGACGAATGGACGAATGAATTCCACTCCCCTCCTGAGGTTTCTCCCGTCGGGCAGCGTGAAACCCCAGAGATCATCCTTGTCGGTCGAAAGAACCCGCGCGATGACGCCAAATCCTTCCAGATTGAATAACGAATAGGCGTACGGCTTCGTGCGGCTCGTCTCGAGGGGAAAACTGCCGTCGGCAGCCATTTGGCCGGGCAACAATACCTCCCGAAAACGGACGCGGCACGAATCGAGCAGATCGCGGTCATGCGTCAACGAGGCGAAGACCGCCACCTGAGCCACCCACCAGGTCCCGTGATTGTTCTTCGCCGCACGCTCTTCCAGCCCGTACGGGTGGGTCGTCAGCCACTGCACATACTCCCTGAACCACCCGATGATGGGCGCAGTCTCCGTTGCGGTGAGCAGCCCTTCCCGCTCCAACATCTGCACTGCTCGCGCCGCTTCGATCAGGTGGATGGTGTCGATAATGCCGATACCCCGGCCTGTCACCCGCCCCTTGATCGCCTGGGCATAGAGGAGATGCGGATTCATCCGCGTGGCCGGTTGGACGAACCACGCCTGGAGATGTTGCAGTGCACGATGAGCGTATGCCCGATCCTTCGTGAGCAGCGCGCCAGCCGCCAACGTGGCGACTGTCCGGTTCATCAAGAAGACCGCCCGGCGATGTTCGACGAAGTTGTCCGGGTTCGTCAATCCGTCGCGCCTAACGTACGGGCCATTCGGATCAGTGCTGTCAGGCCACCAGTAATCCCCTTCCGAATGAAAATCGTGAAGGCCTCCGGCGGATCGCGGAGACGGATACGCCGTGATAGTGACGATCGGCTCGGCCATCGCTGCGGGGAGTGCAGCCAGAACGCGAGCGCGGTCCATCGTCCGCACATCGATCAGGCCTTGACCCCACACGACGCCGCTTGCCGCAAATACGCACGCAGCCACGCGGAGCATTCGCATCATCTTCACTCCTTGGCAAGCCATCGGAGAACGGCTTCGACGTAGTAGTAGTCGCCGTAGATCAGGGACACATCGATCTCGGACCGCGACGGAACGTTGCCGGTCGCGTGGCGAAGGAGTCCGCGATACGAGGTCGTCGTGTCGAGATACGACGATGAAAGCGAGGTGAGCATGCGGCCCGCAGCGGAGCGATACGCTGCGCCACGAGTTCCACCCGTCGCCTTCGCCAACTCGATCAGACCGGAGGCTGCGATGGCTGCCGCCGAAGCGTCGCGGGGTTCGTTCGGAATGCCCGGCGCCTGAAAGTCCCAGTACGGGACATGGTCTTCGGGAAGATGCGAGATGTAGTAGTCGGCGGCGCGCTGTGCGGTCTTCAGGAACCGCTCATCGTGTGTGTACCGATACACCATCGTGAATCCATAGATCGCCCAAGCCTGTCCCCGCGCCCAGGCGGACGAGTCGGCGTAGCCTTGATGCGTCACCCGCTCCCGAACGGCACCGGTCAGCGAGTCGTACGAAACAACGTGGTACGTGCTTCCGTCCGGACGGAAATGGTTTTCCATCGTCTTGACGGCATGGCTGATCGCGATCGACCGCATTTCGGGCGTTCCGCCATGCTCAGAGGCCCACAGGAGCAGCTCGAGGTTCATCATGTTGTCGATGATCACGGGAAACGGCCACTTGCGCCGGTCCCAGGAACGAATGCATCCTACGGCGGGGGAATAGCGTGTCGTCAGGGTTCGGGCGGCATGCAACAGTACATCACGGTCCTGGTCCGTCGGCCGCGTGTTCAACTTGGCGCCGAAGCTGCAGAACATGATGAATCCAATGTCGTGCGAGCCGGCATGGTCCTTCGACGGCTCGAGCGCCGCGGTCCACCGTTCCGCCGAGCGGAGCAGTGTCGAGTCCTTCAGGGCAGCCCCGACATTCCACAAGAGTCCGGGGAAGAACCCGGCGGTCCAATCGCGGGCATGGACGGTCGTCCAGTGGCCGGAGGAGTCTGTGCTGCGGGGGAAGCGGAGGGTATCACCCAGGTCCTGGACCGTCGTGTGCAGCTTGGAGCCCCCTATCCGAAGGGATGACCTCAACTGATCGTCCAACGATGACTTTTGCGAAAGAGTCGGGAGAGCCAGGACGGCTGTCAAGCAGACGCTTTCAAGGAAGGGACGTATCCGGATCGTCATGAGAAAGTCTGGAGGGATCTGAGGGTCGAATGCGTTGAATACTAAGAACGAGAAGAAGCATCACCGATGCAAGCGAAGCTTTGCCGCCCCATGCCATCTGAACAGAAGAATTTGCACCTTCAGAGAAGCATCCACTCTCTCACACATCGGAATGCTCATGGACCGACGATCTGCTTTGGTGTTCCTCGTCCTACTCCTCCTCGCGCTCTTCATGGTCGGCTGCTTTCCAGTCGATGGCGGCCATCCGGGCGATGACCGTGCCGGATTCTTCAAGGGGATCTGGCATGGCTGGATCGCACCCATCTCGCTTGTGGTGGCTCTCTTCGACCATTCCGTGCGTGTCTATGAGATCAACAATACCGGATGGTGGTACGACCTGGGATTCTATATGGCCATCATTTCTGGGTTCGGCAGCCTCTCGCTGTTTCGCAAAAAGGAACGCCACGAGACCTAGGCTCGCGAATCTCTAGAAATATCGACGGATTGGCACGCCTCTCGGAGCACTGTGCTGGCTCGGGAAGGGACGTGAGCCCATCGTGCACGCTGTTTGATTCTCTTCCCTCTTTCCGCTAGTCTTCTTATAGGTCGTTGAAAGTTTTGAGTTGACCCTTCACCCTGGCAATGTCGTTCCGCCTATTCCGGAGGATCACATGAAGACGTATGAACTGCAGCCCGTCGCCGAGCCGAATCTCCTTCCAGATCAGTTCCCCTATTCGCTCCCGCCGCTCATCACGTTCGAGGGGCTCATCCACGAGACGATCGATGGCCGCGACGTGACGTTTGACCCGTCAGACCTGCGGAAACGCGACATTCACGTCACCGACACGACCTTCCGGGACGGGCAGCAGGCCAGGCCGCCCTATAAGAAAGAGCACATGGTCAAGCTGTTCGAGATGCTCTCTCGCTTGGGCGGGCCGAACGGCGTCATCCGGCAATCGGAATTCTTCCTCTACACAAAGAACGACCGCGAGACGATCGAAGCATGCCGGGCACTTGGCCTGCGGTATCCGGAGATCACCGGTTGGATCCGCGCCAACAAAGGAGATTTTCGCCTCGTGATGGAAATGGGGCTGAAGGAAACGGGAATGTTGACGTCGTCGTCCGACTACCACATCTTCCACAAGCAGGGGCAGACCCGCCAGCAGGCGATGGACCAGTATGTCGGGGTCGTGGAAGCAGCGTGGGAAGCCGGAGTGCGGCCGCGTTGTCATCTGGAGGACGTGACCCGTGCCGATCTCAAAGGGTTCGTCCTGCCATTCGTTCAGCGCCTTTCGAAGCTTAGCGAACAGGTCCCGCCGGAGCTCCGGGTCAAGATCAGGCTCTGCGACACGATGGGATTTGGCATCTCGTACCCGCAGGCCTCGGAACCCCGGTCGATCCCAAAGATGATCTGGAGGATGACCAACGAGTGCGGCATCTCGCCCGACCGGCTCGAGTGGCATGGCCACAATGATTTCCATAAGGTGCACATCAACGGAACGACGGCGTGGCTCTACGGGCTGAACGCTCTGAACGCAACCCTCTTCGGGTTCGGCGAGCGAACGGGCAATCCTCCGCTCGAAGGGGCCGTGATGGAGTACGTCGCGTTGAAGGGTTCGCTGAATGGGGTACAGTTGTCGGTCATCACGGAGCTTGCAGAATACTACGAGCGCGAGATCGGGACACATCTCGCCACGAACTATCCGTTCGTTGGCCGTGACTTCAACACCACGCGCGCAGGCATCCACGCCGGCGGCCTGCGAAAGTTCGAGCAGATCTACAACATCTTCGACACCGCCGCACTGTTGAATCGCCCTCCCCGCGTTGCCATCACCGACAAATCAGGATCTGACGGCGTCGCGTTGTGGGTCAACGAGTTCCTCGGGCTCAAAGGTGAAGAACGTCTGAGCGTTTCGAAGATGGTCAACATCTTCAAGTGGGTCATGGAGCAGTACGAAGTACATGGCCGCATGTCGTCGATCACCGACGAAGAACTCGAATCGCTCGTCAAGCAGCATCTCCCGCAGCACTACGCGAAACGGAAGGTCTCCGAGGCCGTCCGCTCATAAAAGTTCGACAGCGTCCTACGATGAAGGCTGCACTCCTTTCGCTGCTGCGGGCCCCAGCGTTCCCGGACGAGCTCCGGACCGAACGGGCGGCCCTGCTGAACGTCCTCAGCCTGGTCGTTCTGGCCGTGGGATGCTTCTTCCTGGTCGCCCAGATGAGCTGGGATGTGTTCGCGCCGGGACTCCTCGGCTTGTGGGCCGCGGGCCTTTTCATCCTCATGCCGGCGGCGGTACAGGTCCTGATGCGTCGCGGGTACGTGACCGCCGGGGCTGTGCTGTTCATCGCGGTCGTCTGGGGTGGCACGACCCTCCGGTTCCTGATGACCGATAGCATTCGCAGCAGCAGCCTCTACAACTACGCGAATCTCGTCATCTTTGCGGGATTGGTCCTGGGTCGGCGGGCCATTTGGCCGATGTTCATCCTCTCCTTGCTGCCGATGTTTGGGCACATTGCATTGGTCTCTCAAGGGATCAACCTACCGATGATGTTCAACGATTCACGGGAGGGCGCCCTGGTGGAGCACATCGCTTCGGCGACACTCTCTGCCTTCCTTTTTTATTACGCGCTCGGTCGGATCGAGAAGAACCTCGCCGCCGTGAAGGAAAGTGAGGCCCGCAATGTCGCCCTCATTTCCGCCATTCCGGACATCATCTTCCTGAACCATCGCGACGGCACGTTCCTCGACGTCAAGAGCCACGCGGGAACCCGGCTCTATGTACCCCCCGAGGTCTTTCTCGGAAAGCATCCTGCTGACGTGCTGCCCCCACCGCTTGCCGAACGATTCGACGAAGCATTCAGGAACGCCCTGGAGGAACGGCGGGAACAGGTGATGGAGTATTCGCTTCCGATGGGGAACGAGAAGCGTGTCTTCGAGGCCCGTATTGTGCCCTGCACCGAAGATACGATCATGACCGTCGCAAGAGATATCACTGCCCGAAAAGAGGTCGAGGCGCGACTGCGGACCAGCGAAGAGCAGTTCCGGACACTCTTCAAGGACGCACCGATCGGCATCTGCGTCACTGACGTGACAGGCATCTTGCTTGCATTCAATGACGCACTGCTCATCCCCGGCGGATATTCCCGAGAAGAGTTGGAGAAGATCGCGAACGTCGAGGTGCTCTACTTCGATCAATCCGAGCGGAGCGCGGCGTATGACCTCTTCCGCCGGCAGGGACTTGTGCGGGGACGGAGCGTGCGTTGTAGGCGCAAGGATGGCACGCCGTACGACGCATTGCTGTCGCTCAGCCACACGGTCTTCAATGGTCAGCCGGCGATCCAGGAGATCGTGGAGGACATGACCGAGCATCAGCGGGATGAAAGCCTCCGCGAAGCTGTCTTTCGCATCGCGGAAGCGTCGACGGAAGCACCGACGCTCGACGACCTCTACCGCACTGTCCATGAGATCATTTCCAGCGTCATGCCGGCCAAGAATTTCTACATCGCCGTGTACGATGAGCAGCAGGACCTCCTGAGCTTCCCGTATTTTGTGGACGAGCGCGACCACCCCTCGCCCCCCCAGCGACCCGGAAAAGGACTTACGGAGTATGTGCTGCGAACGGGACAGGCACTGCTCTGCGACGCTGCCCGGAGCGCTGACCTCGAAAAACAGGGTGAGGCTGATCTGGTCGGAGAATACTCACCGATCTGGCTTGGCGTCCCGCTCGTGGTCGAGAAGAAATCGATCGGGGTGATGGCCGTCCAGCATTATTCCGACCCGTATGCATACGGTATCCGAGAACAGCGGATGCTGGAATACGTCTCGTCACAGGTTGCCAAGGCCATCGAACACAAGCAAAGCGAGGAGCAGATCCGCAACCTCAATGCGGACCTCGAACGGCGCGTCAACGAACGAACCGCGCAGTTGACGTCCGTCAATCAGGAGCTCGAATCGTTCGTGTACACAATCTCACACGATCTCCGGGCCCCGCTGCGCGGGGTCGGCGGGTTTGCAGCACTTCTCCAGAGAGACCACAGTAACGATCTCTCACCCGAAGGACTCGGATATCTTCAACGGATCTCCGACGGCACCCGTCGCATGGGAAACCTGATCGACGACCTCCTCTCGTTCGCCCATATCAGCCGCAAAGACATCCGCCGGGAGCGCGTGCAACCTGCCGTGATCGTCCGCGAAGTGGTCGAAGAGCTCCAACCGGCCATCCGGGCCGCCAAGACCGAGATCATTGTGGGCAACCTCCCGGAGGTTTCCGCCGATCCGGCACTCCTCAGGCAGGTTTTCTCGAACCTCGTGGCCAATGCCGTCAAGTATTCCTCCAAAGTTCCGTCGCCTCGTGTCACCATTGCGGCGTCGAACGAAGGAGGAATATCGACCTTCTACGTCAGCGACAATGGCGTCGGATTCGACATGAAGTATGCACACAAACTCTTCGGCGTCTTCCAGCGACTCCACGCCATCGATGAGTTCGAGGGAACGGGGGTCGGATTGGCTATCGTTCACCGGATCATCACGCGTCACGGTGGGTCGATCGATGTCGATGCCGCCGAGGGGCGTGGAGCGACCTTCTCCTTCACCCTGGATCTCGATCACAAAGGGTCCACGACACCTGCCTGAACTCCATGACCGACCATCGCACACCGCCTGTGGTTCCCACCGACACTCCGGAACCTGTCCGACGCCACGTGGCCATCGTACTTGCCAGCGTTCTTCTCACGATCCAGTTGATCCCCACTGGACTCGGGGACCTTCCGCCGACGCCTGCAGCGCCGATCAACACCGTGGTGACAGTACCGACGGAGGTCCAGGATATTCTCGAACGCTCCTGCTATGATTGTCACAGCCAGCGGACGGTGGTACCGTGGTACGGCCGCATTCAGCCGGTGGGCGGATGGATCGCAGGACATGTGCGTGATGGACGCCGCGACCTGAATTTTGAGGAGTTCGGTTCTTATCGGCCCCGCCGGCAATTCCGCAAGCTGGAGCAGATCGCCGACGAGGTGCGGTCGGAGGCCATGCCGCTCCCTTCGTACCTCCTGATGCATGGAAACGCTCGAGTGAGCGACGCGGATCGCGCGCAGTTGTTCGCATGGGTGGAGGCATCGCGAGCCACATTGCAGAAGATCTATCCTCCGGATAGTCTGCAACGCCGGCGTTGACGTACCGTCAATCCCGAGAACGACAGATGCCCGGATCATCTCCGGGCATCTGTGCGTACGGCCGGGCAGACCAGTCAGAGTTGGATATTGAATTGCACGACGGGAAGCAGGAATGTCGTCGGATCGGTCAGGTCCAGGGTGCTATCGATGATGAGGCGCGGCGCAAGCAGCAGATCGGCTGAAGGAGAGACCTGGACCCGGAAACCCAGGGTAATGCTCCACAGCGTGGACCATTCGCGCATGATCACGGTCCCGAACCGACTGTCGGTGGACGGAACTCCATGCGTGAGCAATCGCTGAGATACAAGGCCGAAGGCCAGGAACGGCTCAAATCGTGAACGTCGAATGGTCGGTGCCAGTACCAGCTCAGCGAAGAAGCCATCCATCCATTGCTCACCGACCGCCCACGAGACCGTCGTTGGGCCTCTGTCCGACTGCCGCAAATATGCTGCCATCACCTCGTGTCGACCGATAAAGCCACCGAGCGAGAACCGTACCGAAGGCGCGTGGACCGGGTAGTCGGTGGACAAACGGCCCTCCGCAAGCCATCGCGATCCGGATGGTCCGATCGAGCCTTGCGCTCCCAAGCCGAGGCTGGCCTCATCGGTGAACGGGAGGTCCAGGAGGACCCCGCCCTGCATGTCCGGCAGATCCCAGTGAGTGTCAGCAGACTTTCCCAGCCAACCACTGTTGGTCGGGTCGCGACGCTGGATCGGGTAGCTCCCGACTCCATCCGGTCCGGGGATGGTGTCCGCCTGCCACGTGAGTCCCGTCCTGACATCGCGGTGAAACACGCCTTCCCGAGAGCGGACGGATGGACGTCCGGCCCACAAGCTGAGACGAGCCTCACGCGCCGTGTCAGCTGGAAGTGACAGCGTCGGCTGCACCACGGGCGTGTCGAACTGCAAATAGACGAGATCGATCTGGTCTTTGATGCATCCCGGCAAGGAACTGAGCCCTGCCACCGCCAGCCAAGGAACGATCGATGTGCGGAGACGCATGGCGTTCGAACGAACCGATCACCGAGCCGCGGGAACCAGCTGGCTGTGCGTCTGGCGGATGCCTCCCCGAAAGCGGTCGAGCAGGTTGCCAGCGGCGTATGCCTCGAAACCGGGCAGAGCTGCGATGCCGGCGAGAGAATCGACCGGCGTTCCCGAATCCACACCCTTCCGCACATACGCAAGGAGTGCCGTGAGATAGTCCCGCATGGCGAGAAGGTCGGCTCGGCGGCCGGTCACACCGTTTGCTTCGGACCCGTGGCCGAAGATGAAGATGGTGTCATCCGAAAACTCCTTGTGCATGCGTTCGAGCACAACGATCCAGTTCGCGACCGAAGATCCCCCCTGCGTGTCGATGACGGGGGCGATGCGGTTGAACACCAGGTCGCCCGTGTGGACGACGTTGGCCTTCTCGAAATGGATGATGCTGTCGCCGCCGGTGTGCGCGGGTCCCCAGTAGCGGAGGTGCACGGTCTCACCGCCCAGGTCTTCTTTCCAATCTTGCTCATACGTCTCGGTGGCATAGACCTGGCCCTCCAGCCGGTTCATCCGTTCAGCGCCGGCCTTCTGCAGCGCCGGTACGTTCTTCTGGGCGAGAATGCGTTTCGCCTTTGGCTTGAAGATGCCGTTACCGCCGGTGTGATCGTAGTGATGATGCGAATTGATGAGCAGATCGATCTCGCGCGGAGATCGTTCGGCCAGTCCGGCGAGACAGAGAGGGGCCGTCTCCGGCATCTGCGTGTCGACGACGACGAGAGCGTCCTTGTCGATATACCAGCCGATCGTCCCACCGCGGCCGGTGAAGGCGCCGGTCCCGGTACGAAGCGGCACAAAGGCCGTTGTGGGAGCCGACTGTTGACCACGCAGAAGCGAAGGGGCCAGCATCCCCAGGACAGCGTACGACATCGATGAACGGACGAATTCCCGACGGCACATTACTTCTCTGCGTTCTGACATGGGACCTCCAAAGGACAGGGTCGATGGTGTGGGGACAATATCGCACGCGCCGAAACAAGAAGCCATTCGGACACGGTTCGGGTATCTGTTTGAATCTTCCTCCCCCTTTGCTACCATAGTGTCGCTGTACGTCATTCATCCACCTCCACACGCAAGAACCGCATGGCCTTTCGTGCCTTTCTCTTGGTGATCGCCTGCTGGCTCGTTTCAACCGACGACGTGCTTCAGGCGCAGGACGCCCCCTTCGTCGGTGGGTACCAGCGGGATGTCGTAGGCGAAGTACTCTCGTATTGGAGCTTTCATCCGTTTGCCAAGACGTCCCTCCTCACGAGGACGACCACCGGCACGATGACGATCTCCTGGGAGACACAAGCGGTTCCGCCCGCCATTGACCGCGCTCCCGTTCGCTTCCTGTGGATCGGCGCGTATTCTACCGGAACGTCTTCGTCCGATCACACGTTCGACCTTGTCATCTCCGGACGTGACACCATCTCATTCAAAACGCGGAAAGGGGGTGTCCGGGAAGATTGGACCGCATCTTCGACCAGAGGCGCCACGCTCGCGTTCAAACACGTGTGGAGTGACCATGTGAACGACGCACATGGATACTTCACCCTGACCGTCCCACCTGCCTTCGTCGTCCCCGGGCAGCCGCTTCAGCTCGCCGTCACAGGCCGGGCCTCGGCCTCTCGCGACTGGTACATGACGTTCCGATATGCGGTCCGCGAGTCAGCCCTTGTCCGTTCGCTTCCCTTCCTGGTACGCGACAGCGGACGCCTCCGCCAGCCGGTCGAGGTCAGCATTGACGCCCCCTTCATGCGTGGCTCAGCCACGGTAGCGCTGGCGGGCTCAGCTCCGTCGGTCCATCCTCTCACGCTTGGATGGAACTCCATCGAGGTACTGACCGACGAGGTCACGACGGCAACCGCCCTCCCGGTCGAGATCTCCATCAATCAGGGCGAGCCGCGACATCAGATCGTGTCGGTGCGACCCGTGAGCTCACGGACCATCTATCTATTGCCACACTCGCACAATGACATTGGCTACAGCGACCTTCAAACGACCGTTTCCAGGATCCAACACGAGAACCTGCGCGATGCGATCCGATTGGCCGAGGTGAGTAGAGACTATCCGGAGGGATCGCAGTTCCGCTGGAACGTCGAGATCCTCTGGCCTATCGATAGCCTGTTGAAGCGAGGATCGCGGGAGGAGATCGGACAATTCGTGGACGCTGTTCGTCGCGGCGAGATCGGACTCAACGCTCTGGGCGTGAACCCGCTCACGGGCATTTCACGGCCCGAGGCCCTGATGCATCTTACCGACATCGCACGCACGATACGCCGAACTGCCGGACTGGAAGTGCGCTCGGCCATGATCTCCGACATCCCCGGTATGAGCTGGGGATTCGTCCCTGCGCTCGCCCAGGCCGGTGTGCGCTATCTCTCCAACGGACCGAATTCCGGCGATCGCATCGGCCATTTCGGCGTTGCTTGGGGCGACAAGCCGTTCTGGTGGAGGTCGCCTTCGGGCAAGGATAGTCTCCTCGTCTGGGTCGCGGGCACCGGCTATTCCATGTTCCACGCCACCAGGACCCTGCGCGCCAACGACGGCTTTCGGCTGAAGCTCACCGACTACCTCGAGCGGCTCGACGCGACCGGATATCCCTACGAACTTGTCCAGATGCGCTACTCGATCTACTCCGACAACGGCATGACCGACTCGACGATGTCGGACTTCGTGCGCGAGTGGAACGCGCGGACCGTCTCTCCGGTGCTCCGCATTTCCACGACGGACGAGATGTTCGACCACTTCGAACGACGCTACGGATCGTCACTGCCGTCCTTTTCCGGAGACATCACTCCCGTATGGGAGGACGGGGCCGCTTCGACTGCCGCGGAACTGGGCACTGTCCTCCGGGCGTCCGATTCCCTGGTGATGGGTGAGATCCTCGCGTCGATGGATCGGGCCAGGCCCGACGTCCTCAGGTCATTCGACGACGCGTGGGATGCGGTCAATCTGTGGAATGAGCACACATGGGGTGCGTGGAACAGCGTCAGCGACCCTGACCATCCCGAGGCCGTGAAACAATGGGAGATGAAGCAGGCCTACGCGGTGGCGGCTCACCACCGCACGGAGGAAATCCTCTCGTCGGGCCCTGGACGCCTATCCGGAACGAGCGAGATCGAAGTTGTCAATACATCGACGTGGGAACGTACAGACCTTGTCACAGTCTCGCCGGACAAGAGTCGAACAGGCGATCGCGTCCTCGACGAGGATGGGAAGCCCGTCGTGAGCCAGCGCCTGACGACCGGGGAACTGGCGTTTCGCGCCGACCATGTTCCTCCTCTCAGCGCCAAGCGATACCGGATCGTGCGTGGAAACGGACCCGCCAATACAGCGCTCCGAGCCAGCGGTTCCACACTGAGCGATCTAAAAACGATTCTGACCATCGACACCAGCTCAGGCGCCATCTCGTCCATGCGCGACGTGATGGCTGCCCGTGAGTTCGTCCGAACAGAAGGTACCGGCGTGAACGCCGTGCTCTATGTCAACGGAGTCGAACCTGCCCGGACGATCCCCGTTCAACTTCTCCGACATGGCCTGAAGGAATCCGGACCTTTGGTCATCTCCTACGTGACCGAGGGTGTCATCGCAGACCGGGGCTCTGTTCGCCGGGAGGTGCGGCTCATCGAGGGGATCGACCGGATCGAGATGCTCAACACGATCGACAAGCGTCCCGTCCGGGAAAAGGAAGCTTTCTACTTTGCCTTCGACCTGGAGTTCGACGCGCCAACCACACGAATGGACGTTGGATGGGGCGTGGTGCGGCCTGAACTCGATCAGCTGCCGGGCTCGTGCAAGGACTATTTCTCGGTCCAGCGATGGGTGGATGTATCGAACGGTCGCGGAGGGATGGTGTGGGCGACGGCCGAGGCGCCGCTCGTAGCCCTCGGAGGCCCCGTTGACGAGCAGCGGCACAATGAAGGTCCCTCCGGCTGGAAGACGACGGCCGTCTCCTCCGGCGCCATCTTCTCGTATGTCATGAACAACTACTGGCACACGAACTACAAGGCCGATCAATCGGGGCTGAGCCAATACCGGTACGCCTTGCGGGCCCATGGGGGATATGATCCCGTCGCCGCCTATCGGTTCGGCGTGGAGTGGACCCAGCCGCTGTTGGTGCGATTTGTCTCGAGGTCCACTCCTCCGCCGTCGCTCCCGTTCATGCTCACAAGTGACATGATCACCGCCACATCGATCCGTCCGGCTCGAGACGGGCAAGGTTGGGTCGTCCGTCTGTACAATCCGTCCCCGACACCGGCAGCCGTTTCGATCGATTCCCGCAACGGAAAGCTGAAGGCCGCCTTCCGATCCTCGTTGCATGAGGAGCGGGGGCGGCCTCTATATTCAACGGTCACTCTTTCCGGATTCGAGGTCCTGACCGTGCGCATCGAAGAGCGGCGTTAGCGGAGCGCGATTGTAGAACACGCAGCAGGGCTGAATCCCAACGACTGCGATCAGTCGAGAACGGGTTTCTTCCCCAGTACGTCTTCGATCGAAAGGTCCTTGACCGGTCCAAGCCCCAGGGCCGTCACATCCTTCTCGATCGCCGCCCGGTCGCCCACCACAACGATTACGAGACGCTCCGGGTCGATGGTCGTCCTCCCTGCGCGCGTAACGTCCGCCTGGCTGACGCCAAGCACTCGGTCGATGTAGGTGTTGAAGTAATTGGCCGGAAGGTCGTAGACGACCATTTCCGCCAGCTTGCCCGCGATCTGCTGGACCGACTGAAAGTCCCCGGGATACCCGAGCGCCACGTAGTTCTTCGCCCGCGACAATTCCTCCGGAGGGATCGGTGAAAGGATGCCGTTCAACTCCTTCATGAATTCGGTCAATGATTCGTCCGTGACGTCGGTCTTGACGGCTGACGCCGCCATGAACGGTCCAGGCGATGGCCGGAAATCGAACGACGAACCGGCTCCGTACGTAAAGCCTTTCGTTTCCCGCAGGTTCTGATTCAAGCGCGACGTGAAGGAACCACCGAGCACCGTATTCAGGACCGTCGCCGAGAAATATTCGTTCGTCTTTCGGGGTAATCCGACCCGTCCGATCCGGATCTCCGATTGAGGAGCTTCCGGTTTGTCGACAATGTACACGGTCCTCGGGCCAACTTGCGGGGCAGGGGGAACCGCAACGCTGGGGACCCGCCCCGGGTCCCAGTCTCCGAACCACCGATCGAGCATCTTGCGCACGCGGTCACGCGTCACGTCGCCGACGACGATGACCGTGGCGTTGTTCGGCCGGTAGAATGTCTCGTGGAACGTCTTCAGGTCCTTCAACGTCATCGCTTTGAGCGACGCTTCGGTGCCCGTCGGGGTGCGGCCGTAGGGATGATCGGGACCGTAGACGAGTTGCCGGAACGCCACGCTGGCGATCGCTCGCGGTTGGTCGTGTGCCTGCAGAAGTCCTGTGAGGCGTTCTTTTCGCAGTCGATCAAGTTCACTCTGCGGAAACGTCGGTCGCAAGATCACGTCGGCCAGGATCGGGAGAACATCGTCGAGCTTCGATGTGGGCGTGAACACAGAAGCCACCGACGTATGAAGGTCGGCACCAACGCCGAGGCGCGCGCCAAGGAATTCCACTTCATCGGCGATCTGAAGCGACGTGCGCTTGCCGGCCCCCTCGTCGAGCATCGCAGCGGTCATGGAAGCGACTCCGAGCTTTTCGGGCCGGTCATTCACCGAACCGGCACCGAACAGCACTGTGATCTGCACGAGAGGCAGCGTCGACTTCTCGAGAAGCACCACCTTGAGTCCGTTCGGGAGCTCGAACCGCTGAATGGGTGGAAGTTTGAGCGCCGGCGGAGGTCCCAGCGGGGGTGGTGCGCTGCGATCCGGGGACTGTGCAGAAGCGAGGACCGCCAAGGACGCCAAGAGCACCAAGGACGCCAAGAGTGATTTCGAATTTCGGATTTCGGATTTCGGATTTTCGGGAGTCATTCTATTTCCCCTCCGTAGACACCACCGTGCCAGGTGCAGCGAGTTCTTGTTTGCCCCGCGGAACCACGCTCAGCACCACCCGTGCATCGTTCCGCAGATACTTTTCAGCGATCGCCCGGACATCCGTTGGATCGATGGCCATATATCTGGCGAGGTCCTCCTGAAAGTAGTCGGGATTCCCCGTCGCGTAGTAGTACCGATTTAGTTGATCGGCCTTGCCCCCGAAGCTTCCGACGCCTTCCAGTCGCGAGAGGAACGACGCTTCATACTTGTTCTTTGTCCGCTGGACCTCTCGATCCGACGGAGCCGCAGCCATCAGGCGGTCGATCTCTTCCTGGATAACCTTTTCGAGCTCAGACAACGCGTGCCCGGCCCGGGCGGTGGCGGTGATCGTGAACTGCGAGCAGAGTCGCATCGAGCCCTGCGAGGCCGAAACATCCTGCGCAATCTGGAGGTCGTAGACGAGTCGCTTGTAGAGCCGAGAGTTCTTGCCGCCTGCCAGGACATCGGCCACGATATCGAGCTCGGCATCACCGGGGGTGTACTGTGCCGGGCTGATCCACTGCATGTAGAGCCGCGGCAGCTGCACACGGTCCTCGATGATCAGTCGGCGTTCTTCAGTCAGGACAGGTGCCGGGATCTCCTGCGCGGGGATCGGCTCACCGCGGGGGATCTCGGAAAACCATGTCGTCACGAGAGCTTTCGTCTTCGCCACATCGATGTCGCCGGCGACCACCAAGCTGGCATTGTTGGGGGCATAATAGCGGCGGAAGAAATTCTTCACATCGTCCAGGCTGGCCGCCGACAGGTCAGCCATGGACCCGATCACCGGCCACGAATACGGATGGTTCTCGGGGAAGAGGTAGTGGTTGAGGATGATGTCGGCCATGCCGTACGGCCGGTTTTCGTAGCTCTGTCGGCGCTCATTCTTGACGATGTCGCGTTGCCCGTCCAGCTTCTCTTGCGTCATCGGGTCGAGCAAGTAGCCCATCCGGTCACTGTCGAGGAACAGCGCCAAGGCAAGGGCATTGCTTGGGATGTCCTCGAAGTAGTTGGTCCGGTCCTCGGTGGTGGAGCCATTGTTGTTGCCGCCCGCGGCTTCGAGCCATTCGTCGAACTTGCCTTCGGGGACGTTCTTCGAACCTTCGAACATTAGGTGTTCGAACAGATGGGCAAACCCGGTGCGGCCGGGAGACTCATAGCCGGAGCCTACATGGAACCAGGTATTGATCGTCACCGTCGGCGTGGTCCGGTCCACGTGGAGAATGACATTGAGGCCGTTGGGGAGTTGGAACTGCTCATAGGGGACGGTGATCTTCGCGGACTGAGCCGCGAGCCCTATGACCGCCGTGAACAGCAGATAGACGAACGTTCGCATGATGCGCCCTTGGGAGTAGATGAAGGAGTTGACTCGACAAGTACAACAACGACTGCTGGCACATCCAGGAGGGATCGACGACAGTCCCGCCCGAAACGGGGGACTCAACCTACCGCGCGTGAACGCGTTCCGCGCAACCCCTTCCCCGCCCAACGAAGGCCGAGCCGTGCCCACGCGGAACCATGTTGGGCCACCGCGCTGGCGGCGTCAACAACGATGACAGAAGCTTTTGCCCTATTGCCATACTCGATCATGTGTCGGTTTGCCGGCACCACGCACGTACAGTGTCGGGCAAGGCAAGGCTTGGGTCCTTCGAGCCACCGGAAGGTGCCGTCTGAGACATTGCCAAGGGCGAAGCGCGGCTGAAGATTGTAGCAGCGGAGGATGTCTCCGTCGAGCGTGATACGGACGAACTGCGAGCCGGTGTGACAGATCGTCCCCAACATGCGTGCCCCACGAATCTCCTCGACGTTGCGGAGTGGGCGGGCTTCCAGGAAACGAATGAAGTCCGGGTCAGAGTATTTCACGAACGACATCCCATCCTTGAGCGGGGCCACCTCGAACGGGATCGCCGCCGCATCGAACGTCTCGGCAAGTTCGCGCAGTTGTGGAAGCGCGGCCTCGACGCCTACCGTCGTGACAACGAATTGGGCGGATGACGGCTTTGCGGCATAGAACCAGCGCGCATTTTCCACGAATTCGCGCATGTCCCGGACCTGGGTAAGATGAATACTGGCTGTCAGAAACTCCAACTGTCTCCCGGTCACGTCGATAAAGCGTTGCAGGATGCGCCGAGGGACGGAGAAGTTTGTGGTCGTGCCGATACGATGCCCCATCGCCGCGATCGCGCCCGCCACCTCGAGGAAACGCGGGTGCAGGAATGGTTCACCGCCGCTCAGTTTGACAAGCCAGGAACCCGGACGCGTCCGCAGCAATGAGAGCACCGCATCAACCACGTGGTCGGGACAATCTCCCCAGTGCAACGCGGCATAGGACCTCTGCGTGCAGTACGAACAATTGTAGTTGCAACGGGTGGTCAGTTCCCATTCAACCGACGGGATCGGCCGTGGACGCGCGCGATCGTTAGCCACGGATCATCCACTCCACAATGCGCGCAAATTTCGGCGGCGTGCCCTGGGTGAGGATCCCCACGCGGAAGATGCGCGCTCCCAGAAAGACAAAGAGGTATGTGAATCCTGCTAATCCAACGAGCCCCACGACAGGTTGCCACCACGGAATCGTCTCCGGCGTTGCGAGGCGAAGGGTCATCAGCAATGGTGTGAACAAGGGAACGAGCGACATCCAGGTGGCAAACGCACCGCCCGGTTCCCGCGCGACCAAAATGTAGAAGAACATCGGAAGCAGCACCGGCAGGATGACCGGAAACGTCAATGATTGGGCATCCTTCGGCTCGCTACACGTCGCGCCGAGCGCCAACGCCAACGATCCGTACATCACGACGGCGAGGAGCATGTAGGCCGGGAACCACGCAAGGGCGTGAACGGGCAGATACTGCCCCAGGTCCATTGTCTGAAGAACGATCAACACCCCCGCCAGATAGACGAGGGCGCTGGTCAGGGAGACGGCCACCCCGCCGATGAGCTTCCCCGTCATCATTTCAACCGGCGACATCGAACTCAGCAGGACCTCGGCAATACGCTGCGTCTTCTCTTCCATCACCGAATTCAACAGGCCCGGTACACTCATCATGATCATAAGCAGCATCAGGAGCATCGACATGATGGGGGCCAGCAGCGCCTCGGCCTCGCTCGACCGCTTCTCCTTCTCGATGGCCCCACCCGCATCCCGCGTGACCAATCCGAAGGGTTCGATGCCTGCGTTCCAGAACAAGTCAGGCATCTTCGCCGGATCGATCCCAGCCTCCATGAGTCGAAGCAGTTTGATGCGATCGTTCACAGGCCCGAACAACCAGCGACGGGCATCATCGAGAGCCGCGTTTCGGGCGTGGTACGCGATGCGACCATCCTCGCCCCGGTTGGCCGGGTGCAGCGCCGCCGGCCCGATCTCGAGGAACGCATGGATCTCGCCTCGTTGTACTCGCGCGGATAGGTCGAAGCGTTGCTGCACCACATCGGCGGCCGGTGGCACCTCCGTGACGACGTAGAGCGGCTTGATCTTCCGGCCGGTCAGCGTGTCCGTCGTTTCCATCGCGTTGCGTCGCTCGGCCGCGCCGACCACCCACGGCGCGATACCGCCGGCCCGGTCGACGATCACGATCCGTTTGTCCGTCGTGTCGACCCGGTCTTTGAACAACAAGAACACAATGAGGCTCCCGCTCATCATGATGGGAGCGATGATCAGGCCGATGATGAATCCTTTCGTCCGCACGGAGGCCAGATATTCACGGCCGGCAAGCACGAAGGCCTTACGCATGGCCGGCCTCCACTGCCTGTGGCCCGGCGATGCGAACAAAGATCTCGTGGAGCGACGGCTTGATCACGTCGAAGCTGCGAACGCGGGTCCGGGTGACCATAGCTGCCAGGACGGAATGGTAGTCGGCGCCCGGAAGAAGACGAAGCTCCTGCAGACCCCCGAAATCCGTGACCTTTTCGACGCCGGGAAGTCCCTCGAGGACTGCGAGGCCATGTTCCGTGCGAACACGGACGGTGTCCATTCCGTAGGCATCCTGAATGGAGGCCAGCGTGCCATCAAGCACCTTTCGACCTCGGAAGATCATGAAGATGAAATCGCACATCCGCTCCGCCATCGCCATGTCATGCGTACTGAAGATCACGGTCGTCCCCCGCGCACGAAGATCGAGCACCGCCTCGCGCACCACATCGGCATTGACCGGATCGAGACCGGTGAAGGGCTCGTCGAGCAGCACCAACTCAGGCTGTGCCACGATCGTCGCGATGAACTGGACCTTCTGACTCATCCCCTTGCTGAGCGTCTCGACCTTCTTTCCATACCAATCCGACAACGCAAATCGGGCGAGCCAGTCCTGAACGATCGATCGAGGGTCCCTTACTCTCTTCAGGCGAGCGAAGAATTCCAGCAGCTCGCCGACCTTCATCCGCCGATAGATGCCGCGTTCCTCAGGCATGTAGCCCACCCGGTCGACCATGACAGATGAGAGCGGTTCTCCCAGCACACGGATGGATCCGCGATCCGGGTAGAGAATGTTCATGATCATCCGGAGAGTCGTGGTCTTTCCCGATCCGTTCGGGCCGATGAAACCATACACACTCCCTCGCGGAACACTCAGCGTCAGTCCGTCAACGGCGACCTGCGTTCCGAACGATTTGGTGACCTCGACAACTTCGACTGCGTTCATGCG
>CAYYOV010000037.1:0-20005 GCA_964473365.1 uncultured Ignavibacteriaceae bacterium
GACGGACGGCCTTGGCGATGATCGGGTAGAGCGAGAACTTGTCGCTCCCCGAGTGGACGCTGAGCTTCAGGTCAGCCGGAAGCCCGAACTGCTTGACTGCCACGGCGAGCACGGCGACGTCGTTCTTGAATTCCCGCGTGAATGCCCCGATATCGCCGACGTAGTCGATGCCCTTGAGGAACTGGCCGGTGAATTTCGGCGCCACCGTATTGATGCGCACTCCCTCCTGCGCCAATCCGGCCAAGAACAAGTAGAGCTCATACGGCTGCTGCGGATCGTTCGCCTCATCGACGGAGACCTCGGTGATGAAGGGACGATCACCCTTTGCCTTGACAATATACCGATAGATGGCCCCTGCCTCTTTGATCGCCGCCGAGTACTTCTTTCCGAAGGTCCTGAGCTGATCCGGTGTGATCGTCAGATTCCCATCGAGGTCAGGATGGGAGACACTTTTGAGCGTCGGACGGATCAATTCGACCCAGCGATCGACATCGGAATCCGGTGCCGGAGTGCCGATCGCCTCGGCCACGTCGATCGTGAAAAAGTCACTCACCCCCATGAATCGGTCGACCGTCTTCAGGCCAATGTGGTCGGCATCGACGAAATGCGGCAAGGTCCACCCGGCGTGGGCCACCGCTGCGTCCGCCGCTGCGCGAACAGTCAGTGGCTCAGTGCCGATGATCGTATGCTCACGGTTTGATTTGTTCCAAACGGGAACAACCTCGACCCCCTGGCGAAGGGCCATCTGCAAAGCGCGAAGTTGCGCCGATGCTTCGAGCCCAAAACGGTCACCGATACCGAGGGAGAACTTTCCTAGGGATTTCGATTGGGTTGACATTACTCTCTCCATTTCTCTCTGTCCATTCGACACGACAGACTAGCTTCACTATATACCTTTACTTTATCGATAACGCTAAGTCAGGATAGTGAAGATTGGAGAGTTTGTCAAGGATTTCGCAATCGGCAGTCTTTTCTCACCCTTCTTGGTGCTTCAAGGAATTTGGTCAGATTCGGGGGACAATTTCGTCGCTTCCCATTTTCGAGACGGGGTCGGTCTGAGCATCCTGCTCACGCCCGCAAAAGCTCTCTGGAGCAAATGGAAGGGATCAGGCTTGGACACTACGCAGCGCAAATGTCCCCTCCTTCACTACCAGCGTCATGAGAGTGCGCTTCATAATGACGACTGCGGCTTTCTGCACTCGAGGAGCACAGGCTAGTGCTGGCCGTGGCACGCTTTGAACTTCCGACCACTCCCGCAATAGCACGGGTCGTTCCGGCTTCCTAACGCACGCTCCTGCCCCTCAACCCATCGCATCACGTCGGCCGGTGCTCGACCGTTCCGAAGTTGTGCCGCCATGAACCGCATCGTTGGGTCGATGAACTCGAAGAAGTGCTTGTAGCCCGCGCAGAGGTAGTTCAGCCCTTCTTCACCGTCGGGGGTGCGGATGAATCGGTGCTTCGGGCACTCGCCGTTGCAGGCAAAGCGTACGGAGCAGGTGCGGCAGTACTGCGGCAGCGTGTCCCGTTTGTCAGCCCCGAACCGTTGTTGTTGCTCCGAAGTCACCAGCGACCACAGCGGCTGGTCCATGATGTTGCCGAGACGGTTCTCCGGGTACACAAAATGGTCGCAGGAGTAGAGGTCCCCGTTATGCTCGATCGCCAGGGCCGCCCCACACGTTTCGCCGAACACGCACAGACTCGGGTCCATGCCGGACCAAGCTTCAAGGGCCACGTCGAACAGCTGTACAAAGACCGTGCCCACGTCCCGGCGGACCCATTCGTTGTAGATCGTCGACAGGAACGTGCCGTACTGCTCAGACCCGACCGACCACTCTGTGACACTTGCATCTCCGCCATACGCGGGTCCTACGAGCCCCAATCCGTTCGGGCCGGGCTTGCGGACCGTCCGCTCCACCACCGGAATGAACTGCAGGAACCCGCTCCCGATCTCGCGCAGGAACCGATAGACCTCCAGCGGATGGGCCGCGTTGTCGCGTTGGACGACCGTGAGCGTGTTGAAATCGACCTCAAGCCGCTTCATGTGGTCCAGGCCCCGCATCACCTGGTCGAAACTCGGGCCTCCGCCACGATTCACCCGATAGCGGTCGTGCAACTCACGGGGTCCGTCGATGGAGAGTCCGATCAGGAACTCGTGCTCGCCAAAGAAGTGACACCACGCCTCATCGATCAGGACGCCGTTCGTCTGCAGCGCATTCGTGATCGACTTGCCGTTCGCGTAGCGCTTCTGGAACTCAACGACCTTGCGGAAGTAGTCCACGCCGAGCAACGTCGGCTCGCCTCCCTGCCAGGCGAACCCCACCTGCGGGACGTCGTGCGCCTCGATCTTCTGGCGGATGAAAGCCTCCAATACCTCATCCGACATTTGCCACTGCTGCTGGTCCGGATACAGTTTCTCCTTTTCCAGATAGAAGCAGTACGTGCAATCAAGGTTGCATTTTGGGCCGATCGGCTTGGCCATTACGTGGAACGCCAGCCCGTGCGGTCGTTCGGTCATCGTCGGGTACCGAGGAGGATCATGAAGTGAACCTACGGAAAAGCTTCCAGAGGTGCAGGCTCATCGAGCGGCGGCAGGTTTGAGTTCGATCACGATGTTGAACAAGGGAATGGCGCTGAGGTTCTTGACCACGTGCACGATCGGCTCGGCGAACCGGACGGTGTTGGGGACTTGCACGCCTGCTCCCGGCCGCTCCTTCCGCTGAAATCGCGGGTCGGTCAGCTGAACTTCGTTCAGCCGTACCACCACCCGTTGGGCGTGACTGTGCAAGGCGCGTTCCCCACCCCCCTCCAAACGCTCCTCAAATACCCGAAAGTCAGGCCCGTCAAACACGACCGTGTTCTGCTGGGGCTCAAGCCATTCTTCGGGCCCCAATACCGGCGGGTGGACGGCCTTGAATGCGACCTCAAAAAAATCCCCGATTGGAGGGACGAACGAGCTCTCCGGCGGAAAGACCGCAACGCCTCCCCGCTCAAGTCGACGGGCACCCGACGCCGACCTGATGGTGATCGACTCCAACGCAACGATCACTCGCGAGCCAAACCCCTCGGTATGGGCAGGACCACACGATGCGACGCCCCGCATCACCCGAACATAGCCGTTCTCGAGTGCCACGGAATCGGCTGATATCGGGGACCACTCTTGTGAGATCTCCGCGGTGGCGTACAACGGGACCGCAGAAACACACATTGCGACCAGGATGTAGAACGCGGCGGACCTCATGGGGCTACTCCATTGCTTATTGGGTGCATGATCGGCCCGTTTGCCTTCCGAGTTCCGATCCCGAAACCGAGCGCTGTGGGTCAGGTCCTTCTAACGCAGCAGAAGCAACCTTCTGACGCTGCGGTGAGATCCAACGGTGAACTCGCAGAAGTAGACACCCCCTGAGAGGCGGGAAGCGTCCCATGTAAGGACGTGGATCCCCGTCGGCCACTCTTCATTTGCCAGCATCTCGACTTCTCGGCCCTGCAGGTCGATGATCCGCAGGACGGCGTGACCGGCAACGGGAACCGTGCACCGAAGCACCGTGGACGGGTTGAAGGGATTTGGATAGGCGTCAACCTCTGCGCTCGCCAAAGGCAGGCTGCTCACCTCAAGTTCTGTCTCGAAGACCGTGCGCATGCGTCCGGTACGGTCGATCTGGCGGATTCGATAGGCGTATCTCCCGGGTCTCAGGCCAGAGTCTTCGAAGGCGTATTCTCGTCGCGCGGTCCCCGTTCCGCTGCCTTGAACGATCCCTACCGTGATCCATTCTTCATCGCTTCCCTGACGGGGACGTCGATCGATCGAAAAGCCATAGTTGTCCGTTTCGGTCATCGTGGTCCAATGCAATCGGACCTCGCATCCGCTCACTGTCGCGCCCGCCCCGAGCAGTTCTACCGATAGCGCTGGTCCGCCTCGGTATGAAGGACCGACATCCGAGATAGCGAGCGGACGTCGAACCGTAGGTCCGGACGTCACTTCATCGCATCCAACATCCTTCAACGTGGCAGTGGCCGGTCTGGGCTGGCCGCCGATATCTTCCAGTAGAGTCGGGTCATCATCGATGCCCACAACATCCGGAATCGCTGGATATGCAGGGCTCGCTGCGTCGATCGCAGGGCTCGAAGACCCGGGCCCGTAGTAGCCGTCGGCATTCAACTCAAGCTGTGGATCGACATTCGTCATTCCCGACGCTACCGTGATGCCCAGCGTGCCGCTCCGGATGTTCCCAGCCCACGTGATCCCGGAAGCCGATCCGGTGAAGATCGAGCCGGTCGTCTTCTTGAAGATGTTGTTCGCCCATGTATTGTTCGTAGCGCCGGTGGCCAACTCGATGGGGGTCCCTCCGACGAACGTATTATGGACGAAATTGATGTTCGAGAGATTGGGGCTCACGTAAACGTACTTTACTGGTGCGGTGATGCTGCCATCACCGCAGTTCTCGAAGTAGTTATTGTAGCAATAGATGTTGTTCGCTTCCTTGACCCGGATGCCTCCGGCGCTGATGAAGAAATTTCCGTATGCAACGTTATCGTTCCCGTTTCGGAAGCAGAAGTTGCCCCCCTGGTTGTTCTTGTTCGTGCAGAACCTGATGACGTTCTCCCGGCTCTTGACAGAGATGACCTCGCTGTCACCCGGGCCGGTGTTCTCGAAATAGCAGTATTCGATCACCGTACGACAGAGGTAGGTCGATTGAGCGCCATTCGCCACGCGGATACACTCGTTTCCGTTGTCGCCGCCTGCCCCAGGCATGTTGATGAAGGAGCAGTAACGGATTCGGGCATAGTTCGGGACGATGCCGTTGGGGGCGATATGCACGAGATTGCCCGCTGGCGCGGTAGTGGGCTTGTTCTCAAAGTGGCAATACGACACCTCGTCGTACTGCCCCTGCAGCGTGATGTACTTTTGTGCCGCGTAGCCAGAAAAGGTGAGTTGACTGAGGACAACGCTGTCGCCGGTCACCGTCACGACGACCCCGGGGATGCTCCCTGATGTGAACTGAAATCCGCTGAAGGTGACGGCGTTCCCCGAGATCGTGATCGCGTTTGTGCCGTTCAGGTAGACGCCACCCGGGGTGGCTGCCCGCACGGTGATCCCACTCGTCGTGATGCCGAGAATACTATTGGCATACTCTCCGTCCGCAAGGACGATGACATCACCCCGCGTTGCGGCATTGACCGCCGATTGCAGGGCCGAGATGCTTCCGACAGTGATTTGGCCGGCCTCAGCAGGCGACGGCCAGCACCCCAAGGCGAACGCCAGGGCCAGGCACCGTTTCGTCATGATCGGAGGGCGCTGCCGCATGATCTACCGTCTCACTCCTCATCGTCCGGCTTTTCCGTTCGAGCCTTCTTCTTGCCAGTGACCCTCGCCTTGTTCGCATGCCGTCCGGACCCGTCGCCGTCATCGAGAATGCCGGATCCCGGATCCAGTCTATCGAGGACTGCCTGCAGCCGCTTTCGAGCTTCGATCGCACGTTGGTCGGTCGAGGTCTTTGGAACGAGGTCTTCTGAAAACGGAGCGCCGGACATGTCGAATAACTCACCGGTCCGCGTGAGTTTCCACTGCCCGTCCCGGACGTACCATTGATCGCCCAACTCAATGAAGACCCATTCCCGTGCGCCGGCACCTGTCCCTCGCAAGCAGCTTGCGAGGCTGCGGCCGTCCAGAATCGTTCCTGAAGGGAGAGGAGCTCCGGCAAGCTCGGCGAATGTCGGCAGAAGGTCTGTAGAGTCGGTCAAGTCCATTGACACCTTCCCCGCCGGAGCCGTTCCGGGCCAGTTGACGACCATTGGCACCAGCGCTCCGCACTCGAGCATCGAACCCTTTTGGCCCGAAAGGCGCCGGCCCCCAATCGTCGATTGTTCGGCATACTTCGCGCCCGTTCCGTTATCACCGAAGAACATGAGCAGCGTGTCTTCCCGAAGATGCTGACGTTCGAGCTCTTCGACCAACTGGCCCACCAGCTTGTCCATGTAGGCCACATTGTCGGCATAGAGGTCCTTGCTGCCGGGAGCGCTGTCGGGCGTACGGAGGATCTCCGCGTGTACATGTGAGAGTGAATAGTAGATGTAGAACGGCTGGTCATGATGCCGCGTGATGAAATCGACGACGTGCTGATGCATCACATCCGGGAGGTACTCGCCATCCTTGAGCGAGACCTTCTGGCCATTCAGTTTGTACGTCTTTCCCTTCTCCTGCGTATTCCAGTAGATGCCGCTCCCGGTGAACGTGAGCTCTTCGTCGAACCCAAAATCCGACGGCCCGAGGGGGAGCTGGCCCCACTTGCCGATCGAGGCGGTGACGTATCCGGCCGGCTTCAGCACCTTCGGCATCATGGTCTCGACGCTCGGCTTCATGAGTCCCGTCAAATCCTGATTGACCGCCCCGGTCCGGAACCCGTACCGACCTGTCAGGATCGCCGCTCGGGAGGGTCCGCAGAGCGGCACCGTGTAGGCCCGGTCGAACCGAATCCCGCCGCGCGCCAGGGCGTCGATGTTCGGGGTCTTGAAGCGATCCGCACCATAGCAGCTGACATTCCCGATGCCCAGGTCGTCTGCGAGAATGAAGATGATGTTCGGCTTCCGGCCGGGAGGCAGGAAGTTCTTCCACGCGTTGCTCCCCGCGGCATGGGCGGCGGCGACCCCGCCCGTGAGCAGCCCGGCGGCCTTGACGAACGTGCGACGTTTCATGATGCGACCTCCACGATTGACCTCAGTGAACAGACAACGCGCGCCGGCACCGATCAACGGTCAGACCCCGGCCTCGAGAATCCAAGCCCCGCCTGCTCTCGGGGACCTCCCGGAGCAGACGGGGCCGATCAGGCAACGACCTGATTCAACGACGACTGATCAGCGCAGATAGATCATTCGCCGCAGCAGTGTTTGACCGTTGAAATCGAGCCGGGCGAAATAGATACCCGATGCGAACCGGCTCGCATCGAACGTTGCCGCCGTGTAGTGGCCAGCCCTTGCAATTCCGCTGAATGGCGTCGCCACCTCTTGCCCCATGACATTGTAGACGGTCAAGGTCGCCGGGCCATCCACCGGTACCGAGAACCGGATCTCGGTCGACGGGTTGAACGGGTTCGGGTAGTTGCCCAGCAGATCGAGCTGTGCAGGAGCTGCGCCCACTTCGACCTCGGCCGACCCGACATACATGAAGCTACCATCGCGATCGATCTGTTTCAAGCGGTAGGCGTACCGACCAGGAGCGAGGCCCTTGTCGACGAACGAGTACTCGTGGGCCGAGCCAGTCGTTCCGGAAGCAAGGACCGAGCCGACCGTAACATAGTCTTCGACGGCTGTGCCAGTGCCGGAGATCGCGCGCCGTTCCACGGTGAACGTGCCGCTGTTGACTTCTGACTCCGTGGTCCAGGTCAATGAAGTGCCGTTGAACCCCGAAGCAACGGCGCAGAAGCTGGAGAGCTGCACAGGGAGCGCGGCAGGTTCTCCGAGTGAAAAATCCCCGAACGCGGTCACGCCCGTCACAGAACCGACGTTTGCCGCGACCACGCCACCGAGGAGCGACCAGGACGTACCCGATCCATCGTAGCGTCCCACCTGATAGGCTGCTTCCGTACCGTTGACATCTGCAGGAAGATAGGTGAACGAGAGATCCGCCTCCGTGACACCATTGCTCGTTACGGTCCAGTACCGAGCAAGGGTTTTCGTATTGTCGACCACGTTCGGGTGCAGGCCCTGGACGGTCTTTACCGTCACATCCCCCGTGCCGGCGGTCGCGTTCACGGTGACAGGCGAGTAGCCGTTCGCTGTACCGACCTCATAGGTGATGGACCCCGAAGCGGCGAAGTTCTTCTTGAGATTGCCCACAATATGGCCGGCCGTGCGCGACGTCGTTCCCGAGGCACCGATCTCGAGCGTGTTGCTACCGGTGGTCACGTTGCCGGTCGTGAGCGTCAGCGTGCCGGTAACAACGCTGGAACTGTTGAGGGTGATGCCCGTGGCGTTGTTGATGGTCAGCTTGGGCACTGATGCCGGCAGCTCTGCACCAGTGGCTTGCGCAACCGTGCCGCAGTAGTTCAACGTCGCCGATGCACCGTACGTGAATGTGCCGTTGTTGGTGAAGGTGATATCACCAAAGTAGAATGGCCCGCCCAATGTGACAGATCCGGAGGGTCCGATGTTGAAGGTGCCCGTTGCTCCGGACCCCGGAACGAAGCTGATCTTTGCGGCTCCCAAGAGAACCATGGAACCATTGACATTCAGCGTCATGCCAACCACGGGTGTGGACGGAGAGCCGGAGGTCCCACTCGTTCCGATGCCACCCTTGTCAACGAAGGTCACCGTCCTGCCAGCGTTGATGGTGAACGTCGGATTGGTTGTTGGTGTCGTCGTCACTTGCGGAAAGATGCCCGTGCCACCCGTATGCGTTGATCCGTCCCACATGATCATGGCGTCCATGTCAAACACCGTGGTCGTGGTGGTCGCGGTGGTCAGCGCGACCGTCCGCACGCGAGCCGGTCGGAACGTACCTGAGCCCTGGATCGTGAGGGTTCCGGTCGTATTCCAATTCTCGACGCCGAGGCCATCATACAGACTTGAGTCGGTCACCCCGACCGGCGTCCCGAACGTGCCATCGACCGTCAATGTCGTGCCGTAGACACGAATGTATCGGGCCGTGGAGAAGGTCGTCGCCGATGACAGGGTTGCCCCACTCTCGATCGTGAGGTTGTTCACGTTCCTCGGCGAACCGCTTGGCGTGACCGTGCAGCCGCTGAGAATCCACACGTTGTCGGCCGAAGTGTTCGGCTGTCTGGTCGCCGCTGTTGCCCCGGCCCATGTTCCTTCCGACTGACAGATGACCCAGCCGGTCCCGACGGTCGTGCTGCTGGTCCACGACACTGCCGTGCCAGTGGTACCAAAGTCCCCGACCGCTTGTCCAAATGAAGCCATCGTCGCAAGCACGATGAGTGCTGCGAGGCCAACAAGCCATAGCCTACCCATATCGAACCTCCGGTAGAAGATGAGGATGAGAGTAACGGTTACTCAGGCAGTGTATCGACCTGAGGGGTGACGGAATTCACGAATGCCTTTTTTCGTTCACGACCCAACTCGTTGGAGAAGGGGACCGACGCTTCGTCGTCAGTCCAGCCTTCCCTGAGTGCCGCAATTGTGCCTGAGACTTCCTCGGACTATTCTCCGCTGTAACTGATGGCGCCGGGTGTGCTACGGACGTGCGGACTTCCAACCGCCCTTTATCTGCTCATGGAGCTGTGCGACGAGTGACGCGTGTTTAGGCTTGTCGACGATGCTCTCCTTGCAAAGCGGGTCGTTCTTGAGGTCGTAAAGTTCCCGATACTTCACCTCATCGTTCTTCGTATCGATCCATTCGGTGTACCGATATTGGTCCGTCCGCATGGAATACCCCATCATCTTCTTCGGCCGCGGATACTGACTGAAGGCCGCCTTCTTCCATTTCCGGTCCGGGTCCTCGAGTAACGGTACCATGCTGGTCCCTTCAAGGTCGGCTGCCACCGGGAGGCCGCACAATTCTGCCAGCGTCGGGTAGATGTCGACGAACTCGGTCAATGCGCGGGTTCGCTTCCCCTTCGGATGGTCCGGGTCAGCGAGGATCATCGGAACGTGCGTGTCGAGCTCAAAGTTCGTGTGTTTGCTCCACTGCGAATACTCGCCCAACTTCCAGCCATGGTCCCCCCAGAGAATGATGATCGTATCCTTCCTCAGGTCCAGTCGGTCAAGCTCGGCCAGGAGCTTCCCGACAAGGGCGTCCGTGTAACTTACGCAGGCATAGTACCCATGGATGAGCTCGCGGGTCTTGACTTCGTCGCACGAACCCAGGTCGGGAATATCCGAGTACGACCGCAGTTCACCCCACGTCGTGAAGGCGATATCCGGCGCGTTCTTCGGCTTTTCGGGATACGGAAGGGGGATCTTCGATCGGTCGTACAGGTCCCAGTACTTCTTCGGCGCGCAGAATGGAAGGTGCGGCTTGCGGAACCCCACTCCGAGGAAGAATGGCTGCCGGTCATTCCCAGCCGGCGCTTTGGCCTTCGGCGCCAGCCGTCGGAGCGATTCGAGCGCAAGCTGGGCGATGTTGCCGTCCAGGTACGCCTCATCCGGGACGTCGGCGCTTTCTGTAGCATTGGCACGCATGCGGCTCGAACTGGTGGTGCCGTCTTCGATACCGGAGGATTGCGACACCTTCCCTCCTTCCTTCAGAAGCTTCAAGTTCGACTCCAGGTTGTACACGTTCCCTTTGCCGCTTCGATGGGGAACGCTGTACGACGCATCATCCTCCAGACCGACGTGAAACAGCTTTCCGATCCCTTCAGAGAAGTAGCCGTGGTTCTTGAAATGCTGCTGGAGGGTGACGACATCCGGCATCGTCGTACGAATGTGCGTCTTCAGGTCGTAGACTTTCGTCGTATCCGGACGCTTGCCCGTCAGCAAGCTTGCGCGCGTCGGACCGCACACCGCCTGCTGACAGTACGTGCGTTCAAACAGCAGTCCGCTCGCCGCCAGGGCGTCGATGTTCGGCGACTTGATCATCGGATGGCCGTAGCAACCGAGCTCCGGCCGCAGGTCGTCGACAGCGATGAAGAGCACGTTCTTTCTACGGGGTGCGATCCCGCCGAGGTCGAAGCCTCGTGCCGAGAGTGCGCGACCAAGCGGTGAAATGCCGATCATGCCGGTGACGCCAAGGGCAGCGGATCGAGTCAGGAATTCTCGCCGGGATCTATTCATGGAGACCTCTGGATTCTATGGTATACGGAACACGCCTGCCGCGGCCGATGGCTGCGTCTCAGCCGGCCGCAGGAAATGGCACGTGACTATTTCAGCAGGACCATCTTGCGGGTCTCGACCGTCCCACCGCAGCGCATGACGGCATAGTACATACCACCAGCATGTCGCGTTGCATCCCACTGCACCGTATGCGTCCCGGCCTCGCGTTCGCCGGCCACGAGCATCGCCACCTCTCGCCCCAGCATATCGTACACCGAGAGCATGACGTTTGCTGTATGGCCAAGCGTGAACGTGATCGAGGTCGATGGATTGAACGGATTCGGATAGTTCTGGTGCAGCACGAGCCCTTGCGGAACGACCGACCCATCGTCGACGCCTGTGCTACCGCTGACGGTATTGGCCGCACTGTATGGGCCTGTGAGTGTGCCGCTGACGAGATACAGCGTATCGGAGATCCGGAGGGACTGCGAGGACGTGACCCCGAGGGCGTTGTTGACGACGACCACCTTCGCCGTATCGGGCATCAGGATGCCGGTGACCTGCGCCGCTGTTCCGTCAAAGACATACCGTGGGGCCCGCCAGAGCAGGCCGACGGCGTTTGCTGCCAACGCACCGCTGCTCGTCAGCGTCAGCGTACCCCGAACGACGATGTTGGACATCAGGGTCACGCCCACTGCACCCGTGTTGATCTTGAGGTGATTGAAGGAGGCCGCGGAATGATGGCTGAACCGGAACCCAGCCGTGCTGGCTTCGGTCGACGCTCCCTGTCCGAGGACGAATGTCGCGTTTCCGGTGATGACCGGGGCCACACTCGAGTTGAGCTGCAGTTCCTGGTTCGCCCCGGGGGTGCTGTTGGGGTTGATGATGGAGATCGTCCCGTCCGTGAATCGGAACGGCTGCGTGCCGCCCCCTGTCGTCGACCGGAAGGCATAGTCGGTCCCTGAGATCGCCGCGAACCCCTTCGGGTCGACGATCAAGTTGGCCCCGCTGACGGCCGTGCTGCACAGCGCGTTCATCACGAACTTCCCGAATATCTGGACGGTCCCCTTTGCATAGACGGCTGAGGAACCGGCCACGTAGGTCTGGTCAATCTTCTGCGTCCCGCTCCCAACGATGAGCGAATCGGTCGTGTTAACCAGGAGCTTGCCATACACGTTGATGCTCGACAGGACCCTGGCGCTGCCCGAGCCCGTAAGGCTGAAAGCGTTCGTCGTCGCAGCTGATCCAATATTGATGGTCCCGGTCGTCGTCAGCCGTCCGGCGCTCTGTTCCCAGCTCCCGGCGTTGAACACGATGCCTGCTCCACCCATGGACACATCTGACGTCCCGATGACCCGGTTGGCAGAGGAGCCTTTGTTCAACCGCACTTCGCGGAATTGCGTCAAGGTCCCGGTCCCGCCGATCGTCTGATCGCCGGCCTTTGTGAAATTCACGTAGCACACTCCGACTGCCTCGCCACGCGACATATCGAAGGTCCCGTTGTTCGTGATATTACCGCCGATCGACAGCTCGTTGTCGTAGCCCGCCGATAGCGCCACGCCCACGGCCGTCGAGGTCGCGGCCAGCGATATGGTGATCGTCGTCGCGTCGAACGCCGTGATCTTCGCCCCCGCCGGGATGCCCGTTCCGCCGATGTTCATCCCGACAACAAGTCCGACCGTCGACGATACGCCAGTGATCGACGTGCTGGTGTTTGTGTTACCCGTCGCCGTGACCTGCGGTGCGACGTCGAACGTTCCACCCGCAGCGACAGTGAGATTTCCGGAGATCGTCATCGTGTCAGATGCGGAGGCGAGGAAGCGCAACGATCCACTCGTGCCCTGACCCACGGTCAACGAGCCGATCACGACGTTGGAATTGATGGTGACGGTATGCCCGTTGGCAATGACCACGGCATCCGTCGTCGACGGCACGACGCCGCCGGTCCACGTGGCAGGAGCGTTCCAGTTACCCGTGGTGGCCGACACGATCTGCGACGATGCCCCCGTCGAAATCAGCGCTACCATGGCAACCAAGAATGTGATCGTTCTCATAGCGACCTCCGAAGATGACATGTGATTTCCCGCCACACACCGACGCGGCGGACCTGAGACTACCACTCGATGATCACGCCCAGGGTCAACGGAACATATGCCGTCCGGGCCCCGATCGTGAATCCAAGGACGTACCGTGCTTCGACATACGGCTGCACGAATGCGGAGAGGGGCACCGTGACCCCGACCCCCGATTCGACGAACGGGACCGACTCGATACCCCCGGTGATGGCCTGCTCCGCCGTCATCGTCACGACGGACGAACCGATCGTCAACTGGCTTGTGGTCGGCAGTGCGATCTCCCGGAGGCTGAACCGCATCCACCCACCGGCCAGCAGCGCGTACGGCCTCACGAGCGCATTCGGACTGGAGGTGGACGTTCGGAACCCGGCGGCGATGGTCATCATCGAGCTCGCTCCGGATGAGGGCGACACTGATACTGCGTCCAGGACCCAGATGCGTCTCAGCCGATCGTTATCGAAGCGTGAACGGACCCGCTCGACGTCCAGCGAGAAACGATAATACTCGACGGAGCCGAAAATGGTCGTTGAGCCCGAGATCGGGTACCCGACTCCCACGGCCCCTCCCATTTGCATCGTCCAATACTCTGCGAAGACCATTGGAGCTGCTGGAAGAGCGATTCCGCTTCCGACCATGAGCTGCAGACCGGCCGATCCCTGTGCCATACCAGTCGTTGCCGGCACGATCGTCAGGGCAAATATCACAGCGATCCGGCGCATGGCGGTCATCGGCTCGGTTGGAGGAAGTAGGACGTGACCTGATCGCGCCGGACGCACACTGTTCCACCTCCGGGCAGCACGGCAAAACGCTCGACGAGGACCAGACCGAAACCGGGCTTGAAGGCAAACTCGGTGAACACAGAACGTGCGTCGTAGCGCTGCCGATACCGAAACACGGGCGCCGAACCGAGAGTTGTCCGGAGTGAATCCGCCTTTTCGGTCAATACTGTGCGGACAGAATCCGCCGTCGTCGCCGTGTCGGAGCTCTCCCAGATGGTCATTTCGGACCGGACGAAGACAGCAGCGCTCGTGTCATGGACCGCTGCGCGAAAATTGAACGCCGTCTGCTCGTAGAACCGGCTATCATCGGCGGGGCGAAATCGCAGTTGTTCCACCGTGTCGACCTGCCAGAGCGTCGTCGCACCCCCATCACCCCGGAATGAAAACCACCGAAGGGCCGTCGGCGTCATGCTCTGTCGGACTCCACCGCGCAGCGGGATACGGGAGGTATCGGCTGTCACCGTATCGGTGACGACCATGGTGTAGGAATACCGCCGTGTCTCCGCGCCCGTTGTGTCGTACGTCGTGACGAGGTAGGTCCACCGATTGCCGATCGCGATCGGGACAAGCCCCTTGATACCGACAGCAAAATCTCCTGTCAATGAGCCCGGGGCAAGAGGATCGATCCGATCTGAGCAGGCCATCGTCATGACGACGAAGATCAGCACCGACCGGGTGTACACCTTCAGCATATGACTCCTCATGATAGTGCAATCGAGCCACCGACGACCGAAGTGGAGACCGTCGGCGGCCGGTGGATCGGCTAAAAGCGGTACGCGAACTCGGCCAGGATCTGGTGTCGAAGAAGGGCGTTCGCGTTGATATTCGACTGATACAGATCCTGGTACTTGAGCGCTCGATACTCGTATGCGACATCCAACAGGACCGCTCCGAGGTTGAACCCAACGCCGAAGGCAAGGACCGTCGCCCGCGCGGGCTCATCCATGAGTGCCGCACCGTCGGGTACGAACGCTTGAGAAGCTTCGTGATACCCCGTCCGAAGCGCGAGAAGGTCCGCCGGACGATACTCGACGCCAAGCCGCCATTCAGCGTTCGAACCGACCCACGGGCGCACGATCCCTGAAACACCGTCCGACCTGCGCTCGACCGCGCCCAGGTTCCGCACCTCGTAGTCGAACGCCACTGTCCATCGATCGGTCGGCCGCAGAACGATGCCAAATGCGAGGGTCTGCGGGAACGAAACATGGTCTGTCCCAGATTCCTGCCGGACGCTCGCGACGGCGCTGTCGATGCGGACAGGAAATGGCTTGACGGTCGTGTCTACGATGGTGATCGTTCTGTCCCAAGATCTCGCGATTTCCACGCGAGGACGGAGCGTCACTCCGATGGAATACCGTGGCTGCCGGAAGATGAGTCCGCCGGTGAACGCGACCCCTGAGTACTGCGAGGTCCCGGTCGCAGTTTGATAGTAGCGCACGGTATCGACCATAAAGTCCTTGGCCTCGCCTTGCCCGACCGCGATGTTCAGATGGCCCCGCTCGATCCGTTGCTCGAGATCGTTTGACGATCCGCTCAGCACCTTGAGCAAAGCACCCACCATGAGGTCCGGCGTTACCTGGACGGACATGGCCGCGGTCGCGCCAAAGATGTCGCCTTCGCGGGACCGGAGGTATTGGAACCAGTGAACGTGGAGGGTATCAATGGCCTTGGACCAGCCAGTGTATGGCCGCTGCTGGCCCAGGTACGGATCAAGGGCATTGTTGTTGAGATATCGATGGTCAAGGTCGACCATCTGCGAGATACCGAGTCCGGCCGTGACCCGCACGTCGGCCACCGTCACCGGGACGGCGATGGCCAGCATTTGGGGTCGACCGACCGATGTCCGACGCCGCCAACCTGACGCGATATCGTCGTACGGTTTCTGCAACGTAGTCCACGGTGTCAACGGCTGGCCGAGTGCGTTCAGCGGCGATCGGATCCCGCGCACCTGGCCTTCAAAGAGGAGACTCAGGCCCGGTAGATTCTTCAGAGGGACCCACGACTGATCCTGCCGCTGGTCGACGGATGCGAACGACCCACCCAACCGCACCTCCATAACGGAGAGCTGCGATAGGGCCGCGGGATTGGAGAACAAGGCCGATGCATCCTGGAGGCCGGCCAATCCGGTGCTGCCCATTGCCCTGGATCGCGCGCCGCTCGTCACCCACTGGTCCAACCCTTGGATCCCGAGCGGAGCTGCGGCCGGTTGAGCGCAGACCGACCACGTCAACCCTCCCACGGCGACGAGGACAGCAACGTACCTGCCGGTCAAAGGGTACGCTTTCATCGGAATCGCACCCCTAATCCGAGGCGATGGACGCTGGTGAGGTAGGCCCCCATGGCGCCGTAGCTGTAGTCCAGCGAGATCGGCGTGTCCGAGAGAGCGGTTTGGAGTCCAGCTCCGTACGTCAACCCTTCGGAATCATAGTCGACCTTATATCCGATCCGGAGGGAGATGAGTTCTGCCACAGAATATTCAGCTCCCACGTGCATCTGTTGCTGATAGTCGTTCGGCTGGAAGAGGTCGTAGGCCAGCGTCAGCCGGTGAACGTCGTCGAGAACGAGAAGTGCATCCGGTCCGATGACGTCACCCGACACGCCAATCCGAAACGCAAGCGGAGCGGGGTAGGCGTTCGAGGCGAAGGTCACCTGCGGACCGAAGTTCTGAACGGCGACGCCGATCCTGACCGACCGGAAACCCGTGTTGTAGGTCATGCCAAAATCGAACAGAAGCACATCGGCATAGGTCTTGTATTGGTCGATCCTCCCCGTCGTTGGATTGATGTCGGTGTACACCGGATCGGACCAGAGGGATTCCATCACATACTTCACGGATACGCCGGCGGCAAAGCGATCAGTGAATGAGCGCGCATACGACAGCCCCAGCAAGTACGCGAACGGCCGAAAGGACCGGCCGTTCAGCCCGGGATTGAAGAACTGATCACCATTTGGACCGATGACGAGGTCGATGGCGTCCGGTCTGGTCTCGTCCATGATTCCATAGTCAACGAACTGGAGCTGCATCGCTACCACGCCCATTTCGCCGAATGAAAGGCCGGAGGTCACGGCCACTTGTCGCGTATCGAACAGCCACGATGTATACGTCGAACTCATTTCGAAGCCCTCGACGGTCGACAGACCCGCCGGATTCCAGAATGCGGCGTCGGCTCCCCGGGCGAGAGAGACGTACGCATCGCCCATGGCGGTCGCACGCGGGGTTGGCATGACCTTGAGGAACTGCATCGAGCTGGTGCCGACCTTCTGGGCCCGGACCGGCACGGACACAAGGACGAGGCCAATGAGTGCGCCGACGACTATCTGGGACGTTCTCATGATGGCACGGTAGTCAATTGATGACGACGAATTTGCCATGAGAGCGTGAGCCATCTGCCGCATCGACGACATAGAAGTAAACACCTGAGGCGATCAGCTGGAAGTTCCGCGTCAGCTGGTAGTATGCATGGACATTCTGGTTCGCATCATGTTCGATCGTTTCCACCAGCTGTCCGCTGTACGAATAGATCCTGATCGTGCATTGGCGCGGCAGATTGTAGAACCGGAGCTGCGCGTTGATATCCCCGTCCGCCCGACCTGTGAAGCCTGACCGTACGACCAGCGGATTTGGCGCGACGAATACGCGCTTGAGCGAAGCCTCAGCACCGATCGATGACTGGTGGAGCGTGATGTTCGTCCGCCCGCTCTTCTTGCCGTTCGCGTCTACGGACACCACCGAGTAGTAGTAGCTATCGCCGATGCGCGTGTTCTTGTCCAGGAATTCGTATGTCCCGCCATTGAAGTAGCGCGGGTCTCCCTGTGGCACATTCACCAGAGTCGTCCATGGCCCGATCGACTGCGTTGCTCGTGCCACTTCATAGTGGTGCAATGTCCCCTGAAGGCGGGCCGTCGAGAATGACTCCACCTGAGAGCCCCAAGAGATCCGGTTTTCGCCGAGCAAAGTGTTCTCAACGTTGATCGCCGGAGCGGGGACCGGAATGGGAAGCGCGTACACGCCTTGTGCCGGACTGTGCTCAGGCCAGAATTGAAGCGTATCGTGGTCGGCAAACGGCTGGTTCGTGTACGCCTCGATGGCCCGATCGGCAACCTCCCGAACGGTCACCACGTCAGAATTCACATGTCCCGGCAGAGCGTATGTGCTCAGGTAGTTGCTCCCGTACACCACCGTGTTGATCGAGTTCGGGTTCAGCTCGTTCTGGCGTTTCGTCGTCCAGAAGTTTGGCACGGTGTAGAAGGCGAACAGGGCATCGCCGGATTCGGGCGTGCCAATCGTCGAATTCCCATTGCTCCCGCCGATGTCCTTGACCCCAGCGTCCGTCTCTGCTGGCCGCGCAGCTCCGTATCCGCACACTTCCGCGACCGTGATGCGGATCTTCTGGCCCGGGTCGAGATGGTAAGGCCCGAAGGCGTAGTCACGTCCGATCGCCTGCGCGACACTCTGTCCCCAGTTGAACCGGGCCCGTCCGACCCACTCCGGACCGAAGGTAGCAACGTCAGTGTTCGACGCATACTTGCGAGCGTTGGCAATGTCGAGGAAATCCCGGAGCAGCTTCGTCGTGGTCATCTGCTGCGTTTCGATGATCAGATTGTACGGCTGCTTGATATGTCCGGCGGCGTCCCACGAGACCGTGTCCGCTCCCGGCGTCAGGACCCGCGTTCCATCGCCACGACGAGCCAGATGCAGCGTGTCATAATAGAGGACCATGTATCCGGGAGCCTGCGGACTGAGCAGCCCTCCTCCGTTGGTACCGCTGGCGGCCCATTCGGCAAAGTACTTCGGTTCGGGATTTCCCGTTCGGTGGAGGGCATACTGCAGCCAACGCATCCTGTCCCAGCGGGCGTTCAGGTTCGGTTCGATGACCGTGCTCGCCCAGGAATTGCCCGTGCGATTGTAGCCGAACTTCCCGCTCGTAAGCCCATGCGAGAAGTTGATGATCACGTCGGTCAGACGGGCGGGTACGGGCGGCGCAGGCGGAGCGATATCTCCCGTATTCTCGAACTCGTACTCATAGATGATCATGTCGTCGTAGTCGGGAAAGCTCCAGGCCCGACTCGTGCGCGTAACCGTGATGCCAACCGGAGTGGCCCATCGTGAAACGATGACCTCCTCGGCCTCGTTTGGATCGTACGCAGGATTGAGCCTTCCATCGGCCAATACCGGGAAGTTCTCGGTGCGTGCGAGGACCTGGGGGAACGCATGCTGTCCCTCAACTTGCGACACGTCGTTCAAGCCGCCGCAGTATGCGTAGCGGCGCGCAACGCCTCCCGCCCGGTCCGCACCGATCTGGACACCACCCCCATAGGAATTGTGATGGCCCGAATACTGCTGACCATCGACAATGGTCACGAAATTGCTCGACGCTCCGGATGCAAAGTTCCCGGGCCATTCGAACGACGGGATCCCCGGTACCGTCGTCGGATTGGAGGGATTGTACTGCCGTCCGAGTTCGCCGGTGTTGTAGACGGCTTGATGGAGCATTCCTCGCAGATGGACCAGATAGTCTCGCGCCGCTTGTCCGCTCACAACATGTACCGTAAGGCACGACAACACGATCACGGGAATGGTCGGGCGCATGCGTGTCATTGTCACTAGAAATTGACCACCACGCCCAGGGTCCACGACCGGGGGGCATTGGAGTAGATCCGGAATTCCTGGTTAGCCTTGAATTCCGGATAGTTTTCGTTGTCGTAGTACGTGATATCCTCTCCGCGTTCGTAGCGCACGGTAAACCGCTGCAGGTTGGCGTTGTTCGCCGGATTCGGATTGAAGACGGCGTCGTAGTCGTAGATCCGGTCGTTGAAGAGATTCGCGATCTCGAGGTAGAAGGTGACCGGTGCCCCGAAGTACTGCCGAACGACCTTGGTGATCTTGACGTTCGTGGTCGCTTCGGCGGGAGCCCGTTTGTTCATGGGGACCCCGGGATTGAGCCACGACGAATACGGGCGTCCGCTGCGCAGGAAGGAGGTCGCCGAGAGGGTCACCCCGGCGAGAGGCGTCCCTTCCGCCATCGCCGCGTCATACCAACTGTCTGATCGGTCGAACTGCACCTGGAGATTCAGGATCAGGTTGTGGGTTCGATCGAAATCCAGAAGGATGTCCTGCGGCATGGGCTCTTCCGTCGGACCATTCTCATAGATCGTGGGATATGTCGAAGCATCGGCCGAACTCCGTTTGCCCGAAGCCACCCCATAGGTGTAGCCGAGCGTCCCCATGATCGTCCCTCGACGACGTGCGAGGCCGACGCGGAATCCCCGGATGCTGGCGTACTCCCGGTTCGTGTAGCTCAAGTACGGTACGTTGGCAGAACTCGACGGATAGAACAGCGCCCGCTGGACAAGGTCCTTGACGTCCTTGTAGTAGCCGCTCACATCGAGCGTGAAACCCTCCCCCAACCCCTGAGTAACGCCGATGTCGTAGCTATTCGTGATCTC
>CAYYOV010000037.1:20105-24815 GCA_964473365.1 uncultured Ignavibacteriaceae bacterium
CTCATCGACCGGGTCACGCCAAAGACGCGGTCCCAGACCCAGGCCGTCCACCCGTCCGAGCTACGGCCGCTGAGGTTGTGACCTTCTTGCTGCGCGATTGCTCCGCTGAGCCGGAGAGTCATTCCGGGACCGACGTCATAGACGAGGTTCCCCATGAATTGCTTGCTGGTATTTGGTTCGGGGGTCGGGAGGAACGGCCAGATATTGTCGAGGTGGAACGCGGCGAACATGCGGACAGCATTGCCGAGCGGCCCGCCGAAGTTTGCGTCGGCCGAATAGTCGACGAGTGAACCGTAGTTCTTGAGAAAGTCCCGATGGCCTTGCATCAGGTACAAGGCCTGGAGCACCTGCGATTGCGTTCCCCGATCGTTGCCGTAGAGGTTGTTGATCTCCGCGAACGACGTTGGATTTGTGCTGTCGGTCCAAGTACTTGCATTGCCGAGAATCCGGAGATACGGATTCCCCGTGCTGTCCCACAGGCTGGGACCGAAGTGCTTGAGCCCGGGGGATCGTCTACGCAGTTCTGCCCGGGCCGTCCACCGATCTGCCGATCCTTCTTTCATCGTGATATTCACGACGCCGGATTGGGCGTTCCCGTACTGAGCACCAAAGCCGCTCGTGATGACCTCAACCTCCTCGACAGCGCTCATGATGGGGTTGAAGGCCGTGCCGCTGCTCAGGGGATTCATGATTCCCATGCCCTGCAGACTGTACAGTTCCTCGTTATCACGGCCGCCGCGGAAATGACCGTCGCTCACGTCCGACGAAAGCGTCAACGCGTCTGCGATCCCCTGGATCCCGGGCACATGCATGACCTCTTCCGCGCGCCGGATCTCGCTCGTGGAGGTCTTCTCACGCTCGACATCCGGACGGGTCGCCGTAACGACGACCTCGGCACCTTCGATGGCTGATTCCTGCAGAGCGTAGTCGACGATCGTCGTGCGGTTGACGTTGACAATGATGTTCTGTTGTACGACCGTCCGGAACCCGAGCATCGAGGCTGCCATCTGGTACGAGCCGGGCGGCACGTTGAGGACGAAGTAATAGCCGTCGGGGTCTGTCACCGCACCAAGCATGGTCCCGCGAATGACAACATTCACGGACTGGAGTCCCTCATGTGTCTTGGCGTCGGTGACGCGACCAGATATCTTACCGGAGTTCTGCCCAAAGGCCGCAGCGACCCCTATGAGCGCAAGAGCGGTCACCCGAATGATATTTTGTCGGTCGAGTATCACGTCAGAATGGGCTCATGAGCGGCCGGATGGCACGGACGTCGGTTCGGGCGCATCGCGCCAGACCCGGGGCGTTTCAAGAACCGAGCCATCATCCGAAAGTTCATGACGACACCGCTCCCTGCCCCCATGCCAGCCTCTCACTTTTCAGAATCAGCCGTGGACGAAAGAAGGCCAGATGACCCGTCTCACCCGAAATGCCCCATGGGAGGCTCTATCCGGGGCCTTTCTCTTGTCGCTACCATATCGTATCATGCGAACGACAATTTCTGGGTCCGTTGGCTCAGACGTAAGCATCAATCAGTGCGTTTTGCGCAATTAACGGTGGATTGCCTCTGGCCGCCTTTCGCTCAGGGAATACTGGCAGGTCCGCATTCCCAAATACGCAAGAAAACATGCTCCAGCCATCCGATAGCGAGAAGGAACTCCTGCTCACGCAGATCTTGCGAAGTCCTGACTTTCAGGATTCCAAACGATACCGAGATCTCCTGCGCTACCTGGTCGAGCGGACCTCAAGCGAAGAATCGCTGAAGGAGATCCAGATCGCTCAGGATGTGTTCGGCAAGGCGAGCGATTTTGACCCTGCCACGGATCCGCTCATCCGCTCGTATGTAAGCAACTTGCGGAAGAAGCTCGAGCACTACTACCTCACGACGGAAGATCACTACCGATTCGAGGTCGTTGTCCCGAAGGGGCACTACCTCGTGCGCTATCTTCCCGCATCACGGCGCCAAGGATCGCACGTGGGCCGACGTCGTCGCGACCTGGCCTATCTTTCGGTCATTGCCGTGCTTCTGGTGGCGGTCGTGATCTTCGCCGTCCGCGAGCTACGTTCCCCGACGTCGATCGAAGAGTCCCGCAACGGAGCCCTGCCGGGCGCCCTGTGGACCGAATTCGTGCAGCCGAACGCACGCCCGACCCTCATCGTTCTCGGAGACTTCTTTTTCATGCGTGAACGGGGTAATTCGGATGGATACTACCGCAAGGGGAAGATCAACACCATCGACGAGTTCCTTGATTACGTTGGCAAGAATCCTGAGGTCGGAAGGCAGTTCACGCGCAGCAATGTCACGTTTCTGCGGCCGAGCGCTGCCTGGGGATTGCTCCATCTGCTCCCAACGCTTCGCAGCGCTTCGAGCGGGGTCACGCTCAAGCTCGCCTCTCAATTCACGTCCGATGATTTCAAGTCACACAACGTCGTGTTCATTGGCTCCTTCAAGACGCTTCATGTCCTCAAGAACTTCCTCAAGACCTTTCAGCTGGACTATTCGACCGTTCCACCCTCGAGCTTCAGCATCCGTGACGGGATCGGGGATTCGATCCAGACCTTCCGACCGGAGGTCCTGTCCGCCGGGAGCCTTGAAAAGGACTATGGCGTGATCGCAAAAGGACAGGGCCCGGATGGAAGCTGCCTCCTTCTGCTCATGGGATTCTCCGAGGGCGGTGTCATCCAAGCGGCTCAGGCCGCAAGCGACCCGGCATTGATCGAGACCGTGGCCGCACGATACCCTCCCGGCACGAAGGTCGACCCTGCAGCGCTCACGTTGGTCATTGGCGCCGAAGGCATGACCCAGTCTCTTTATGACCCCATCGTCAAGTATCTCGTGGGCGCGGGCCATCCGACCGTCACTCGGACGCCTCAACAGAAGGACTCCTCTCGCGTCCGAGAGGGCCAATTGCGCTGAATCGTCTCCTCCGACTTCGGGCCCCCGTCAGGCCGATCACCCCCTGCATTTGTAGCTAAAGAACCCGTCTTAGGTCATCCTAGGATGGGTTCTGCGTCTTTCGGTGCTCTCTCCTTAGATCCTATCCTGCGTAAGGTCCACCCTCGGCCCATGCGCGTATGGCGGTGGTTCGTTCGAAGCCAACCAGAGTTGTTCGCAGTGTCGGTCCCGCGTCGGGCGATCGTGGCAAGGTCGGAAACTACGACCGCTCTTGGACGTCCCCGCAATCGCCATCCCCCTCACGCGAGCAAGGCCCGGACCCAGGCATCCTAGTTGATCCGGTTCGCCAGAATGAAGCCCCTGCTGTCCTGACCACACCATCACGTCAACGACGCCCTGGTGCCGCGATGTTGTCCCACGTATGATCGACCGCCGGGCGGAGGATCTCGGACATGCGACCATATCCGGCCGGAGTCAGATGCAGCGAATCAGAACGGTAAAGCGAACCGAGTGGTTCTCCCTCCGGCGAGGCAAAGGCGCCGTTGATGTCGAAGTAACGGACCCTCTCCACGGTCGACGCCAATCGGGCGAATTGCGCATTGACGGAATCTACGGTCGTCCACTTCGAGCGTTTCTGCGGGGCCCGCATGACGGACACCAGGAGAACTTCAGTCTCAGGCAAACGCGCATGGACCCTGGCGACGAATTGAGCAACTCGAGAGACGATCGTATCCACCGATAGACGACCGTTGATGTCGTTGCTGCCGCAATAGTAGACGATGATCTTGGGCTCGTACGGAAGGACCACGGCATCCATGTGGTCGAGCAGGTCGAGTGTGCGCGATCCCCCGAATGCCCGATTGAACACCGGAAGCGGCTTCATGTCGTCCGCAACGGTCGTCCATTGCCGAAAGATGCTGCTTCCGATGAATTCGATTGCCCCCTTCGGCGGAGGCGAGACCGAATCCGCCGACAAGAACGCTCTGATCGCCGACATATAGCGCGGCCGTTCGGCCGGGTCCTGCCCTGCGGCGAACGCGACAACCATCGCAAGCAACACAGCGGTCCGGCCGATCTGACCTGTCCATCGATCCATGGTGATCCTCGTTCCTCAAAACGCGGGACGGCCGCTGGAGCAGCCGTCCCGGGTGGTCATTCGCAAAACAGCCAACGCGGCTGTGAGCGACTACTTCATCAGCAGCATCCGGCGCACCAGGCGGGTCGAACCGGTCTCGAGCGTGTAATAATAGACGCCCGACGGCATCGATGACGCATCGAACGATTGCCGGTAGAACTGACCGGCCTTCGCCATACCATCGAACAGCGTCGCCACTTCCTGGCCGAGCACGTTATACACCTTCAAGCTCGCACGCTCGTCATTCGCCAGCGTGAACTCGACCGAGGTCGACGGATTGAACGGGTTCGGGTAGTTCCCCAGCGTCAGCTCGCGCGGCGCCAGGCCCACCTCGACCTCTACTTCGGAGTAGTACGTCGAGCCGCCGTTCCGGTCGATCTGCTTCAGGCGGTACGCATACCGTCCCGGAGCCGGAGCATCCGTGAAGCTGTATTCCCGCGGGCTCGTGCTCGTCCCGGCACCGGCGACGAAGCCGACCTTCTGATAATCGCCAATCGTCAATCGCCCATCGCCAATCATTCGCCGCTCGATCTCGAATCCTGCATTATCCACCTCACTCGCCGTTGTCCAGCGGAGCAGAGCGCCGGAGCGCGTGGCTATGGCTGTGACGGATGTCTGTTCGACGGGCAGAGGATTCGTGGCGTCGCTACCAATCGTGAACTCTCCGAACAGCAGACAG
>CAYYOV010000038.1:0-23131 GCA_964473365.1 uncultured Ignavibacteriaceae bacterium
CAGAACCTGCGACAGTTCCGTGCATTGCTCGAGAAGTACCGGCAGCTCCGCTCGTCCCTCTCGCTCAGCGAATGGCCGAGAGCGCTCGTCGACGAGCTTGGATTCCTCACCTCCTTCAAAGAGGAGCGGACGCCGGAATCGATGGCCCGCTGGGAGAACGTTCAGGAACTACTTTCGGCCATCACCGAGTTCGCGCAGCAAGGCAGCGGAGCGACGCTGGAGGCGTTCCTCGAGGAAGTGTCGCTCGTAGCCGATATCGACCGATGGGAGGGAACGGCCAATGCCGTCACCTTGATGACGCTCCATGCGTCGAAAGGCCTGGAGTTCCCGGTCGTCTGCGTGACGGGGTTGGAGGAAGGATTGTTGCCGTTCACGTCGGCCGGGTTTGACGACGTTGATGTCGAAGAGGAACGCCGGTTGCTCTACGTCGGCATGACGCGAGCCGAACGCCGGCTCTATCTCTCGTTCGCTCAGATGCGGTATCGGTTTGGCGAAGCGTCTTTCCAGACGCCCTCACGATTCCTGGGCGAGTTGGGCGAGGAGCACGTGCACCAAATGGCCCTGCGGGTGCCCCGCGTCTCAGCGCATGTGCCAACGATGCGCCGACCATCCGCTCCGGTGCGGCAACGACCGCAGAAGGGCGTTGACGATCCGTATGCGAGCGACCAAATGCCCGACTACGAATCGGAGTCGCAGGAAGCGCTCGTACTGAAGAAGGGGATGATGGTGAAGCACGAGGTGTTCGGCCGGGGAAAGGTCGTGGACTTGAGCGGTACGGGGGATAATCGAAAGGCGGTCGTGGATTTCGATCAGGCAGGTTTGAAGAGTCTGATCCTGAAGTTCGCCAGACTGCAGAAAGGGTAGCGCGAGGAACGCTACCCGAATTACTTCAAATGACGCAGTGCGGACCGACTTCTCGTTCCCAGAAGGTTGGTCCTTGTTCTGTACCGCCGTATCGCTTCGTAGATGGTCCCTCCGCCGGAGGGCCACCAATCGCTATCCGGTGATCCGGCTGGAGCTCACGACCACCACCCGGTGCCAATATTCGCGGTGAATGTAGTGGGTGATGAGGGCCTGGAAGAGGGGGACCTTCGAGGAGGGGAGAATGACATACAAGAGCGAGGGGGCGCCGCTGCGTGCGTTCGATTGGTCGAGGAAGACATTCCACTGCGTCAATGCGTGGTTTGTTTCGAGGTCCCCCACGCCCGTCTTTGCCTCTCCGATGATGTAGCACTTCTTCGCGCCGTCGTACGCGTACACGTCGGGCGCTTTGTCCTCCTGGTCTCCGTAGCCGTCATTGCTCAGCTCGAAGGGGGGCGCATACCCCTGGACGCCGTCGGCGGCGCTGACGGCGAATCCTTCCTGCGTCAGCAATCCCACCAGTTCTTCCACCAACAAGGCGTGTGTCCGCTGGTCGGCGTCAGTACGTTTGGTCGCCATGACGGCTGAACGTCGGTCGTCCGGTCAGGAAGCGATGATACGTTCGTAGTAGCGCTCGTAGTGCTCGACGATCGTGCTGCTCTCAAACTCCAGAGCGCGGGCCCGGGCTGCCTCGGAGAACATCTGATGCTTGGCGGGATTCGTCAGCAGGTCGATCGCGTACTTGGCCATACGCTCTATGTCGCCGATCTCTGCAATGTAGCCAGTCTGACCATGCAGCTGGAGTTCCGGCAATCCGCCGACGCTCGAACTGATCACGGGAACGCTGCACGCCATCGCTTCGAGTGCCGAGAGACCAAAACTCTCCGATTGGCTGGGCATGAGGAACAGATCGGCGGATGAGAGCAGCTCGACGAGCTCGACTTGCTTGCCGAGGAAGCGGACAGAATCCTGCAGACCGAGCTCCCGGACCAGCGACTCACACTGCGAGCGCTCCGGTCCGTCGCCGATCAGCAGGAGGGTGGACGGGACGCGCTTACGCACCTCCGCAAAGGTCAGAATGACATCCTGCACCCGCTTTACGGCGCGGAAGTTCGATGTGTGGGCCAGGATGCGGTCGCCCGGATGGCTGTAGCGTTGCCGGACGTGGTCCGAGGCCACCCGGCGATAGACACTGGTGTCAACGAAATTCGGAATCACCTCGATCTCTTTGGCGATGCCGTAGTTTGTCAGGGTCTTCTCGCGCAGGAAGCGTGAGACCGCGGTAACACCGTCGCTTTGTTCGATCGCGAATTTCATTACTGGCAGGAAGCTTGGTTCGAGCCCGACGAGCGTGATGTCAGTTCCATGGAGGGTCGTTATGATCTTCGGCTTAGGCGTTTGAAGGATCTGCTTCGCAAGGTAGGCGCTTGCGGCGTGCGGGATGGCATAGTGGCAATGGAGCACGTCGAGCTTCTCATACTGGGTCACTTCGACCATCTTGCTCGACAGGGCCAGCGTATACAGCGGGAAGTCGAACAGAGGGTAGGAGGACATCTCGACCTCGTGGTAGAAGAGGTTCTCCTGAAAGCCGCTCAGCCGCATCGGCATCGCGTAGGAGATGAAATGCACCTGGTGGCCTCTTCGTGCCAGGGATTTCCCAAGTTCAGTCGCCACCACGCCGCTGCCGCCGTAGGTGGGATAGCACGTAATTCCGATTCTCATAACGTCAGTTTAGAGAGATTTGCCCGGGTATTCAAGGAAGAGCTACGGTCCAACAGACGTAAGAATGTTCGAAATATTGCGCGGAGCGCGATTGCAAAGGAACATTTCATCACGCCTGCAGGTTCAATATACGCCGACTCCATGGTCTCGTTCCTTCCGTACCAGGTTGGTGCGTCCCACGGAGGTTGCTTCACACCAGGCAGATGTGTATCTTATATCAGCAGACAGAGGTCGGAGAATCCCCTCTGTCTTTCTTTTGACCCAATATCGGACTTCTGCAGTCGGATTTCGATGTTCCAGCTCTCGAAAAAGGTTGAATACGGGCTGATCGCCCTGCGCCACATGGCGATGCATCCCATGGGCCAGGTCTATACAGCGAAGGAACTTGCCACGGAATATGATGTTCCGTACGAGTTGTTGGCTAAGGTTCTGCAAAAGTTGGCGAGGGCTGGTGTCGTCATCTCGACGCAAGGTGTTCGCGGCGGCTATGCCCTTGGTCGGGATCCGAAGAGCATGACAGTCGCCTCGGTCATCCAGATCATCGAGGATGAGAAGCCGATGATCGCGGAATGCTACGTCGAGGGACCCGAGAGCTGCTCCATCTTCGACAACTGCACCATCCGCAAACCGCTCGGCAAGGTTCAGAGAGATCTGAACGTCTTGTTCGACCGGATGACCATTCACGAGATCATCTGACAGGTATCGGTATGACCTCTCCGACATCATTGATCATCGCTCGTGACCGGGAATTCCTCCAGTTCCTGCGGTCGCGGTATCATTTGTTCCACGCTTCGAACGTGTTTTTTCGCGACATCCACTATGGCGTCATGACCTACTTGAAACAACAGAAGCTGGACCACGGCTACGTGGAATCGGAGGCCGTGACGCGCGATGTCATCGCGCATTTCGAGCGGCAGGGGATCCTGAAGCCACTCGACGATCGCACGTGGGTGTTGTTCCTCGAAGAATTCCGCGCGATCTCGAAGAAGCCCGCGCCTGCCCCCCAGGCAAGACCGGCCGCCGCGGCACCAGCGACGCCCGTCCAGCCGGGATCCACGGGCACGACGACGGCTTGATCATCGACCCCGACGTTCACTGACATGAGCACTGAGACCAAACAGATCGAAGAACTCGCGGGACGCGAGTACAAATACGGCTTCGTGACTGATATCGAAAGCGATTCGGCTCCTAAGGGGCTGAACGAGGACACGGTCCGTTTCATTTCGGCCAAGAAGCAGGAGCCCGAGTGGCTTCTCGAATGGCGGCTGAAGGCGTTTCGCGCCTGGCTGAAGATGACGGAGCCGAAGTGGCACAACGTCACGTATCCACAGATCGATTTCCAGGACATCATCTACTACTCGGCCCCAAAGCAGAAGGTGACGCTCAACAGTCTGGATGAGCTCGATCCTGAGCTTCGTCGGACGTATGAAAAGCTTGGCATACCGTTGCGCGAGCAGGAAATGCTCGCCGGCGTGGCCGTCGACGCCGTGTTCGACAGCGTCTCCGTGGCTACGACATTCAAAGAGAAGCTGAAGGAACTCGGGATCATCTTCTGCTCCTTCTCCGAAGCGGTTCGCGAGCATCCGGACCTCGTCCGGAAATACCTTGGCTCGGTCGTACCGGCTGGAGACAATTACTACGCTGCACTCAATTCGGCAGTCTTCTCGGACGGGTCCTTCTGCTACGTCCCGAAAGGGGTCCGTTGTCCGATGGAGCTGTCGACGTACTTTCGCATCAATGCGGCGAACACCGGACAGTTCGAGCGCACCCTCATTGTGGCCGAAGAAGGCGCCTACGTCAGCTACCTCGAAGGATGCACGGCCCCGATGCGGGACGAGAACCAACTGCATGCGGCGGTCGTCGAACTTGTGGCGGCGGGTGATCGGGCCAGCATCAAATACTCGACCGTGCAGAATTGGTATCCTGGCGACAAAGAAGGCAAGGGCGGGATCTACAATTTCGTGACGAAGAGGGGCAAGTGCGCCGGCTTCGGCTCAAAGATTTCTTGGACGCAGGTGGAGACCGGCTCCGCCATCACATGGAAGTATCCGAGTGTGATCCTTCAGGGCGATGAATCGGTCGGTGAGTTCTATTCGGTGGCCGTGGTCAATAACTATCAACAGGCGGACACCGGCACGAAGATGATCCATATCGGGAAGAACACGAAAAGCACCATCGTGTCGAAAGGCATCTCCGCCGGCAAAGGGCAGAACTCGTATCGCGGGCTGGTATCGATCAAGAAGGGTGCGACACATGCGCGCAACTTCTCGCAGTGCGACTCGCTGCTCCTCGGCGACCGGTGCGGCGCTCACACGTTCCCGTACATCGAGGTCAAGAACACCACGTCGCGCGTGGAGCATGAGGCCACGACGTCCAAGATCGGCGAGGATCAGATCTTCTACTGCAACCAGCGCGGCCTCTCACGCGAGGATGCCGTGAACATGATCGTCAACGGCTTTTGCCGGGAGGTCTTCCGCGAATTGCCGATGGAATTTGCCGTCGAAGCGCAGAAATTGCTGGGTGTCAGCCTCGAAGGCAGCGTCGGCTAAAGAGAACGCACTAGCCGCAGAGAATGCAGAGATGCTTAGCGACGAACGTCGATGCCTTTGTGTTCTATGCGCTTCATGATTCTTTCAAAGGGAAAGCAATGCTCGAGATCAAGAACCTGCACGCCAGTATCAACGGAAACGAGATCCTCCGCGGCATCAACCTAAAGGTGAATGCGGGCGAGGTGCACGCCATTATGGGCCCGAACGGCTCTGGCAAGAGCACGCTCGCTTCTATCCTCGCCGGACGGGAGGTCTATGATGTGACCGAGGGCCAGGTGCTCTACGAGGGCAAGGATCTTCTTGAAATGGACCCCGAAGAGCGGGCCCGGGAAGGCGTCTTCCTGGCGTTTCAGTACCCGGTGGAGATCCCCGGAGTCACAAATTCCTACTTCCTTAAGACAGCGCTGAACTCGATCCGCAAACACCGTGGACTCGAGGAGTTCGATGCTGTCGATTTCCTCAAGCTTGTTCGAGAACGGATGAAGCTTGTGGAGATGGAGGAGAGCTTCCTGAACCGTCCCGTGAACGAAGGATTCTCCGGCGGCGAAAAGAAGCGGAATGAGATCTTCCACATGGCCGTGCTTGAACCAAAGCTAGCCCTCCTCGACGAGACCGACTCGGGCCTAGACATCGACGCGCTCCGTATCGTCGCCGACGGGGTCAACAAACTCCGCCGGAAGGACAATGCCACGGTTGTTGTGACGCACTACCAGCGCTTGTTGAACTACATCGTGCCGGATTTCGTCCACGTCCTCGTGGATGGTCGGATCGTCCGGTCGGGCGGCAAGGAACTGGCGCTTCGCCTGGAAGACCAGGGCTACGAATGGGTACGCGAAGGATCGGAGGCGTCAGCCTGAACGCGATGAGTATGGATCAACGGACCCGATACCAGGAACAGTTCGCCGCGTTCGAGCGGACGCTTAACGGCGATGCGAAATCTGCGCTTCATGCACTGCGCCGCACGGCCATGGGGCATTTCCAGCAGCACGGCTTTCCGAGCGTACGCGAAGAAGAATGGCGATTCACGAATGTACAGCCGATCGCGGAACGTCTGTTTGTTCCGAGCGTCGCGCCGGTAGCCAGTGCATTGACGGAGGCGGATGTCGAACGTCTGACGGTCCCGGCTGAAGACCGCCTGGTGTTCGTCAATGGCCACTTCGTCCCGGCCCTGTCGTCCGTGAAGGTCCCAACGAGCGTGCGGGCGATGAGCCTGGCTGAGGCTCGCGCCACCGATCGGCACGCGGTCGAACGACATCTTGCCCAAGCAGTGAAGGGGACGGAGTCAGGATTTACGGCGCTCAACACAGCGTTCCTCACGGACGGCCTGTATCTGCATGTCCCTGCGGGCGTCGAAGTGGCAGAGCCCATCATTATAGTGTATGTGGCAGACCGGGCGGCTGGGAACGTAGCAATTCAACCCCGTAACCTCATTGTGCTCGAAGAGCACGCAGCGGCGAAGGTGGTGGAATTCTACGTGACCAGCGACGGCGCCGGATATCTGACCAACGCTGTCACCGAGGTCGTGCTCGGAACCCGGGCGCGGCTCGAACATGATAAAGTGCAATACGAAGCGTTGTCGGCGTATCATGTGGCCGCGACACACGTCGCTCAGTCGCGCGAGAGCGTCTACCGGTCGAACAATTTCGCGCTCGGCGGCGTGCTCGTTCGGAATGAGCTGACGTCGACCATGAACGACGAGCGGTGCGAGTGCACGTTCAACGGTCTCTCGCTCGGAACGGGCGACCAGTTGATCGACAACCACACGACCATCGACCACGCCAAGCCGAACTGCAACTCGTGGGAGGTCTACAAGGCCGTCCTGGCGGGGCGCTCCCGGGGCGTGTTCAACGGGAAGATCTTCGTCCGAAAGGACGCACAGAAGACCGACGCCAAGCAGACGAACAAGACGCTGCTCCTCTCGGATGATGCGACGATCGACACAAAGCCGCAGCTTGAGATCTTCGCCGACGACGTCAAGTGTACGCACGGCGCGACGGTCGGCCAGCTGGACGAACAGCAGGTCTTCTACCTTCGTTCGCGCGGGATCGGCGAGCACGATGCGCGCGACATTCTGACGTTTGCGTTCGCCGATGAGGTCGTCGGTCACGTGAGCATCGAGGCGGTGAGGGACCGGTTGGAACAGATCATCCACCAGCGTCTGGACGAGGGCCGCAGGGCCTGACGACCATGTCCCACGGGGCCTTCGCGCATACCGCCTCTGCCACACGCCTGTTCGATCCACAGTCGATCCGACGGGATTTCCCGATCCTCGACCGTGAAGTTCATGGGCGGCCTCTCGTGTACCTCGATAATGCGGCCACGACACAGAAGCCCCTGGCGGTCATTGAAGCAGATGACGCGTACTATCGAACGATGAACGCCAATGTGCATCGCGGGGTCCATCGCTTGAGCGAAGAGGCGACGGAAGCGTATGAGGCCAGCCGCGAAACGGTCAGGCGCTTTATCGGTGCGGCAAGCACGAAAGAAGTGATCTTCGTTCGGGGAACGACGGAGGCGATCAATCTTGTGGCGGCCACATTCGGCCGGTCGACGTTGAACCCTGGCGAAGTTGTCCTGATCTCCGGCCTCGAGCACCATTCGAACATCGTGCCCTGGCAGATGGTCTGTGCCGAACGAGGCGCCACGCTGGCCGTCATCCCGATCGACGATCGGGGTCAACTGCGGATGGACGAGTTCGATCGCCTCCTGACGGAACGCGTGCGATTGGTCGCCGTCAATCACGTGTCGAATGCGCTCGGAACGGTCAACCCCGTGCGCGACATCATCGCCCGGGCCCACGCCCGGAACGTTCCGGTCCTGATCGACGGCGCGCAGGCGCTTCCGCACGGCCCTGTCGATGTACAGGAGTTGGATTGCGACTTCTACGCCTTCTCGGGACACAAGGTCTTCGGGCCGACAGGAATCGGCGTGTTGTACGGAAAGGCCTCCATCCTTGAGTCGCTTCCCCCATACCAGGGTGGAGGTGACATGATCAAGTCGGTGACGTTCGAGAAGACGATCTACAACGATCTTCCGTATCGGTTCGAAGCCGGAACTCCGAATATCGCCGGAAGCATCGGTCTGGGGGCCGCGCTTGAGTACCTGCAAACGCTCGACTGGCCGGCCATTCGCGCATATGAACGCGAGCTGCTCGCGTACGCCACCGAGCGAATCTCAGGAGTCCCGGGCGTTCGGTTGATCGGCACGGCAGACGACAAGGTCGGCGTGCTCTCCTTTGTCATGCAGGATGTGCATCCGCACGACATTGGGACCATTCTCGACCAGGAAGGTATCGCCATCCGTACGGGACACCACTGCGCCCAGCCGGTCATGATCCGGTTCGGCATCCCGGCGACCGCGCGGGCGTCGTTCGCCTTTTACAACACGAAGGCGGAGGTCGATGCTCTCGTAGCGGGAGTGGGGCGGGTGAGAGAGGTGATGGGCCTATGAGAGACGAGCTCAGATCGCTCTATCAGGAGATCATCCTCGACCACAACAAGAATCCCCGGAACTATCGGGTGCTCGACGGAGCTGATCGTGTGGTCGAAGCGTACAATCCTCTGTGCGGAGATCATTACACCATCTACCTGGCCATGGACGGAGACGTGATCCGCGAGATCACCTTCCAGGGTTCGGGGTGCGCCATTTCAAAGTCTTCGGCGTCGGTCATGAGCGCCACGTTGAAAGGTCGCTCACGGAAGGAAGCGGAGGAGTGGTTCGACCGCTTCCATCACCTGGTCACGGAAGGGCTCGGCCCAAACGAAGATCCGGAAACGTACGGCAAACTGGCGGCATTCTCGGGAGTGAGCGAATTTCCGGCCCGCGTCAAATGCGCGATCCTGGCTTGGCACACGATGAAGAGCGCCCTGCAGGACCCGACGGCAGCAACGATCTCAACGGAATAACGGAGGAGCAGTATGTCGACAGAGACCCAGGTCAAGCCTGAGCTGACAGAAGAAGTCGTGATCACGCCGCGCGCGATCCAGGAGGTGCGGAAGATCCGGTCAGAGAACGGCATTCCGGAGTCGCACTCGTTGCGCCTCGGGGTGAAAGGGGGCGGATGCTCCGGCCTATCGTATGTCCTTGCGTTCGACGACGGGAAACGGGACGGCGACACGGAATTCCGGTTCGAAGATATCGTGGTGAAGATCGACCCGAAAAGTCTGTTCTACCTGTCGGGAACGACGCTCGACTTTTCCGACGGCTTGAACGGCCGTGGATTCGTGTTCAATAATCCCAATGCCGCCCGCACGTGTGGGTGCGGCAGTTCGTTCGGGGTCTAGCGATGTCCGCCGACGCATCAACAGCGACCGCTCCCTCGTTTCCGATGCTGATCCAGGTCGGAAGCCGCGAGGTGGAGGTGCGCACGCCGCTGGCAAACCAGGTCTGGGATGCCCTGCGTCAATGCTATGACCCGGAGATCCCGGTCAACATCGTCGACCTCGGACTGGTATACGAGATGAAGCTCGACGACTCGCTCCCCGGAGAGGCCAACGTGATCATCCGCATGACGTTGACAGCCCCCGGCTGCGGGATGGGCCCCCTCATCGCTGCAGACGTAAAGCGACGCGTGTCCATGGTCGAAGGAGTGAAGAATGTCCTTGTCGACTTGACGTTCGATCCGCCGTGGACGACCTCCCTGATGTCCGAGGGGGCCCGGCTCATGCTGAACCTCCCATAACCCCCCACCTCCTGGCGGCTCCCATATGGCGCAAGAGATCGTTCTCTCGTTCCTCCGGTGGTTTCACGTGCTCGCCGGCATCATCTGGCTCGGCCTTGCCTATGTGTTCCTGTTTGTTCTGACCCCGGCGGTTGCCGCGTCGACGACTGAGACGAGACGACTGATCGTCGTCACCCTCTATCGACGACTGCTCGGACTTGTACGATGGAGCACGCTGATCGCATGGCTGACCGGCATTGCCATGTTGGGTATGCTGTATCACGCGGGCGGCAGGATGTTCGACAACGCGGCGGAGGGCTGGAATGCCGCGGCCGGGATCTCCGTGACGCTCGTCCTTTTGATGTTCGGGATCTATGACCGCCTCGCGCGCATGGCGTTCTTCGCAGATAGCCGAAAGCTCGGACTCCTCGGCCTGCTCGGAACGATCGCCATGGTGGAATTGATGCGCGGTCCGGCTGGCATGGGCTATTCGGCGGTTCTCATCCATATCGGCGCCATGTTCGGCACGATCATGACGGCCAACGTGTTCATGCGTATCCTTCCGGTCCAGCGGGATGCGATCGCTGCGGCGAACGAAGGTCGCGAGTTCGATCGCGCACGATTGGCTTCAGCGATTGTGCGGGGGCGACACAACGCCTACCTGTCGGTTCCGTTACTCTGGACCATGATTGCGCAGCACACCGTGATCCCGGGCGCAATGAGCCCTCTCTGGTTCTACGCCGTTCTCGTCGCTGGCTGGGGTCTGGTGGCACTCCTCGAGGCGCGGACAACCTCCGTTCCTGCTCCGTAGCAACACATCTTCCCGACGCCGGAAGGCATCGCGCCATGTCGAAACTTCGGGTCGAAAGCTTCACCATCTCGCTGGACGGCTACGGCGCCGGTCCCGACCAATCCATCGATAATCCGCTCGGCGTCGGCGGCTCGCAACTTCATTTGTGGGCTCGTGCGACGCGGACCTTTCGCAAACACGTATTCGGGTCTGATGACGGCGAGACAGGGACCGACGATGACTTCGCGGTTCGAGGGTTCGAGAATATTGGCGCCTGGATCCTCGGCCGCAACATGTTCGGCCCGGTCCGGGGACCGTGGCCCGATGATACCTGGAGAGGATGGTGGGGTGACGAACCGCCGTACCATGTCCCAGTGTTCGTGCTGACCCATCACCCCCGTGCACCCATCGTGATGAAGGGCGGGACAACGTTTCACTTCGTCACGTCGGGTCCTGCGGAAGCTCTGGAACTCGCACGGAAAGCTGCTGGCGGCCGTGACATACGGGTGGGAGGAGGCGTCCAGACCATCCGGCAGTACCTCCAGCAGGGCTTGCTCGACGAGATGCATATCGCGGTCGCGCCAGTCGTGCTCGGCAAAGGGGAGGCGTTGTTCGAAGGGATCGATCTGCCGTCGCTCGGGTTCAGCATCACCGAGCATGTGGCAACTGCGCGTGCGACGCATGTCGTGATGGCTCGTCGCTCATAAGAATGCGATCGCCGTGCGCTCTGGAGCAGACGGCCGGTTGCGCGATGCGGGGACTTTCGGTACCTTCAAGCCACCTGAGGATGCGATGGAATCGAAGGACGATCTCAAACGACTTGAAGAAGTGAAACTGCAGCATACGATCCCGGAACCGCATTACTGGATGTATTGTGTGAACTGCGGAACGCTCCTCGACAGCCGGAAATGCAAGTTGATCTGCCATACCTGCGGTTTCTATCACTCCTGCAGCGAACCGTGAAGAGCTGGTAGCCCCGTTGATCCCTTTTACCCCCACCTCCTGACCTCGATCCTTCTGACTCTTTCATGATACTCACACTCGGTTCCCGCCGGTTCGATCTGTCCTCGCGGACGCACATCATGGGCGTCGTGAACGTGACCCCCGATTCATTCTCTGACGGTGGGCGGCTTCCTTCAACAGATGAGGCGGTCTCGTTTGCCCGCCGCCTTGCGAATGACGGTGCGGATATCCTGGACGTCGGCGGCGAGTCGACGAGACCAGGTGCGACCCCGGTCACGGCCGAAGAGGAACTGGCCCGCGTCGTCCCGGTGATCGAACGGCTCGCCAGGGAGTGCGATGCGGCGATCTCCGTCGATACGACAAAGCCGGACGTTGCGCGTGCTGCTGTGGAAGCAGGTGCCACACTGGTGAACGACATTAGTGCGGGCACGGGCGATCCATCGATGATCCCCTTTGTCGCACGGTCGGGAGCGGCGTTCGTCGCTATGCACATGCGCGGCACGCCCACGACCATGCAGGACGGGCCCGCATACAATGATGTAGTGCTCGAAGTGACGCGATTTCTGATCGACCGGGCGTTGGCGGCCAAGCGGGAAGGGGTGTCGCAGGTTATCATCGACCCTGGGATCGGATTCGGGAAGACACTCGAACACAACCTTCGCCTCATTCGCGAGATCCCGGTCCTTCTGGCCACGGGCTATCCTGTGCTCGTCGGGCCATCCCGAAAGTCGTTCATCGGCGGGGTGCTCGACCTGCCTGTCGAAGATCGGCTCGAAGGCACTGCCGCGGCCGTCGCCGCGTGTGTCTTCGCTGGAGCGCAGATCGTTCGTGTCCACGACGTCAAGGCGATGAAGCGTGTTGCCAGGATGTGCGACGCGCTCAAGCCACTCACACTGCCTCCAGCATCGTGAGCGATCAGACCTCCGAATGTGTTGTGGTCGTGCCTGCGTACCAGGCTGGCCCCATGCTTTCCGCGGTTCTCTCCCGTCTGAATCCGATCATCCCTCCTGAACGAACGCTCGTCGTTGACGACGGCTCCTCCGATGCGACGTCCGATGTCGCCCGGAAGGCGGGCGTCCATGTCGTTCGTCTCGAAAGTAACGGCGGAAAAGGGGCGGCCGTCCGAGCCGGAATGAGGTGGTGGACGCGTCATGACGGTTGGGAGGCATTGATCACGATGGACGCCGACGGTCAGCACGCGCCGGAGGACCTTCCGGAACTTGTGCAGGAATGGAAGAGGAGCACTGCTGGTGTTGTGATGGGCGCACGTCGATTCACGGGAGTTGGCATGCCCTGGGAGCGTCAGCTGTCGAACCGGATCACGTCTGTGCTGGTCTCGTGGCGTACCGGCCAGCGCGTGCCCGATTCGCAGTGCGGCTTTCGCATTCACGGCCGACGGGCGGTCGAGTCGGTTGTCACAGTGACGAACGGATTCGAAGCTGAGACGGAATGGCTGCTCCGCGCGGCTGCGCTTGGATTTCGGTTCTCGTCCGCCCCGGTACGGACGATCTACGCAGGGGAACGAAGCTCGATGACATACTGGAAAACAACCTGGGCGTTCATCCGGACGCTCTTCATGGAGGTGTGATGCCCCGCTTTGCAGAAGAACGACGAGAATTGGTGGACCTGCTTCGCTCGAAAGGCATCGTTCACGAGGACGTGCTGACCGCGATGTCGAAAGTCGAACGTCATCGCTTCGTGCTGCCGACCTTTGTCAATTCCTCCTACCTCGATCAGGCACTCCCGATCGGCAATGGTCAAACGATCTCGCAGCCGTATACGGTCGCATTCATGAGTCAGGCTCTTGAGGTGACGCGGGGTGCGAAGGTTCTGGAGATCGGCACCGGTTCCGGCTATCAGGCGGCGGTTCTGGCTGAACTGGGATGTCAGGTCTTTTCGATCGAGCGACACATGCCGCTCCACCTGGAATCGCGAAAACTATTGCAGTCCCTCGGCTACAAGGTCGCGACTCGCTCTGGCGATGGGACGGTCGGTTGGTCGGAGTTCGCGCCCTACGACGGTATCGTCGTCACTGCGGCTGCTCCATCCGTACCGGAGCCGCTCCTCAAACAGCTCGCTGACGGTGGCCGCCTTGTGATCCCTGTTGGGGGGCAAGCGGAGCAAAGCATTCGCGTGATCACGCGGAAAGGAGAGACGTTCGAACAAAAGGACATCGAGGGCTTCAAATTCGTCCCGTTGATCGGCAAAATGGGATGGGAAAAGTAGGCGGCGGAACTGGTCATCCCGACGTAGTCGCGATCGTCGGTCCGACAGCGGCTGGGAAAACGGCTCTCGGCGTGGAGCTGGCCCTCCGCATGTCGGGCGAGGTCGTGTCTGCCGACGCGCGTCAAGTATATCGCTACATGGACATCGGCACCGCGAAGCCTTCGGCCGAAGATCGCAACCGGGTACCGCACCACTTCATCGACACGCTCGATCCGCGCGAGGACTACAATGCGGCGCGCTACGGAGCAGAAGCTCGCGGCGTCATTCGAGAAATCCAGTCTAGGGGTAAGCTTCCCGTTGTGGTAGGCGGCTCCGGCCTCTATCTTCGTGCCGCGCTCGACGGGCTCTTCGAAGGCCCTGGGGCAGATCCGGCGATCCGTCATCATTGGGAAGGGCTCTGGAGGGACCGGGGTGAAGAAGCGCTTCGTGAGGCACTACGAAAGGTCGATCCGGAGACCGAGGGAAAGACGGAGAAGGGAAAGCCGCGGCGGCTGATTCGGGCCCTTGAGGTATTCGAACTCACTGGAGTGGCGCTCAGCGAGCATCACCGTCTCCACGCCGGGGAACTTGTCTTCCACGTCCACTGGGTGGGTGTGGCTCCGGATCGTGAAGCACTTTATCGCCGCATCGACATTCGCGCGGTCGCCATGATCGATGCCGGTCTGATCGAGGAGGCCAAAGGGTTGCTCGAACGTGGCTATGATCGGAATCTCAACTCTCTGAATACGGTGGGGTACCGGGAAGCATTCGATCATCTCGAGGGCGCCTTGGATATCAGCACCATGCTGGGCGCGATCCAAATGCGAACCCGACAGTACGCCAAGCGTCAGTTGACGTGGTTCCGGGCCGATGGTCGCATCCGTTGGATCGAACGTGCGGGTGAGAGGCTGGCGACGGAGATAGCGGAAGAAGTCTCAGCTCACCTTGGCTCAATCAGCCATTGAACTTGACCGCAAAACCCAGTATCTTCTAACGACTGGAACGTATGACGTTCCAGTTTTGTGTTCTACGAGCAGGGAGGGCCGTCTCTTTCTCAGGGTTATTCATCCTGAGGGTCCCTTCTCTGTGCCGAAGTTGTATCGGGGCGTGGCGCAGCCTGGCTAGCGCGCTTGGTTCGGGACCAAGAGGTCGCGAGTTCGAATCTCGCCGCCCCGACGAATACCAGAGGCATCCCCCGCGGGATGCCTCTTTCTATTCCGAGGAGGGAGTGCATGTGGTTCGTCTACATTATGCGCAGTGTTCCGACTGGACGGCTCTACGTTGGGATGAGCGAGGATGTTGACCGGCGGCATGCGCAACATGAACGTGGCAATGTAAGGTCAACGAAAGCCTACCGGCCGTGGATTCTGGTGCATGTTGAGGCATTCGCAAGCAAGACGGAAGCGTTTCGGCGGGAGCGATATCTCAAGTCGCCGGCTGGTTGGCTGGAGAAGCGTAGGTTGGGAGGACTGTAAGGCTGGTCGCGAGTTTTGACGAAGTCACCACTTCGTGGCACAAAGTGACCGCTTCGCGGCGAATCTCGCCGCCCCGACGAATACCAGAGGCATCCCCCGCGGGATGCCTCTTTCTATTCCGAGGAGGGAGTGCATGTGGTTCGTCTACATTATGCGCAGTGTTCCGACTGGACGGCTCTACGTTGGGATGAGCGAGGATGTTGACCGGCGGCATGCGCAACATGAACGAAAATCCTCCTGAGCCCCAGTGCTCCAAACGACGAAAGCCCGGATCTATCCGGGCTTTCGTTTGTTCCATCCTCTACAACCTTCACTTCGATTCAAGCACGAAGACGCCGTTCCATTCTGGCTTTGGCGGGTGGATCTGGTATAAGCGCATCCGCTCGATATAGAGAAGACATACGGGGTCGTCAGGCCAAAAGGTCATGGCGTGCTCCATGTAGGCGATTCCTTCGTCCCACCGACGCTCTACATACGCCTTCAGTCCTTCCTGGTACACCTCGAGGAACTGCTTGGTCTTCGCGGGAACTGCCTTTTCCGTCACGTCGAGCAATTCATAGATCCGTACCGGTTCGCTCTTCCCTGCAACGACGACACGATCAACCTCCCGCGTCAGGACCTTTCCGGCCACTTTCTGGTGGGTCATCTCGCTGATGAGGATCGCCGTCCCGTACTGTTTATTGACCCCTTCAAGGCGCGAGGCCAGATTGACGGGGTCACCGATCGCAGTATAGTTGACCTTGCTGGCTGAACCCATATTGCCCACGGTACAGACGCCAGTATTGACGCCAACCCGCTGTTTCAGTTCAACGCCTGCGATCTGCTTGATCTTCGGGTTGATCGTTGCCAGCCGGCGTTGCATCTCGAGTGCCGCCAGGCAGGCGTGGAGGGGGCCGTCAACGTCTGCGACAGGCGCACCCCAGAAGGCCATGATCGCGTCGCCAATATACTTGTCAACCGTTCCGCGCGTGCTCGTGATGACCTTGGTCATCTCCGTGAAGTACGTATTGAGGAGCTTGACAAGCACCTCGTCCTCCATCTTCTCAGAGATGCCGGAGAAACCCTTCAGGTCGGTGAACAGGAGGGTGATCTCCTTCTTCTCGCCGCCGAGCTTGAACAGATTCGGATTGTCGACCATCATGCGCACGACCGTGCTGTCGACATACTTCCCGAACATGTCCGTGATCATGCGTTTTTGGCGGCCCTCAGTGGCCGCTCGATATGACACGGTCGTGACGAAGGCGAAGGAGAGACTGAAGATCGCTTCGACGACCGGCAAGACCACGCCGGCATCCGCAAATGCGAAATAGGCCACGATCAGGTAGAGGCCGAGAGTGGCGAGAAGCACAACCACGCCCATGCGCATGCTTGACTGATGAGCGACCGATCCCACGATGGCGGTGAGGAACAAGAGGATCAAAATCGTGACCGCCTTCGGGGCATGATACGAAAATGCTCCACTGGCGATCATGTCATACATGTTCGCATGCGTGATGTAGCCAGGAGTGCTCTCGGCGATCGGCGTTGCATAGAAATCGCCAAGGGACCGGACAGTAGGGCCTATGATGCATACCTTGTCCCGGAATTGCTCAAAAAAGGCGGCGTTCCGGTCGCGGGCGGCAAGCAGGATGTCATAGAAACTGACGGACGGAAAGATATCCGGAGTGCCCACATAATTGATATGGACCTCCCCGATCGGACCCGTGGGTATTTCCAGATCACCGACCTTCACCGTCATGCCGTCCTCGGTGGTCTCGATCTGTACGTCCTTCTCTGTCCACCCCCGTTCGTGCATGACGAGCGCAAGACCAAGCGTCGGATATAGTCGGCCGGCATAGTCGACGAACAACGGAGCCGATCTGATCACGCCGTCCAAGGTATCGGGGATCAGGCTGATGTGTCCGACACCTGCGCTGACCTCGGCAAGTTCGGGGAATGGATAATCGTTGATGAACGGTGAACGGGGAAACAGGTGTCGCTTGGGCGCCGGGATGCCGAACTGGCCGATCGAGAAAAAGGCTGAGCTATCGACATCTCTGGGACTGATCTTGGCCTGGTCCGTGCGAGATGGGATGAACGGACCTATGACCTGGAAGACCCCATCAGCCGAGGCAAGATATTGAAGCATGCGGGCCTCTTCGGTCGAATCGGTCCGTTCCCGGGGCGGGAGCGGGACGTCGAGCGCGACGGCAGTTGCACCGGAGTTGCTTAGGAGGGCCATAGCCGCCCCATATTGGTCTCGCGGAATCGGCCACCCCAGGTTGCGGTCGGTAAAATCATCGATCCGGACCATCATGACCCGATGAGTCCAGTCGCGAGTCCCTCGCGCGCGCAGGAGCACGTCCTGCGATGTTCGCTCAAGTTTTCGGAAGATGTCGGACCCGATGGTGACGTGCAGGAGGGGCGTTTCGAAAAGGAGAAGCGCCAGGGAAAAGCTGATGAGCGCGAACCAGATGCCGGTCAGTTTCTTGAGCGTGGTCTTCATGAGATCGGACGTTTGGTGGAGGGCAGGCAAATGTACGCGCGACGTCATCCAGAATCAATCATTACTGCATTGTAATTGATTGCAGCGTTCATTTCAACCCTTTCTTGACAAACACTGCTAATTTGTGTAGGTTTTTTTGCTCATTCATGTTACTTCCATCCTGAGGACCTCGTGAGTCTTTTATTGAGATTCTTTCTGTTCTCATGTTTGATCATCGGATCCCTAGCGGCGAAGGTCGAAGGGCCGTCAGAAATGGCTTCTGGCGCGCTTGGGGATACGCTCCAGCCCGGAGACGCGGCACCGGTGTTCGTGATGCGCGACCTCCAGACCGATAATCCCGTTTTCCTTCGCGACTACGTGGGGAAGTCCCGACGGCGCGAATCGAAGATCCCGCAGCCGCATGTCGTCATTTTGAGCTTTTGGGCGACGTGGTGTCAGCCGTGCAAGGTGGAGATTCCGCTCCTCACAGAGCTGGAGAAGGAGTTCGCCGGCAAGGCGGTCAAAGTGTTCTTGGTAAATACGCAGGAAATGGCCGATGTCACAGAGGACACGGTGCGGGCTGTCTATAAGGCCCGGGGGTACAGCTTGCAGTGCATTATTGATGCTTCCGGCCGGTTCGCCCGGAACTACACGGTCCGTGGGCTCCCTATGATCGTCGTCATAGATCAGGACGGAATTGTGAGGAAGGTCAACAGAGGTTACCACGAGAATTTTCATATTGACCTCCGAAACATGGTCAACGAGTTGCTCGCGGCCCCGCGAAAGAACTGAAGCGTCTCTCACTAATCACGGATCGCAGATGCGCACACGTTGCTACGCCCTCCTTCCGTTCTTGCTGTTCATGTTTGGGTGCGGGGCCTCCAAGCCGGAGGTCGCCAAGCCGAAGATCAACATTTCGATCATGGACTTCGAAGCACGTGCCGGCGTGCAATCGCCTGAGGCGCAATTGGTCGGCGACGCCCTCGCATCCCTCCTGACGCAGACAGCCCGCTTCAACGTCATCGACCGAAAGCAGATCCAAGCGGTCCTTCAGGAACAGGGCTTCCAAGCGGCGCAGAATCCGAACGCAGGTCTCAGTCAGGCCGCCAGCGTCCTGGCGGTTCGCAAATTCGTCACCGGGTCCCTCGGAAAACTTGGTGACAACTATATCTTCAGCGTCAAGATCACTGACGTTGAGACCTCTGGCATCGATCTGTCCATTTCTCGCACGTATGACGATGACCTGGAGGATATCATGGACGAGTTTCTTCCCAGTGTCGTCGCCGATATCGTTGCAGCTGTCGACGGCGTGAAGAAGCAGTAGCTGTCCCGTACCGTTCTTTCCACTGCTGTACACCAGCGCGCACAGGAGCCATACCCGTGACTCTGACGGCACGATCCATTCTGGCGGCACGACCCGCCCTCATCGCCTATCTCTCCTGTTTCCTCACCCTTGGGACGTTCGCGCAGCAGCGTCCGGCGCAGCGTCAGCAGGCACCCATCCAGCAGAAGTTGAACGTCGCCGTGCTCGACTTCGACGCGCGTGGTGGGTTGTCAAAGGAAGAGGCGGCCACGCTCTCCGATGCATTCCAGACGGAAATCGTCTCCGTCGGTGAGTTCACTGTCGTCGATCGTCAACGGATCCGGCAGATCTTGCAGGAACAAGGATTCCAACAGTCCGAGGCCTGTTCGCAGGTCGAATGCATCGTCGAAGCCGGCAAGATCCTGAAGGTGGAGCGAATGTTCGCGGGAACGATCGGCAAGGTCGGCTCGCTCTTCAACGTGAACATTCAGGTCATCGATATCGCGACGGCCCAGATCATCTCAAACAAATCGCGCCAGCATCGGGGCGAGATCGAAGAACTCCTCTCGGACATCATTCCGAATATGGCACGGCAAATGGCGGGAGAGATGACCGGCAAAAAGTACGACGAGGTTGGTGGAGGTGGAGGATGGCTGTGGTATGCGGCCGGTGCAGTCGTGCTTGGTGGTGGGGCCGCGGCCGCGATCCTGCTGAAGCCGAAGAAAGAAACGCCGGGCGTTGAATCGTTGCCTCCGTCGCCTGACTTGCCGTGAAGGGCCAATGAGCCCTGCCCTGATCCACTCAAAGTCTCTGAACGATCAAGTCGACATGATTGCATCTTCCCAAGTTCGCGATACGGTTAAACCTCCCTTCCCTAGAATGTGGCCTATGACCGCACGACGGATGTCCCTCGCGCTGGGCGTTCTCACGCTCCTCATCGCTCTCCCGCTCGGCCTTCTGGGCCAGACTGCGAATTCGGTCCCGATCCTGAGCTTCGACAACCAGCTCGATGAAATCAATCTGATCGCCAGCGAGGCGGGGACGAGTTGGGACATCGTCGTCGATCCCACCGACAAGGTGTCGGGGGTTGCATCGTGGAAGGCGCACGCGGCCCTGGCCTCACTGCACCCGTGGGGAACATTCGCGCTCTTTGGGAACAAGGTGCCTGACGGAGCCCGTCCACTCGATTGGTCGTCGAGCGATACACTGAGCCTGTGGATCAACGTGCGAATGGCGCCGTCGCTCCCGCAGAACATGCGCCTGCGGCTTCAGCTTTCTGACCGGCCGAATTTCGGCGATCCTGCTGAGCTGTACGTGTACCAGAACTCTTCGATCCTTTCGAATGTCTCCGGCTGGGTCCATCTGAAGATCCCACTCGTCGAACGGCCCTCTGATGGTTCGGTTCTGCCCGACAGTTCGGGATTCGTCAAGTGGCCGACGCCCTGGGGAGGAGTGCCGGGCTATGGCATCAATGACAACGTGTTGAACCTCAGCAGCATCGCGGAATGGAGCATTGTGATCGTCACTGATGGCAATGATCCGCTCAACCTTCCGGCCGACTCGATCGAGGTTTCGTTCGACGCCTTCGAACGTTCCCCCGGGTGGACGGCGGGTGCAGCCAATGCGAACTCGATGTCCTTCACGGGCGTCGGCGTGAGTCGCACGCGCATCACCGATGTGAACCCGACGTACCCTCCTCGGAACTTCTCGGGGTATTCATTGTCAGGGACTTCTCTCACCCTTGAGTCGTGGGTCTATCCGATGGCAGTTCCTGCCCCGGGTGGGACGGTACGATTCCTGGTGAGGCCGGCAGACAACGGTTTTGCAGTCGATCCCTTCCAAACGTACGCGTTGATGCTCCGGACAGACGGAGGGGGGACTTCTCATTTCGCCCTCGCACTCTCGGACGGTATCTCGCCGACTGGCAGCGGCAACGATCTGATCGTCGAGGATCCAAATGGCCTTGCTGTTGGACAATGGTATCATGTCGCCGGGACATACGACGGTATCTCAGCGCGCCTCTACGTCAATGGGAACCTCGTGCATTCAGCGCCGGCCTCATTCCAGGTCGGAGCCGGCTCCACAGGTCTGTACGTCGGGTCGAGTTGGGAGAATGGGATCAACGGACTCATGGACGAAGTGCGTCTCTGGGATGTGGTCCGATCACAGACCGATATCCAGTGGGGCATGAACCGTACGTTGACAGGCGCCGAGCCCGGCTTGGCGGGCTATTGGCCATATGAGTCGGTATCGCTTCCGGCCGCCGGATGGACGCCTGATCTGAGCGCGAACAGCAATGATCTGATCGTACAGAGCGCCACGCTCGTGGCGTTTCCTGAAGGATCCGCCGTACAATTCGCTCCGACGAATGCTACGGTTCTGGGAAGTGCGGTGACGGGTCTACCGTACGCGAGCGCTGTCACGGTGAATGGATGGCCTGCATCGACGGTGAGTCTGGTTTCGGGACCTTCGGGCATGATCCTCGACGGCGACACGCTTCGCTGGACGCCCACGGAGGCTCAGGCCGGCAATCAAAGCGTGATCGTGGACGCAGTTAATTCGGCCAGCTCGCTACGCGACACCATGACGATCTTCGTCGAGCTCGTGCATCCGATCGCGAACGATGTACGGTTCGATCTGACAAACCGCGGCAAGTTGGGAGCGTTCGGTGCATATGGGACTGGCATCGTCGTTAATGGTAAGAACGGTCTCTACACGTCCGATGTCAGCGTTGTCGATCGGAACAACTCAAAATTCGCCGGTGGTCTCTACACAAGCATCAACAGTTTTTCGCCGGCCGAAGGCTTTACGTCCGTCCCGAGTTTCGCGCTGGGGTACTCCGCCTTGCAGACGTCATACACCGATGCCTGGGAGGCGGCGGCAACGCGCATTGGCCTTCGGGTTATCCAGACATCGTATATCAAAGCGGGAATTCCTGACAATCAATATGCCCTCGTCGACTATCAGTTTGTGAATGAATCGGGCGCCGGTCTCGATGATATCTTCTTGCAGGTTTCGGCGGACTTCGATGTCGGTGTGGCGACGAACAATATTGCTGGGTATGATACCTCGCTCGGCTTGGTCTATGGGATCGAAGCGGATGGAGCGACGAATTCCGCCGCGTACGGTATTCAGCTCGTGGGGCAAGACCGGCCTTCGGGCATGGCAGTATGGACGCAGAACGATCCTCAGTTTGTCCGTTCTACAGCCAACCTGACGACATTCACACCGAATACGACGGTGCCAGGAGATGTCAGGGGTCAGATCACGGTGGGTCCATTCGCTGCCGGCATTGGCGATACGCTGCACCTGACTGTGGCCTACCTCGCTGCGCCGTCCCTTGACGAACTGCGTGCGGCAGCGGCACGTGCAAAACAGATCGTCAGCGATCCGGTGACGATCGCAAACTTGCCCGTCGCGACCGAGGTCGAGCCGAACGGATCGCTCCCCGAAGCGAATGCTGTGGCGTACGGGGTCAGCGTGAACGGTGTCATCGCAAGCCAATCGGATGTCGACTATTTCCAGTTTACGACCTCGACGTACGACACCGTCCAGATCATCGGAATTAAGGGAGAAGATTCGAATCTCCGATTCAGATACGAAGTCTATGATGCAGGTGGCGGCATCGTCTACAGCAGCTGGTGGTACTATTATGACGAAGATCCGTACGGAGCATTCACGGTCTCGCCAGGCACTTACACGGTCCGCGTCCTCCAGATGTTCAACTATACGAGCTATCCGTTCAAGCGTCCGTTCTCGAAGGGTTCGAAATCCGAGCAACTCGAGGCCGCGACGAAAGATCGCTTAGCGAAGCTCCGGACGGCAACCGCCACGGATACCTCAGGAGCGTATGTGCTCCTCTTGAGGCACTTCGAGCCAACGCTTGCCCGCTTCGGATGGGGATACTACGACGGTGCGTCAGAGAATGCCGCCTGGCTCTACCGTAGCGTCGCGGTCGGGGAGCCTACCACGCTCGAGGTGGACTTTGGAACCACGACGGCATATGGCCAATCGATGTACGTCGCCACAGCGTATCCCTTCTACCTCAACTACTACTATCCGACGTTGACGGGGCTTCAGCCGGGAACCGTCTACCACGCGCGCATGCGGGGAACGGGATCTCTCGGAACGGCCTACAG
>CAYYOV010000039.1:0-17029 GCA_964473365.1 uncultured Ignavibacteriaceae bacterium
CGTTGACCGTTGGCCGTCGTCACGGACATCCGGTAAAAGTACACTCCACTCGGGACGCTGACCTCTGACCGCTGAGCTCTGAACTCTGTCTCATGATATCCAGATCCCTTCTCCTCGTCCACCAACACCGCCACCTCCTGGCCAAGTACATTGCTGACGGATATCTTCACCCTTCCTCTTTCCTTCATCCAATATCCTATCTTCGTCTCAGGGTTGAAGGGATTGGGATAGTTCTGGCTGAGCACGAATTCTGAGGGGATCGGAGGATCAGCAACCGGTGCGGCGGTTGTGAAGTTGACGGCCCTGAGAAAATCTGCGATCTCCTGGTTCAGTGTGATGTCACGATTGATCCTGGTTGAACCATAGTAGGGGGGGGCTCCCGGCCATTCGTGACCACCGAGATAGACCTCATCAAACCAGACCTGGGGAATGATCCCGCGCGCATTGGCCGGCAGGTCCGCCCCAAAGACATACTTGTTGATCAGCGAGCCATCCGATCCGTTGTTGTTGATCTCACGCATTTCGCTCACCGTCGATGCGCCGTTTCGATCGCGCCAGAACTGAACGGTCGCCGTGACCGTTCGCCATTCGGAGAGGGCGTTGTCGAAGCCGATTGCAGCATCGTTCGTCCCGTTCACGATCATCACGGGGATCTTTGGATTGCCGACCTCGACAAAACCTGCGGTAGCCTCCGGTAACCGAGCCCCCACGGCAGCGATCGCAGCGATCTTGTGAGACAACCGGGCCGCCAATCGATAGGCCATGAATCCCCCGTTCGAGAATCCGGTCACGAACACGCGATTCGTGTCGATCGCAAATCGGCCGTAGAGCGTATCGATCAGGCTCGCAATGAATCGTACATCGTCGACCGGTGGGGTTGGGTAGTTCGTTCCGCGCGTGATGTTGCTGTTCCATCGGCGTTGATAGGCGAGGGGATAGACCATAAAGTACCGCAACGAGTCAGCCTTCCGGTACAATTGAAAGTAGTTGATGTCCCCCTCGGCCGTCCCGTCATAGCCGTGCAGGTGCATGATGACCGGCCGGCCTGGGTCGGTTTCATGTCCCAACGGAGGGACCACGATCGCCTGCCGAGGATACCCATCGAACGTATAGCTCAAGAGAATCGCTCGCTGGGTTCGGGGACTCGTGGTCGTCGAGGCGTCTTCCTCGACGGCTCCCAGATCAGGCGCCGTTCCCGAAGTGCGGGGTCGGAGGCCTCCCAGCAGGTCGGTCGGTGGGGCGACAAGCCTTGCGCCCAGAACGTTCGCCTCGGCCACACCGGCGCCGATCGCAGGACTTTCGGGCGACAGACGATAGGAGCCGTCGTTCATGAAGAGAGGATTGTTCGCAAAGTTGTTCCAGCCCAGAGCCGTGATCCCTCGGATCAGATTGTTCTGGAAGCTACCAACGTCTGCGCCCCAGATCTCTTCTTCCCAATCCCCCTTGTTCCAGAAGATATTGTTGATCCCAATGACCAGGGAGCGGGACTCGCTATAGTTGCCGGCTACGGACATTCCGGCGCCGGAATTGCCCGCAAAGTTGTCCGCGAAGGTGTTGTTGATCAGCCAGACATCGCTGCCGTAACGCACATGGATGCCGCCGCTGACGCTCACGGCATGGTTGTTGACGACCAGATTGTTCGTCAAGACCAGGTTGAGATGCGAATTGGAGAACCCAGAGGCATAGATCCCGGCACCAGCGAACCTGCTGTAGTTGTTCCTGATTCGGTTGCCCGAAACGAATACGTTTGAAGACCCCCAATTGATGCCGGAGCTGCCTACATAGATGCCGCTTCCTCGACCGTAGTACTCTCCTGACACCGAGTTCGAGTCGACCGTATTTCTCATGAAGCGGCCGTCTTCCGTAAGCCACGCTCCCGCACCCTCCGCCCCGAGCGTGGTAGCGGTCGTCGTACTAATGACATTCGCCGCGATCACATTATCCTCGATCACCCAGTAGGACAACGGCGCTCCGTCGATACCGAGACCAGGTGCCATGCCGATCCCGCCTCCCCAAACCCCGTCGGTCGTTGATTCAAGGCGGTTCTCACGAATCACGTTGTTGATGACTTTCATTGAGCCACCGAACAAAGCGATACCGCCGGGTCCACGCCAATAGCGAGCGATCGAAGGGTCGTACGTCCGTATTCCGGAGCCCTTCCTGATCGTGAAGCCGGTGATGACCGTGGTACTGTCGGTCGCGCCGGTGACGATGATGACCGTGCCCGAATCAGCCGAGCGTGGAGTGCTACCATCGAGGATCGTACGGTGAATATGCGCCGGGTCGCGATCGACCAGGAACCGGCTGGCGAGCGTGATCTTCTTCTTGAGGACGAGATTGACGAAATACGTTCCTTCGTCCACGAGCACTGTATCCCCGTTGACCGCCGCATCGATCGCCCCCTGGATCGTTGCCTGATCCTGCGGAACGCGGATGGTCTTGGGTTGGGCCGCGCCAGCGACGATGAAGAGCGTCAACAGGAAGGGAAGAGCGATCGAGCGTGGCATGAAAGCCTCCTGTGTCAAGAATAGGGAAGACCGGAAGGCCACGACACGCAATCGGTGGCATGGCCTTCCAGTTCGGGATGGATTCGTTACTTGAGCAACATCATGCGCTTTGTTTCGCGGAATCGGTGCCCCGCACCGTCGTCCGCCTCCAGGGTGTACAGATACACGCTTGACGGCACCGCGGCGGTCCAAGTCACCTGCTTCATGCCCGGAGTCAGCCGCTCATTCACGAGTTCATGGACGCTCTGGCCCAGCAAGTTGTACACCGTCAGGCGAACATGGCTCTCGCGAGCCAGTGCAAAACGGATGGTCGTTGAGGGATTGAAGGGATTGGGGAAATTCTGCTCCAGCGCGAAGGCCGTAGGTGTCGAGGGTTCGCTCGATACGGAGGTGATGTTCGGATCTACCGCCAGAGCCATCAGGTTTGAAGCGCCAATGGGCTGGTCGCTGACCGCAGTCGCGTCGCCCGTTGCAGTGCTAACTGTGGCCAGATAGAACTCGCCCGCCCCATTGTCCAGCAGGGTGAAGAGTCTGCCCTGCGCGTCGGAGGCCATCCCAACCACGGGAGAAGAAAAAGGCAATCCGGCGACCGCCTGAAAGGCGCCTGTCGTGGGATGGTAGCGGAAGAGTGAATTGTTCGGGAAGCGGCCGGCGAGCCACAAATGTCCTCCAACGGCATCGAAAGCCGCGGCGGTAAAGACCATGTCGGCGGTCGGGCCTCTGAGGATTGTCGAGGACCCCGTTGTCCGGTCGATGCGTCGGATCTCTCCCACCGAGGTCACTCCATACAGCGTGTCACCACGACCGCAGGCGAGAGCCACCAGCTCGAATGCACCGATCAGGGACCTTGAACGAACCGACGCTCCGGAATCCGCCGAGACACGATAGAGATGCGGCACGCCAAGGTGCTGGCCCGCGCCCAGAAGCTCACGCCGCTCCGGATCAATCGTCAATGTCCGAAGGCTCGGAAGACCCGCCGTGCCCAAGAAGGTCGTCTGCATGCCCGGGATCGATAGGCGAAGAAGCGCCCGATCGTCGTCGCGCCGTTCTAGAACATAGGCCGCCCCGCTGGAGATGCCTCGAACCGAGTCGATGGCTCGACCAACAACTGGTACGAGCCGTCCGGCGAGGACCGCGTCGGTTGTGTTGAACCGCAATGTGTCCAAGTAGCGGCCTTGGGTTGTTGGCTGGAAGACGACGCGGACCCGAACCGATGCACGGACGGAGAGTGACACCGGCAGCGTTGGAACAGTCGAGAGCGCGAATTCTGAACGAAGAGGCTGAATGGCGGTGAGTGAAAAATCAGGCCGCCCCCAGTTGGTGACTTCGAGAACCACGGAGTCAACCGTGGAGGTGAGGATGTTCCCGAAGTCGGCTCTTGGGGGGCTCACAACCACGTCGGGAGCCGTGGTGGCGGCAAAGAACCGGAACATCTCGGTGTTAAGTGTCAGTTCACGGCTGATGGTCCCCGAGCCATAGTACGGAGGTGCACCTGGCCATTCGTGGCCGCCGTTGTCGATCCGATAGAACCAGACTTCCGGACGAACGCCGCGCACATTCCAGGGAAGGTCGGCGCCGTAGACCGATCTCGTGATCGAAGTCCCGTCGCCGGCAACAGCATTGAATGTTTGTTGTTCGCTCATGCTGGCCGCGTTGTTCTTGTCGCGCCAGAACTGGACCGTGCTGGTGACCGTCCACCAGTTTGCGTGCGCTCCGTCGTAACCAACGGTGGCATCAGCCGTTCCGTTGGCGATCATCATCGGGATCCTGGCCGACGTCGCATATTCAAGGGCGGCACTATTCGGCAATCGAGCTCCCACTGACACGATGCCGGCCAAGCGGTGCGACAATCGTGCGGCGAGCCGGTAGGCCATGAAGCCACCGTTGCTGAATCCCGCCACATACACTCGATTCGTGTCGATCGCATAGTGCGCCCGAAGCGTATCGATCAACGACGAAAGATAGCCTACGTCATCAACAGTGGGAGTCTGATAATCGGAGCCAGTGGTGATACCGCTGTTCCATCGTCGCTGATGACCCTCGGCATAGACCGTGAAAAAGCCAGCGGAGTCCGCGCTCAAGTAATGTTGAAAGTAGTTCAGGTCGCCGTCTGCCGTGCCACCGTATCCTGGCAGCCAGATCAGGACAGGTCGTCCGGCTTCGTGTTCGCGGCCCAATGGCCGCACCACTCCATACCACCGCCAGATGCCGCCGTGGACAAAGCGTCGTGCTTCAGCACGGTTGGTCCGCAGCACCGTCGAAGATGCCTCGGTGCTTTGAATGGCGCCCAGATCGGGTAGCGTGCCTGCTGGCTGTGGAAGAGGGGCGCCAAGCAGGTCCGTCGAAGGAGCGACCAGCGCTTGCCCATGAACCGTCATATCCATGATGCCTGCGCCCACACAAGGGCTGTTGCTCCCGAGCCGGTATGACCCGTCGGGAACAAACTGCGGGTCTGCGCTGAAGTTGTCAGTGCCGTGAAGGCTCACCCCACGGATCAGATTGTGGTGGAAGGAATTCCAGTCGACCCCCCAGATCTCATTCACAAAGCTGCCTGGGTTCCAGAAGATGTTGTTGATCCCACTGACGATTGGGTGAGACGAGATCTCCGACACTCCCCAGGCGATCAGGCCATCCGACGTGTTTCCGGTATGGTTGTCCGCTACGGTGTTGTTGATGAGGGTGACGTTGGAGTATGTATTGATGAAGAATGCTCCGCCATTTATCGTCGATGTGTTCTTGACAACGAGGTTGTTCACGAACGACGCGTTCATCACCGCGGCGCTGGCCCCCCAGACGTAGATGGCACCCCCAACGCGATGCGCCGTGTTGTACCTGAATCGATTGTTACGGACGGTGACCGTTGGCACATCGTATCCGTTCGCCGACGCGAGCAACAGGCCTCCGGCGCGTCCGTTCACGATTCCGTCAACCGCGTTGGAATCGACGGAATTCCCGGTGAAGAGCCCGCTGCCAAACGCGTAGACACCTCCTCCTTCGGCAGCGAAGACGGTAGAGGTCGTGACCGCCCGGTTATTGACAATCATGTTATCGCTAATGACCCAGCCATTGATGGAACCTTCGTACGGCCACATGCCGATGGCTCCACCGTCTGCTCCATCCGTGCCCGACTGGACCACATTGTCCCGGAGAACATTGTTCCTGATGCTTGCCCCTCCTGCCGCGATGCAGATACCGCCGCCCATGCGCCACCATTGGGAAGTAGAAGGGAGAAACCGCGTTCCCTTCCCCCCACGGATCGTGAAACCTGTGACGACGGTCGCGAGGCTCGATCCTCCGGATATTCGAATTACCGAGGCAGCGTTGGTGTCAGCCGGAGTGCTTCCGTCGAGGATCGTTTGGGTAATATGCGCCGGATCCTTGTCGATGAGATATTGACTGGCGAGCGTGATCTGCTTCGTCAGCACCAGATTAACCTGGTACGTTCCCTCCGCGACGAGCACGGTATCCCCATGCACCGCCGCATCGATCGCCCCCTGGATCGTGGCCTGGTCCTGCGGAACGCGGATGGTCTTGGGTTGGGTGAAGAGGAGCGGGCAAAGGACAGAAAGCATCGAGCCGAGGACGAAAGCCCTTAGAAAAGACAGTGTAGAACGATCCATAAGGTGCCTCCTGGAGATTCTGTGAAAGATGCGGTTCAACAAGAGCATGCTGATACGGTCCTGCTCCGGTGCTGGGCTATTTCCAGACCTCGAGAGCAAGCAGAACAGCCATGAAGATCCACACAAGAACGACCATCGTTACGGGCTGACTGACTAGGCGCCTCATCCGATCCTGAAACCGCAGCCATCGTACGCCTCGTACATGTCGGATGTCAAACCTGATCCGCTCGCCGTCGGCAATACTCGGCATGAAGTCCATTTCTTCATACGCTTCGCTGTTCGATCTCACACGTGGACCCTTTTCCGTTGATGTGAATGAAAGGAATATCCTGTCGTTAGGGGTTCAATGAACAACATCGGAGGCTCTGAGTGGTAGCACTTTGGTTGCAAAGGATGACAGATTTGTTGCGTGCGGAGAACCAAAGGCGGGTGAGAGGAGGGAGGAGGTAGGTGGAGGGGAGGTTTCCAAGAAGTGGGAATCCGAGGGACTCAACCTCCCAGTCCGACGCACCACACTCCATGCTCCGAGCTCCAAGCGCGATATCCCCGGCTCCGTGCGCCACACCCCGTGCCCCATGCTGACCTCCGCTGTACACGCCAAGGCCCCCGATCTCTCGGAGGCCCCGGTATACGCTTCTGTCTTATGTCTTCCGTCTTGTTACTTCTATCCTCCTCCGTTTTTCATTGCCTCACTTGGTGCCACACCGAATTCTTCGCGATAGCATTTGGCGAACCAGGAAGCGTTCGAGAACCCGGTTCGATACGCGATCTCGCTCACCGACCCGACGCGCTGCTCCAGGAGCACCCGTGCCTGTGAGAGCCGCAGGCGCCGGATGTACTCTACCGGGGCAAGGCCCGTGAGCGCCTTCAACTTGCGATACATCTGCGTCCGGCCAAGCGACACATCTTTCGCCAAGACCTCGATTCCATAGGTCTCATCGCCCAGGTGTGCGATGATGGATGCGTTCACCTTCTGCAGGAAGGCATCGTCCATTGAAAGCCGTTGCTCGCGACTCGGGGCCAGTGTCACCATTTTCCGGTGGTGCTTCCGAACCTCCTCGCGCTGGCTCAGGAGGTTTCGGATGCGCAACAGCAATTCTTGGCCGTCGAAGGGCTTAGTGAGGTATTCGTCCGCCCCATGCTCCAGGCCGGCGATGCGGTCGCCCCGGTCGGCAAGGGCCGTCAGCAAGATCACCGGGATGTGGCTCGTCCGCTCGTCGGTCTTCAAGGCACGGCACAGCTCGTAGCCATCCATCCCCGGCATCATCACATCGCTGATCACCACGTCGGGCACGGCATGCTGGGCGAGGCCCAGAGCCTCGCGCCCAGAATTGGCCAACTCAACGTCGTACGTCCCGGTCAGCCGCGACCCGATGAAGGCTCGCGCGTCATCGTTGTCCTCGACCACGAGAATCAGCGGCCTGTCTCCATGGTTTGTCGGGAGCGCCGCTCCATGTGTCGGTTCTGTGGTTGGCCGATCGGGCGGGGAGGAGAGCGGGGGTGGCTCGACCATTTCGCTCTTCAGGTAGCCTTCGAGCGGTATCGTCAGCGTCACGGTCGTGCCGATGTCCGGTTGGCTGTCGATGCGGATCCTGCCGCGGTGCAATTCGACGAGTTCCTTGGCGAGTGAAAGGCCGATGCCGGTCCCTTCGACCTTGTGCGTCTTGTCGGCACGGTAGAACCGTTCGAAGACGTGGGGCAAGGCGTCGCTGGAGATGCCCGAACCCGTGTCTTCGACGACGACGGTCAGTTCTCCGTGATCGCAACGGGCCAGGACGTTGATGCGTCCCCCGGCAGCCGTGAACTTGACGGCGTTCGAGACCAGGTTTTCCACGATCTGCTCCAGCTTCTGACCGTCGATCCACCCCCAGCATTCAGAGCTCGTCGATGTGAACCGCAGGGTCAATCCCTTGCGCACGGCACGGCTGGTGAAAGCGTCGCAGGCGCGGCGGAGGACGCTCAGGACTTCCTGATAGGCCACCTCCAGCGGAATCCTCCCGGATTCGACGCGAGTGAACTGGAGCAACTGGTCGATGAGGCGAAGCAGTCTGCCGGAATGACGTTGGATGAGTGCCAAACGTTCGCGGTCGGCGGGATCGGTGGTCTTCGCCAGCAGGTCGTCCGCCGGGCCTTGAATGAGCGTGAGCGGCGTGCGCAATTCGTGCGAGATGTTCGCGAAGAACTGCGACTTCAGACGGTCCATTTCGGAGAGTTTCTCATGCTCCATGTGCTGCGTCCGGAGCTCGTGCTGAAGCCGGAGCTGCCGCCATCGGACGCGCACGACGACGAAAGCCACGAGCAGCACGGCCAGACCATACAGGCCGAACGCCCACGATCGTTGGTACCAATACGGTTGGACCTCGATGCGAATCGCCCGCCAGTTGGATCCGTCGATCAACCCAACCTCATCTGCCGCTCCAAACCGGAGCGTGTAGGTACGGGGAGCCAGATCGACGTATTGTCGGAAGCCGTAGCCCCGGTTGGTGGGAATACTGTAGGTGCTATGCTCGTATCCCTCGAGGCGCAAGAGGCTGAACAGCCTTCTCCGGCCATTGAGCCCTCGTGGTCGAAGCTCCACTTCGAGCAGATTCCCACCAGGCGGGAGCGTGAAGGTGGGGATTCCTACAGGGTTCGAAAGATCGATGAATCCGGTATCATTGACGGTCAGGCCAATCTGCATCTGGCCAGCCTGCACCGTCTGCATGCTATCATAGCTTCGCTCCGTCGGCGTGGTTTGACGGAACGAGATGAAGAACTTGAGCCGTCGGCCGCTTTCGGCAACCCCCGAGGTCAGGATCTCGTTCGAGGCCTCGCTTGAGGAAGCCGGGTGTTCGTTCGCTCCGATGTCGGGCCGGATGCCTGCGTGTCGGGGATGGTTGAACAGATCCGATGTGAGGATGGAGTAGTGATCTCCTGCGACCAGCAGCGAGTCCAGGCCGAGACCGATCGCAGGGCTTTGGGCTGAGAGACGGAAGAGCGTGTCCCCGGGAACGAAACGCGGATCGACCGAAACATTCATCCAACCGGGATAACCACCTTGGATGATGTTGTGGATCATGCGGATCTCAGACCAGTTCGAAATAGGGTCGGGTCCGTTCGCCCAGATGATATTGTTGACAAGCGTCGCCGTCGATCCGGTCGGGATGCTGATGGCGCCGCCACTCGCGCCGGCCCGGTTTCCGACGATCGTGTTATTGACGAACAGCCCCCATGAGCCCTCACCTAGGTTGACGGCCCCTCCGACCTCGTAGGCGACGTTGTCGGCGATGAGGTTGTTCGAGATGATCGCCCGACCCCGCAGCGTGAGGGGAATGCCGAGCACGATGCCGCCGGCGATGCCGGCCACGTTGGCGCGAATGATGTTTCGCTCAATCAGTATGTCGTACGGTCCTGTGAAGAACGCTCCGATCCCACCTCCAGGTGCCCTTCCAAGTGCACGCGCATGATTGCGCTCGATGATATTGTCTCGAATAATGGCCGGTTGACCGATCGAGAGTCCGCTCGCCTCCGACCGTCCGCCTACAAGGCTGTTATCAGCCACGAGATTCCGTTCAACGATGATGAGCGGAGGGAGCGATCGACCGACGGTTTCGTCGCCCGCTGCGAGTCCTGCGCCACAGATGTTCTTGAAGGTGTCGACCGGAACGATGTGATTCTGGGTGAGATGGTTGAGGATGATGCGCGCACCCGCTTGTTGGACGACGATGCCTCCTCCAGCCACCCAGAACCGAAACGGAGGTTCCTCATGGAAATCAATGACGGTGCCAGACCCTCCGCGGATCGTGAGTCCGATGACGATGCAGTTTGTATCGCAGGTTCCGGAAATGGCGATCGTCGAACCTCGCCGTTTATCGCGCGCCCGGCTGCCGTCGATGATCGTTTGCGCCCGATGCGACATCTCTCCATCGACCAGATATCGGCTCCCAAGAACGATGTTCTTCGCTATCCGGACATTCTCGAAGTACATGCCGTGGTCGACGAGTACCGTGTCGCCGACCCGGGCGGCATCGACGGCAGATTGGATCGATGGTCGATCCTGCGGCACGCGGATTGTGGTGGACCATTGTCCGTGGGCGGAGGTTACGACAACCCACGAAGCAACGATGACGGAGGACAGGCTGAGAGCGCGCATGGCTAGGGAGGCGACCCTCCGCGCTCGATCCGGGGTGTCTCACTCGGCGCCACGCCGAACTCCTCGCGGTAACACTTGGCGAACCAGGACGCGTTCGAGAAACCGGTCTGGAACGCGATCTCGCCCACCGATCCTGTGCGTTGCCCGAGCAACTCATGCGCTCGAAGCAATCGCAGTCGACGGATGTACTCCACGGGTGACATGCCCGTGAGGGCCTTCAGCTTTCGATACACTTGTGTCCGACTGAGGGCGACCTCCTGTGACAACACCTCGATCCCATACCGCTCATCTGCGAGATGCGCCAGAATGGAGTTGTTCACCTTCTGGAGGAAGGCGTCTTCCATCGAGGCACGTTTCGGGAGCGTGGGGGTGAGGAGAGCTGTCCGCCGATGATGGTTCCGGATCTCATCGCGCTGACGGAGCAGGTTGCGAAGCCGCAGCCGCAGCTCCTGGCTGTCGAATGGTTTGGTGAGGTACTCGTCGGCCCCCAGTTCCAATCCGGCGATCCGGTCCCGACGATCGGCAAGGGCCGTAAGGAGAATGACCGGAATGTGGCTGGTCCGCTCGTCAGACTTGATGCTCTGGCACAGCTCGTAGCCATCCATCCCGGGCATCATCACGTCGCTGACGACGACATCGGGCACTACGTGCTGTGCGATCCCGAGCGCTTCCCTGCCCGAGGAGGCCAGGTGGATGTCGAAGTCTCCGTTGAGACTTGAGCCGATGAACGCTCGGGCGTCGTCGTTGTCCTCGACGACCAGCACCTGCGGACGCTCACCGTCGGCAATGGTGCTCAGGCCTGTGGTGGGCGCCTCGAGAATGGAAGGATGGAGAGGCGCATCCGTCCTGGCAGGCGCTTCCACCATCTCACTCTTTAGATATCCCTCCAGCGGCAACGACACCGATACCGTCGTACCGATCCCCCACTCACTGTCGATGCGGATGCGGCCGCGATGGATCTCCACGAGCTCCTTGGTCAGCGACAACCCGATGCCTGTCCCTTCGACCTTGTGGGTCTTGTCCACCCGGTAGAAGCGTTCGAACACGTGGGGGAGATGTTGAGGGGGGATGCCTGATCCGGTGTCCTCAACAACGATGATCAGCTCTCCATGCTCATGACTGGCAAGCACGTTCACCTGGCCGCCGGCGGAGGTGAACTTCACGGCATTGGACACCAGATTTTCGACTATGTGTTCGAGCTTGTCGGCGTCGATCCACCCCCAGATCTCAGGCATCGTCGGGGCAAATCGAAAAATGAGTCCCTTGCGCACAGCCTGGCTGGCGAACGCATCGGTGGCCCGGTGGAGGATCGGGATGACGTCCTGTCGTGCGACCTCGAGTGCCACAGTCCCCGCCTCGACGCGTGTGAAGTGAAGGAGCTGGTCGATCAGCTTGAGGAGCTTCTCAGAGTTGCGCCGGACGAGGGAAAGACGTTCGCGGTCCCGCTCGTTCGTGTTGGTCGTCAGCAACTCGTCCACCGGCCCCTGGATCAGGGTGAGCGGTGTGCGCAACTCGTGCGAGATGTTGGCGAGGAACTGGGACTTCAAACGGTCGACTTCAGCCAGCCTCAACGCGTTGACATGTTCCAGCTCGAGCTCTCGCTGAAGCCGAACCCGGCGTTGCCGGACACGATAGGCTCCGAGGCCAACCATGCCGAGAATACCCACGTATGCGAAGTACGCCCACCACGACCGCCACCATGGCGCCTCGATGATGACGGAGAGCCGGGCGCTTCCAGCACTCCACACGCCATGATGATTCGTTCCGCGAACCGCGAAGAGATAGCGACCTGGCGCAAGGTCGGTGTACGAGGCGGATCGTCGATGTTCGGCCGCGACCGTCTGAGGGTCGACCCCTTCGAGCCGATACTCGAACGTGTTCGCCGTAGGGTCAGTGAAATCGAGAGCCGCGTACTCGATGGTGATAAAGTTGTGGTCCCACGGCAGCACGATCTTCGACAAGAATGGAAGGGAGGTGTCGGAGGCGACGGCGCGGTCAAACGCACTGATTCGCGTGATCACCACCTGAGGAGCAACCGTGTTATCGACAAAGCGAGCAGGCCAGAAGGAGACCACGCCGTTCGTTCCTCCGACGAAGGCCTCTCCCCGCGTCGTCATGCAGAAGGCACGCGAATTGAAACCGGTGACCAATAATCCATGCCGAATGCCGAAGGACCGGAGCGTTCCATACTGTCGATCGTACCGGAACAGACCCATTTCGGTGGTGACCCAGTAGCGTCCGAGCGGATCCTCGAAACAGCCGACGACGATGTTGTTGACGAACCCGAATTTTGGTGCGACCGGCGAAAAACTGGAGTCCTTTTCGGTGTAGGCCAGCAGGCCCCCTTGGCCGACTGCCACGAGCAAAGTTCCGCTTCGGTCCAGCATCAGATGTCGGATGCGCGAATGTGTCAAACCGCTCGGGCGCGACGGATCATACGGAAACACATGACTTCGACGCGTTTTCAGGTCGTAGCGAATCAACCCGCTTCGGTCGGTCCCGATCCAAAGGCCCCCATTGCCATCCTCCACCATCACGGTGAAGTCCATGGCGACAGGAGGACCCGTCGGAGGGAGACCGAGGTCTACCGGCCGGTAGGTCCACTGGCGTCGGTCGATCTCAAAGAGCCCCGTCATCCCACCGACAAGGAGCCGTCGGTCCGACGTCTCGTAGATCGTCCGGATCTCCGATGCATTTGCGCGGTTCTCCGGAAGTTGGATCGACCGGAACGTGCCACTGCGGCGGTCAAACCTGTGCAGGAATCCGCGGGTGTTTCCGACCCAGAGGACTCCCGAACGGTCCTCGTACACGGAACGGACATTGTCGTTCAGCAACGTCGATGTCCGACGCGGATCATGCCGATAGGACGTGAACCTTCGTGTCAGAGGATCGAAGCGATTGAGTCCGCCCTCGGAGGCGATCCAGACCTGTCCATCGCGGTCTTCGATGATGGAGTAGATGAAGTCGTTGCTGAGCGAGGACGGATCCTGAGCATCGTGCTGGAAGACGGTGAACGTGGCTTGCGGGTCGGCAAAGCGACAGAGTCCCTCACGTGTTCCGGCCCAGGTGAGGCCTTGCTCGTCGCGATACAGACACAGGACGTTGTTGTTCGAGAGGCTTCCGGGACGACGTGGATCGTGCTCGTGCCGGGTGAAATGATTGCGGACGGGGTCGAAGGCGTGAAGGCCGCCTCCGCTCGTCCCAATCCAGAACGTTCCGGAATCACCTTCGACGATGCATCGGACCAGGTTTGACCCAAGGCCGGTCCGTTGATCCTCACTCGCAAGGAAGGCCCTAAACTGGCGTGTCGGCAGGTCATACCTGAACAATCCGCCGTTGGTTCCGAGCCACAATCGGTCGTGTGATGCAGGTGAGAAGTAGAGAAAACGGATATGGCCGCTCCCATGCACCGGGACATCGGCCACGTAGGCGCGTTCGTGAGTGAAGGAGCGTGCTGCAACGTCGTAGCGGAAAAACCCGTCGCCCCATGTGCCTGCCCACAGGACCCCAGGTGCCATGGGGTCTTCGGCGATTGCCGTCACTTGAACAACAACATGCGAATCAGGTTCTGCGGGTGACGGATGGTGGTGGATGAAGCGTCCCTGTTGAAACTCATCAAGACCACCCTTTGTCCCGACCCAAAGCCGACCCGTGCGATCCAAGCACAGGGCATAGACGTCATTATGGCTCAGACTGGTCGAATCACCGGCCGAGTGCTGGTAGTTTGTCACCTCCTCGGTGCGGAGGTTGATGCGGTTCAGGCCGCCCCCGACCGTGGCAATCCAAAGATAATCCGGTCCATCGGTGATCATGGCGTAGACGATGGAACCCCGGAAGCCGCTGGAGTCGTAGGGAGGACCCTGAAACGTCTTGAAGGAGTATCCGTCGAATCGCGCAACGCCTCGCAACGTCCCGATCCACATAAAGCCGAGCGAGTCCTTGCAGATCGCATTCACCGTTCCGTCAGGGAGTCCCTCCTCGATGGTGAAGATCTTACAGTGGATCGGCCGGAAGGGTGTAGGGGCGGGGTATGGCCGCAATTGCTGAGCAGTCACACTCAGACAAAGCAGCCATAGCATGAGAATGGTGGACCAGCGACGTGCGAACGTCACGGCGGTGTGAGGGTGATGGGACCGACCGAGATGCTAGCGAACAACAACTGCATTTGCAATCTCAGCGCGAGGGGCGTCGCAGAAATGAGAATCGGTCTTCCTATCCCAACAGGATCCTACTTGAGCAGTATCATTTGCTTCGTCGCCATGTACTCCTGACCGTCGATAGTCGTTACCGTCATCCGGTAGAAGTAGACCCCGCTCGGGATACTGACTACTGAATACTGACTACTGAATACTGCCTCATGATATCCCGCCGCCTTCTCCCCGTCTACCAACACCGCTACTTCCTGGCCGAGGATATTGTTTACGGTCAGCCGTACCCATCCTCTCTCCTTCATCCGGTATCCTATCCTTGTGTCGGGATTGAACGGATTCGGATAGTTCTGTTCAAGGCGGCACTCATCAGGGACCGACGCGTGGGCCACAGATGTCGCTGACGAAACGTCGCTGGCCAGCAGCATCGCCAGTCCTGCCTTCGTCACCTCGGTCGCATACGCCAAGTCGAGATAGTTCGAAGAATCGCGCGGCGTGTGATAGACGGTGCTGAAATCTCGTTCGATGTAGAACACGCAAGGAATATTCCTGGTCGCGAACGGCCAGCTGTCGCTGTGCGGACGATGCAGCGTCGTGGCGATGGGTGTCAGCGTGGTGTACGTCGTCATCGTTGAGATCGTACGAACAGCCTCGGCGATGGCGTGATCGTAGTAGACCACGTACACGTCCCGATCGGTGGTGTCCTGACGGCGTGTCCCGATCATGTCGAAGTTGAGCATCAACATGGAACTGCGATCGTCTGTCGGTATGCGAGATGCGTACCAATCGCTCCCCAGAAGCCCCAATTCCTCCGCACCGAATGCGACAAAGCGGAACGTTCGCACCGGATGATAGTCGGTGACGCGGAGAACACGGGCCAGTTCAAGGACGGCTGCCGTGCCCGACGCGTTGTCGTCAGCTCCGGGCGCCTGCTCGGGAACGCTCGACTGCGAATCGTAGTGCGCCCCGATCACGATGTCGTTCCCGCTTGGACCCGTGCCTGCGATCGTCGCAACGACATTGTATTGCGGGAATCCGCTTACTGAGAAGCTGTCGAGTGCCACTTCGGTCAGGCCGGCGTCACGAAATCGGCTGGCGATCCAGCGGGCGACACTGTCACGGTTGGGCTGCCCCGCATGTCGTGTGCCGAACGCTTCAAGTCCCTTGAGATATGCGGTGTACGTGGATTCCGAAACGAACGTCAAGCGGTCGGCGATCGCGTCAGCCCGTCCGGACGTTGCGGACTGTGCAACAGCGGTGGCAGAAACGGGAACGAAAAGAGTGGAGAAGAGGATGAGATGTCGGATCTTCACGGCGAGCCCTGTGCCGCCAAGATACGCGATTTCGGTCGAAAGGAAAGTGGTGACGCTTGACGTCGAGATGGCCGCCGTCCGAGCCGGCTAGGTACCGCCGCTCCTTTTCAGGGCGAACATCACATTATCCTCAAAGGGAACGGGACCGTCGACGCGCCAGCCCGGGAAGTGCCGGAGGAAGGCGTCGAGCGGACGGGTCACGAAGTAGAATGGACCTCGGCGGTAGGGGCCGATCGACGACGAAACGATGAGCATCCCATCGGGCGCGAGAGCGAGCTTCAGATTCCGGAGCGCAAACGTGAACCGATGCTCATCGGTGATGTGCTGCGCCACGTCGAGAAGGAGGATGAGATCATATTCCCCCTCGAGGAGCCTCTCGCCGATGTCTGCCGCACGGAATTGAAATTCGGGGAAACGCTCCTGGAGTCCGTCGAAGAGGGTGGGAACGATATCGACCCCGACGTACGTCCGAACTCCGGCTGAGCGCAGCATGCCGGCGTAGAAGCCTGTGCCGCAGCCGGCGTCGAGGACCCGGGCCGTCGGAAGGTGCAGATTGTGGCGCCGGCAGAGGTCGAGCATGAGGTCGGCGCCGACGCGGAGGATCCGGAGGTTCTCTTCTTCGGTCTTCGTGCAATCGCCCACGCCGCGGAGGTCGAATCCGTACTGTGCATGCCGCGCTTGCCAGTAGTCGCGGGCGTGGTAGCCGTTGGGAGTGGCGTACTGTCGGCGTTCACACCACGCCTTCCAACGGCAACGCGCGACCGTCAATGGGTTCCGCAGTGCCTTCCTCAACCGTCCTTTGAATGTTCTCGATCTAATTGTTCTCTCCCGATGCATGGTTCATGCCGAAGCCCTATGAGGTCGAGGTCCCGGTCCAGCTTCCTTCTTCCTGTCGCCCCCGCTATTTCATCAATACCATCTTCATCGATCGCGTGAACGACTCGGCGGTCATGCGGCAGAAGTAGATGCCGGATGGAAGGTCGGAGGCGTTCCACGTGGCCACGTATCGCCCGGCGGGGCGTTGCTCGTCGATGATGGTCGTAACGACCTTGCCGAGCAGATCATAGACCCGAATGGTCACGTGCGACCGCCCCGGCAGTTCGTAGGCGATCTGCGTCGAGGGGTTGAAGGGATTCGGGTAGTTCTGTCGCAGGGCCATTGTGGTCGGTACCGCTTCGGTCCCGCTGACATCGGCAGTGCTCGACACGATCATGCGCACCGGCACCAGTACCGAAGCGTGTAAGGGGTCGTTGCTTGTCAACGTAATGGACGCGGAGTACTCCCCCGTATCCTTAGCAGCGGCGCTGAA
>CAYYOV010000039.1:17129-22171 GCA_964473365.1 uncultured Ignavibacteriaceae bacterium
GGATCCCACGGCCGGTGATAGGCAGGACCAGCGTACCGTCGGTCGGGTCATTGCTGGTCAACGTGAGCCCACCGGCAAAGACGCGTGCCGAATCGGGTCGGAAGATCACCGTGAAGAGCTCCTCCTCGCCTGGGTCGACGGAGGCAAAGGTTGGGCGCACACGGAACACCGATGGATCAGCCGTAACGTTTGAGATGAGCAGGTCCTGCGTACCGGGATTGCGCACCAGGAAGCGAAGGGTGTCGCTGTATCCGACGAAGCAGTCCCCAAAGGCGAGCAAGGTTGTGTCAGGGCGGATGGCCGGAGCGTCTGCGACCTCCAAAAGGGTGTGGAGCGAGGTGGTCGATCGCGAGGGGTCATTTGTGCCGACCATGATCTCTGACCCGTATGAACCGCCGGGCAATCCATCAGCGCGGAAGCCGAGCTGAAGGGCGGTCTCCCCGCCGGGAGCGATCGTTCCGGCCCGTGGTGTGAAATCGAGCCATGCAGGAGCGCTGGAGATGCGCACGACCATCTGATCATGGAGGTACGGCGTATTGAATGCAACCTCGAGTCCGTCGCTGCCATCCTCGTTCTCCATACCAACGGCCACAGAGCTGGTGCTGAAGCCGTTTCGAAAGCTCCGATATCGCAGTTCGATCACACCGGAGCGATTCAGAACCACCTGGGCGTCGACCTGTCCGCTCCCGCCATATTCACCATAGCCATCGAATTGGATGATGCATGCATCGCCGACGGTGGCGTAGTGGATCGATCCCGTTGGATACAGATCCCCCCAGCTCCACGCAATGATGTTGTTCGGGTTCTCCGCGGTCGGGAAGGGAGAACCGGAGAGCGAGGCATATTCGAACGGAGGACCGAAGCCGATAAATCCGTTCGAGCTGACGTAGAGCGTTCCGTACTCCTTGCCGTAGAACTGGAAAGGGAACCCGATCGGGATCGGATCGGAGTATGAGTCGTCGCGGAGATACGAAAGGGAGGTTCCGACGCCGCTGATGTCGGTCCATGTGTATGATGGGCCTCCCGGGGCGTCGCTGTCCATCCACGTGTAGCCGTACCGGTCGGGACCGCCTTGATGACCCGCTACTGCTCGACCGACGCGGAGATCCGCGCTCCCCTTGACGCGAGCGGCGTACATGGACGCGGGGTAGGGTTCCGGCGTCCCGCGTGACGGGCGCTTTCCGCCAACCACGCGAGCAGCAGGGTGCAGTTCGACCTGTTGCGTGGCGTCCTGGATGGACCAGAGCAGGTCGCTCCCGCCGACGTTCCGCAGGGTTACGGACCGCTGACGTTGCTTGCCGGAACGGAGCGATTCTCGCACGGAATCGGGGACGATCACGAGCGAAGGGCCGATGCGGGCGATTCCCTGGAGTCCCACGATGCGTTCGGGATATCTCGTGTCATTGCTCCGGATGTGCAAGTCGGTGGAGAGCGCACCGACCGACCGCGGAGCGTACACGATGCGGAATTCCGCCGATGCATGAAGCGGAATCGATACGGAAGAAGGGATGACCGTGACCGAGCTATCGGTGACCGAGATTTCAGACAGGAGCAACGGATCCGGACCGTCAGTGTTCTTGATCCGTACGGCGAGCGTCTCCGGATAGCCGAGATAAGTAAGCCCAAGGTCCATCATGCCGGGAAGGGCCGCGAGGCCCCGGTAGGCGGACAGCTCACGATCGTCCACGGTCAAGAGAAGGGCCAGGCCGGAGCGGACGATCTCGGCGGCATACCCGAAGTCCAGCAGGGTGGAACGATCATCGGGCGTGTGGTATACCGGACTGAAGTCGGCCTCGATGTTGAAGACGGATCTGATGCCCCGGACATGGAACGGCCAGGAATCACTTTGACTCCGATAGTTAGTCGTCATGACCGGTTGTAGACTCGTGTAGCGTTGCTTCATGGTCGAGTCGAGCTGCGCTTCGGCCTCCGCCCCGTTGTACCAGACGATCAAGACCTCGCGATCTGTCTGCCAGGCCAGCCGATAGCCGATCATGTCGTAGTTCTGCATGAGGACTGCATGGCGCCCCGAGGCTGCAAGTTCGGTTGCATAGTGGTCGCTTCCGAGCAGACCCTGCTCTTCCGCGGCGAAGGCCACAAACCTGAGCGTCGTGTTCGGGACATACCCGGACGCCTTGAGCGCACGCGCCATCTCAATGACGGCGGCGGTGCCGGAGGCGTTGTCATCGGCCCCAGGCGCCCGAAGGACGTCCCAGGACTGCGCATCATAGTGACCGCCGATGATGATCTCCTTGTCCGGCTCGGTGGTGCCGGGGATGGTGGCAACCACATTCACCTGCCACTCCATACCAAGCTGGAAGCTGTCGAGGACGACGTCCGTGATGCCCGCCGCAAGGAACCGGTCTCGGATCCAAGTGGCGACCGAAAAACGGTTCGGCTGCCAAGCGTGGCGCGTACCGAAGGCCTCCAACCCTCGCACATATCCCGCAAGCGAGGAATCGGTCGCTCGTTGGATGATGGTCACCACGGGATCACTCGAGGGCAGGATCCGGAACGCCGGGCGCGAAACGCCGTAGGTGCGGTGATCGCCGGCATCCGACACGCGGACCAGAGCCTCCGAGGTTCCAACGTCGGGGACCGTCCAGGCGAACCACCGCTGCGAGGCAGGGACGGACGACGAGATCGTCGTCCATGTGGTCCCGCCGTCCGGCGAGAATTCGATGCGGACGGTGGTCACGTTGAACGACTCCCACCGGATCGTGTCGGCCATGCCTCCGAAGAACGGTCCATCATCCGACGGAGAGAGGAGAGCGATGCGCGGCAAAGAATCGATCACGTACATCCGGACCATCGGATACGGCAAGGTCTGCCCCGTGAACATCGCCAGGTACACCGTATCGCCCGTAGGACTGAACGCGATCCCGCGTGGTCGCTGCCAGTACGCGTCGCTCACCTCCTGCCACCGCAAGCTGTCGGTGATCCGGTCCTGTTGCACGTCGTACTCATACCAGGTGTGGGCAGTGTATGCGGAAGGGACGGTAGGGTGCATATTGGGCGGAACCTGTCCCGACCCGGCGCTCATCCAGATCCGTCCATTCCGCGGATGCCGGGCGAAGGATTCGACGGCCATGCCGTGCAGCACGGTATCCTTCATGGTGTAGGGTCCGGGGGCGCCGGTCGGGCTCTCGTAGATGTAGACCTGTCGGTCGGTATAGCCGGAATAGATGACGTTCCGCCCGTCCTTCGAAACGGCCAGACCCCGGGAGAAACCGGGATTCCGACTCGTGACGGATCCGGTCTGCGCGAGGGTCGTTCCGTCGAGCACATAGATCGGGCCGGCGGCATTGGATACGTAGGTGACGAACACGTTCCCCAGCGTATCTGTCGCTGCAGCGGTGATCGGTGCGCCATTTCCGAGCTGCTGATGCGCGGCAAGCCCCCGGCCTGTGCGGTAGTCGATACGGATGAGGTCATCAACTGACGATACGAGGATGTTGCCTTCATGGTCCACGCCAAGTCCCCGGCCGGCTCCCGTACAGAAGGTGTATGTCGTGTATGGACCCTCGCCGATCGGAATGGACAGGATCGGCGAGAACGACGTCGGTCTGCCGTCCGGATAGAACACATAGATCGGATACACATCGACCCATTGACCCGTCGGCTCATGCCATATGGACATCACGGTGGAATATGGCTGCAACCAGACCTTGCCTTCCGGGTCGACGGCGATGCCGTGGATGCCTCCGGAATTTGGCGGGGCGAAGTCGGCGTTCGGGAAGGTGCGGACGTACGAATACTGCGCCGCGCACGGGACAACAAGGATGATGAGCAGGAGTCCGGCGAACCAGCGATGCATTGTCATGCGACGCCTCGTGAGCAGTGCCAAGGGAGATTGTCGTGCCGGTGTCATGCGGCTATTTCATCAGGACCAGTTTCCGTGTCTGTGTGAAGGACCCTGCGGTCATCCGGCAAAAATAGATGCCGGAGGGCAGGTTAGAGGCGTTCCACGTGGCGACATGCCGGCCGGCGTGTCGCTGCTCATCGACGACGGTGCCCACGACTTTCCCGAGCAGATCATACACCCGGATGGTCACGTCCGACCGTTGGGGGAGGTCGTACGCGATCTGCGTCGTGGGGTTGAAGGGATTGGGGTAGTTGTGATGCAGACCATACTCACGAGGCAGCAGGACCTCATCCGCCACGCCGGTTGGGGTTGTCACGGTGAGGCGCACCGGGATCGTCATTGTGGCTTGGTTGGGGTCGTTGCTCTTAATCGTGATGGAGGCCAGATACTCGCCGATCTCCAGCCTCGTGGCGTCCGCGACGATCTGGACGTTGATCGAGGAATGCGGAGCACAGGAGCCGGTGTCCGGGTTCAGGAACAGCCACCCGGGCGTGAGTGGGGCAGCGTTTGGTGTCCATTCAACGCCACCTTGGAGGGTCCCATGGATCGCGTGGGTCGCCCTGTCCATCGCGACCGTCCCGACGCCTTCATCAAAATTCCAGTAGGCCAACAGGCCCGGTTCGGTCCCGAGCAGCGGTCGGACCATCGATCCCTGGATCTCGGCCTGCGACCTGGCCACCGACCATAGGCGCACCTCGTCGATCGTGCCGCTCCAGAATTGTTCGCTCGCATTGGTCTCCGTCCCGATATGGATCGTCGTCGACGGTCGACTGACCGACCCACTGTAAGTGCCCTGTGCCTTCAATTCTCCGTTCACGTAGATCGCCGTTGTGGATCCATCATACGTCGCGGCAAGATGTACCCATTGATCAAGCAGGATCACCAGGGGATCGGTGACGAGCCTCGAGTCATAGTTTGCCGCGTCGAACATGACCGCGTGTGTGCCCATACTCCCAGGCCAGATCTCCAGCTGGAAGTCGGCGTCGGAATTGTCGATCACTTCCCGAATGACGGAGAGGTCCTTCGGGAGCACCCACGCTTCAAGCGTCAGGGCATTGTAGGAAAACGATGTGGCCGGAACTCGCACGTAGCCGGAGGTGCCGTTAAATTCCAGGGCACGGTTCGCGGAACTGTGTCCGCCGTGGACCACGAAGCGAAGATCACTTTCACCCGTGTT
>CAYYOV010000040.1:0-13442 GCA_964473365.1 uncultured Ignavibacteriaceae bacterium
CGAGGATGGACAGCAGAAGGGGGCTTATGGAGAACGGAAGGGGAAACATGATCAACGACTAGAACAAGTCGTATGCCACGCGGATCAGCTCAGAGAATACTTGTTGTCGTGTTTTCCTTTCAGAATCCGAAGCCTGCGGTCAGCCAATCCAATGCTATGCAAGCGATGAGAATCTTCAGGATCATCATTCCCATTTGTTGGAAGATACTCGACACTGGCCACTTACGCCTGAGCACTATGCCTACTTGATGCTTCGTTGCACACTGGGACGGATTATCCGAAACGACAAAGGACCAGAATCCCGGGCCTTCCTCGAAACATCATCTCTCCGTACTCTTTTTATTTCGTCCTTCCCGCATCTTCCTTGTCTTGGCGGGCGCTGCTGGGATCGACATCTCAGTGCATTTGAGGGTTGAGAGATGATGTGGGACCACAAGATCTCCATTCCGACAGCGGCATCGCCTACTTGAGCAGCTGCATCCTCATGAACTGTACGCTGCCACCGGCGGACAAGCGCGTGACGTATACTCCGCTGGGAAGATTCAGGCCGTCGAAGACCGCTGTATGACGGCCAGCCGACATCTCTTCATCCACCATCGTCGCTACATGTCGGCCTACCACATCAAACACTTCGAGTTTCACAGAAATCGCAGTAGGAATGTCAAAACGAATCGTCGTACTCGGGTTGAACGGATTCGGATGGTTCTGCAGTAGGGCAATGCCATTGGGCCTCTTCACGTTCAGGGTCACAACAGCGCTGTATGTGAAGGCACCGCTACGATCGATCTGCTTCAGGCGATAGGAGACGTCCCCGGTAACCTTGGTATCAAGGTAGCTGTACTCGTGGGGGCTCGAAGTAGTACCGTGTCCATCGATAAAACCAAGCTTCTCCCAGTCCCCCACGACGTTCCTTTCCACTTCGAACCCAAAATTATCGACCTCCGTGGATGTAGTCCATCTTAGTCGAATTCCTTCAGCTGTCTCAACAGCCGTGAGAGAGGACAATTCCACGGGCAGAAGGGTCCCACCTGGATTCTGCCAAGCCAAATACGGATAGCCATCGTTGATCCCGGCATCCATATGCCAAACGCTGGAGTTCCAGCCTGCACCGGTGAACGTTGATGCTGTCTTCATCACTGCGGTCGTGGCGCCGGTTCCGAGGGCACTTGTAGCCCGGCCAGAGGTCTGCGTGTCCCAGAAGCAGCCGCTTGCACTCGAGGTTGTGGACGAACTCACTAAGCCGCCAGGATCGTAGACGGACGAGACCGTGCCCGTGCTGAAGCAGTTCGAGATCGTCGATCCTTGGATTCCCTCGACGAACCCTCCGGCGGCATACGGGATTCCAACCATGTTCACGCGGGCGTAGGAGTCCGATATGGTTGAGTTCAGTACAACATCGACGAGTCCGCCGGTATCGCCCGCCGACAGCACTCCAGTGGCGAAACATCTGTTGATAGCAGTACCATAGTCAATCCAGCCGGCCAATGCGCCGAGATAGTCTGAGCACGTAAAATTGACATTGGTCACCCCCAGATCGCTGATGACGGCGGCGCTGGCCCGCCCGAAGACGCCTGCATGTGACCTCGAAGGGCGATTCATATATAGACCATCGATAACATGCCCTCCGCCGTCATAGTGCCCCGAGAACGTCGTTCCCACTCCATATTGTCCGATCGGCGACCAACCTTGATTCGAGTCCCAGCTCGAAGAAGACGAAGCATCAATATCTGCCGTCTGGACGAAGTATTTGTCCCATGAACTCGAGTTCTGAGTGACCCAATACAGATTCTCGAGATCGGCGATCACATATGGATTTGTATCTGTGCCGTCGCCTGCGGGTGGCGTCGCAATCTGGGCAACAAGGTCTGGAGCAGTTGCACAGAAGAGGAAGAGCAGCAGGGTGCGAAGAGTTCTCATTGTTGACCTTAAGTTATTTGTGACAATAGCTCTGATGCTCAAGGAGATGAACCCCGGACATTGGCATCGCACCCCACCAGAGTTAAGTTTGGTCCCTCTGATGCGTTTTCGTGACTCCTATCATTCTTGATAATGTAAGTCCCGTGCCACGACATCGCAACAGGAATCCCTGTTTGAAATGGATTCTCAATTATGCGATTCCTCTAGAGGACGGTATGAACGCAGAAGAGCCCAGATAATCTCTGGGCTCTTCAAAATCCTGATTCCTGGGGCTTTCTCAGCCACTTGTTCCTTGTTTCTCGGTCGCTGCTGGGATCGAACCAGCGACCTTACGCGTGTGAGGGACGAAATCCTCGGTGCGAGTCGTTGTGTCTGCCTCTTTTCGCCCAAAACGACTGTGCCAACAACTGCGGTGAGAGGGTTTGCCAGCAGTTTTGTTGGCAGAGAATCCTTGTGAAACGAATCCCTAAGCCTCGTGGAATGCAACCGGACCCTGTCCCACGCCGGCGCGTGAGCGGAGGCCGGTGTAAGTGATGAGAAGCGAATACGACAATATTCCTGAACATGCGAATCCGAGGACACCATCGTCCGTTCAACGCGCCAGCACCTTCTCGATCGATTCCAGGATCGCGCCAAGACTGTATGGCTTCGTGATGAAATCGCTGGCCCCAAGTTTCAGCGAAGAGACAGCGGTGGTCATGTCGTCGAGGGCCGTCGCCATAATGACCCGAGTCTTGAACCCCCGCTTCTTCATGAACTCAAGCACATCAAGGCCGGTTGCAATCGGCATTTTGATATCGAGCAATACCACATCGAACGTCGAACGTTCCAGCGCGGCCATCGCCGCCTTTCCGTCTTCGACGGCTTCGATCTTCAGCCCTTCTTCTGCCAGCGCTTCGGCCACGATGGTCCGAAGTTCCGTTTCATCCTCAGCAAAAAGCACAGAGATCGCCATGCCTATCCTTTCTTCTTGGCGCGTTGCTCGCCCGTGATGATCGGCGCATCGAGCGACCGTCCCTTCTTGCTGAAGGTCGGCGCGTCCGCTTCAAACTTGTGGTCGGTCTTGTCCCACCCCATCGGCTTCTGTCGATATTCCGCTCCGAAGAACAACGCAAGGGCCCGAACGGACGCAACAAAATTGATCAGGTTGGCCACCGGCAACCGGATCGCTCCCAGGATCCCGGCTTTCAGTCCATAGATCCTGCTAACGAAATATGCCCGATGCACCAACCGAAGGACCATCAGCGACGTCGTTGCGATCCCCATCGACCACAGCAGGCTCCCCGGAGGGATCAGGGGCTCCAACGGATGGTCCTGAGGAAGCGCAGTCCGAAGCCATGCCCATAGAAGAAAGAACGCGCCGACGAGATATGCAAGCATGGTCACAAGGTTTGCGATCAGGGCTTTTCGATCCCGGTAAAGGCTCATCCGGAACTTCCAGTTCCCGAGCCATCCGTACTTCTTCCATGACTGCAGGCAGATCCCTACCAACCACCGGCTCTTCTGCTTCACCGCCGCCAATAGAGACTCCGGGAAGTAGGCCTGGGTCGCCACCTGCAATCCGAACGGTTCATGGAGGAACAAGATCTTGGCGTTGCCCATGGCCAGCCGAAGGGCGATATCATAGTCCTCGGTCAGGGAGGCTCTTGCGAACATGTTCTTCGCATACGACGTCCCGATGAATTCGATGAGCCACCGATTGTATCCCGTCCCTACACCCGCCGACGGCACGAATCCTGAGAACTGCTGGCGAACGATCATGTCCTTCAGGTGGTTCTCTGCGAACTCATCTGCATAGGTCCAGGCGATCGCCCGACGATGGGAGACGGGAAGCGGGAACACCGGCAACTGGACCATGTCGTAGTCGGGCACAAAGTAGTTCACCACCTTCAGCGACATCGGGTCGATCACGTCCTCGGCATCATGCATTAGGATGATGTCGTAGCGCACACCGGTCGTATTCTCGTGACGCACCATCCCCTGATGGATCTGGTTGAGGTTGTCGGCCTTCGTGGTCGGTCCGGGATTCGAGCCGATGACCGCGTGCACATTGGGGAATTCCGCCGCGACCGCCTCCACTTCCCGGATGGTCCCAGGATCGTTCGGATAGACGCCGACAAACAAGTCGTACCGGCGATATTCGATCGAGGTGGCAGCGCGCCGAAGCATCTTGCGGATCACCGGCTCTTCATGCCACGCCGGGATGAAGACCGCGATCGGCTTCTCCTCCGCGGCGTGCAAGGCCTCCAACGGAAGATCGCGTAGCCGCTTGTGCCAATGCGACCCTCGGATGCGCATCAGCCAGTAGTATCCGTCGACGAAGAGGTCCTCGATGCCGCTCCACAGCAGGAACGTGGTCACGAGGAAGGTCAGGCCGGAGAACAGCGAATGGCCCGTCGTGTAAATGAGGAGCAGCGATTGAATGATCCACGCCATGCTGGTCGTCGTTCCTAGAGATACTTTTCCATGACGACCATCAGCCGGAAGGTCGAAAACCACGCTCCGCCAGGCGCAGAGGTCCGAGAGCCCCCGAGGTATGTCCCGCGGCGCCATTCGGCATGGACGGCAGCGCCCCAGGCATGATCAGGGACCACCCGCACACCGATCCCCCCTTCAACGAGGTTGTTCGAATACACATGACGGGTGTCGGCGACGACATCACTGCGCAGATACAGGTCGAGGGCCGACGGACCCCATTCCGCAGCACGCATGCCAGCACGACCCTGGAAGAATCCGATCACATTTTCATACCTCGAATAGTAGCCCGCAGACACACCGGCATCGGCGAAGAGATCTCCCGCCAACCTGGCCCGGTCGGTGCGCGTCGGCAATGGATAGATGCCGGTGCCGTATGAAGCCACGGCCCGAAAATCGCCTCTCCAACGGGACCGCGTTCCCTGGACCCGCAGATCGTACGCCTGGCCCCCCTCGACATCGATCGCGGAGTTGTCGGAAGGGGTCCAACGGAGGCCGGTCAGCAGCAACCAGACGTTGTCGGAGTAAAGCACAGGAAGCTGGCCGCCCGTCGAGCGTGTGTCGGCGCTCGTCACCATGGATGCCACTGCATTCACGGATTGGTCCTCGGTGAGGCGATAACCTCCCTGGACCGTGGCCCAGAGGATCTCGGTTCGGAAGCGGGAGTCGGAAAGAGCGGCGGAGGAAACCCGAAGCCATGTGGGCGCACGTTGGGCGCGCCGCAGATCGTCGATCACATAGAGCGCTGTGGCGGCACGTTCACGGAACGCGCTGATCGGACTACGGGTGAGCGCTTGGAACGCTTCGACCGCATCATCCACGCGGCCCAGACCGTTGAGCAGGTACGCGATCTGGAGTTGTAGGGTATCCGAGGGTGAGAGCCGATGGGCCAGCTGGAACGATGCCAGGGCGCGGACGGGATCGCTGTTAACAAGGGTATAGCCCTGCGTCAATGCGGCGGTCCGCGCAGGTTCTTGAGCCAACAGCGTCGATGTCAGGAGGAATGTCGCCAGCAGCGTGCCGCGACGGATCAATGTCGTCACGGTGCGCTACCGCCGACTGATGGATCGGATCAAAGCGGCGTCTCGTTCTTGGAACACGAATGCCTCCGAGCGGGCATTCCCTGTATGCACCTGCGCACGGCAGGAAGTTCGCTAGTATCTCTCTCGTTCAGCCTCAACCTATCTCCTCTGCTTCCGACAGCACATTCAGGAGGCCTGTCTAAATGTACTCGGCAGTACGTTAAACGACAAGATAGCTTCCTCGTATGGTTGGGATACGACATAGGGCCCGGATCTCTCCGGGCCCTATCGACACGATTGCCTCATGTTGCTTGGTGGGCGCTACTGGGATCGAACCAGTGACCTTACGCGTGTGAGGCGTACGCTCTGAACCAGCTGAGCTAAGCGCCCAATGAAGAGGGAAATCAGAAATTCGAAGCCACAAGTGCGAAACAAATCCAAAGGACAAGGCGCTTCGGTAGAACACCCTCAGTGCGCAAATACAAAGTACGGAGAGAGACGGCGAAAATCAAGGACGCGCACCGGTGACCTTCTCTACGATCACGCGACCGATCGCCAGCGAAGCTGTGGCTGCCGGAGACGGAGCGTTGCACACATGGAGCACGGGTCCGTGCTCGACGAATGCAAAGTCATCCATGAGCGCCCCATCGCGCTCCGATGCCTGCGCCCTGACTCCTGCACCGCCTGGAACGAGATCGCCCTCCTGGATATCCGGCAGAAGCCGCTGGAGGGCCTTCGTGAATGCTCGCTTGCTGAACGACCGATAATACTCACCGGCCGCAGTCCTCCAGTATTTCCTCGCAACCTGGTGAAAGCCTGGCCATGTGAGCGTTTCCCAAAGATCGGTCAGGTTGATATCGGTCTTCCGATACCCCTCCCGCTTCAACGCCAGCACGGCGTTCGGTCCCGCCTCCAACCCACCGTCGATCATTCGTGTGAAGTGAACACCAAGGAACGGGAAGCGAGCGTCGGGCACGGGATAGATCAAACCGCGCACCAGATCCACACGCTCAGAGCGCACCGTGTAATACTCTCCCCGAAATGGAAGGATCCGGAGTGGTACCGACCGGTCTGTCAGCCGAGCCACGCGGTCCGAATGAAGTCCGGCACACGTCACGACACGCTCTGCTTCATATTCTCCCCGATCGGAACGCACAACTACCGCACCACGGGGATCGACCTCGATCGCCAGCACTTTCTCCCCAAGCCGAACCTCTCCTCCGCGAAGCTGGATCTCGCGCGCCAATCGCTCGGCAACCACCGTGTAGTCCACGATCCCCGTTTGTGGGACCCACAAGGCTTTGAGTCCTCGGGCCCGTGGTTCAATCGACGAGATCTCAGACCCTTCCAGCATCTTCAGCCCTTCCAGCCCATTCTCCTTTCCCCGACGGGCTATCTCGTCCAGACCCGGCAGCTCTTCCGCCTGCGTGGCCAGAATGATCTTGCCGCAGATCCGGTGGGGAACTTCATACGACCGACAGAACGCGATGAGATCGTGCGCCCCCTGGACGCACAGGCGGGCCTTGAGGCTCCCCGGCTTGTAGTAAATCCCGGAATGTATGACCCCGCTGTTGTTCCCTGTCTGGTGGGCGGCTACGGTGCGTTCCTTTTCGATGACCGTCACACGCCACTGGGGATGCGCTTCCATCCAGCGGTAAGCTGTTGCGAGACCAACGATCCCTCCTCCCACGACGATGACGCGCGACGCATTCATAGGGCGTCTCCCACGGACGGCGGCAAGGTCGATGGGTCCTCCTCGTCCGATTGGAAGTATTCATTGATCTTCTGAGCGACCTTATCCCCTACGACCTCTGCCAGCTGATCGATCGACGCGAACTTGACCCCCTGCACCGACCCGAAGGCCTCCAGAAGCTCCGTGGCCCTCTTGCGTCCGATTCCCTCGATCAGGTCGAGTTCTGTCGACAAAATCCGCTTCGACCGGACGATCCGATGATACGTGATTGCAAACCGATGCGCCTCATCTCGTAGGCGCTGTAGTAGCTTCAGCGAGGACGAGGTCTTGGGAAGCACGATCGGGTCCGACGTCCCTGGCAGAAAGATCTCCTCCAACCGTTTGGCGAGGCCGATCACAGGGACCTGTTCCAGTCCGATCTCCTTCAGGACCTGCATAGCGCTCGACAATTGTCCCTTCCCGCCGTCGATGACGATGAGGTCAGGCATGGGCGCTTCGCCCGAGACCACGCGTCGGTAGCGTCGCCCGACCACTTCACGCATCGTCTCGAAGTCATCGGGCCCTTCGACCGACCGGACCCTGAACTTCCGGTATTCGCTCTTGCGCGGTTTCCCATCGACGAAGACCACCATCGACGAGACGGGGTCGCTCCCTTGGATGTTCGAATTGTCGAAGCACTCGATCCGACGCGGCGCCGACGCCAATCGGAGGTCCTGCTGCAGGGCCGTGACCGCATGCGGTACGGCCTCTCCGCGCTTCAGACGCTGCACTTCCAGCTCGTCAAGCCAGAATCGCGCATTGTTCCGGACCAGCGCAATGAGCTTTCCCTTTTCGCCCCCCGCTGGAGCATCAAACGCCACATCGTGGCCCGACCGTTGCCGCAACCAGGCCGCGAGCACTGTCGACCCTTCCAACGGAGCTGAGACGAGGATCTCCGGAGGAAGGTCTTCTTCTTCCGCATATAGTCGTTCGACCAGTTGCTCGATGAGCTCTGCCTCGGATACATCGCGAACGTGCGACATGTACACGTGGCGGCTGCCCACAACCTTCCCCTCTCGTACCCGAAACTGCACTCCACAACCGTCGTCCCCAGCCGACGCGACGGCCAGGACATCGCGGTCCACATCCCGGGCTTCAACGACCCGTTGCTGTTCACCATAGACCGAAAGCGCCCGCACTTTGTCGCGCCAGAGGGCCGCATCTTCGAAACGCAACGACTCCGCCGCAGAAGCCATCTCCTGCTCCAGGGCGGCAACGACCGGCCGGGTCTTTCCGCGCAACACCTGGGCGACCTGATCGATCATCGTCTGATAGCGCTCGCGCGTCACGTGTGCTTCACACGGTCCTTCGCATTTCTTGATATGGAAGTCCAGACAGATCTTGAACTTCCCCGCCGCGATCGCCGCTTCAGTCAGGTCGTAGTTGCATGACCGGATCATGAAGATATTCCGGATCGTCTTGAGCGCAAAGCGCATCGTCTTGACGTCCGTGTACGGCCCGAACATTCGGCCGCCGGGGACCCGTCGCCTCGTGACGAAGACCCGCGGATAGGGCTCGCGCGTGATGACGATGTAGGGAAAGGACTTATCGTCCTTGAGGAGGACGTTGTAGCGGGGGCGCAGCTGCTTGATCAGGTTGGATTCAAGGATGAGCGCCTCGACCTCGGTGGAGGTCACCGTGAGCTCCACATCTGCCACTTTTCGAACCATCGCATCGATGCGGGGTTCGGACGCCCTCGACCGTTGGAAGTACTGGCGGACGCGACTGCGCAGGTTGGACGCTTTGCCGACGTAGAGGACCTTGCCATCGGAGCTCTTGAACTGATACACGCCGGGCTGGGTCGGAAGCGAATCGACCTTTTCGGCCAGCGTCAGATCATGCGCTCCGAAGACGACCGGATCCGCCGTTCGGACACTCTCGGGATGCGATGGATCGGTGTGGGATGATCTCACCATTCAGCGGATCAGGAGGATCTTGCGTACCGACGGGCGGGCTCCGTCGGCTCCGGACAGACGTACAAGATACATGCCGCTTGCGAGCGACAAGGAGACCGCACCCAATGAAATCCGGTGGGTCCCAGGTGACACCGTGCCTTCTGCGAGAACGGCCACAGTTCGTCCGTCAATTCCAACCAGCTCAAGCCGAATGCGCTCCGATCGGGTCAGAACGAACGCCACGTTCGTCGAAGGATTGAACGGATTTGGGTATGGGGGAAGAAGTTCGTAGGCCGGTTGGAGGAGATCCTCCCGGCTGACAGATGCAACCGTCGACAGATCCGGACGCCCGGCGTCAACCCACGCCGTGTACAACAGATCCGCCAACGCCTTCGAGGCGGCTTGAAACTGCTTCTGCGTCAGCGATCCCGTCGATGACCACAAGGCATCCAGGTAGGCCGTCGGCATCGATCCCGACCCACTCCAACCGGACGAAGCCCGGGCTGCAACGTCAGCGGCATACAGCGTGTCGACGAGCGCTTGCGAATCATAGATGAAGGACATAGCAAAGTTGATCGGGCTGGCGACGTACTGAACAGAATCATCCGCGATGACGAGCGACGACGCATATCGATTGACCATCGAGGTCTCGTATCGGCTGTGGATCCCCGAACTGCCAGCAAGGGTCGCCCTGCCGTTGAAGTCCACCGTGCAATGGAGCGGATTATGCCCGTCGGCCACAAAATGGCCCAGGTCCGAAGCCGTGCTCCACACCTTCCGAAGGTCGCGACGGCGAAGTGCGGACGTCAGCGTATCCACGGCATCCCGGATCGCCCATGGGAGGGTCCCGTTATCGGTGACGCGCGTGCTTCCGTATTGCGCGATCAGGAGTGCAAGATCGGTCTGGACAGAGCGCGTCGCGTACTCCGGATAGTCGTCGACGTCGAGATAATGCTTCGGAGCGTCAGACGGAACGGCGACATATCCGTTCGAGCCCGACCGTCGCCAGTCGGCCACAGAGGCGGAATCGGCCAGCCAGGCTTTTTGCAAGGAGAATGCAAGCATCGAAGGCGGGAGATGCCGCGTCGCCTCGCCATTGATGATACGGTGCCCCGTTGCTCCCCAGCCGCCGAGGAGCACGAGAGCGGCACACGCTCCGAAGAACCGAACGAGTTTCATGTGGACGTCTCGTCCGCACGACCCGCGATGAGCCCGCGCAAGCCTTGGACGTTGGCCGAAAGTACGCCGACAAGCACGAGGGCCGAACCAGCAAGGACCTCTTGTCCGAGCGTTTCTCCCCGCACTGCTGCCCCGAGAGCGACGGCTATGATCGGCGTGATGAACGCGGTCAGCGCCAGGACGACCGGATGCAGGTGTTTTACCAGCCAGTAGTACGTCACGAACGTAAACACCGTTCCGAATGCGGCCAGATACAGAACCGAAGCAATGGCGCGTGTATCGAAGTGGGCCATTGTCGGATCTTCGACGAAGAGACTGACGATCGCCAGGACCACAGCACCCACTACCATATTCCCGTAGGTCAACGTTGCCGGGTGCAGATGTGCCGCTTTCAGGCGGATCGTGATCAAGGCATAGGCCTGCAGCGCAGCGCTGAGCACGACTGCGGCCATACCCATCGGGGCGGCCGGATGGTCACCAAACAGCTGCGTCCAGAAGATCAGCACGACGCCGGAAAAGCCAAGCAGGATCCCTGCAACGATCGGCAGCTGTAGGCGTTCACCGTCAATGCGGAGCCGCGCCGCCAGCGCAACGAAGAACGGAAACGTCGCGAAGAGGATGGCCGACATTCCGGACGAGATCTGGCCCTGCCCCCAATATACGAGCCCGAACGGAATGGCTGAGCTGAGCAATCCGGTCTCGATCATCAATCCCCAATACGCCCAGGTCTTAGGCGTTCGCTCGCCTTGTTGCCACATCACGAGACGTAACAGGAATGACGCTGCAATGAATCGAAGCGCCGCGGCCATGAATGGCGGGATGGAATCGAGCCCCTCTTTGATCGCAAGCCAGGTGGATCCCCACACAAGACAGATGCCGATGAACCCCAGGAGCATCTTGCTGCGCGCCGGCGAAGACCTCTCTGTTCCCTCCATTCAGGCCGACCCTTCGGGCTTCTTCCGCACCATCATCGCGCGCAGGCCGGGCACATTCGCAAAGAGCACGCCTGAGAGGACGAGGAGGCCGCCCAGGAGAACGCGCGTTCCCAGGTGCTCATCAAGAACCACCGCCCCGAGACTCACGGCGATGAAGGGCGTGACGAACGCCGTCAGTGAGAGAAGCACCGGATTCACGTGCTTCACGAGCCAAAAATACGTGATAAAGGTGATGACGCTACCGAACGCCGCAAGATAGAGTGTCGAAACGATCGCCCGCGAATCGACGACGAGCGACGAATAGTCCTCCAGCACGAGACTGCTGACGCTGAGGACCGCCGCCCCGATGATCATCCCGCCGAACGTCAGCGTCGCCGGGTGGATATCCTGCCCTTTGAGACGGACGCTGACGAGTGCGTAGGCCTGCAATGCCGCGCCGATCACGATACATGACATGCCGATCGGGGAGAACCCCGAGTCGACGTTCAGTTCGCCCGAGAAGATCGCCACCACGCCGACGAACCCCAGCAGGATGCCGATCACGCGCATCACGGGGAGGCGTTCACCCGGGACACGGAACCGGGCGCTAATGGCGACGAAGAAGGGATACATCGCGAACAGAACGGACGAGAGGCCCGAAGGGATGAGCCGCTGGCCCCAATACATGAACGCGAACGGAATGGAGTAGGTCAGGAGCCCGGTCTCGAGGATGAGCATCCAATACTTCCTGTCCGTCGGGATACGCTCACCTTGTTGCGCCATCACCAGTCGCAGCAGGATCGAAGCGATGATGAAGCGGACTCCCGCAGCCAGGAACGGCGGGATCGATGTGAGGCCTTCCTTGATGGCCAACCAGGTCGAGCCCCAGATCAGGCATACGACCACAAGGCCGGCGATGATCTGCGCCTTCGAGACCGTCCGTGAAGGGTCGGACACGGTATCACTCCGCCATGAGGTTGAGGACGAGACCTGAGAGAAGCTTCGGATAGAAATACGTCGACTTCTGCGGCATCACATGGCCGGCGCGAGCTGCGGCCCGGACCTCTTCAAGCTTGGTCGCATTGAGAATGAACGACAGCTGGGCTTTGCCGGTTCGGACGGCATCGACGGCCTCTTCGGCCACTTTCACGTAGTCCAGGTTCAGCTTCTTCTCCTGTGCGTCCGCCGAGATGCCCAGCATATCTCGAAGGACGATCGTGTGAAGCAGCGTCACGTCGAGTTCCTTCACTTCATTTGGCATCTGGTCGGGAACGATGGTGGCCGCCGAGAGCGTTGGCTTCAGCGAGGCCATCCAGAACTTCATATCGCCGGCGAATACCATGCCGAACGATCGGGTCACGGCCGACGCCAGAGCCGCCTGGAGCATCGCCAACGAGCTCATTTCCCGGATAACAAAATGTTGCTCGAGTTGCTTGATGAAGCTGGACCGCTCGAACGTCGGCAAGGAATGGACGAGGCGATGCGTCGGGTAGATGACCAGTCCCTCGTCCTCGAGGTTGCAGAAGAACATCATGATGTAGTTGAACAGCTCCTCCCCCGTCGCGCCTGGCGTCTTCGAACGCATCAGGTCACGGTAGGCAAGGCCGGTCTCGTAGCGATGATGTCCGTCGGCGATCAGCACCTGTTTGTCGGACATGATGCGAACTACCTCGCTTACGATCGCTGGGTCATCGATCGCCCACATCTTGTTCTCGACCTCCTCGAACGTGACCTCCATCGTGGGGGGCTTGCGCGAGGAACCATTGAGCGCGGCGTCAACGAGTTTTTCCCGGTCCCAGTAGAGCGAAAACACCTGACTGAAGTTTGAATTCGTCGCTTGAAAGAGCTTGAAGCGGTCTTCCTTCGCTTTTGAGAGCGTCTTCTCGTGCGGCAGGACGATCTTCTTGTCGAATTCCTCCAGCCGGCACAGGGCGATAAATCCCTTCCGCGTGATGGGCGCTCCGTTCGGTCCTGCAAAGGTCTGATGCAGCAGGTAGATCGACGGCTTTCCGTCGCGCACGAGCACCTGCTCTTTCTGCCAGAGCTTGAGCGCCTCTGCCGCTGCTGCGTATCGGTCCGTTTCCCTTCCGAGGATCAGCCGGACCACGTTGTTCGGATGCGTGGCGTAGTAGCGGTCCTGCTGTTCTGGCGTAATGACATCATACGGCGGTGCGACGACCGACGGCAACGGGGCCTTCGAGGTGTCATACCGGAGAGCGCGGAACGGACGAATAGTGGGCATAGATGATCGTATGAGGACGTGGGAATGTCAGGTGTGGAGAATAGAGAATAGAGAATGGAGAATGGA
>CAYYOV010000040.1:13542-21366 GCA_964473365.1 uncultured Ignavibacteriaceae bacterium
GAGAATGGAGAATGGAAAATGGGATATGCGGTATTGGCACGCAGTGATCGATGACATCAGATCTCGTCGTACCCAAGCTGGTTCAACGCCCGAGCGTCCTGGCGCCATCCCTCGCGCACCTTGACGTGCAATTCAAGGAAGATCTTTCGGCCGAGGAACAATTCGATCTGCTTTCGTGCTGTCTCCCCTACGGCCTTCATGGCCGCCCCGCCCCGGCCGATCAGGATCCCCTTTTGGGAGTCACGTTCGACCAGAATGTCGGCCGCGATAAACGCGTTGCCGGGTTGACGCTCTTTGAACTCCTGGATCTCCACTGCCGTTGAATACGGGATCTCTTCGCTGAACCGCTCGAAGACCGCTTCGCGAATAAATTCCGCAACGAAAAAGCGCTCGGGGTGTTCGCTGACAATGTCGTCGGGGTAGAATGCCGGCTGGACCGGGAGTTCGCGTATGAACGTACGCAACAGGTCGTCGAGGTTGGTGCGTTTGAGCGCCGAGATCGGGACGATCTCCCTGAAGTTCCCCTTGGCAGCGAATGCGGCGATCAACGGCAAGAGCGTCGGTTTGTGAACGGTATCCACTTTGTTGATCAGGAGGTAGACCGGTTTGCTGTCCCCGATCGATCTCACGACTCGTTCAACTTCGGAAGACAGGCTCGGACCGTCCGCTACGTCCGTTAGGACGGCCACGATATCGGCGTCAGCGACGGCAGAAGCTGCTTGCGACAACATCCGCTGGTGCAGGAGATACTTCGGCGTGATCAGACCTGGCGTGTCGAGAAAGACGATCTGCGCTTCCGGGCTGTGGTAGATACCGAGGACCCGGCGTCGTGTCGTCTGGGGCCGCGGAGTGACAATGGACAGCTTCTGGCCCAGCAACGCGTTGATGAGCGTCGACTTGCCGACATTCGGGGCGCCAACGAGCGCCACGTAGCCGCAACGAAACGCATCCGACGTTCCGACACTCTCTGGCGCGTCACTCACACAGCATCCTCGCCTGACTCTTCCGTGCGGATCCGAATCACATCTTCGACCGGGAAGATGAAGATCTTGCCATCGCCGACCTGACCCGTTCGCGCCGCCTTGACGATCGCGGCAATAACGCGTTCGACCATGGTGTCCTTCACGATGATCTCGACCTTGATCTTCGGGAGGAAATCGATCTTGTATTCCGAACCCCGGTAGACCTCGGTATGGCCTTTTTGCCTGCCGTAGCCTTTCACTTCGGTCAGCGTCATCCCCTTCACGCCGATCTCCGACAACGCCTCGCGGACGTCGTCAAGCTTGAAAGGGCGAATGATGGCTTCGATTTTTTTCATGGCTTGCTCAGAAAGAGGATCTACCGCAAAGGCCGCCAAGGCGCAAAGGAGACTTTGTTGATGCGATCAGACTACGTTGCGCCTTTGCGCCTTCGCGGTAAACTCTATTTCTATTGTCCAGCGCCGTGACAGTTCTTGTACTTCTTCCCGCTTCCGCATGGACACGGGTCATTGCGTCCGACCTTCTCTTCCACACGGATGGGCGCCTGCTGGCGTGGAGGTCCCTGCGGCGCGCGCAACCCACTCCCCTGTGCCGGAGACTCACCCGGCGCCATGCCCGACACGGAAACGGCATTGCCTTCGAAACCAGCCCCGGTCGCCGAATCGTGCGTAAGGGTGATGTTCGCAGGCCGACGGATCCGCTGGGCCGGCAATTCCTCCGGCCGTTGGGGATAGAGCTTGAAGACCATGTCGAGCACGTCGGTCTGGATCTGGTCCATAAGCTCCATGAACATCTTGAAGGCCTCACTCTTGTATTCAACGAGCGGGTCCTTCTGTCCGTAGCCTCGGAGGTGGATACCTTCCTTCAGGTCGTCCATCTCACGCAGATGTTCACGCCATTTGCTATCGATCACCTGGAGGATCGCCATCTTCTCCAGCGTCATCATCAGCTGCGGTCCAAGCTGTTGCGTCTTCCGACGATAGAACTCCTCAGCCGCCTCGACGATCAGCTCGGCCAGGCCCTGTTCGCCCCTTCGCTGGAATTCCTCCGGCGTGACATCCAGATCGACCAGGAACCGCGCGCGCAGTTCGTCGCGCAATCCCTGAATATCTCCTTCGGCGAAGCGCACCTCGGCGATCTTCGCGGCCGCTTCATGCAGCATATCCATGACGTCGTCGCGCGTGCGTTCGCCCAACAGAGCATGTCGGCGGCGCGAATAGATCACCTCGCGCTGCTGATTCATGACGTTGTCGTATTCCAGCAGCCGCTTTCGGATGCCGAAGTTGTTCTCTTCCACCTTCTTCTGCGCTCGTTCAACGGACCGGGTGATCATTGGGTGGGTGATGACCTCTCCCTCTTCGAGGCCCAGGCGCTCCATGATGCGGGCGATCCGTTCGCTCCCGAACAGCCTCATCAGGTCGTCTTCGAGCGACAGATAAAATCGTGATGACCCCGGATCTCCCTGACGCCCGGCGCGGCCTCGCAGCTGACGATCGATCCGGCGTGATTCGTGCCGCTCCGTGCCCACGATATGCAGCCCGCCGATCTCTTTGACGCCTGCGCCGAGCTTGATATCCGTTCCGCGACCGGCCATGTTCGTCGATATCGTGACGGCGCCCGGAAGACCGGCGTGCGCCACGATCTCGGCTTCGCGCTGGTGATTCTTGGCGTTCAGGACGTTGTGCGGCACCCCTTTGCGTTTCAGCATACGGCTGATCGTCTCGGAGACATCGACGCTCGTCGTGCCAACCAGAACAGGCCGCTGAATGGCCCGCATCTGTTCGATCTCGTCTATGACCGCGTTGTACTTCTCGCGCTTCGTCTTGAGGACCTGATCGTCATGGTCGTCGCGGATCATGTCCTTGTTGGTCGGGACGACGACGACGTCAAGCTTGTAGATGTCGAACAGCTCCGATGCCTCCGTCTCGGCCGTCCCGGTCATGCCTGCCAGCTTCTTGTACATCCGGAAGTAGTTCTGGAGCGTGACCGTTGCGAGCGTTTGCGTGTCGCGCTCGACCTTGACGCCTTCTTTGGCTTCGATCGCCTGATGCAGTCCTTCCGAGTATCGGCGGCCGGAGAGCAGGCGGCCGGTGAACTCGTCGACGATCATGATCTTGCCTTCCTGCACGACGTATTCCACGTCCTTCTCGTACAAGGCATACGCTTTCAGAAGCTGCAGGATCGTGTGGATCCGATCGCTCCGCTCCGCGAACAAACGGTTGATCGCATCTTTCTTTGTCTGGCGCTCTTCTATCGAAAGCGAATGATCGCCCTCGAGCAGGCTCAATTCCGTCGATATGTCGGGGATGACGAAGAGTTCTTTGTCGCGGCCGGGATAGTTCTGCGCAAGATGTTCCCGACCCTTCTCCGTCAGATCGATCGAATGCGACTTTTCGTCGATGCTGAAATACAGCTCGTCGTCGATCTCGTGCATGCGGGAGGAATTGTCCTGCAGATACTCCCGTTCCGTCCGCTGCATCAGCATCTTGTTCGAGGGCTCGGAAAGCGCCTTGAGCAGTCGCTTATTCTTCGGGAGACCGCGGTTGGCACGCAGGATCAGAACGCCCGCCTCCTCCTGGCGGCCTTCGGCCAGGAACTTCTCCGCCTGGGCCATAGTCTCGGCCACGAGGTTCATCTGAGCACGAACAAGCCGGTCGACATACGGCTTCATCTCGTCGAATTTATGGTCCTCCGACTCGACGGGACCACTGATGATGAGCGGCGTTCGGGCCTCATCGACCAGGACCGAGTCGACCTCGTCGACGATGGCGTAGTTATGGCCGCGTTGGACCATCTCCTCGGCTGAAACGACCATATTGTCGCGGAGATAGTCGAACCCGAACTCGTTGTTGGTCCCGTAGGTGATGTCCTTGGAATACTGCGTCCGCCGTTGGTGCGGATCCATGTTCTGCAGGATGCAACCGACGGAGAGGCCGAGAAATTCGAAGACACGACCCATCCACTGGCTGTCGCGAAGGGCGAGGTAGTCGTTCACCGTCACGAGGTGTACGCCACGCCCGGGCAGGGCATTGAGATAGATCGGGAGCGTCGCGACGAGCGTTTTGCCCTCGCCCGTGGCCATTTCAGCGATCCGTCCCTGATGGAGAACGGCACCGCCCATGAGCTGAACATCGAACGGCACCATGTCCCAGAGGATCTTGTTGCCGGCCGCTTCCCAACTCTGCCCGACAAGCCGCTTGCAGGCCTGCTTCACGACGGCGAAAGCCTCCGGCAGGAGCCCGTTCAGTGAATCCTGGATCGCGGCGTCCAGCTCTTTGTTCAGCTTCTCGATCTCGTCGTAGATCACCTCACGATCGCCGAATGAAAGGTCTTCCTGCTGAAGGGAAGCCCGTTTGGACGCGATGTCTTCTTCGATCTCGCGAACGTCTTCTTTGATCCGCGCGCGAAATTCATCGGTTTTGGCTCGGAGTTCGTCATCCGCCAGGTCGCCGAGTTTGTCAAACGCCTCGCTTACCTGCCCGACGATCGGCCGGAGGGTGGCGATGTCCCGTTCGTGCTTTGAGCCGAACAGGTTCTTCAGAAAGCTGAGCATACGGTCGTAGGTGAGTTTCGCTTTGAATACAAAATATACTGATTCGGCCCCGCAGATGAAAGGAATGCTTGATAAACCTGCCCGAATGAACGAAATTGTCGGCAGGCGGGGAACGTTGACCGCAAAGCCCTCGACAAGCTCGGACCACTGGAACGCCACGCACGACAAGAACGCCAAGAAGAAAATGAAAAGACTGTCTTTCGCCATTCTCGTTGCTTTCAGCGCCGCCGGATGCGCCGGCGGGTTCCCGTTCGGAGGGAGCGATCCGATCGCGCGACTAAGGGCCGACATCGACGCGATCCTCGCCGATTCCGTGTTCCAGTCGACCGTCCCGAGCATTCGGGTCGTAGACCCATCGACCGGCGAGGTGCTGTACGACCGCAATAGTCACATGCTGATCCGGCCGGCCTCCAACATGAAACTGGTAACGAGCGCCGCGGGCCTGCACGTGCTCGGCACCCAGTACACGTTCAAGACCTCTGTCGGATGGGATTCCCTCACCGCAGGTGGGACCGTTCATGGGAATCTCTACCTGCGGGGATACGGGAATCCCGACCTCACAACCAACGATCTGGATCTCCTTGCACAGCGCGTCGCTGATGCTGGTGTACGCAGGGTCTTGGGTGATCTTGTGGTCGATATCTCGTTCTTCGACAGCCTTCAGTGGGGCACGGGGTGGATGTGGGACGATGACCCTGCCCCCTATCAAGCATATGTTTCTCCCCTGTCGCTCAACAAGAACTGTGTAGAAGTGGTGATCGAGCCGGATTCGATCACGAACACCGTGCGCATCTCCGTCGTCCCGGAAACGCGTTACGTGCAATTGAGGACCTCCGTCACGGTAGCTCTCGACTCCGTTCGGACACCTCTGACATTCACGCGGCCAACAAGCGAGCCCCCCAATACGCTGGTCGTCTCCGGTGAGATCCTGCGAACAGCAAAGCCCGTGCGCGAACAAGTGACCGTTGTTTGGCCCGAGATCTACGCCGGTACGGTATTTCAGGAACGTCTTACGGCGAAGGGCATCGTCGCGGGAGGACGCGTCGTGCGCGGGCGACTGCCTGGACCGGCAACCGAACGCGTGTGGCATGAATGGGGCATGGACTCCATGGTGATCAACCTGAACAAGGTCAGCGACAATCTCTCGGCCGAGATGACGCTGAAAACCATTGCCGCAACGATCCAGGGACCATCGGGATCGGCCCGAGCGGGAGTGTGGAACGTGAATCGCTTCCTCGCTTTGAGCGGCATCGACACCACGAACCATTATCAGGTTGACGGGTCCGGCCTGTCGCACTACAACCTCCTGCGGGTCGACTTTCTCACTGACCTCCTCGTATCGATGTATCGGCGGCCCGATCTCTTCCCGCTCTACTACACATCACTTCCGATCGGTGGAGTCGACGGAACGCTGCGCGGACGGATGAAAGCCTCATTCGCCGAAGGGAACGTGCATGCAAAGACCGGCTCGATCGCGGGGGTCAGTTCCCTGTCGGGCTATGTGACCGACCGCGACGGCAAGCTGCTCGTCTTTGGGATGTCGATGCAGGACTTCGTCTGGTCGTCGAGGTACTATCGGCTGGCGCAAGACCGGATCTGCGATGTTCTGGCGCGGTTCAGTCGAGGCTCATCGGTCGCCACTCGGTAGGAAGATCGTTACACTGAGATCAGCAGAGGAGCACTGAGTCCCCCTGAGGAGGGAGGAGAAACTCCGATCCGTCCTTCTCGACGGATCTCTGTGAAGCCTCTGTGGATCTCTGTGCTCCGCTTTTTGAAAGGTCTCTTGCATGAACACCCGATTCGCCACCTATGAAGCAGCCCGAATTCTCATTCCCGGGTTGACCTTTGCCCTCCTGCTGGCGCTGTACACATGGGCCTATCTTGAGCCGCTGTTGGGTGCGCCGTGGCCGGTGGGGCCGCAACTGGCGGCGTTCGGATTCGCGACGTTGGCGGCCGGGGTCACGATGTATGCCCGTGAATCCCCCAAGCGGCGCCGGGCGTTCCAAGAGAACCAGCCGAGCGGCTATCTTCAGCAGATCGCGCGTGGTCTCAAAGGAGCCGAGGCGTTGAGCGACGACGAAGCCCGTCGGGTCTACTTTCACCTCCTCAACCACCACATTCCTCCGGTCGCTCACGACAAGATCTTCTTCTTCAGCACGATCTACCACATCATGGTGCACATTCGAAGGATCACGTTCTGGTTTGGGGTGGTCTCGTTCGTGTCACTCGTCTGGCATGTCAGCCAGGGCGGGTCGCTGCCAACCGCGGCGGGTCTCGTGGTCTTTACTGTCAGCGTGTGGCTTGTGTATGCGTTGAATATCGGGTCGAACAAAGCGGACCGGAACGTGCAGGAGAGCTATCACGACCAGATCCTCTGGATGGATCAGAATCGAGTCCTCATCGAGAAGTTGCTGCGCTCCCGCCGTCTCTACCTGAAGCCGGGGAATGAATGAGCACTGTCCGTATCACCATCAACGCCTCCGAACGCGACCAGGAAGTGCTCGTCGCGGAGCTGACGGCTCTGGGGTTGGAAGGATTTGTTCAGGAGTCGCGGCACCTTGAGGCGTATGTTTCTGCCAGGCGTTCGACGCCGAAGATGCTTCAAGCGGTCGAAGATCTCTGCCGACGTGCATCACGTCGCACGCGGAGGACCATCGTCGTCTCCACGACAGAACGCCTACGCGACCAGAATTGGAATGCGGCGTGGGAACGCTCCGCAGGCATCGTCGACGCCACGGAACGGATCGTGATCAAGCCGAGCTGGAAATCGCTCCGAAAGCGTGACCGCGGCAAGCTCGTCCTCCACATCGATCCGAAAATGTCATTCGGAACTGGCCACCATGAGACCACACGGATCTGCCTGGGTGCGTTGGAGAATTACGTCCGGAAGGGTACGTCCGTTCTGGATGTTGGAACGGGCACCGGCGTCCTTGCGATCGCTGCGGTGAAGCTGGGAGCGAAGAGCGCTATAGGGATCGACAACGACCCTTGGTGTTTCGACAATGCGCGCGAAAATGTCGTCCGAAATCGCGTGCGAGACCGCGTCCGGATCGTTTTGGGCGGCGTCGAGAAGATCCCTCCCAAACGATTCCATCTGGTGGTTGCCAATATCGATCTTCCCACGATCACGAAGACACTGCGACGCATCGTGCGCGCCGTAGCACCTGGCGGAACCCTCATTCTTTCCGGCCTGCTCGTCACCGACCTCCCAGCCGTCTCCCGTCTCTTCGCATCGCATCCACATCTACGCCCCGTCGACCTGAGCGGCGAAGGGGAATGGATCGGGATCAC
>CAYYOV010000041.1:0-14697 GCA_964473365.1 uncultured Ignavibacteriaceae bacterium
ACAACGTTCTCGCTCGTGATCTCTTCCGCTTCGGCCTCGTAGGTCACGGCCACGCGGTGACGGAGCACATCGGGGCAGATCGCTCGAACATCTTCGGGGATCACGTAGCCGCGACGTTTGATGAATGCATGCGCACGCGAGGCCATGGCCAGCGCGATCGAGGCACGCGGGGACGCGCCGTAGCTGATGAGGGGTGCAAGCTTGTCCAGCTTGAACTGCTTCGGGTCGCGCGTCGCGAACACGATGTCGAGGATGTAGCGCTCGATCTTCTCGTCCATATAGACCTGCTTCACCACGTCGCGCGCGGCGAGGATCTCCTTCGGGCTGACGACGTGCTTGATCTTCGGTTCCGTCGCCGACACGTTCTGCCGCATGATCTTCAACTCTTCGTCGCGCGTCGGGTACCCGATCTTGACCTTCAGCATAAAACGGTCGACCTGGGCCTCGGGGAGCGGATAGGTCCCCTCCTGCTCGATTGGATTCTGCGTGGCAAGCACCAGGAACGGCTCCTCGAGCCCGAAGGTCTCTTCGCCGATGGTGACCTGACGTTCCTGCATGGCCTCCAGCAGGGCGCTCTGCACTTTTGCGGGCGCCCGGTTGATCTCGTCGGCCAGGATGAAGTTCGCGAAGATCGGACCACGCCGCGTGATGAACTTCCCGTCCTTCTGGTTGTAGATCATCGTACCGATCAGGTCGGCGGGCAGAAGGTCGGGCGTGAATTGGATCCGCTGGAACTTGGCGCTGATGGCCGTGGCGAGGGTCTTGATCGTCAGGGTCTTCGCCAACCCGGGAACCCCCTCGAGCAGGATGTGCCCCTGGCAGAGGAGCCCGATGAGCAGACGGTCCACCATCGGCTTCTGGCCGACGATGACCTTGCCCACTTCGGCGGCGAGAGTGTCGACGAACGCGCTTTCGCGCTCGATCATCTGGTTCAGCGTTTTGATGTCCACGAGACAGGTCTCCGAGGAAGAAGAATGTAGCGGCCTAGAATGCAAAGAGCGCAAAGAACCGGAAGACCTGCTGTGCCGGTGTTGACGGTCTTCCAGTGTTCTCGGCGTTCTTTGCGGCTAATAGACGTTGAGCCGGGGGTGTCCGTTCCACCGCCGAACAAAGCAACGAGCCGCAACGATGGCGGCTCGGGGACGAGAACGAGCGCAATTTGCAAAAAACCGGCGGAATTTCAAAGCCTTGATGTTCTCGCCGAGAACGCGAGGGTCATGCATTGTCAGGACTTCGTGCTAGGCCGTCCCAAGATGCCGGACCACGATCTCGATGAATCGCTCGAACCCATCCCCAAACCTCTCTTCGTCGAGGACGTCGAGCACCAGCCGTCGTTCTGGCTGCTGGAGGTCGGGGCACGCGAACGGGTTCTCATGGATGCCCAGGTGGAGCTCCTCGACCTGTACGCCGGTATCGCGCCGCACGCCCTGGAGCGCATTGCACATCGCTCCCGTCGGGAAGACCTCGTCGTGGGCGTTCGCGATGCCGGTGACGCGCGGAGCGATCTCACGCATCCGCTGTTCGAGCATTGCCCGATCGGGTCGAAGGCCGCAAAACGTACGGAGCCACCGCGCTTCCGAGTGATGATCGATCCAGTGGTGCATGCGGGGCGTAAACCGCTGATCGAGCTGCCGCACGTACATCTTCATCATCGCCGTCTCGGCAGCCGTGTCGACGATGAGCGGCGAAGCAAGATTGAGGTCGCGGACGGCGCCGGCCGTGGCGAACAATGCCGCACGACTGTCGGAGAAGAGCTGTTCCGTGTCGTCGAGCATGAGTGCGAGGGCGACGAATCCACCCGCAGAATAGCCAAGGAGGTCGATGCGCGCCCCCGGTGCGACGTGCGGATGGTCGCCGGCCCGGATCTGGCGGACGAGGTCGACGACATCCCAGAACGTCTGCAGCGCTCCCCAGAAGAAGCGCTCGGGACGCGACTCGAGCCGTTCGCTCATGATGGCGTTGAAACGATGCACCAGGTCGTTCCCCTCGACCGCTTTGCGGTGCGCCACGCTCTCCGGAACGAGCCTGAACCAATCGGACGGGACCCGGTTGATATGGAACGCCATCGGAAAGAGGATCACCGGCGCTCCGGTCCTCTTCCACACATGGAAGGCCCACGGCACGTACTTGCCGTAGCTCCGCTCATTGAGGCCGTGAAACAAGATCGTCACTCGATCATAGCGGCGCACAGCGTCTGAACCACGCAACAGCGGATAGCGGAACCGGAGATTCTCCGGTACCTCGGCGTCCACGGGAAGCGGGTCGGCGGGTTCGCCCGGGAAGCGGATATCGTGCTGGCGGCAGTGGTACGCATCGCATCCCAGCAGGAAGCCTGCATTGCGGGATGTGAAGGCGATATTGTAGAGGTCGGCGCCGTGTTCAGGAAAGCGCACGGGTTCGTCGTCATTCCATGACTCTCGCTGCCGGAATCGCTTGCCGATCTCAGTATAGTTTGGATGGACCATATCTGGCGCTTCAGGACCACCTTGCGGATCTATGTGGGAAGGGAACGGAAGGCCTGCTGCTGCCCCGGGGACCTCAAGAAACTTACCTAAGAATAGAGGGGGAAACAACGGGTGCTCGAAGAATTGCGCGACAGAAAGAGGGGATGTATATTCCGAGGCCTTGGTCGACGATGCAGACTACCTATCCACGAACGATCGATTCGCTCCCGCATATCATGCGAGACCTGGCATCGTACTGTCAGGAACACCGGGTAGGAGGTCCGACGGAATTCGTGATGACCTTCGCCGTAGAAGAGGTCTTTACGAACATGGTGAAGTATAACCCGGCAGGTCCGCCGACGATCGGGTTCGGTGCCGACGTCAACGACGGACGGCTGGTTGTCCGACTGACCGATGACCAGGCGCACGAATTCGATCCCCTCACGGCCCCGGACCCGGACCTCCAGAAGAAGATTGCAGACCGGAAACCGGGGGGCCTGGGGATTTACCTTGTCAAGGCGATGGTCCAATCGGTCGAGTACCAACGCACCGGGACCATCAATACTATCACGCTTTCCCATACCGTGGACGGGAGCAATGTTCAGCGTAACGACTGACACCAACGGCGAGGTCCAACTCGTCGGACGACTCGACGCATCGGCGACTGAAGAGGCCGCAGCCGCATTTGCGAAAATCACCACCTCCACCCGGATGAACTTCAAGGACCTGGAGTACATTTCCAGCGCAGGGCTTGGCGTTCTGTTCTCCTGCCAGAAGCGACTCAAAGCGGCGGGTCACGGATTAACCCTGACCAACATGAACCCCCACGTCAGGGATGTTTTCAAATACGCCCGTTTTGACCTGATTTTCACGATCGAGTGAGAATTTTGAAATAGATCGAATTCGTGACGAGAATCACGTGCGCCTGAGTGCTGGATTCCCGAAATTGCGACACAAGTTTGCGTACCATTCACCCCACACTCACTCAGCAGGAGGCAACATGGCACAGACCACCGGCGGTATCTTCTCCGGTTCGCGCGGTTGGACCATCATCGGTGTGGCCGTCGTGGCGATCGTCGCCATCGGCTACTTCTCGATGTTCTACCCGCCCGCACCGGCCGATGAGGTCTCTGGCACGATCGGTGCCGCAAAGAAGTATCGCACGGAGCAAATGACGGACGCGAGCACGGGCGTCGGCAGCACCTCCATCGCGAAGCTCATGCAGAATGACAGCTTCGTCAAGCTCGTCAATTCGGCCGCCTTCCAGAGTCAGCTGAAGAATGACCAGCTGTGGGCTGCCCTGGCGAACAGCGAGTTGCGTGAGGCCCTGGCGTCGGCCGAACTGCAGTCGGCGCTGATGTCGGCCGGCATGCGTGAAGCGCTTGCGAACGCCGAAGTCCGTGAAGCGCTTTCGAGCGCCGCCTTGCGCGATGCGCTGTCGAGCGCCGCTCTGCGCGACGCTCTGAAGAGCGCCGAGCTCCGTGAAGCCCTGAAGAGCTCGGAAGCGCGCGAAGCGCTGAAGAACACCGAACTCCGCGAAGCGCTCAAGAACGCCGAAGTGCGCGAAGCGCTGAAGAGCGCCGAAGTACGCGAAGCGCTGGCGAACGCCGAAATGCGTGAAGCGCTCAAGAGCGCCGAGGTCCGCGAAGCGTTGAAGAGCTCTGAGTTGCGCGAAGCCCTCGCGAGCGCTGAGCTCCGGGAGGCCCTGAAGAGCGCCGAGGTCCGCGAGGCCCTGAAGAGCTCCGAACTGCGCGATGCACTCCGGAACGCCGAGGTCCGCGAGGCCCTTGCGAGCGCTGAGCTCCGGGAGTCATTGAAGAGCGCCGACCTGAAGGAGATGATGCGGGAAGCAGCTCGGGCGGCTGAATAAGCCAACCGGGACGCGAAGAGCGTGGCGGGGCTGCTGGCAGATGCCGGCAGCCCCGCAGCATTTTCTCCGGGTCGTTCCAACCACAGCCAACCGCACGGACCGGAGGGATCGCATAACCTCCCTGCTCGCGCTGATGCCACTTGCCTTTCTTCCCAAATCGCGCGATTGTGCGACCCACACCATCATTCGACGGGACCCTGCATTGACCCCATCCCCGAACATCCCCAGGCCTCGCACCAGTGCGAACGTGCCTCGCTGGCATCGACGGATCTCGGTCTTCGCCATCGCGTCCATAACCTTCACCGCATCCGTTTCAGCACAGTCCCTCTTCAGCCTCCAAACGCCCCGCCAAAACCTTCTCTATTATAGCAAGCTCTCGGAGTATCTCGTCCCCCACACGGCCCGGTGCTTCGAGAACGCCATTGCGTTCCATCAACGGTTGTTCGGCTACACCTTCGATCGTCCAATCTCGATCATGCTGCAGGATTTCAGCGACTACGGCAACGGAGCGGCTGGCGTCGCGCCTCGAACGCTCGTCAGCATTGGCATGGCGCCCGTGAGCAACGTCTACGAGACCCTTCCGGCGAACGAGCGCATGAACTGGGTGATGAATCATGAGCTCGTCCATATTGTGACGCTGGACCAGTCGGCGGCCGCGGACCGGTTCTGGCGCGGGGTCTTCCTGGGGAAGCCTACCCCAACGTCGGACAACGCGTTGACGATGCTGTATGGCTATCTGACAACGCCGAGGACATATTCCACACGCTGGTATCGCGAAGGGATCGCTGCGTTCGTCGAGACCTGGATGGCCGGCGGCCTGGGCCGCGCGCTGGGGTCCTACGACGAGATGATGTTCCGGACCATGGTCCGCGACAGCGCATACTTCTATGATTGGGTCGGACTCGAAGCCGAAGGGACGAGGGTCGACTTTCAGGTGGGAGCGAACGCGTACTTGTACGGCACGCGTTTCATGACGTACCTGACGTATCAATACGGGCCGGAGAAGCTCATCGCATGGACGGCGCGAACGGAAGAGAGCGACGCGCACTTTGCGGCGGAATTCCGCCGGATCTATGGGCTCTCGCTCAGCGAGGGCTGGCAGAACTGGATCGACTTCGAACATACATGGCAACGGATGAACCTCGATTCCGTGCGCCATCATCCGATCACTCCGGTCCGTCATCTGTCGTCGCAGGCCGTCGGGTCTGTCTCGCGGTCGTTCTACATTCCCTCCCGACGATCGGTGCTGGCTGCGATCAACTACCCCGGCCAGGTACCGCACGTCGCCCTCATCAACATCGACAACGGCCGAATCCAACAAGTTTGCGAAGTGAAGGGCGCTTCGCTGTACGACGTCGCTTCACTGGCGTACGACCCTGAAGCCGATGTCGCGTTCTTCTCGATCGACAATAACAATTGGCGTGATCTCAGCTCGGTGGACCTTCGCACCGGTGACGTCACTGTGCTCCAGCGCGACACGCGAATCGGCGAGCTCGTCTTCAGTCAGAGCGACAAGACCCTGTGGGGCGTCAGACACGACAATGGCTACTGCACCATCGTTCGAATGCGGGCACCCTACACCGACTGGAATACGGTCCACACCTGGCCATACGGCATCTACGTCACGGATCTCGATATTTCTCCGGACGGATCGCTTCTTACGGCAGCCTATGTACAGATCAACGGCCAACAGCGCCTCATCGCCATGCCGACAGGTCCGCTGCTGGACAAAAAGGGGACGTTCGATACGCTGTTCGACTTCGATCTGAGCGTGCCGGCGAATTTCGTGTTCACGCCGGACGGAACCGCGCTGATCGGCACGTCGTACTACACGGGCATTTCGAACGTCTTCCGCTACCGGTTCGCCGATAGCACCATGGAGGCCCTGAGCAACGTCGAGACCGGTCTCTTCCGGCCGATGGTCTTCTCGTCCGACTCGCTCATTGCCTTCCGGTACTCGGGCAAAGGCTTCATTCCGGCGATGATGGGCATCCATCCGACCGACGACATCAGTGCGGTCCAATTCCTTGGACAAGCGACGATCGAACGACATCCGGTCCTGGCCCAATGGAACGTCGGCTCGCCGTCGAAGATCGATCTCGAAGCGATGACGACCTACCGGGGTTCGTTCTCAGCCGCATCCAACATCAGCCTCACGTCGGTCTATCCCATCCTGGAAGGATACAAGGATGTGACGGCCGTCGGGTTCCGCGCCAACTTCTCGGACCCGTTGATGCTCCATTCGATCTACGCGACGGCGACCTGGACACCGCATGCGTTCATCCCGCAGAACGAGCGCTTTCACGGTATGGTCCGGTATCGGGTGACGAATTGGGAATTCGGGGGGACATACAATGTCGCCGACTTCTATGATCTGTTCGCCCCGACGAAAATGAGCCGCAAAGGCTACTCGTTGAGCGCTCGGTACCGATTGCCGCTCTTGTTGAACGATCCCGAGATCATGGAAGCGAACTTCTCGGCGGCCGGCTTTGGCGGGCTGGAGCGGACGCCTGATTTCCAGAACGTGCGTGCTTCGTACAGCCATATGTACACTGCCCGGGCGGCGCTCCAGTATCACTGGCTGCGGAAGTCCCTCGGGGCCGTCGATTTCGAAAAGGGTATCGCATGGTCGCTCCAGAGCCGGAACAACTATGTCCGCGATCATTTCTTCCCGCTGGTCTATGGCACACTCGATCTCGGCACACCGCTGCCGCTGAACCACTCGGCGGTGTGGCTACGCACGACGGCCGGCGCGTCGCTCGGCGACCGCACGGACCCGTTCGGCAACTTCTTCTTCGGCGGGTTCGGGAACAACTGGGTGGATCACCAGGAGCCGAAGCGATACCGGGAGCAGTATGCCTTCCCGGGCACGGGGTTGAACGGGGTCGGCGGCGGAACCTACGGACGGGCGATGGTGGAGTGGCTATTGCCCCCGTTGCGGTTCCGGAACGCCGGCGCCTGGTTCTTCTACGCCAGCTGGATCCATCCGACGCTCTTTACGAGCGTCCTCACGACGAACCCGACAGCCTCAAACGAACGTAACCTCGCGAATATCGGCGCGCAGCTCGATGTGAAGCTGGCGTTGATGTCGTCGCTCGACGCGACCTTCTCCCTCGGCTACGCTTTGGCGTTCGAGCGTGGGGCGGTCCCGAGCAAAGAATTCATGATCTCGCTCAAGATCCTGTAGCAAATGATCTCAACCGTTTGATCCGTGCCGATCTGTGAACCCTGAACTTCTCGCTCAAGCCGCCGTCAGCGTCGTTCCGGTCCTGGCCTTTCTGGCCGGTCTGGTGCTCCTCGACAGTTACAAGCTCGTACCGATGAAGGCGATCCTGACGTCGACCGCGATCGGCGTTCTGGCAGCGGGGGCTTCCGTTGCCATCAACATGGCAGCGCTTTCGAGCGACGCCGTCGGTCTCGATCTGTACGTACGGTACGCTGCACCGGCGGTGGAGGAGATCTGCAAGGCGCTATGGCCGTTCATCCTCATCCGCCGGAGACGGGTCGGGTTCATGGTCGACGCCGGTGTGCACGGATTTGCCGTCGGGGCCGGCTTCGCGATCATCGAGAATGTCTACTACCTTCAGGCGCTCGAGGCCACATCTCTTTTCACCTGGATCGTTCGCGGGTTCGGGACAGCTGTGATGCACGGCGGCACAACGGCGGTCTTTGCGATGGTCGCGAAGAATCTGACCGACATCGCGGGGAACGAATCCTGGTGGCGCTTCCTGGCGCCGCTCGGACTTGCTGTCGTCATCCACTCGGCATACAATCATTTCTTCCTCCCCCCCCTCTGGAACACGCTGCTCATCCTGGCATCGTTGCCGCCGTTGATGCTGGCGATCTTCCAGGTAAGCGAGCGGGCGACGCGCCAGTGGCTGGGGGTCGGGTTCGACACGGACGCCGACATGCTCAACATGATCACGTCGGGGAACATTGGCTCGACATCGCTCGGGCAGTACCTTCAGACGCTCAGCGACCGGTTCAAGCCCGAGGTGGTCGTCGACCTGCTCTGCTACCTGCGGATCTACCTGGAACTTGCCGTGCAAGCGAAGGGCATCCTCATGATGCGCGAGGCGGGGTTCGAAGTACCGCCGGCACCGGATGTGGAGGCAAAGTTCGCTGAGCTGTCGTATCTTGAGAAGAGCATCGGGAGGACCGGCAAGCTGGCCCTGTTGCCGTTCCTGCGAATGAGCAATCGTGATCTCTGGCAACTCCACATGCTGCGGTCGACGTCGACCACGTGATAGGCCAGAGATCGAAAGACCCCCGGCGCCCCCGACCACCCCTATTGACCAGCTGATCTCATTTCCACCCGCTCATGCCTTCACGCCGTCCCCCATCCTCTTTCCGTTCGTCCCCCTACGTCCATCGTCTGAAGTCGCTGCTCGACGCGACGGAGGTACTGAACTCCACGTTCGACCTGGACCGGCTGCTTCAGATCATCCTTCAGCTTGCGCTCAAGAACCTCTCCGCCGAGCGCGGGACGATCTACCTCATCGATGAGGAACGGCAGGAGATCTGGTCGCGCGTGCTGACCGGGAAGAAAATGTCCGAGATCCGTCTTCCGATCGGCACCGGCATCGCAGGATCGGTCGCAAAGAACGGGCGGACAGTGAATCTGCAGGATGTTTCGAAAGACAAGCGCTTTCAGGCCTCGTTCGACCGCTCGAGCGGCTTTCGGACGAAGACGATGCTCTGCAGACCGATGCGGAACCGGAACGGCAAGATCGTCGGAGTCTTCCAACTGCTGAACAAGAAGCGGGGTGTATTCACCGAAGAGGATATTCTCTTTCTCGAAGCATTCTCTGACCATGCGGTGCTGGCCATCGAGAACGCACGCTTGCACCAGGCGAGTCTGGCCCAGGAGCGGGTGGAGAAGGAACTCCAGATCGCCGCAGCCATTCAACAGAAGCTCCTCCCTGACACCTTGCCCGTCATTCCCGGGTACGACCTCGCGGCGATCGCCGTTCCGTGCAAGACGGTCGGGGGCGACTTCTACGACATTCTTCGCCTCAATGACGACGAGTACGCCGTCGTCATGGCCGACGTATCCGGCAAGGGCATTCCCGCATCGCTGATTGTGTCGAATCTGAACGCATTTCTGAAGGCGTACATCGAGTATATTCCGGACCCGGAGCAGCTCGTGACCCGGCTGAATGACGTGGCCGTTGCGAACACGACAGCCGAAAGCTTCGTCACGCTTTTCTTCCTCCGGTTGAACGTACGAACGCACGTCTACACGTTCGTCAATGCCGGTCACAACGCCCCGTTCGTCGTCGACGGCACGACGGTCCTCGAACTTCCCCCGGGCGGACTGCCCCTCGGCATGATGGAGAAAATGACGTATACAAGCGGCCAGGGGACGTTGCCTCCGGGAGCATCGATCGTGCTCTTCACGGACGGTCTGCCAGAAGCGATGGACCGGCAGCATGAGCTGTTCGGCAACGAACGGTTCGCCGCTTCGGTCAGCCGCACAGCGGGACTTCCCGCTTCGGATGCAATCGCGCGCGTGATGGACGACGTTCGACGGTTCATCGGCACGGAACCGCCGTCGGACGATATGACGATGTTCGTCCTCCGACGAACGTAGCCCTCCGCACGACTCTCACGCCGAGAATCGGAGGCTGCAGAGCACGGTCTCGACGCTTCGTTGGATGCACTGCGTCTTCGCGCTCCCCGACCCACCATGTGACCTCTCGGTCTCGCACTACTTCCCCCAATGATGGCACCTGATCGGCTACCTATTGACGACGTCCTCGGATCGCTTCGCTCCGCGTTGAGCGGATCGCCGAACGCTGTCCTGACGGCAGACCCTGGCGCCGGCAAGACCACACGCGTTCCGTTGGCGTTGCTGAACGAGGGATGGCTTCAAGGCCGGCGCATCATCATGCTCGAGCCACGACGACTGGCGGCACGACGAGCGGCGGAATACATGGCCCGGCAGTTGGGCGAGCCGGTGGGCGGGACGGTCGGTTACCGGATCCGGGGGGACGTCAAGGTGGGTCGCGCGACGAAGGTCGAGATCGTGACCGAGGGGATCCTGACGCGTGTTCTCCTGGCGGAACAGGACCTGCCCGGTGTTGGGCTGGTCATCTTCGACGAATTTCACGAGCGGAGCATCCACGCCGACCTCGGGCTCGCCCTCACATTCGACCTGCAGACCCATCTTCGACCGGACCTGCGCATTCTCGTCATGTCGGCAACGCTCGATGCCGCCGCAGTCAGCGACCTCCTCGGGAATGCCCCCGTTGTTTCGAGCGAGGGACGCGTCTACCCCGTTGAAACGATCCACGCGCAACAGTCGTCGTCCGACCCCTTCGAACGCCGGGTGTCCGACACCGTTCGACGCGCTCTTGCACGCCATGAAGGGGACGTACTCGTCTTCCTCCCCGGGATTCGGGAGATCCGCAGAACGGAAGAGGCCCTGACCTCCGCGCGTTTACCGGACGATGTCCGCATCCACCAGCTGTATGGCGACGCTGGACTCCGCAACCAGCTCGACGTACTCGCACCCGCTCCGCACGGCATGAGGAAGGTGATCCTGGCAACGAGCATCGCCGAAACGAGCCTGACGATCGACGGCGTACGGATCGTCGTGGACGGCGGTCTGGCGCGAACGGTGCGGTTCGATCCGCGGCGCGGCATGAGCGGGCTCGTGACCGTCCCCGTCTCGAAGGCCACTGCCGATCAACGGCGGGGGCGGGCAGGACGCCAGGCTCCTGGCGCATGCTATCGCCTCTGGACCGAAGGCGATCATCGTTCACTGCCCGACTATCCGACGCCCGAAATCAATGCGACCGATCTGGCGCATCTTGCTCTCGATCTTGCCCGCTGGGGCGATCCGTTGGGATCGTCGCTGAGGTTCCTCGACCCTCCGCCCGCGGCGAACCTGCAGAACGCACGCGCGCTCCTCACGTCGCTCGGCGCGATCGACGAGCGAGGCGCGTTGACACCTCATGGCCGATCGATGGATGAGTTGCCGATCCATCCCCGGCTGGCACACATGATCCTGCGCGCGAAGGAGCGCGGGCTTGGCGCCGTTGCATGCACGCTGGCCGCAATGCTTGAAGAGCGGGATGTGCTGGCAGGACGGAACGACGCAGACATTGGCCTTGAAGCCCGCTGGCATGCGTTGAACCGAGGTTCGACTGAGCGTGGAGCACGCGAGCGGATCGAAGACCAAGCGAGGCGATTACGTGAGATCGCAGACATTCGGGGCGATTCGTCGAGCGATCGCCACCTCTCCCTCCTGCTCGGACTTGCCTTCCCTGACCGCGTCGGACGGCGACGACCAGGGACGGAGACGTATCAGCTGATGGGTGGATCCGTCGCGACCATTCCGAAGGCAAGCACTTTCGCGAAGCATGAGTTCCTTGCGTTCGGAGATGTCGACGGGGCCGGCGCCACGGTGCGCGCCTATCTTGCCGCACCGCTCGAGCGCGACGACGTGGAATACATTTTCACCGGACAGTGGATCGACGAAGCTGATGTGCGGTGGAATCCTGTCACACAATCCGTCCTTGCACGGCGCGTTCGCCGCGCCGGATCCCTCGTGCTCGACGAACGTCCTATGGAGGCCCGTGGGGAACGGGTTACGGAGGCCATGGTGGAGGGGGTCCGATCGCTCGGCCTGTCGGCCTTGCCGTGGGATACGCCCTCGCGTGGGTTCATTCAACGGAGCGAATGGCTTCGACGAGGCGGACACGCTTCGGACGACTGGCCGGACCTTTCCGAGGAGCGATTGCTCGAGGAGCTCCATGTGTGGCTGGCGCCATTCCTCGACGGGATATGGAAGAAGGAACATCTGTCGCGACTGCACGTGGCGGAGATCCTCCGCAGCCGGTTCACGCACCGACAGCTGGTCGAATTGGACCGGCTGGCTCCGACGCACATCCTCGTCCCGAGCGGATCCCGTATCGCCTTGGACTATCGGCCCGGCGAAACGCCGGTCGTGGCCGTGAAGCTGCAGGAAATGTTCGGCGAGACGAAGACCCCGTCCGTTGCCGGCGGAACAGTGCCTCTCGTCGTTCATCTGCTCTCACCCGCCAAGCGGCCGCTCGCCGTCACGCAGGACCTGCCGTCCTTCTGGAAGAACACGTATCCGAAGATCCGGACGCAGATGCGGGCAGACTACCCGAAGCATCCATGGCCGGAGGATCCGCTGACGGCAGTTCCCACAAAGAAGACTGTCAGAAGGCAGGGGTGAGGCAGAAAGTAGGCAGTAGGCAGGTACGATCAGGTTGGGGGCAGGTTGAGATCAGATGACATGATCAGATGATCTTTGTCCCGTGATTTCGACCTGTCCGTACCTGACGGCACCTGCTTACTGCTTACTCGTCATCGTTCCGGCTTCTACATCAATCCTCTCCGCTTCAACAGCGGCTCGATCGCCGGTTTGTGGCCGCGAAATGCCACGTACTGCTTCATCGCTTCGTTCGTCGCCCCCTTTGCCAGGACGTTCTCGCGGAACGCGGAAGCCGTTGTCTGGTCGAACAGCCCCTTTGCTTTGAACGCTTCGAACGCATCGGCGTCGAGCACTGCCGCCCAGATATAGTAGTAGTAGCCGGCGTCGTAACCGCTGCCCGAACCCCAGATGTGCGAGAAATAGGTGCTGCGATATCGCACGACGATCTCGGGAATGAGCCCGATCTTCTTCAACGACGCTTGCTCGAACGCGGTGGCATCGACGATCTTCGGCTCGGCGAACGAATGCCAGTCCATGTCGAGATAGCAGGCCGCAAGATACTCGACCGTCTCAAACCCCTGGTTGAACGTGGCGCTCTTTTTGATCTTATCGACGAGCACCTGCGGGATCACTTCACCGGTCTTGTAATGCCGCGCGTACAGCTTGAGCACCTCCGGTTCAAAGGCCCAATTCTCCATGATCTGCGACGGCAATTCGATGAAGTCCCAGGGAACCGAAAGTGTCCGATACGTCTGGTCCTGCAGCAAGGCATGGAGGGCGTGGCCAAACTCGTGGAAGAGTGTCGAGACCTCATCGGGGCTCAGGAGGGCTGGATTGTCGCCACTCGGCCGCGAGAAATTGCCGACGTTCGTCACGAGCGGCGTGACCATCTTTCCGTCGCGGCGTTCCTGCGTCCGAAATCCGCCGCACCACGCGCCAGCCCGCTTGTTTGAACGAGGGAAATAGTCCGTGTAGAGGATACCGATATGTGAACCGTCCTTCCCCTTCACCTCATAAACCTTCACTTCCTCGTTATATTTCGGTACGTCGTTCCGCTCGACGAATTCGAGGCCGTAGAGCCGCGTAGCCACCTCGAACGCGCCAAGACGGACCTTTTCGAGTTGGAAGTACGGACGGAGTTCGTTCTCGTCGAGGTCGTAGGTCGCCTTCCGGATCTTTTCGGCATAGTACCACCAATCCCACGGCTGCAGCGCGAACGTCCCGCCCTCCTGCCGGATCATCTCCTGCATCGCATCCCGCTCTTTCTTCGCGTTCTTCAGCGCCGGCGCCCAGAGCTTGTCCAACAGCTCATCGACCGCCTCAGGCGTCTTGGACATATTTTTCTCTTCGACGAAATGCGCGTGGGTCTTGTAGCCCAGCAGCTTTGCCCGTTCGGCCCGCAACGCCGCCATGCGCGTGATGGTGGACTTGTTGTCGAGTGAATCGTTGTGATCGCCCTTCGTGACATACGCTGTCAGGATCTGCTTCCGAAGTTCACGGTTCTTCGCGTACTGCAGGAAGGGGATCATGCTCGGCTTGTGGATCGTGAAGACCCACTTGCCTTCCAGGCCGGCCTTTCGTGCCGCTTCGGCGGCACCTTCGACGGCACGGTCGGGCAACCCCGCCAGGTCCTCCTGCTTCTCGATGATGAGCTTGAACCCGTTGGTCGAAGCGAGCACGTTCTCGTTGAATTTCACGCCCAACACCGAGATCTCTTCGTTGATCTTCCGAAAGCGCTCTTTCTTGTCTGCCGCGAGGTTCGCACCGCCCCGGACAAAGTCCTTGTACATGTCGTCCAGAAGCTTCGACTGCTCGGTGTTCAGGCCCAGGGTCTCTCGCTGGTCATAGACCGCTTTGACGCGGGCAAAGAGCTTTTCGTTGAGATTGATGTCATCCTTGTGCTTCGCCAGAAGCGGTGCGACGTCCCCGGCGATCCTCTGGATCTCGTCGTTCGTGTTGGCCCCTTGGAGACCGTAGAACACGCCGGAAACCTTGTCGAGCAGCAGCCCCGACCGCTCGAACGCTTCGACGGTATTGGCAAACGTCGGCGCTTCGGGATCGGCCAAGATGCTGTCCACCTCAGCCTTTTGGGCTTTCATCCCTTCCTGGAACGCAGGCATGAAATGCTCGTTCTTGATGAGCTGGAACGGCGGCGTCTCAAACGGCGTGGTGTAGGCGGTCAGGAAGGGATTCAT
>CAYYOV010000041.1:14797-21313 GCA_964473365.1 uncultured Ignavibacteriaceae bacterium
CCGTAGGTCTGTTCGATCGAGACCTGGACCGGCTCCCCTGGAATGAGCTTGTAGGTGGCGAAATAGTGCCGCAGCCGTTCGATGATAATGTCGGGAATGTCGGAGATGTCGTGTGCGCCGGCCCAGAAGCGATCGTTGTCGAGCACGGCCACGATCTTATCGTCCGCTTCTCCGTGATCGATCATCAGGATCCCTCCGACCACGCGCGCGTGCAGGATCACTTCACCCCGATTGATCGGACGCTCCGAGAGAACGCAGATGTCGAGAGGATCGCCATCACCTTTCGCCGTCAGCTTCGAGATGGCCCCGACGCGCGGTCCGCACAGCGTGCGCGGAACGAATCCATACAACGACGGGTGCTGCGAGGAGCTCCGCTGGGGACGGTCCACGCGAAGATAGCCGGTCGTCTTGTCGACCTCATACTTCATGAGATCGAAGGGCGTGATCTCGATGAAGGCATTGACGATCTGGGGGGCATTGGGACCTACCTCCAATCCGTGCCACGGATGGGGCCGCCAGCGGTAGAAGGGTTCTGGGAAGGACATAGGAGTGGCCAGAGAAGACCAGTGTTCAAACATGCTAGACGCCAAACATCCAAATCTCCAAACAAATCGCCAAACCATCAAATGCTGAAACCCACACCCCCTCGCTGACGCTCGGGGTCTACGACTTCAGGTGTGGGGAAGGAGCCCTCACGACCCCCGCGGCCTTCCTCTGCCACCCAACCCTTGAGTCCCACGACTTTAGGTGTGGTCGCCCGACATCCACACTCCACCTCAGAGCGCGATCCTGAGCGTCAGCATCGGCGGAGGGACTGATGGAGCGATCAACCCGCCCGTCGTCTGCCGCTTGTGCAGCTGCGGGACCGTGTACCCAACGACGGCGCCAACGATAAATCCTGCCGCGACGTCGCTCGGGAAGTGCATTCCCGAGAGGATCCGCAGGACCCCTGACGTCAGACCGATCCCGGCCCCCGCCACCCAAAGAACCTTTGCGGTCTTTGATCCGGGCCGGTAGGAATCGTAGACAGTGGCCAGGAAGATCCCGGCGGCCGTGCTCATGCTCGTGTGACCGCTGAAGAACGATCGTTTCATGTCGAGTCGCGTTCGTTCCTCCATCGGCGCCAGTTCGTTGTACGCCAGCGGGCGGACGCGCCCCATCGCCTTCGTGTATTGCGGGAGGGCACTGGCCAGGACCAACGTCTGGGCATACATACCCATGAGGTCGCCGTAGTCCGGCTTGAATTCGGTCAGGACGAGAACGGGAGCCAGGACCGCAAGGCCGACGGACACATCGCTGACCGCGCGGACATCCTCCGACCAGAAATACGTGGCGGGACGGTCGAAGGCCGGTACGGAGTTGCGATCGAGCGCGGCAAGTTCGGTGAAGCTGAGACGTGCGGTATCGGTGTGGACAAGAATGCTGCCGACCCCGATGCCGACCGTGACCGGAACCAGCCAAGCATCGGGAGAGCTCCCGAGCGAGAAACGAGACTGGCCAAACATGGAGCAAGGAATCAGAAGACAGGAGAGAGAGATAATGATCAGCCGTTTCATTTGTTTGCCTTCCATGCCCGTTCGAGGACACCCCACCAATCGTACGAGTCGATGTGCACAAGGTCAAAGATCATCACGCCATCGGTCGTCCTCTTCAGATGCCGTATCGCTTTGACGAACTGTTCCGGGTCGTTCTTTTCATGGTACTGTTCGACATACAGGCTACCGTAGAGCGGCACGACGCCGGCGGTAACCTTTCGCGCAATTGCAGCCGATCCCTCCACGGAGTACCATTCTGCCTTTCCGGGTGGGACCTCGGACGTCGAGACTTCGTAGAAATACGTCCCCACCATCAACACGTCCAGGTCTTCGGCGTAGCCGGTGGAAAGGTACGTGGGAGTCGCCCAATCAAAGTCCGCTGATGGATCGTAGGTCCGGCTGGCCCAGTTCACGCCGACCTCGAAATAGAGCGGATACCACGCGCCGACGTAGTCACCGAATGCAATGTCTGCGTCGATGCTCTTTGCACGCCGTCGGGCATCACGCATGAACGACCCGATCACGCCCGACCTCCATTCCACCCACTCTCGAAACAGCGGCCCGCGCACGAGGTCGGTAATTGAACCGTGTGATGACGGCCAGGAGAGGATATCCTCGGGCCAGCGCTCCACCCTGCCGCCGCGCCATCGTTCGAACGCCTTCCGCGAGGAATCCGTGAAGCTCGTGGTGATGCCGGTGTACCGCGCGCGGTCGAGGATGATGCCGTCGGGCCGATAACGACGCACTGCTTCTTCGATCAGCGAGAGTTCGTACTGTCGGACCGCGTCCAAGGCCGGGTCGACGAACACGGCGATCTCTTCGTCGGCGTCGATGATCGACCGCAGCCCCTTTGGGGAGTACGAATCGACAGCCCATGACCTGAGGGTGCTGTCTTCATACGCACGGCCGATGCGGGGCTTCTTGAATCCTTCCACAAAGACGTTCATGCTCAGGTGGGCCTTCATGCCGCGGACGCGTGCGGCCTCGATGACGGTGGCCACATAGTCGAACGTCGTGTCTCGACGCTGGCGTTCCCACGACCACCGAAACGGAGCCACGGCGCTCCGATAGAGCACATGACCGTCGATCCCCTTCACGTCGATGACGACCTCCGTGACTCCCGCCTGCTTCGCCTTCTCGAGCACCCGAACGATTCCCTCAGGCGTCCCGAGACGCTCCATGTTCGCATGTGCGTCGAGCCACAGAACGAGTGGTTGAGAGGATGCGACACCACAGAGGAGGCAGAAGGAAATCGCGAGAGAGGTCTTCATGGGAATCGAGGAACCTTCGACAACATCGCCATTACCCGCAAAGGATGCAAAGATGCGGATTCTTCGCTATCGTGCTTTCAATCATGCCCATCCGCCCATGAACATTCGATCCGGCCGCGACCAGGATCCTCTGATGCGACGAGCGCTCGGCTGGACAGTTTTGCAGTACGCCCTGCTTCTCATTGTCGTTCTGGCCGGCCGCATCCTCGTCGCCTCTGCACTCGGCTGGGGCTTGATCGCTCTCGGGGTGGCGCTGACCGCGTGGTCCGTGTGGGCGTTCCGGCAGACGCGCATCCACCTGACGCCGATCGTTCGCGAGGGCGGTTCGCACATCACGACGGGACCGTACCGATGGGTGCGACATCCGATGTACACGTCCGTGTTGCTCCTCGCTGCAGGCTGCGTGGCGCTCGACCCGACCATTCCCCGCATCATCGCGGCAGTGCTGCTGGTCCCAGCCCTCGTCGGCAAGCTGACGGTCGAAGAGGAACTGCTTCACCGCGCCTATCCCACCTACGCCGATCACGTCAAACGAACCAAACGGCTCGTCCCAGGCATTTGGTAGCAGCACGAGCACTTGGGGGTCCTCTAAGAAGAATCGGAGACCTTTTGGGCCTCCGCGCTCAAGACTCTTCCTTCCCTCTCAACAGAGCCGACCGATCTAGGGTAGCGGGCCGACCCGTTCCGACAGCTCATGACGGACGATGCGCAGGGCCTTGGTGATCTGGTTCTCGACTGTCTTGACGCTGATCCCAAGTTTCGCGGCGATCTCGGCGTGTGACCAATCCTCGATCCGACTGAGCAGGAACACCTCGCGACACTTGTCGGGCAGCGACGTGCGAATGATCTCTTCGAGGGCCTCTTCGAGCAGACGTGCCTGGAGGACTCCGTGCGGGTCGTTGCCGGCCTGTGGTGTGGTTCGGATCGCTTCCGTCGCATGCCTCTCCCGAACGTCCCTTCGCTTGGCGACATCCTTCAACTGGTTCCGAGCGATCTTCAGGATGTATCCAAGGAAGGGAAGCTCAGGCCGGAGCGAGTCACGGTGGTTCCAGACGCGTACGAACGTCTCCTGAACGAGATCGTGTACCTCATCCGGGTTGCCAACGGAGGCCAAGAGGGTCCGGAACAGTACCGGCTGATATCGCTCGAACAGCGACCGAAAGGCCTCTTCGTCGGACCCGCGGATCCTCTCCAAGAGTTGTGTGTCACTGGACGCCATGCACCTGCGCTCTGCTGGTCGCGCCTCCTCCGTCAAGAATAGGAGATTCTTGTCCGGGTGTAAACACCTTCACGGAAAATAAAGTCGTCCGGCGGCATAGGGGAAAACGCTCGCTGAGTCGTTTCATGCATGGGTGGCCACATTCACTTCATTCTGAATTCCGATGATCAGCTTGATCCGACGATTTACCTCTGCCTTCGGCCGACGGCGTCCCATCCGGCTATCCGAGCGGGAGATCGACACCGCGCTGGGGAAAAACCTCAACGCCGTGCGCTCGAGCGATCCCGACACCCAGCGCCACTGGCTTCGCCTACGGAACGAGATCCAACAGGCTTCCACTCACACGATACCGCAACGGCCCGTCGTCCGATTCGCATTGGCCGGCGCGGTTGCCGTTGTCGCCGTGGGCATCTTCCTGACGCTCCGCCCGTCGGGAGCGGCCCTTGAACGATACGTGACGGCACGAGGTGAGCAGTCGCATGTCGAACTCACCGACGGATCCGACGTGACGCTCAGCCACACCAGTGAATTGGTGGTACAACCATTCCGTCCCGGCGAGGCGAGGCGACTGAGTCTCTCGGGCGAGGCCTACTTCCGCGTACAAAAGAAACACACGCCGTTCATCGTGACGGACGGCGTCACCGAGATCTCGGTTCTCGGGACCGAATTCAATGTGCGCACACGCAACGGGGAACTCGAGGTTGCCGTGTTGCGCGGGACGGTTCGGGTCGAGCGTTCCGGTACCGAGACCTCTGGAGCATTGATCCTGACGCAAGGCCAACGCGCCGGAAGCCGGCCGAACGGCCCCCTGACGCGGATCGACGATGTGCCGTCGGCAGCGTACCCAGGGTGGAGGCACAACACGATCTATCTGACCCGGTCCTCGCTCGCCGACGCCTGTCGCGAGATCGAGGCACGCTTCGATGTTACCGTACAGATCCCGCCCGGCGATGCAGCGCAGGAGATCACTGGCATACTGGCAGCGCCCTCGGCGGAGAACGCACTCGAGGCGCTGTGCCAGCTTACGGGAAAGAACCTGAGCCGCGATGATCGCACGTACACTCTTCGGTAGCTTGTTCATGGCGGCCGTGTTGGCCACGCCTGCGCTGTCGCAAGCGCGGTCGATGCCGCACGACGTCCGATTTCGGAACATGGAACTCCGGGCGGCCCTGGATTCCCTCTCCCGCTGGTATGCCGTTCCGCTGATCTTCCTCGAACGAGACGTCGCCAACCGGCGCGTCACGGCAGAATGCCTCTCATGCGAGCTGCGTGAAGCCATTGCCGCGGTATTGAGCGGAAGCCCGTTGCGTGCCGCGACGATCGATGGCCAGGTCGTGATCCGTTCGACCGACGACGCCACAGAGACGACGGCCACGTACGCCGGTACGGTGGTCGACGGTGAGACAGAAGAGCCCCTGGCGGGAGCAGACCTCGTCCTCACGGGCCCCACAGATGCAACGGTGTATCGGTGGTGTGCCACGGGACCATCAGGATTCTTTTCCCTCCGATCGATCCATCCCGGTGACTATGTGTTGAGCGTGCACCGCGTCGGATACCGTCCGCTCAGCATACCGCTCACGATCGGGCTTGTCAATCCTCCACTGAGCGAGCTCCGGCTGGAGAGTCGCGAGTTGGTCCAACCTCGCGTTACGATCGAAGGACGCCGGTCGGCCTTCGCTACGGCCGAAGGGATCTCGCGCGGTGTCTTCATCCGCTCTGCTCCGTCCGACCCGCATCAATACTTCCTCGAGGGCACGCGGATCTACAACCCCGTCCACTTCGGCGGCTTGACCAGCGCCTTCAACGGCGACGCCCTTCGCGATGTCCAGGCGGTCGCCGGGGGCGTGCCTCCCTACTATGGTGGGCGGGTCGGCGGCATCCTTGACGTGTCACTCCGCACCGGGCATGGGGATGCTGTAGGCGGATTCGCCGAGATGGGGTCGTTCGGTTCGGGGGTGGTGCTCGAAGGACCCCTGCTGCTTGCGAGCACCTTCGTCCTTTCCGGCCGGCAAGGATATCCGGACGTGTTCGCACGCGGGTGGGAGCATGGTCAACCGGTGGCGGACCTCCACTCCACCGAGGTCATGTTCAAGATCTCTCGCACGTCGACATCGAACCAGCAGATTTCCGTGAGCGGGTTCTTCAGCCGTGACGCGAATGACAAGGGGATCGCAGCAGGGCCCGGTCTCCGGCTCGACAACGACCTTCACTGGCGGAATGGAGCGGCGGCGGCGCATTGGACCGGCATTGTCGCACCCACGCTTTTACTCTCATCTTCCGCCGCCTTCACCTCGTACGCGTTCGATGTACGACATCGCTGGAACGACGTCGGTACCGGTGAAGAACGATTCGTGTCCGACTTCTCGCTTCAGGACATTTCGTTCCGGGGTCACGCGGAGTACGTCTACGACCAATTCCATACGATGCTGGCCGGCGTCGAGCTGGTCCGTCATCAGCTCGCGGGGTCGATCGACCCGTTCTCGAGTCAGCT
>CAYYOV010000042.1:0-21114 GCA_964473365.1 uncultured Ignavibacteriaceae bacterium
GTGCACCTTGGTCCGAGACCAGCCAGCGGGATCGTCCTCGTCGGGCACGATCAACACCAAGACACCAGCTACGATCATGGAAATGCCCCCAAGGACGAGCGCATTCATCGCGTCTCCGCCGAGGAATGATCGCATGAAGTACCCCAAGATACCGGCTGCGACGATCTGCGGGATCACAATGAAGAAGTTGAAGATGCCCATGTACACGCCCATTTTTGCCGATGGCAGTGCCCCGGCGAGGATCGCATACGGCATCGAAAGGATGCTCGCCCAGGCCAGACCCACGCCGAGCATCGGAAGGAGGAGCATGGAAGGGTCGCTGATGAGGGATATGGACGCAAGCCCGAGGCCCCCCGCGAACAGCGAGAACATATGAACACCCCTGCGTGAGATCGCGCGGGCCAGCAACGGTAACGCGAACGCCACGATCGCTGCGAAACCATTGTAGGCCGAGAAGAGCACGCCCACCCAATCTGCCCCTTCGTTGTAGGCCGCCGACGTCGGATCAGATGTGCCGTAGAGATGGGAGGTCACTGCTGCCGTCGTGTAGATCCACATCGCGAAAAGAGCGAACCACGAAAAGAATTGGACAACCGCGAGACGTGCCATCGTCACCGGCATCCGCCGAAGGTCGTCGAACACTTCCCTTGCTCCGTGGAAGAATCCCCGTCGGACAGCTCGTTCTTGATGGAAGGCCGCCAGATCCTCGGGGGGATACTCGCGCGTGCGGTAGACGGTCCAACTCACCGCGGTGATGAACGCAAAGGCACCGGCGGCGAACGAGTAGACCACGGAGGGCGGGATCTCGCCGGGCGGGGCCGTGTTGGAGACGCCGAACACATGCGTGAAGGTCCACGGGAGTGCTGATGCGACCACGGCGCCGACGCCGATAAAGAAGCTCTGAACGGCAAAACCAAGCGTCCGCTGTTCTGAGGGAAGCAGGTCGGCCACCAACGCACGGAACGGCTCCATCGATATGTTGATCGAGGCGTCGAGGACCCAGAGCATACCCGCGGCGACCCACAGGACCGGTGAGTGTGGCATCAGCAGGAGTGCTCCCGATGCTAGCACCGCCCCGGCGAGAAAGTAGGGGCGACGCCGTCCGAGTCGGCCCCAGGTTCGATCGCTCAAATATCCAACAATGGGTTGAACGAGAAGCCCTGTCGTCGGTGCAGCGATCCACAAGATCGGGATGCTGGCAATATCTGCCCCCAGCGTCTCGAAGATCCGGCTGACGTTCGCATTCTGTAGCGCGAAGCCGAATTGGATCCCGAGGAATCCGAAGCTCATGTTCCATATCTGCCAGAAGCTGAGACGAGGTCGTTGTGTTGTCATGGTGTTGATACGTGGGAGGTCATGAATTGCAGACGAACGGACGCGAGCCGTTGACACCAGGCGGTGGGGCTATTCGGCGACGAGGATCCGCCATCCGATCGGACTGACCGGAACCACCGCTCGTCGACCGGCGACGGAAATCGTCTCCCCCGTCTCAACGTCCCGTAATCTGGTCGCCTTGACGGCCCTCGGCAGTTCAACGCTTACGTTGTGCGTGGCTTCGCCCTTGTTGAGCACGACCAGCAGCCGTTCGCGGAAGTCAGAGCGAAGATAAACGTACGCGTTGCGGTCAGCAGACAGTGTGAGAAAATCGCCGTACCGGAGCGCTGAATGAGCCCTCCGCAGGTGGACGATGGACCTCGTCCGTTCAAGCAGAGACCGCTCGGCAGCTGTCAGGTCATCCCCAAATCGCATCATGCGCCGATTGTCGGGGTCATCCGCGCCGGTCATCCCGAATTCGGACCCGTAGTAGACAACAGGCAATCCGGGGATCGTGAAAAGATACGCCTGATACAGTTCCGCTTTGCGATAGCTCGAGGCGTGGTCGACGGACGGCGGGTTGTTCCATGCCATCTCGCGCGTATCGACGCCCTGGTGCTTGATCTTGCCGTCGGCGTAGGCCATGAAGCGCACCTTGTCGTGGCTATCCATGATGTTTCCCATCAGATGATAGCGTCCAAATGCGTCGAAGGTGCGCCGCATGTGGAAGTCGAGTGATGCAAACGACTGGTCGGCCTCAAGAAAGACCGGAATGGCGAAGTATGACAGGTTGAAGTTGAATTGAGCGCTGAGTTGACCGTTCCGCACGTACGAGGCGATCAGATCGTAGTCACCGAATGTTTCGCCGATCTGATACACCGGAACGGCGCGGTGTCCTTCGACCCGTTCCTTGATGCGTTGCGTCAACGCTCTCCAGAATTCATTGGGCACATGTTTCACGGCGTCGTGCCGGAAGCCATCGGCTCCGGTCTGTTCGAGCCACCACACGGCGTTGTTCGTCATGGCCTCGATCGGCTCCGACGAACGCGTGTAGTCGAACGAGGGCATGTACGGCTCGAACCAGGTCGTCAAGCGGTATTCGTCCCACAGGCGAAGATTCTTCCGACCGTCGGGAAGATCGAGCGTCCCGAACCAGTCGGGATGCTCGCGATACCAGGGATGATCGATGTGAACGTGATGAGCCACGAAATCCAGGAGCACCCGGATGCCACGCGCATGCGCTTTGGTCACGAACTCCCGGAGGTCGGCCATACGGCCAAACTGTTCTTCGACGAGCGTGTCGCTGATCGGCCAGTACCCATGATACCCGCTGTACCATCGGTGCGGCGGCGGATATTCCCGGAACGCCACGTCCGGATTGTCGTACACGGGGGAGATCCAAATGATGTTCGCTCCCAGTGAATCGAAATAGCCTTCTTCAAGCGTCTGGATGATCCCCCGAAGGTCTCCGCCCTGATAGTTGGCCTGGACGAAGATCGAGTCGTGCTCGACGGGTGCGTCGATCGATCGGTCGCCATTCCGGTAGCGATCGATCATGATCGAATAGATGACCCCATCCTCCCATCCCTCCCGCTCACCCTCCCTCCCCGCGGGCTCGCCGTCTACGAAAATGGCCTGCTGGACGTTAGACAACGTGCCACGGAGGGATGAAAAGAGTCGTAGCGTCTTCCGTCCGCGCAGTTCACCATCACTCAATTGGACCTGGATCTTCGAGCCATCGATCCGAATGCGCTTGGGGTCGATCTTCCGATTGTCGATGAGGGCGACGATGTGATCCGGCACGACGGGCGCGCCGGAAGTTCGTTCAGCGACGAAGGACAGCTTCAACCCGCCGGGTACGGTCTCGCGGGCTCCGACATGCAGGAAGTATTCCGCAGGATCCGGGTCGACGACGCGCAGGACGGAATTGAAGTCGTCGAATCCTGTCGGGCTTTTTTCCGGATTCGAAGGATCAACGATCTCGCGGCCATTCACGACGAACTTGTAGAGGTAGATGCCCGGCTGCAGCTTCACCGTGGCGCTACGGGTCCCGTTTCCGTCCCGGTCGGCCATAGGTAGCGCAGTCTTATTCCATTGATTGAAGCTCCCTGCGACGGTCACTCGCGCGTCGGCCGGCACTCCGCGCAGAAGGAACCGGTGCGACACCGTTCGCGCGGGACGCTTTGCCACGACAGGGATATCATACGCGTTGTCCCCTAGCGTGAAGCGAAGGGTCGTAACGCCGGAGAATCCGCGCGAAGGCCGAACGATCAGGACATTCCGGGAATGATCATGTTCGACGGTGATCTGTGGATGCCTCTCGAACTTCAGATCGTAGCTCCGTGCGTAGAACAGATCGCTGATCACGAGCGTGTCCCGGCGCCCTGCGGCGAGATCGAGAGGCTGGATCACCTCCCGGATATCCTGGGCGACGACGGCCAGACCTGCCGATGCGAGAACGCCGATGAGGATGGAGTAGCGTCGAGTACGAGCGTTCATGAAGAGGTGCGTTGAGGTGGACAGTTCCGGGGTCGTCGTTATGATTTCGGTTCAATGACCAGAAGCTGACGAAGGCGTCGCGACAGCACTCGATCCGGAGCCGGTCCGTCGCTCGTGCACACTCGTCCACAACGCCGCTGAGATCGCCAGCGAAATGCCGCTGATCAGAAAGATGATACTCTTGTCGTCTGCGTGTAACACGATCGTTCCAACCGCCATACTGACGAGCAGCTGCGGAAGTACGACAGAGAGATTGAAGATCCCCATGAAGAAGCCGGTCCGGCCCTGGTCGATCTTCTCGGTCATGATCGCGAAGGGCAAGCTGACCACAGCTGCCCACCCGATCCCGGCTACGGCCATCAATGCATAGAGCGCCATTGGCGTCGTCCCAAGCCAAACGATCCCGAAATATCCGGCGGACATCGTCGCCACACACAAAAGATGTGTTCGAACGCGGCCGATCCGTTCAACGATCGGCTCCAGCACGAGGGCAGGCAATATGAACCCGACCGTGTTCAGGACGGCGAACGCGATGGCGATGATCTGTCCTGAGCCGGCGTCGATCACGGCGGCCTCCGTGCCCGGTGCGAAGAACCGCTGCTGGATGAAGGCGATGATGTAGACGAACATGGTCTGAATGCCGATCCACGAGAAGCCGTGGGCGACATAGATCCGGAAGAGCTGCCCCCATTCCGTGGACGAAGACTTCGCTCCTCCATCCGAGGAAACCTCAGGCTCGATCGTCCGCTTCTCGACGATGAAGAACATCGGTACGACGGAGAACAGGAAAACCACTCCGACGCCCACCCAGATGAGAAGGTCGTTCCCAAAACTTGCGCCGATAACGTACGCCAGAACTCCGAACAATCCTGAGATGGTCTGCATCCAGGTGTAGCCCTTTGTCCGTGGATTCCCCTCGGGCGTGACATCGGCGATGATCGATCGCGTCGGATTGAAGCTCACGTTGATGGCGAGATCGAGCGTGAGCGCAACGGCGATCGCAACGCCGAGAAGACTGCCGAGGCCGAGCGTCTTGTTGATGACGTCGATATTCGGGAGCGCCATGAGCATCGCAGCCGCCAGGGTCCCGCCGATGAGGACGAACGGTCTCCGACGGCCGCCCCAGAACCAGACCTTGTCACTGATCACTCCGACGATCACTTGGCCAAAAATGCCGGCCAGAGGTCCGGCCGCCCATACGAACCCGACCTCATCGATGTGCAGGCCGTAGCGGGTCGTCAACAGCCAACTAAGGGCCGAGATCTGGATCGACAGTGCGAATCCCATGGCCGTGGCCGGCAGGCTCATGAGAACGTAGAACGAATTCGTCAAACGCTCTTGGATAGATCGCATCGGGGCACGTTGGGGTGGTTGGAACATGAACGGTGGCTAATGTACGCCGAACGTATCGTCAAGGAACATGGGGCCGGTAGGACCAGGCTCGATCCTGACAGACCGATTGTTCGAAGGGAATTCCTCCCCCGGGATCCACTCTCCCGCCGGACCGCTGTTCGTGTATTTGTACTCGAGCTGGAACCCGCGCGGTAGGAAGACTTCCCGCGTCCAAACGCCGTCGCCGGCCTTTTCGTCTCCCTGAGTTCCGTCATCACGAAGCAGGACCGTGTTTGGGACCCAATCACCCACGGCGGAGTGATTGCCCGCGACGGCGATGAAGGTCCGCACGTACATCGAACCCACGGAACATCGAAACACCACCTTCACCATATCGGACGTACTTTGGGCCATGGTCCCCTGCGCCGCACGCTCCTCCGCGGGGGCATCGGCGGCTATGATCGGCTTGAACGTCCGCTGTGGCATCTTGCCGCCTGCCTTGCGGGCGAAGGCATAGATATTCTTCAGATGCGTGATGAACCCCAGGTCGAACGGACGGTCCCCGGCGGGAGCATTCTGATCTGTCCCGTACCACCAGAACCAGTCAGAACCTTCTGCAGCATACATTGACTCCCAAGCCCGATATCCGTACCAGGATTTGCCCCCCTCCCTGGGTGGTGGGGAAAGCGGATCTGGCTGCTTGACTCCCGATGCTTCGAGGTCCTTGCGGGCCAACAGCAGATACTCCCAGGCCCGGTTTTCCTCGTCCTCCCCGATCCAAGTGTCATAATTGGCATTGATCCACGATCCCGGCCATAGCCACTCGATCTTTGGAAGCTGTTCAACCGGGTGGGCCGGGATATTTCTAAGTGGATTACCCTTAATGTATTCGGTGACCGTTGTCGTTATAACTTGTTGCTGTTCATACAGCTTAGACAGTTTGCGATAAAGTGCATTCTGGAAGTCTTTGCCGTCATTGTCGTGCCGGTACCACTCCCAAGCGTTCTCCCCGTCGAGAATGACGGTCAATAGTCGGTCGGGCTCCCCTTCCTGGGGTGCATACTTGAGGACGGACCTGACGAAATCATCGGCGGCGTCTTCGCCCCGGTAGTTCTGGTAGACGAAGCCGATCTTGTCGGAAAGCTCAGTCTCACGGAAGACCATGACCATCGGGGGATTCCCCTCTTCGGTCTGGGCGGCATAGGGATAATAGACCGGCTGTCCGCCTGGTTTTGATCGATACAGGATCTTCTCGTCAGTGGCGATCCAGGTTATCCCTCGCCGGGCAATAACAGATAGGACATCTTGCGCGACAGAACCTTCCCCTGGCCACATCCCGAACGGGGCAAGGCCAAAAGTCTTGCGGTACGCCGCGACGGCCTTCGCCACCTGGGCGTCCGCATCCTTCGGATAGTGGTACCGCGACGGCATCGGGTCGTTCGGTTGGCATATCCGAGCGAGGTCAGAATCGTAGATCAGCGGCAGGATAGGATGGTAGTATGGGGTCGTCAGTACCTCGAGCTGACCCCGATGCGTGGAAGGATGGTACATCAGCTTCTTGTGCAGGGGCAAGATCGCGGCGCAGATCTTGTACGTCTCTGCGACGATCCGCAGGCAATCGTCTTCTTCGATTGCGTGGCGAGCATGATATCGGCCCTCTGCGTCCCGGCTGATCAGGTCCGTGAGATCGACGACCCGTCGAGAGGCGAGTCGGACCTTGCCTTCGAGGAAATCGGGGTCAAAGTTGGCCGCGTAGAACCAGAACTTTACTTCACGCCGGTCCTGAATCGTCATTCCATCCACCCCGACCTGACGGAACTTGTTCCGGAGGGCAAGGTAGGCCGGAAAGCGCTCAAGGATCACGTCGCTCACGCCAAAGGCATTCCAGACGTTTGTAAAGAGAAAGCGGAGATCATCCGGAGACAATTCTTCCGTGGGCGTCAGCGCGATGTCGATCCACGGGTCTGTCTTCCCTTTCAACGCCTTCAGGTACTTCCGCGCCTGGACCGTGTTCTTCTTGACGTCGACGAACGGCTTCAATCGATCGACATAGTACTCCGTCAATTGGTGCAGGAGCGAGGACGTAAGGTTGACGGTGAAATGGATGTTGGGATAACGCTCCAACGCCGCCGTCATGTCGTAGTAATCCTTCGTGGCGTGCGTACGCACCCATGGACCCTGCAATTGGTCGCTGCCGGGATCCAGATACAAGGGCTGATGTTGATGCCAGATGATGTTGAGGAAGAGCGTTCGTCCGCTCTTCGGATAGTCGTCGCTCATAGGGATCGTTTCGTGCGTTGCTGGCTCCGATTGGACCACGGAAGCCAAGGTGTCAGCGTGTTTCAGATCCGTCCAGTTCGCCGATGGAACGCCTCGGGCAATCAGCGGCTCCACCGTCAGGATGAGACCGCAGACGCCGGCGACAGTTGTGATTCGTCTCCGAGTGTTCATCGGAGATACAGTACGCGACGCGTCCCGGAGAAGGCGCCGGCCTGCATTCTCACGAAATAGACGCCGCTCGGCACCGAGCCTGATGCGGCTGGAGTCCAGGTCGCCCGATACCTCCCGGTATCATAGGACCCGCTTGCTAGCGTCGCCACACGTTGACCGAGGACGGAATAGACGGCAACGTCCACTAGGCCAGGATGGCCGACAGTGAATTCAATGTTCGTCTCGGGATTGAACGGATTCGGATACGCGGCTAAGAGCGCGTGTGCTGTGGGGAGCACTGCGTCAGATGATCCGTGCACATTCGTCGTGATGCCTAGCTCGGCATCCGTCTTGTTTGAAAATACCAGCGCCGTATATGCCGGTATCGTCATTTCGGGAATGCTCGTGCTTGCAACGGAGAACGGGGCCTGCGTAAAGACGTCGTACCAGGTCCCAGCCGAGAGCCACGGGACGGACGTGATCACAGTTTCGGTCGGATTGAAATTCGCCACCACCATGACCGCGGAGCCTGTCGCCGCGTGGTCCAATCCCCAGACTAAGACCTTTTGCCCGCCAGCCTCATATCGGAAGAGGCGATGTAGAACGCCGCTCTTCAGGGCAGGGTTGGACGTGCGTTGCCGGATCAGGGCGCGGTAGTGATCCCAATGCGATTTCCCGACAGGCGTCGTGATCCGCGTCCAGTCGACCGGACGGTACGAAAGCTTCTCGTTGTCATTCCCCCATCCTCTGGACTCCCCTGTCTCCTGGCCCTGCCAGAGCATAGGAACGCCCAGTGAGGTGAACATCGTGACCGCATACAGCTTGTCGCGCTTCAATGCCTCGTCCATCGGACGACCCTGCCAGACGGTCATCTCGTAGACGAGGGATTGCTCGTCGTGGCTGACCGTATAATTGATAGGCTCAGATCGATCGCCATAGCGACCGGGACTTGAGGGCGTGTCGTTGGAGGGGAACGCCCCGAGGTCCAACACCTGATCTTCGATGGAGAAGAGTGGTGTTGTACGGAAGCGGGCTTCGTCGAACATCAGATCTCGGAAGCTGTCGTGCCAACCCCCGCTGATGCCGCTGTAGTAGACGAGGGCCGGGCTCTCCGGCAGATGCTCAGCGATCTGGTAGATACGGCCGCCGTACTCCCGGTCGATCCGATTCGCCCATCCCAGGATCCCCTTGGTCGTGTCGGCGATGTTCCAGCCGATCCCCTGCGTATAGTCGTACCGAAAACCGTCGATCCGGAACTCGTCGATCCACATCTTCAACGCATCGTACACGTGTTCCTGCGTCTCGATCGTCCAATGATCGACATCGCGAAAGAAGACGAGTCCATCCTCATTGTATGCGCCCCCCGGGTTCTTGAAATAGGGGTTGACGGCTACGTCGGGAGCCAATTGCCAGAGCGGCGACGGATCGTTGAGATGGTTCAAGACGATATCGAGGATGACCGACATCCCTCTCTGGTGTGCCGCGTCGATGAGTTGCTTGAGGTCTCGGGCGGTGCCATAGCCGGGCTCGATAGCGCGGAAGGATGAAATATCGTATCCCCACGAGAATCCCGAGGCGCCAAGCGTGCCGTAGTCGGTGACGGGCATCAGCTCGATCGCGTTCACCCCAAGTGAATCAAGGTACGGTAGGACGGTGATCATGTCCTGGAAGGTGCCGCGATGCCCCACTGCTCCGCCAGCGAACTCGCCAATATTCAGCTCGTAGATGACAAGGTCCTTCTGAAGCGGACGCTGGAAGCTTGGTTCTGCCCAAACGTAATCGTCAGCGGATAGTCCTTCTGGCCCCATCGTGAAGCGGCTCGCATTTCCGACGAAGAGACGTCCCCATGGATCGGGGATCTGACGGCCCGAACCGATCTCAAACGAATAGTCGTAGACGCCTGGGGCGAGGTGTACAAATGTCCACCAGTCATTCGAGGAGACGTGCTTGTTCATCACGATCGGAGCGGCTGCGGAGACCGATTGACCGGCAGGAACGACACGCAGGAGGGCCAGATTCCCGGTGGCCAATCGGATGCGGAATCCTACTGAGTCCCCACCTGAGGACACGAGCGTGACTCCATGCTTCAACCCGGCGGGCATCGGAGCGATCGTTACCTGATATCCCCCCTTCGCAAACACGAGCGAATCCCCTGAGTTGAAATGAGCTGTCACCTGAACGAACGCATTCTCGGAGATCGGTGAAGCCAGCGTGTGGTCCACGATCCGGGTCACCGGCGAATAGCCGGCGGTAATGTCAGTGACCGTCAGCGTCTGAGATTGCGTCGGTGCAGTTGCGAATACGACGGACGTGACCGTATCTGCCATTCCGTGAACCAATCCGAGCGTGATCCGTGTGATCTGACCGCCGGAGACAAGCGGGTAATACTGAAACCAGAACCGGTCAGTCAGGCGTAGGATGGAGTTATTGTTGTCGGCCGCATTCCGCTCCGGATTCAGCGGGTCCGAGAACCATCCCCCCGATCCCCCGCCGGCGTTGAACTTGTACTGGAAGACCGAATCCCCGAGGGTGCGCCTCGTATCGAGAGGGTCGTGCACCTTGAAGACATATTGGCGTAACCAAACCCCAAGGCCCGCGTCATAGGACATCTGCGACGCCGCCGTGTTCGGGGTCCAACCATTGAACTGACCGGGAACATAGTGGACCGTCGTGGATGCGGCGTGCACCCGAAAGGGCACGAGCACGCTGTCAACCGCGCCTGCAGCGTCGAGTGTCACGACACAGAGCAGAGCGAGCAGGATCGGGAGAAGTGTTGCAGATGTCGCGGAACGATCGGAGTACGAGGAACGCATCAGGGCCTAGAAGAGGGTGTAGATGAAGGGCGCAAGGGCCGAACCCTGAGCAAAGACCACGATGGCGCTCAGGAGAAGGAGGATCACGGCCAGTGGTAGCAACCACCAGGTCTTCCTGCGGCGGAAGTAGGCGACGAATTCTCGGAGGACGAAAAGGCGAGACATGGGTGGCCGGCGTCAGTCCAGTTGAATGTTCGTGCTGCCAAAGCGTCCAGGATCGAGCGCGGGCGCTGACGATTTCGAAATAAAGTAACTGCCCAATGCCAGAGAATCAATGTGCGTTGCGTAGAAGCAGCGAAGCGCGTCGCGCGGCGTGCAGACGATTGGTTCCCCGCGGACGTTGAACGATGTGTTGATCACCACGGGAACACCCGTGCGCGCGCCGAACGATTCGATCAACTGGTGGAACAGCGGTGACCGGGACTGAGATACGGATTGTGCGCGCGCTGATCCATCGACATGCGTGATCGAAGGCAGCGGAGTCTTCCCGGTCCGAACGCGGCACGTCACGAGCATATAGGGGTCTGGCGTTCCCTCGAACCATTCGTTGAACGCTTCTTCGGTCACGGCAGGTGCGAACGGTCGAAAACTCTCGCGGAATTTGATCTTCAGATTGACTCGCCGCTGGTTCTCCGGATTGCGCGGATCGGCGAGAATGGACCGCGATCCAAGTGCACGCGGTCCCCACTCCATCCGTCCCTGGAACCACCCGACGACCTCCTGACGATCGAGCGCCGCGACGGTACGGTCAACGAGTTCTTCCTGGCTCAGCCGCTCAGATGCGATGCCATATTCCGTAAGCACCCCGGCGATCTCATCGTCATTGAAGGACGGACCCCATGCTACATCGTGCTGTTGCCAATTCCGAGGGTTTCCCAGGACGGTATGCCACACATCGAGCGCAGCGCCCAATGCACCTCCGGCATCGCCTGCTGCAGGCTGAACGAACAAGCGACGTACCCCCGATTCGCGGAGGATCTTTTCGTTCGAGACGCAATTCAACGCGACACCTCCCGCCATACACAGGTCGGGAAGTCCCGTCGTCCGGACGACGTCTCGCGCCGCATTGACCATGATGCGATCGGTCACTGCCTGGATCGATGCAGCCACGTCCTTGTGAAGCTGTGTGAGCGGCCCCTCGGGCTCGCGGGTCGGGGCGCCGAATAGCCGTTCGAAGGACGGCCGAACCATCCTGAGGCCTGACGCGAACGCGAAGTGGTCCATGTTCAACCAAACGCTGCCGTCGTCGCTCCATTCCACCAATTCTCGCCGGATGAGGTCAACAAACCGAGGCACGCCATACGGGGCAAGTCCCATGACCTTGTATTCGCCACTGTTCACCCTGAATCCCAGGTATCCCGTGAATGCGGAATACAAGAGACCCAGCGAATGGGGGAAGTGCGTCGCCTCCGTGAGGACCAATTCGTGGCCGCGCCCCCATCCACGTGTTCCGGTCTCCCATTCTCCGACCCCATCGACGGTCAGGATGGATGCTTCCGAAAAGCCTGACGCAAAGAATGCGCTTGCGGCATGCGAACGGTGATGCCCGGAAAACAAGAGGGATCCGTCGTAGTCGAGTGCTTTGCGCAACAACGAAGGGAGCCAGAGCTTCTCGCGCATCCACACCGGCATTGCCGTGAGGTATTGGCGCATGTTCCAGGGAGCCATGGCCACGATCGTCGTCAGGAGCCGTTCGAACTTCAGGAACGGCTTTTCATAGAAGACGACGTGATCGATCTGTCCAATGCCAACCCCGGCTTCTCGGAGGCAATACGCAACGGCGTTCGCGGGGAATCCTGCATCGTGCTTCTTCCGCGTGAATCGTTCCTCGTGCGCGGCGGCTACCGGAACGCCGTCCACCAGCAAGGCGGCTGCGGCATCATGATAATAGGCAGAGATCCCGAGGATTCTCATGGTCAGAACGGATGACGACGCTCTTCGAGCGTGGGTTCGTCATGCCCACGCGGGATCCACTGACTTGCAGTAGGAGTAGGTCGGATGCGCAGAGGGTCCTTCCGGATGATCAGCCACACCATGCGGATGGGAATGACGACGACCACAAAGACGATCGTGAGCAAGAGCGTGGTATTCACGATGCCCAACACATGCGCGAAGCGCATCCAACCGCGATACACGGGATTCCATATCCTGCGGATGGCCGTCATCGGCGACTGCCTCCGCTCCGGAGGTAGTGCAGGAATTCCGTTCCTCGTTGAAACGTGGGATATTGGGCCACCAGGTCCTCCGCCAGAGTCAGGGCTCGTCCGGCGTCCCCCGCCCTCATGGTGGCAACAGCGATCGCCAGGCGGATCTCGGGGATCCGACCGCCATCGACCTGGCCGGTCCGGATCGCTTCCGTCAAGAATTCAACCGCCTGCAGATGCTGACCTTCCTCGTAGGCGATCTCTCCAAGCTTCAGGTACGCGGTCGAAGTTGCCTCGACCGCCAATGACTGCTCGAACGCCCAGCGGGCTTCCGAAAGATCTCCCTTTCGCTGAAGGACGGCCCCCAGTCGGAGAAAGGGTGACACGTTGTATGGAGTGGCAACCATGAGCGCTCGATATTCAGAGGATGCCTCGGCAAGGAGTCCCAGTCTCTCGTAGCGCTCAGCTGCTCGTACGTGCAGAACCTCCCAGGTGAACTCTTTCCGAAGATAGGCCAACGCCAGTTCTTCTTCCCAAGTGGATGCCGACAGGTCGGCCAGGGTCACGCCTTTCGAGGTGAACGGCCAACTATTCACCAAGATCCGAATGCGATATGCGGCTACGATCGAGTCCACGTTCGTGATGTTGATGGGAACGTCGATCGGACCTGTCGTCGAGGCGCTGAACCCGCGTACGGCCAGGACGGCCAGCACCGGAGGTTCCACCGCATCAGCGATGACCGAATATCCAGCCACATTCGGATGAACATGCTCGAGGAGGAACTCCCTTCCGATGAGCCCATGCGGAGCCCGTGCGACCATGACCGACTCAGCGTCCGCCAGGGTCACGCCCGGTCGTGCGGCCAGTGTCCGAACGATACGATTCAATTCTGACGGCGCACGAAATCGAAGGCCATCAAGATCTCGGGCGCGTTCAAACCACTGGCGGGCGTCGTTCGATGCGCCGCGTACCGATGCGATGGTACCGTATGCGTACGCGATCGAAGCGTTCGACGAATCCAGCGATCTCCACTTCTCAAGAATCGCGTCGGCCTGATCCAGTCGATTCATGCTCACAAGCGAGTCAACGCTCGCCATGTCGCGATCCAGCGATAATCTGTCGTCCTCGGTCCATCCGTCTGGCACCACAGGCTCCATCGGTCGGAGGTCTTTCAGATTGCTGACGAGCGTAGAAAGGACGACAGGAACACCCCGTCCGCCAGCTTCGTTCAGTAAGGCCTCGATATTCGCCCGATACGTGTCCAGACCTTGTCGGTATGTCTCCGAGCCGAACGGGATCGTGGTCTTGCGTGCCATGACTTCCATCAGCGTGCCCGTCCGGTTCTCTGCGGCAGTCCCGACGCTAGACGCTATTCCGGTGACGGCGGCCTTGAGCGCCAGGAAGAGCCGGGAATGATGGAGTGCGAGGTATGTGCGGACCATCCACCGGGACGAACCGACAAACTGGGAAGAACCGACGCCGAGGGCTCCGTAGTATTCGTTGTGGCCCGCATAGACGACAAGCAGATCCGGCTCCTGGTCAAGGCACCATCGGCCAAAATCTAGGACCGTGTGTGAAGTGACGGCGGTGACTCCAAGATTGACCACTTCGATCGTGCGACCCGGGAACCGCTCCCGAAGCCGGTCCCGAAGGATCGCCGGAAAGGATCCGTTCATCATGTACGGATATCCTAGCGTCGTCGACGCTCCAAGCGTGAAGATGCGGATGGTCCCAGGGGCCTTCGTGGCCCGGAAGAGGTCTGTGGCCGTACCAGGCTGAACAGCAAGGGTCGGAAAGTATCGTGAAGTCACCCCTGGATCGATTGCCCGATACACGACACCGTTGAGCGTTTGTTCTTTGAACAGGTCGATCGACGAGGGATGGTAGAAGATGCGTGCGAGGACTTCGCCTGCAATCAGGACCAGTATTGGTATAACGAGTATAATGCCGGCATACACACGACGCCGGAGCTCGGGGAGCGCATCAAGATCAACGTGAGTCGGACGGGCGGTCATGGGATCGTCGTCCCCTGGGGCGGAACACGGTCCATCCAATCTGTTTGCGGCCTGACAAATGGGACTGCAAACATCCGTCCGCCAAACCCGAGAAGACGGTAGGTCATCATCGGTGTTGAAGAGACGTTCAGATGCTGGAGCCTGTCCTCATACATCTCGACCCGTTCCGACCGTGCCAACCGGGCGACGAGGTCCGCAAGTGAGCGTCGAAGTTTCTGAGACGTGGCCACGCTCGCCACCGAATCATAGACGCCAGGCGGAAGTTCCGGAACGAACCGTTCGAGGAGTTGGACCGCGATCGCCAGGGAGTCGACGACGGTCACGCGCGACCATGCACCGACCTTCAGCGGCCAGGCAGCAGCCGCGACGATGCCCAACCGGTCGACCGATTCACTTTGGAATTCGCGGAGCGTGATACCGGGAGCGGCCACAGGCACGGCGTCCTTCGGAAGGCCGGACAACGCGTCGACAAAAACGGCTACCTCAGCAACGGTGGCGGCACTCGCGACCCGTACCGACAGGCGCGGAAGCGGTATGGATGGGTCGGAGAGCGCCATCGTTCGATAGACGTCCAGATCGGTCGCCTTCGTCTGCGATGACACGCGTCGCACCATCTCCTCTGAGAGATAGTGATCGCGCCACATCGCCACCTGTCGGACGATCTGGGGTCTTCCATCGAGACCGCGTTCGAGTGCCATCGTTTCGAGAAGGTCCTGCCAGACCCATTGCCTGATCGTTGCGCTCAACGAGCGCTCCAACGCAGGAGCGTGAAGACTATGCCACGTGGCTGCAGAAGTATAGAAGCGGGTCAATCCGTCGCGGAGACTCATCCAACGTTCCCCCATGACGGCGAGTGTGTCGTCCAGGTGCCTTTCGAGAGCCGAGACCGCGACTGCGTAGGAGCCCTCTGTGAGAGACGTTGTCTTGCCCTCTTCTTCTGTGGCGAGGGCCTGGCGCAGCGCATCGGCCAGTCTTTGGATGGACGGTCGCCTGCCGTGTCCGTCCGTCCCGCGAAGCGAGGTGCGAAGGAACTCCCCGAGTCGGCGTTCCTCCTTCCGCAGACGCAGACGAGATTCCACTGCCGACCGTAATGTCGGAAGGTCAAGCGCCAGGCGTTCAGCGTCCGGAAGCTCGTGCAGGCTCCCTATCACGAACCATCCAACGCTCGATCCGACCGGCTTTGAGACCGACCCGATCGGAGTACTGAATGCGACCTCTTCGAGGCTTGATTCGGCCTCTCCCCATCGAACCGTGATCGTATCGCAGAGCAGGCCGAGGTCAGCTGCGCGTGGCGCGAGACCCGACGCCGATCGCGTTCGTGCATAGATGCTGTCGAGGTATCTTCGTTCTTCCGCATGAACGTATGCGATCAGCCGCATGGTGCGGGCCGTTCGCACCGCCTTGGAGATCTCCGACGCAGAAACCGTCACCTTTCGCTGGATCTCATCCCGATAGAGCTCATCGCGGGCCAGGAACCGGCGCACAAGGTCCGTGGACTGAACCATCGATTCCGTCCGGTCGACGCCATAGCGTTGCGCATTTGAGGCAAGAAGCTTTTCTGCAACCAAGGACGCCAGGAACTCGGCCTTTGCCGCCTGGAGCGCGCCGCTCCCCTGTCGCTGGATTCCCGGGAGCAACTCAAAGCGTTCCAGAAACTCCTGTTCCGTGACCGTCAGTGTGCCGATACGGGCCAGGATAGCCTGATCGCCGGTGCTCGCCTGCTGCGCGGACAGCGACGCGCTCAGGTACATCGCAAGAAGCCACATCCGGCGGCTGAGATAGGTCAGCATATTCGACCGTGAGGGTTGAAACAGACAAGGCGGGGCTTTCGCCCCGCCCTGTCTGAGAATTCATCACATCGATGTTACTTAATGAGGACCATCTTTTTGAGGCTGGTGAACTCGCCGGCCTTGATCTGGTAGAAGTAGATACCGGTGGCGAGGTTGGAGGCGTCGAAGGTCACGCGATGCGTGCCCGCCGACTGCACACCCGTCACCACGGTGGCCACTTCCTGGCCGAGTGCGTTGAACACCTTCAAGGTCACATCACTCTGCACCGGCAGGTCGAACTGGATCGTCGTCGCCGGGTTGAAGGGGTTCGGATAGTTCTGACGCAGCTCGTAGCTCATCGGCACCTCTTCGCCCTCGACCGAGGTGGAGGTCTTCGGCCGTTGCAGGTCGAAGTCCCACTGCGGATACAGCGTCGGGTTGATGCTCCCGAGCTGCGAGGCGATCGTGTCCTTCGTCTGCGAGTCGTCGATGTTCTCGTAGTGGTTGTTGCCGAAGCCGGCCTCGTTGTCGAACGCGCCCACGCCGAACTTGAACTCCTGTCCGACCGTCGCGTTCTCCGACTTCCGATACATCCACTTCAGCGAGAAGATCGAGTCGCCGGCCACCGCATCACCGTGCGTCCCGTTGTCATACATCTTCGACAGCGAGTCGCCCCGACGCGCTGCGCCCCAGGCGCCACGCACGTCCCAGCCACCCACCGCCGGTCCGTTCATCCACACGCCCCAGATCAACACGCTGTCCGGGTTCGACATCACGTGCGCGGAGATGTTCGTCGCGATCAGCTTGCCGCCCGCTTTCAGCTTGTAGATGGCCGGACGCAGATCGACCGTGTACGTCACTTCCACCGAGTCGCGCGTGATCACCGTCTTGTTCGGGAAGAACGGCACCCGGCGCGGATCGAGCACGCCCGTGGCGATGTCATCCACCTGCACCGTCTTCACCGCCGTCGTGAACTTCCGCTTCTGGGCCGCCGCATCACCCGGATCGCCCGTCCACGCGAAGTCGTAGAACAGGTCTTCCTGGTCCGGCTTGCCCGGCTTCACCCGGTAGTACTTGTACTGCACCGGACGGTTATACAGCGACACCAGCGTGTCCGTCCCCTGCCACACGAACGTCAGGCCCTGCCGGGTGAGCATCTTCCGGCGCACTTCCTTCGCCGTCGAGCTGTAGCCCGTCTCCACGATCAGCGTGTCATCCGCCGTGAACCCGCGCTGCGAGATCGCCTGCGACAGGTTCGTCCGGAACGTCACGATCATCGTGTCCGTGTTCGGCAACGGCACGAACGGCGAGTTGTTGAACCACGCCCAGTACAGCGTCGTGTCGTTGTTGATCACCTGCATCCGGTCGCTGATCGACTCCCAGGTCACATCCACTCCCTTCGTGAACGTGAACTTGTAGTAGATCGTGTCCGGACCGGCCGTCTTCGCCGTCTTCGCCCAACCCGAATAGAAGTGCGTCGAGCCTTCACGCGCCAACGGCGTGCTCGCGCTCCAGCCGTTGAACGAACCACGCACCTGCACCTGGTCTGTGCCCGGGATGAAGTCCTCACGCGCACGCATGTTCACCCGGAACCACACATCCAGCGTATCCGTCGGCGTATACGGCGGGCCCGTCCGGTTGAAGAACGCCAGCGCAAGCGTCGTGTCGCCCGTCACCGCCAGCTGCTTGTCCGAACCACCCTCCCAGCCTTCTCCGCCCCACTCCACAAAATACTTGTAATACACCGTGTCGCCCACCTGGAAGGTGTGCGTGATGTTCCAGTAATCGCCTCCGGCGTTCGTCATCTTCGGCGAATCACCACCCCACGTCAACGGATACTTCGACCCGCGAACCTGGACCGTCGACGTCGACTTCAACGTGTCCGGTACCGTCGCGGTGTTCAATGTGAATTTGACCTTGCCTGTTGGGCCGAAGCGCCCGCGGGTGTCGATCCGCAGGCCCGCGATCTTGGCGTTCGGGGTGTTCGTCCCCTGACGCAGCGAGAAGCGGGCGATATTCGGAGCATCCTGACCAGCCGCTACGGCTGAGACCGCAACCGGCGTCGGGCGGTCCATGTTACGCATCAACGTCGGGTTCACGAACAGATAGGCCGTATCCACCGCCGTCGCCTCAAACCTGTACGACATTCCGACGAGATACGTCGTGGCAAAATCACGCTTCGTCGTATCAAACACAGCCGTGCTGCTGCTGCTGCCTCGAATTCCGAGTTGGAAACCTGTGTTATCAGCCGTCAGCCGGATGGCTAACCGTGTCGTGTAGTTCGACACAGCACCATACGGCGAAAGCGCTGCGAAGTAATCCCCCGATCCCGTGTTCGCGGCAAGTCCCGTGCTGTTATCGATCTGCAACAGAAACACAGCGATGATCTCATCCGTCGACACCGAGTCGAATGCGATGTTCGCATCCTCACCCGAACTCGTCGGGTTTGCTAATTGCACCCCCTTGCCGAGGCCCGACAATCCGAAATTCGGATATGTCAAATTTGTGCTGATGACCTGGATCGGGTTACCGCTTCCGCTATGATTGGCCCATCGGCCACCGCTCACATTGGCGCCGGCATTGACTGCCGTCAACTGCCCGAGGGCGTAGTTGAACGGTTCATCAAAAGGATTCTGGATCTGTGCACTCATGGGCACCGCCACGAGCACGAGCGCCAGAAGTGCCATCGTAAACAATCGCTGCATGTTGAACCTCCTTGTGAAGAAGAACGGTGCGAATACTTCCGCACCGGGACTTGAACGATCTGCCATAGCAGACCTTTGTTTATTCATGATTTAATATACTTCATCCTTCCTGTCAAAACAATAGACGGAAGCCCTTCCATGTGCGCTTCCATCCTCTTCCATGCGGACTGATCACTATAGAAACACAAAGGTCGCCCCCTTCACCGGGGCGACCTTTGCGTGACGTCTGATAGTCCAGTTACTTAATGAGGACCATCTTTTTGAGGCTGGTGAACTCGCCGGCCTTGATCTGGTAGAAGTAGATACCGGTGGCGAGGTTGGAGGCGTCGAAGGTCACGCGATGCGTGCCCGCCGACTGCACACCCGTCACCACGGTGGCCACTTCCTGGCCGAGTGCGTTGAACACCTTCAAGGTCACATCACTCTGCACCGGCAGGTCGAACTGGATCGTCGTCGCCGGGTTGAAGGGGTTCGGATAGTTCTGACGCAGCTCGTAGCTCATCGGCACCTCTTCGCCCTCGACCGAGGTGGAGGTCTTCGGCCGTTGCAGGTCGAAGTCCCACTGCGGATACAGCGTCGGGTTGATGCTCCCGAGCTGCGAGGCGATCGTGTCCTTCGTCTGCGAGTCGTCGATGTTCTCGTAGTGGTTGTTGCCGAAGCCGGCCTCGTTGTCGAACGCGCCCACGCCGAACTTGAACTCCTGTCCGACCGTCGCGTTCTCCGACTTCCGATACATCCACTTCAGCGAGAAGATCGAGTCGCCGGCCACCGCATCACCGTGCGTCCCGTTGTCATACATCTTCGACAGCGAGTCGCCCCGACGCGCTGCGCCCCAGGCGCCACGCACGTCCCAGCCACCCACCGCCGGTCCGTTCATCCACACGCCCCAGATCAACACGCTGTCCGGGTTCGACATCACGTGCGCGGAGATGTTCGTCGCGATCAGCTTGCCGCCCGCTTTCAGCTTGTAGATGGCCGGACGCAGATCGACCGTGTACGTCACTTCCACCGAGTCGCGCGTGATCACCGTCTTGTTCGGGAAGAACGGCACCCGGCGCGGATCGAGCACGCCCGTGGCGATGTCATCCACCTGCACCGTCTTCACCGCCGTCGTGAACTTCCGCTTCTGGGCCGCCGCATCACCCGGATCGCCCGTCCACGCGAAGTCGTAGAACAGGTCTTCCTGGTCCGGCTTGCCCGGCTTCACCCGGTAGTACTTGTACTGCACCGGACGGTTATACAGCGACACCAGCGTGTCCGTCCCCTGCCACACGAACGTCAGGCCCTGCCGGGTGAGCATCTTCCGGCGCACTTCCTTCGCCGTCGAGCTGTAGCCCGTCTCCACGATCAGCGTGTCATCCGCCGTGAACCCGCGCTGCGAGATCGCCTGCGACAGGTTCGTCCGGAACGTCACGATCATCGTGTCCGTGTTCGGCAACGGCACGAACGGCGAGTTGTTGAACCACGCCCAGTACAGCGTCGTGTCGTTGTTGATCACCTGCATCCGGTCGCTGATCGACTCCCAGGTCACATCCACTCCCTTCGTGAACGTGAACTTGTAGTAGATCGTGTCCGGACCGGCCGTCTTCGCCGTCTTCGCCCAACCCGAATAGAAGTGCGTCGAGCCTTCACGCGCCAACGGCGTGCTCGCGCTCCAGCCGTTGAACGAACCACGCACCTGCACCTGGTCTGTGCCCGGGATGAAGTCCTCACGCGCACGCATGTTCACCCGGAACCACACATCCAGCGTATCCGTCGGCGTATACGGCGGGCCCGTCCGGTTGAAGAACGCCAGCGCAAGCGTCGTGTCGCCCGTCACCGCCAGCTGCTTGTCCGAACCACCCTCCCAGCCTTCTCCGCCCCACTCCACAAAATACTTGTAATACACCGTGTCGCCCACCTGGAAGGTGTGCGTGATGTTCCAGTAATCGCCTCCGGCGTTCGTCATCTTCGGCGAATCACCACCCCACGTCAACGGATACTTCGACCCGCGAACCTGGACCGTCGACGTCGACTTCAACGTGTCCGGTACCGTCGCGGTGTTCAATGTGAATTTGACGCGCGCAGCGACGCGGAAGTCCGTGGTGTACGCG
>CAYYOV010000043.1:0-20962 GCA_964473365.1 uncultured Ignavibacteriaceae bacterium
GTTCGAAGCCCAGTCCATTGCCCTCGAGATGGAGGGCATCCGTCCGCCGCGTCCGCTCACGCACGACCTCATGAAGACGATCATCGATACGCTCGGCGGGTCGCTGAATGACGTGACGATCAACGAGCTGCGTGAAGGGACGTTCTTTGCCCGGCTGACGGTCGACACGAAGGAGATCGATTCCCGTCCGAGCGACGCGATCGCCCTGGCCGTCCGGTACGGCGTGCCCATCTTCGTGTCCGATCGGGTGATGGACGAGGCGTCATTCGTTCCGGAGAACGAAGAACCCGAGTCGGAAGCAACGGCAGAACCGTCGTCCGAGACCTCGGCCGAAACGCCGGCCGCGGGTCCCACGCCCCCTTCAGCCTCACGGCTCGAACAACTCGAGAAGGACCTGCTTGAAGCGATCGCGAAAGAAGAGTATGAAAAAGCGGCAAAGCTTCGCGATGAGATCAAGCGGCTGAAGGCGCTCAACTCCTGACCACCGGGCTGTGCGCCCGATCCGGCCTCCTGGCATCTTCCTTCATCCTCTCACACCTCACCGGAATCCCGTCATGACCCACGCGCTGCGTTCGCTCGCCGTCGCTCTCGTGTTCCTGCTCGGAATCGTCTCCCTCACTGCCCAACCCAAGCCGGCGACCCAGGCGGACAAGGTCGCAGACCTGATCGCCGAAGGAGACGCTCTCGCGACCCAGAAATTCGACAATGCCGCGGCACTGGCGAAGTTCGAAGAGGCCCATGCCCTTGCGCCGAACAATCCCGAGCTTCTCGTCCTGCTGAGCCGAACCTACATCGACATCGGCGAGCATCTTCCGGCGAGCACCGATGCTGAAAAGGCGGCGCAGTTGAAGCACTACGAAAAGTCGCTCGACTTCGCCAATAAGGCCATTGCGGCCGACCCGAATGGTGCGATGGGGTATACACGACGGGCGATCGCGAATGGACGGGTCGCGCTCTTCCGCGGCATCTGGGAATCGCTGGACCTCGTCAAGCAGGTCAAAGCGGACATTGAAAAGGCGATCTCGATCGATCCCAAGAGTGCCACCGCCCACTACATTCTGGCCCGCACGCACGCCAAGGTAGCCGAACGGCCGCGCATGGTCCGATGGCCCTTGGGCCTCAGCTGGGCGAGCTACGAAGAGGCAGCGAAGCACTACGAGCAGGCCATCGCACTTCGTCCGGGATTCATCATGTATCGCCTTGACGCTGCGCGCACGTACGTGGAATTGGAAGAATACGCCAAAGCTCGTGAGCAGCTGAAGGTCATTCCGACGCTGTCCAAGGAGGACGAGGACGACGATCAATTCCGGAAGGAAGCCGCCGACCTCGAGAAGAAGATCGAAGGCAACTAGACGCACGTCATCGATCAGCCATCAACGCCAACGGCCCCGCGGAGGATCTCCGACGGGGCCGTGGCATGTACAGACGGAACGACGGCACTTATTCGATCAGTGGCGCCGTCTCGGCCGGCTGTGCAGGCCGCAGGGAAGGATGGGTGCTGGCAAACCAGCGTGCCGCAACGAGCGCAACGGCGATATATCCAGCCGCCGCGAAGTAGGGAAGCGTCTCGTGGACCTCGAACAGCGGTCCGGAGATCATCGGTCCTACGGCCATGCTGGCGGACATGAGCGAGGCCAGGATCCCCAGTGTCTGCCCTTTGGTCGTCGGGTCGGCGGCCCCGGCCACCTGGCTCGTCAGAACGACGCGCAGGACCGATTGGCCCGTCGAGATGAGCACTGCTGCGAGAGCGAAGGCCCACCACGCAGGAATGGTGAAGGTGATCATCGCAAAGAACAAGAACCACAACATCATCATTTCCAGTCGCCGCTCGGTGAATCGCCGCATCCAAAAGTGCTTGAGGAGCACCGCTTGATTCAGTGCGACGATCAGGCCCATGACCGTGAACGACATTCCGGTCGCGAATGAGTCAAGGTTGAACGTGTGATTCACGTAGAGCGCGAACACCGACTGCGATGTGACGAACGCAAGCGAGAACATCACCCAGGAGATGTAGAGTGGTCGCAGGTTTGTGTCGCGGATGGCGCGGAGCAATGGACGGGCCGGGTTCACGTTCACGCGCCCGTCTGTGCGGAAATGCTTCAACGACTCGGGAAGAAAGAAGTAGGCAAAGATGCCGTTGATCGCGGCGAGGCCGGCGGCCACCCAGAAGGGGAAGGAATGTGAGACGGTGCTGAGGACCCCTCCGAGCATCGGACCGAGCATGAACCCAACGCCGAATGCTGCTCCGATGAGGCCGAGATTCGCCGCGCGCTCCTTTTCGTCCTTCGACAGGTCGACCAGATAACTCTGCGTGATCGAGAGGCTTCCCGCTCCGGCACCATCGATCATGCGGCCAAGGAACAGCAGAGGAACGGAGCTTGCCCCGGCAAAGACCACCCACCCAACGCCCGTCGTGATGATAGCGCCGATCAGAACGGGCCTCCGGCCGATCCGGTCTGACAGATCGCCGAGAAAGGGCGAGCTGACGAACGAGACCAGCGAGAATGACGCGAACATGAACGTGATCGTCGTCGGGCTTGCCCCGAATTCCGTCACATAGAACGGCAAGACCGGGATGACGATACTAAATCCCATGACGGTGACGAACACCGTCAAAAGAATGACCAGTTTCTCTCTACGCACAGGAGATGAAGGAAGGGAATGGGCCTAAGGTAGGCATATCTTGCCCAGAATGACAGGTCGCGAAGCCCCGGTCGCGGCGGGCAGATTCGCCGGACGTCCCAGAACCGTCGCGCGTGCAAGCACAGCAAAGAGCATCGCCTCTTTGCTGTCGATCGAAAAGCCGATGTCGGCCACCGTACGAACTCTGGCCGGAGACGCATGGTGACCGATCCGTTCCATGAGGAATGCGTTGTGTGCTCCGCCACCGCTCACCAGGATCTCGTCGATTGTCATCCGTACGAACCGCTTGATCTGATCGGCAATCGACCAGGCGGTCACTTCCGTGGCCGTGGAAAGAAGATCGCGGGGAGTACTGCCGCGGCCCTGTTTGAGAAATGCCTCGACGAAGGAAGCGCCGAACACCTCGCGGCCTGTCGACTTCGGCGGACGGCGCAGAAAATACGGGTGGCGTTGTGTCCACCGCAGCAACGAGGGGATCGGCTTTCCTCGTCGGGCGCGGCGGCCGTCGCGATCGAACGCCTCGCGAAACAGATGCTCGGCGAGCGCGTCGATGACCATATTGGCAGGACCGGTATCAAATGCCGTCACCGGATGCCGGTTCCTCGTGCTCGGCAGAAGTGTGATGTTCGCGATGCCCCCAAGGTTCAGGAGGATGCGGTTCAGCCGATGATGACGGAAGACAAGGGCGTCGAGATAGGGTACAAGAGGGGCCCCCTGGCCGCCCACGGCCATATCTGCGGTCCGAAAATCTCCCACCGTGACGATGCCCGTCCGTTGAGCGATGAGCGACGGATCGCCGATCTGAAGTGTGCTCCGTGACGGGAGGCCAAAGAGCGGTCCTGCATCCGGCAGGTGATGGATCGTCTGGCCGTGCGAGCCGATCAGGTCGATGGAGGAGAGCGGTACTCCCGCCTTCCGAGCCAATGCACGAATTGCGTCGGCGAAGCAGATCCCCAGGGCCGCATTGAGCCGGCAGACCACGTCGACCGAACCGGAGCCGGGAAGCGAATGATGGAGGATGAACGCCCGGAGTCCGGCCGGATAGGGTCGGTGGGTCGACGCGATCTCTTTGATCCTTGTTCGACCGCCGCGCTCGCTGATGTCGACCAGGCAGGCCGAGACGCCGTCAGCGGAGGTCCCGGAAAGTACGCCTGCCACGATTCGGGGGGGCCGGCCGGTCCACGTGAGGGTGCTGGATGTTCGTCTGCTCATGATTGAGTACATTGCGGGCAATGGCACCGTCGGAACGAGTCACGGCGACCCGCCTCGGGGCGCACATGTCGATCGCGGGAGGTCTGCATACCGCCGTCGAGCGGGCACTTCGCGCCGGCTGTACCGCGCTTCAATTGTTCGTCAAGAACAACAACCAGTGGGTCGGCAAACCGCTGACGGACGAGGACGTGGCAACCTACAAAGCCGCGGTGTCGGATGCAAATCTCGGTCCCGTGGTCGTCCATACCTCGTACTTGATCAATCTCGCAGCCATCGACCCCGACACGCTCCGGAAGTCGCGCGCCGCATTGCAGGACGAGTTGGAACGCTGCGATCGGCTCGACATCCCCCTTCTGAATCTGCACCCAGGCGCGCATATGGGAGCGGGCACAGAGGCCGGCATCGATCGCATCGCCGAATCGCTCAATCGAGTTCACGAGCAGACGCGCCAGTGCCGCACCAAGACCGTGCTGGAAACGACGGCCGGGCAGGGGACATCCATCGGACACCGGTTCGAAGAGCTCCGGGCGATCATCGATCGGGTCGAGGCATCCGAGCGGATGGCGGTCTGCCTCGATACGTGCCATGTCTTCGCGGCCGGATACGATATCTCGACCGAACAAGGGTATCACGACACGATCCAGGCGTTCGATGAGATCATCGGGTTGGACCGGCTCGCGGCATTCCACGTCAACGACTCGAAAAAACCGCTCGGCTCCCGCGTCGACCGTCACGATCACATCGGCAAGGGACTGATGGGGCTTGAGCCGTTCCGCAGTCTCATGAACGACCCGCGCTTTGTCCAAACGCCAAAGGTCCTCGAGACGCCAAAAAGCGAGGACCTTCATGAGGATATCGAGAACCTCCGCGTCCTGCGTGGACTTATCCAGGTGGTGAAGAAGAAACAGAAGTAGACCCAGGGCCGCCGGACCCTGCAGTGCGGCCTCTTGAAAGGGTGCAGAGATGAAGAGCATTGGCTCGACATCACCGCTTGGCTCCGCACTCGCCCGCTACACGGCGGTCGGAACGCTCGTCCATCCAATGGACAACGGATGGCTGCGATGCGTCGCTTGCGGCCACCGATGCAAGATCGCCCCGGGGAAAGAGGGCATCTGCAAGGTCCGCTACCACGATGGCACGAACCTCCGTGTTCCCTGGGGGTACGTTGCAGGGCTTCAGGCCGATCCGATCGAGAAGAAACCGTTCTTCCACGCCTATCCCGGGTCGATCGCACTCTCGTTCGGCATGCTCGGGTGCGACTATCATTGTCCGTACTGTCAGAATTGGTTCACCTCGCAGACGCTCCGCGATCCGTCTGCGGGGACCGATCTGAACGAGATCGAACCGAGCGAGATCGTGAAAGCGGCGATACGCGTTGGCGCGCGTGTGGTGACCAGCACCTACAATGAACCGCTCATCACGACGGAATGGGCTGTGGAGATCTTCCGGGAGGCGCGTCGTCATGGTCTGGCCACGTCGTACGTGTCGAACGGAAACGCCACTCCCGAGGTGCTCGACGCTCTCCATCCGCACCTCGACTTGTACAAGATCGACCTCAAGGGCTTCACGCAGAAAGAGTACTCTCGTTTAGGCGGAACGCTGTCGGTGGTGCTCGAGACCATCCGCGACGTCCATCGACGTGGCCTCTGGATGGAAGTCGTGACGCTGCTCGTCCCCGGTGCCAACGACTCAGAAGCCGAAGTGACCGCGATCGCCGAGTTCCTCGCGTCGGTCTCCGTGGACATCCCGTGGCACGTCACGGCGTACCATGATGACTACCAGATCACCGATGCCGGTTCGACCCGGCCGGCGTCGCTCGTCCGGGCGGCAGAGGCGGGCGTTCGAGCTGGTCTTCGGTATGTCTATGCGGGCAACATTCCCGGCCGCGTTGGGGTGTGGGAAGATACCCGATGCCCGTCATGTCAGACCACACTGGTTCAGCGGTCGGGGTTTGCGGTCCGCAGCATGAAGATCCGCGGGGGCATGTGTTCGTCATGCGGCACAGCCATTCCGGGACGATGGGAATAGTCGCGCGGCCGGGAGCGCATTCCGTTGCCTCTCCGTTCTGGGCATGTTAGATTGAATGACTTTCGACGAAGGAACCATCGATGCCCCAGTACACTGTCCGGGTAGTGATTGATGCATCGCCCGCCTCCGTATTCCGAGCCCTGACGGATGCCCGTCAATTTCGGGCCTGGTCCGGCCAGGCCGGACGTGCCCCGAAGCGCATCGGCGGTGCATTTTCGTGGTTTGATGGCTGGGTGACGGGGCGTGTTCTGGCGTTCGAGGAAGGGAAGCGTCTCTCGGTCACCTGGTCGGTGAGCGAATGGCCCAAGGACACCAGGGCCTCGATCGTCAAGATGGTCTTCACCGGAACGTCGAAGCGGACTGTCGTACGTCTGCAGCACACGGGATTACCGAACGCGAGGGAATCGGCGAGCCACAAAAAGGGGTGGGAGGAGTTCGTCTTCGGACCGATGCGTGCGCATCTGGCCGGGAGGCGGGCATGATCCGACGCGTTCGGACCGTAGCGATCGTGGCCATCGCCGGCCTCGCGGCATTGCTGGCGGGTTGTACATCCACGCCCAAAACGGCCCAGCCGGAAGCCGCACCCCCCAGACCGGAACTCAGCCTGACGGTCGCGTCGCTCAACCTTTCCAGCCTCAACAAGCGGATCGAGCGCGCGGACATTCAGCAGTTGTGGAAGCAGCTCAAGGCGGAGCAGGTCGAGGTGCTCGCCATACAGAATCTGTCCCGCTATCCCGGCGTGGCGACGCGGGTAGACGTTATCACGGAGCTGGCGAAGCTTTCCGACTGGCGCCAGGTGTTCGGCGAGACGGCCGATCATTCCGGCCGGCAGGTCGGCAATGCGGTCCTGTCGACCTATCCGATCCGGTCGAATTCCGTCGAGCCTTTTCGTGGCGTTCGGTCGGCGATCAACGACGGGAGTCTCCATGCGGTGATCGACGGCGGCGTTCGGGACCTGTTGATCGTTTCGGCACAACTGCCTTCGAAGGCCACCGCAGCCGATCAGGCGAAGTGCGTTTCCCTCATTCGGTCGGCCCGTGCGGATGAGCGCATGCCGATGATCGTGGGCGGCAACATCCCGACAGCCGCCGAGGGGTTTGTGTCGGTGGACGGGGGGTCTCCTTCAACGACCCGCGTTGTGTTTGATGGCAACGGCATCCTGCAGCCGGCGTCCTCAAAGACGATCGAGACCCCGCTCGGCACCGTTGTGGTCGTCAGATTCGATCTGTTCCGCCAACGCGTTTGATCCGGGTCCATCCCATGAAATCGTTCGCAACCCGCTTCCTGATCCCTGCGGTTCTTTGTATCCTCGCGTACTTCATCGGGCTATTCGTCGGCGGTCGTGCGCCCGATATCGACACTCGCGGGGCCGAACGCCTCGCCGGATTGGAGTTCACGCAGGCCGAGCGTGACTCGATGACAGACGATCTTCGCGAATACGTGCGCTCGTACGAGCGGCTGCGAGAATTTCCGTTGCCGAATTCGGTCGCGCCCGCCCTGGTGTTCGATCCGCTTCCTCCGGGATTTGTCCTCCCTTCGGGACCGTCACAGTTCCGTCCCGCTCCGGTGAAAGCGCCGAAGCGACCTGCGAACCTCGAAGATCTTGCCTTCTCATCGGTCGCGGAGCTTTCCGCTCTGATCCATGCGCGTACCGTTTCATCGACGGAACTGACACGCATGTACTTGACACGTCTCCGGCGCATCGGCCCGTTGCTTCAATGCGTGGTGACGCTGACAGATTCGCTGGCGCTTGCACAGGCAGCCCGGGCGGATGCTGAGCTTGCGCGGGGGATCGACCGGGGTCCGCTCCACGGCATTCCGTACGGCGCCAAGGACCTGCTGGCCCAGAAGGACTATCCGACGACGTGGGGATCGGTGCCCTACCGGGAGCAGCGGTTTGCGGACGACGCCACGGTGATAAAGAAACTCGAGGCTGCTGGCGCCGTGCTCGTGGCAAAACTTACGCTGGGAGAACTGGCGTGGGGAGATGTCTGGTTCGGAGGGATGACGCGCAATCCTTGGGACTCGACGCAGGGATCGAGCGGCTCATCGGCGGGTTCGGCGTCGGCGACGGCCGCAGGTCTCGTTCCCTTCGCGATCGGGTCTGAAACATGGGGCTCGATCGTATCCCCGTCGGACCGGTGCGGCACGACCGGTTTGCGTCCGACATTCGGCCGCGTCAGCCGGACGGGGGCAATGGCGCTGTCATGGAGCATGGACAAGATCGGTCCAATCGCCAGGAGCGCTGAGGATTGTGCGATCGTCTTCCGTGCGATCCATGGACACGATCCACTCGACCCCACGACCGTGCGCGACGTGCCGTTCCGCTACGACGCGTCGCTTTCGCTTCGCGATGTTCGAGTTGGCTTCTATCAGAGCGCCTTTGACAGCGTCAAGCGGCACCGCACGTTGAGCGATTCGGTCCTCGTCGTCCTACGAACGCTGGGGGCCAACCTCGTCCCGGTCGAGTTCCCGTCTGAGCCGTCCGTGAACGACCTTTCGCACATCCTCTCTGCAGAAGCAGCGGCTGCCTTCGATGACCTGACCCGCTCGGATCGCGACGACCTGTTGGTCCGGCAGATCAAGAATGCCTGGCCGAACGTCTTCCGATCGTCGCGATTCATCCCGGCGGTCGAATACCTGCATGCCAACCGGGTCCGATCGGTGATCATCGAAAAGACCGCGACGATGTTCCGCTGGGTGGACGTCGTCGTGACGCCTTCATTCGGCGGGGACCAGTTGCTGCTGACAAACCTCACCGGCCACCCATGCGTGGTCGTGCCGATGGGATTCACCGAACGGGGGACGCCCGTGAGCGTCTCGTTCATCGGCCAGTTGTATGATGAAGGACGCCTGCTGGCAGTTGCACGGGCGTATCAAGAAGCGACCGGCCATCATCGGCGTCATCCGGCGCTTGCGGAACCACATCTGGGAGAATGATCCGCCATGTTCCGCAAACCTGAAGTACCCGATCCCCGCCGCGAGGCGATCGCCCGGCACATGCGCATCGCCGACGACCTGACGCGCAAGCGCCAGTACGACGAGGCGTTGTTCGAGATCGAGAAGGCGCTCAAGATCGATCCCAAGAACACGAACGTCCGGCAGTTCTACGAACGGGTCAAGGTCTTCCAGCAGAAGACGCAGAACGCGCAGAAGGCGAAAGAAGAAGCGGCGGAGATGTCGCTCGAGCAACGGATGGAGGTCATCCCGAAGTTCCTGGCGCAAGCCGAACAGCTCTTGGCCAAGAGGGAGTATAAAGGGGCGTTGGCCCAGCTGGCCGAGGTTTACAAGATCGACCCGACGAACTACTACGCGCAGGCGTTCTCCGATCGCATCGACCAGCTCATGACGGAGGAGAAGACGACGGCGTCGAAAGCATTCCAAACGGCGGCGGCCCCCGTCGTCAGAAAGGATCCTCAGGTGGCTCCGGCCATCGAAAACGGGAGCCTCATCTTCTACCGTGAATTGCTGAAGCAGTACTGGTTCGACGGAAAACTGACCGAAAAGGAAAGCGCACATCTGGCAGAAGTACGGGGGCTGTTCCAGATCTCTGCCGCCGACCATGAACGACTCTCAAAAGAGGTACGATTCGACGCGTATGTCGAGGCGTTGTGGCTGGCGTGGATGGACGGGGTCGTGACGGAGACGGAGCGCCGGGTGCTGGAGACGATGCGCGACAAGTATGACATCTCACCGGGCGAGAATCAGCAAGCCGAGATGCGCGTACAACAGTTACGAAAAGAACACAGCACAAAAGCCTCCATCCTGATCGTCGATGAGGACAAGAACCATAGTCTTGCCGTATCGAAGGCTTTTCGTGTGCGAGGATACGACGTTGCATTCGCGTCGAAGCCGGAAGACGCATATCAGATCCTGACGAATATCATCCCCGCAGCGATTCTGGCTGAGGCGAAGTATTCCATGTCCCCCATCGACGGGTTTGAGTTGTATCGGCGCGTTCACGCCGTCCCGGCAACCTCGGTCGTCCCATTTTTCTTCGTCGTCCGCATCACCGACCGTGACATGCTTCTCGCGGCGCTTCGCACGGGCGTAGACCACGTGCTCGTCAAGCCTGCCGATCCGGAGTTCATCCTCGCTGCGATCGACGGCAAGCGACACCGACACACCTTGTAGCGGCTGCGAGCGGCCATCCTGCCGCCGAAGATATACAACGGCCTCCCCGGGCGTCCGTCGCGTCCTGGGGAGGCCGAATATTGTACGAGGAACGTTATCGATACAGGGCGGTGGCGGCGGGGTCGAGGCTGGTGAGTTCTGCCCGGATGGCGTTGAGCAGCATCTCCCGTACGACTGGATACAGTGCCGGAGGAGTGCCTGCGACGCAATGTTCGACTTCAATGCCGAAGACGATGACGCGTCCTGGAAGTTCGCCGAGCGCTCGGGCCGTTTCGACGGCTTCGGCCACGCCGAACTGATGCGACGACGTGCACAAGAACTTCGCCGGGATCGGATGCAGGCTGGCGTCCAACCGGTGCAGCGTGCCCGGCGGCGAACCCGAATGCACCGCATCGACCAACAGCACGGTCGAAAGTCCCTTCCACAATCGCATGAGGCGGGCTCCATCGCCGCGAGATTCGATCACCCGTACGCCGGGGAGATGGAGCGCGTCAACGTCCCGGGCGGCCAGCAGTCCGAGTGCGTCATCGCCCCGGAATTCGTTTCCGATGCCGATGACCAATACGCTGGTGTTCATCACTCTTCCACCTCCAGTCGGAGGAAATGTGTCGCGCACGAGATGCAAGGATCGTAGTTGCGCACGGCCTGTTCGCATTGCCAGGTCAAGCGGTCGGTCGGCAGATGACGGTGCTGCGACACGAATGCCCGTAAATCGGTCTCGATCGTTCGCAGGTTCTGCGCGGTCGGAGGGACGATCTTGGCGTTCTGCACGAGCCCGTGGCTGTCGACTTTGTAACGATGGTACAGGATCCCCCGCGGGGCCTCGGTGCATCCCATGCCGATCCCTTCCCGCACAATGATCGGAACGGTTGCGGAAGTGGGAGGAACATATCGTTCCAAGATGCGGAGCGATTCTTCTACGGCAAAAACCGTCTCGATCGCCCGGATGACGATGCTCTGGAACTGGTTGGTGACGGGAGGACGAATGCCGGCTTCGTCCGCGGCCTCCCTCGCTTGCGGCGTCAACCGGTCAAAATTGAGGTTGAACCGGGCAAGCGGCCCGACAAGGTATGACCCTCCTCCTTTCCGGACCGAGTGCAGGGCGTTCGAATGCTCCACATGCTCTTCTGAGAACACGCTCTCGTACTCGCGTATCGGTATATCGATCCCCTTGGAGGAGACGATCCGCCCCTCATTCAGCGGGTACTCGCTGGGATGGCGCAAGGCGACAAACTCGTAATCCTGCGTGAATTCCGGGAACGTGAGAGCCGCGGTCACGCGGACAAGCTGGCGCGCCGCTCCCAGTGCCCACTGCAATGGTTCGATCAGCGACTGCAGGTCCTCGCGCCGTGGCAGACGGTAGAACCCCCCGACGCGCACGTTCACAGGATGGATCTCGCGTCCGCCCACCACGACCATGATATCGTTCCCGATCTTCTTGAGCCGGAGGGCGGTCTTTACCAACTCCGGTTGAGACCTCGACAACTGGATCGCGTCCTCGTACCCCAAGAAATCGGGTAGATGGAGCATCGCGATGTGAAGGACGTGGCTTTCGATCCACTCGCCGCAGTACAAGAGTCGCCGCAGGTCGCGCAAAGTTCCGTCGACCGTCGCGCCGAAGATCTGCTCGAGAGCGTGGCATGAGCTCATTTGATACGCCACGGGACAGATGCCGCAGATGCGGGCCGTAATGTCCGGGACTTCGCGATAGCTGCGCTTGCGGAGGAATGCCTCGAAGAACCGCGGGGGCTCAAAGATGCGGACCTTGACATCCTGGACCACATCTCCCTTCAACCGGATGGCGATACCTCCTTCGCCCTCGACACGGGCGAGCGCACCAACTGAGATGTTGCGGACCTGACCGGTGGCGATGCGTTCTGCGGACGGCGCGGGCGAGCCACCGGGACTCTGTTTCCGCGACGGCAGTGGGCCCTTCACGCGCGTCGTCCGGTGGACGGCCGCCCGGCGGCGGGGAGCGGCCTTTCTACTTCTCATGGGCTTCGCTTTCCTTTCTGAACGGTTCGGCGTACGCATTGAAGCCGCGGAAACGCCGCACAATCTCTGGCTTTGACATTCCGTCGCGCACCCATTGTGCTGCCAGAGAAGCGGTGTTCGACATCTCCTTGGGTCCAAAACATCCGAAGCAACCGCGGAGGAACCCCGGGCACAAGGCATCGCAGCCGGTCTGCGTCACCGGGCCGAGGCACGGCGCTCCCTGAGCGATCATCACACAGACGTGCCCGCGCTGTTTGCATTCCATGCAGACACTGTGCTGCGGGAGGTTGGGCTTGCGGCCAGTGAGGGAGGCGCTGAGAAGTTCTACTAACTGGTTCTTGTTGATCGGGCACCCCCGCAACTCGAGGTCGACGAAGATATGGTCGGCGATCGGCGTTGACTTGTTCAGCGTCTGAATGAACGAGGGCGTCGCATAGACCATTGGGATGTACTCGCGCACGTTGGCGAAGTTCCTGATCGCCTGGATACCGCCGGCCGTGGCGCATGCGCCGATCGTGACGACCACCTTCGATACTCTCCGGACCTGGTGGATGCGTTCTTCATCGTGCGGCGTGGTGATCGATCCTTCGACCAGGGAGATGTCGTATGGTCCCTTGACCACGGACCGAGATGCCTCAAGAAAGTATGCGATCTCGACCTCGCCCACGACGGACAGCAGGGCATCTTCGCAGTCCAGCAGGCTCAACTGGCATCCGTCGCAGGAAGCGAACTTCCAGACCGCGAGTTTCGGCTTGCGATGTCGTGCCATGTCAAAGCTCCCAGTGCGACATGAGGTCGCGCATTCGTGGGTACGGGAACACCGGACCATCTTTGCAGATGAAGACGGGACCGAGCTGGCAATGACCGCAGAAGCCGATGCCGCATTTCATGTTCCGCTCCATCGAAATGAACAGTTCTCCCTCCGGTACGCCCCGATTGAGCAATTCGGACGCGCAGACCCGCATCATCACCTCGGGACCGCAGAGGAACGCGGTCGTGTTTCCCGCGTCGAATGGCGCTTTTCCGATCAGGGTCGAAACGAATCCGACATTGCCTCGCCATCCCTCCATGCCGCGATCAACGGTCACATACACGTCCAGGTCGAACCGTGAACGCCAGGCTTCGAGCTCCTCGCGGTACAGGATGTCGACAGGGCTGCGCGTGCCGTAGAGCAGGACCAATTTGTTCAGCTCGTGCCGATGTTGAAGCAGGTGGTACAGGACCGGACGAAGGGGCGCGAGACCAATTCCGCCGGCGACGATCACCATGTCGCGTCCCCGTGTCCGGTCGACCGGCCACGGGACGCCGTACGGTCCCCGCAACCCGAGCGTGTCCCCCTTCCGGAGTGCGCGCATGGCCTTGGTGACCGTTCCCACCGCCCGCGTTGTGTGAATGACAGCGCTGCGGTCGTGCGGGTCCCCGCTGATGGAGATTGGGATCTCGCCGACGCCGTACAGGTAGATCATGTTGAACTGTCCGGGTCGGAACGCGATTCCTCCGCCAGTCTCGAGGTCCTCGAGGGCCACGGTGAACGTATCGTGCGTATGGTGCGTGAATTGGGAGATACGGAACGGCCTCGGTTGCATCGGGTCATCCGTCCCCACAGCCACTGCCATGTCGGCAGAGAGATCAGGTGTGTTCGCCATACACATCCATGAGCTGAAAACTGAGGGCTTCGATCCGCTGGGTCATGATGCGCGAAAAGCGCTTCATCAATTCGTACCCGAAGACCGGGTCTTTGTCGCATTTCGTCCGAAGACAGAGGCCGTCGAACACGACCATCCGGACATCCTCCACCACGCGGGCGTCAAAGTGCCAGGTGTATGGCGGGAAGAGCCACGACCACCCAAGCGGCTCGTTCTCCGTCACCGTCTGCACCGTCAGCGGCCCCTGCCCGGGCGCATGGATATCGAGCGAGACACTCCCTTCACGGAGCCAGTAGAAAGTCGTGGCGTCCTGCCCTTCCCGGAAGAGAAATGTCCCGACGACGGCCCGTTCATTCCGTGCGCAGCCAACGAGCAGTGACAGATGTTCGTCCGAGAATCCTTCGAAGAACGGAAGGCTCTTCAGAATGCGTTTGAGATCATCCATGGAGGTGCTCCCGGTTGGAGGTGACGATTTCCGTTGACGGATGCCGCACGGCTTCAGCCTCTTCCGTCAGGTCGATGGCGGCCGGACACCAGGTGATGCAACGGCCGCACCCGGTGCAGCCGTACGTACCAAACTGGTCGACCCACGCCGAAAGCTTGTGCATGATCCATTGCCGGTATCGGGACATGCCTGACGGACGCACGCTCCCGCCGTGAATGTAGGAATAGTCGAGCGTGAAGCACGAGTCCCATCGCCTGCGTCGTTCAGCCGTCGTGCCCGTTAGGTCGGTCGTGTCTTCAACAGTTGAGCAGAAGCAGGTAGGGCACACCATCGTGCAGTTGGCGCATGACAGGCATCGCTTCGCCGTTTGTTGCCAGCGCGGATGTTCGAGATTCCGCTGGAGCAGAGCCGACAATCCGTCGAGCTCCACGTGGCGACCCATATGGTTTGCGGCGGCACTGAGAGCCTTGGACGCGGCTCCCCGCTCGGCCGGGGTGCTCGGACGAGAGTCGATCTCCCCCATGATCTCCGCGCCGCGGTCAGAGCCGCTTTCGACGAGATAGACGGGCTCGTTCCCCTCAGCGAGCTCCGTGAGGACCAGATCGTACCCGTCGGTTGCTATCGGCCCCGTGTTCATCGATACGCAGAAACAGGTCCCCGATGGCTGCGTGCAGTTCACCGCCACAATGAAGGCCGTGCGTCGTCGCCGGGCGTATCCGGGTTCTCGGTAGGGGCCATCGAGGAAGATCGCATCGAGGCGACGAATGGCGGCCAGGTCGCACGGTCGGACGCTGAAGAAGGCGAGGCTGGGTTCCTCCCCGGCGGACTCCTCCGGGACCAGCGCAAAACCCGGCTCGCCCGACGAACGGGCTGTCCCCTCACGGCGCGCTCGCACGAGGGTCTGCACCGGAGGATACAAGAAGCGCTTCCAGGCGTGAGGGCCTACCGCATGGCCGAAGAGGGCCTGGTCATCCCGCTCACGCAGACGGTAGTGCGCCGGCGCTTGTTCGTCGATGCGCCCCTTTGGGAGATCATCCTTCGAGCGAATCGTGTCGAGAACAATCGCATCGTCGCGTACGGTCGGTCCGATGATGCGATAGCCGCGATGATGGAGGGCGCTCAAGAGCGCGTCGAGTTCGTTGGCTTGGATCGTGACCATGCGGTCCGTCTCCGAGTGACATGACTGAGGGCGGCGGCACAGATCAACGCAGCCACGAACGTGCGGCACGCCGTCGATGTCAATTCAATCTTCGTGCCGGATCGAGCCCGTTCGGAACACCGACAATCGGACGATAGGGGGGAGACGTTTGCAGAGGTGGGAGGTTTCGGCATGCACCTTCAGGATTCTTCCTGACCGTGCAGTATCACATTGCTGATATACGGGAATAGATGGAAAGCTAGTGGTTGGAAAAGGAGGTTCTTGTAGAATAATTCAGCAGTTGAGTGCTGTATCGTTTCTCAACACTCGTCAAACAATGCGACTCGATCAGAGAAGGCCGCTGACGATCGCAACCGTGCCGAATAGCACGATGAGTGAACCGGTGATGCGGTTGATGCGGTCGAGACCTTTGTTGCGGAGAAAATCGCGGAAGATGTACGTGAAGGTGGCAAGTGCGGTGAACCACAGCAGAGAACCAAGAAAGACGCCGCCGACCAGGAAGGCGGCGGTGTTGGTCGCCGAGAGTTCCTGGACTGTTCCGACGCCGGCGAAGACGGCCGCGAAGGCGAAGAGCGTGAGGGGATTGGTGAGTGTGAGGACGAACGTAGTGACGAAGTTGCCTGCGTGCTCATTGAATGTGAGGCGAGGGGGAGCGGGGGGGATGTGGGCCTTGAAGGTCCGTGCTCCAAGGACGATCATGACCACGCCGCCGATAAGGCGGAACCAGTGCGAATGCAACGTGACGAAGTCGGAGACGAGCGTGACCCCGAACGCAGCCACGAGGCCGTACATCATGTCTGCGGAGGCGGCACCGAGCATTGTCGACAATGCCGATCGGCGGCCCTCGGCGAGGGTCCTCCGAATGCACAGAACGCCGATCGGGCCCACGGGGGCTGCGAGCGAGAACCCGATCGCGATACCTTTTAGCAATGCGAGAAGAGCCATGAAGATCCGTGTGCCGGACTAACGCCGGCGTGGGTACGGCCTGTCCTTCCAGTTCCACCACAGCAAGAGTTCGGGCCTCGGCCGTGGCGTCTCTGCAAAATAGACGGCACATCGAAAGACGTAGAGCAGGCACCGGTCGATCAACGTTCCCTGTTGCTCGCAGCGCTTGCGGTATAATCGTTCAGGGTCCCGGCCACGAAGGTCGGCAACGCTCCGAATGCCGAGCTCGTACAGGTCGCGCGCGATGCTTGGGCCCACCCCGGGGATCGAGCGCAATTCGCGAATGATCAATGCGGCCCCCTGCTTCATCGCCGCCTCGTTCGCGTATGACCGCGGTCAGGATGGAGAAAGCACCCAACGAGATGGTCGTTGACCATCCCCGTCGCCTGCATGAAGGCATAACAGATCGTCGGTCCGACGAACCGGAATCCCCGTGTTTTCAGGTCCTTGCTCATGCGCTCCGCCTCGGGGGTGAATGCGGGGAGGTCTCGCTGTCGCCGGAACCGATTCACATGGGGCGACCCTCCGACGAACGACCACAGATACGACCGAAAACTTCCGAATTCCTTCTGAACCGCGGCAAATGCGCGGGCATTGCCAATGGCGGCGGCGATCTTCGCTCGGTTCCGCACGATGCCGGCATCGGCCATCAAGCGCTTCATATCGCGGCTGGTGTATCGCGCGATGCGCCTGGGGTCGAACCCGTCGAATGCGCGTCTGTAGGCCTCGCGCTTCCGGAGGATCGTGATCCAACTTAATCCCGCCTGCGCACTCTCGAGCAGGAGGAGCTCGAACAGTCGACGATCGTTCCTGACCGGACGTCCCCATTCGCGGTCATGATATCGCACATAGAGGGGGTCGTCACCGCACCACGCACATCGGACCTTCTCGCTCATCATCCACCCTTTCCCAGCACTCGGCGAAGTGCCGCCTTCACGTCTTCCGGCACCTTCGTCCAATGGATACCGAGCAACGCTCCTTCGAGGGTATAGGCAAGGTTGAGGCTTGCAGGAAACTCGTGCATCTTGAGCATGCGGCAGATCTCCACGGAGCCGATGCGTCGAACATCTTCCATCGATCGGATTCCGATCGCTTCCAGCCAGCCGCTCGAAACAGATCTGAGATTGAGGTCGCGGGCCAGATCCGCGGCCGTGGAGTGACTCTGAAGTGACCGGGTCAGAGGATTGCGCTGTGGCTCAGGTCGTCGTCGGCTGGTCATGCGACGAGAGCGTGCGGTGAACGTCACGAAGGATCCGAAACGCCGTCGCAGCCAGCGCGATATTCGTCACCATCAACAGAAGGATCCATACCCGCAGGACGATCACCCACTGTGCAGAGGCGAAGTCGGGAGGCTGGAGCCCCTCGAGCAGCAATCCGTTGATGATGACGCCGGACGACATCGACCCAAGCATGAGAATGGCGCCGGGACGCGACTGGCCTTTGTACACGAGCCACGCCGCGGCCAAGGGGAGGAAAAGAAAGAGGGCGAGCAGGAACCGACTCTCCGTCCAACCACCCGAAACGTATGCCGTACCTTGGAGGACCGGGAGTCCGCCGATCAGCAGAGCGTAGGCAAGCGCCAATCGGGTCAGGAGGGTCTGCCACGGGGTCTTCATGCTGTTCTCCGTCAATGTTCGGGAACGGTCGGACCGGGGATGACGCGGCGCGCCCGCACGAAGCGCTTCAGATTATACTCGTCGAACTCGGGTGAGGCCGGATCGAAGCTGGCATACCGAACACGACCGCTGCTGTGAATGAACCGTCGGTCTCCGAGGTAGATGGCCACATGGACGATACGTTCGGGCCGGCCGTTCTCGGCTTTCCGTCCAAAGAATAACAGGTCCCCCTTCGACAAATTCTGGAACTCCGGTCCCGCGTCGATGTCCTGGCCGTTCAGGACCTGTTGACTGGCGTCTCGGTTGAGTTCGAGCCCGTTCAGCCGGAACACCGTCTTCGTGAATCCCGAACAATCCATCCCTTTGGATGACGTGCCGCCCCACAAATACGGAACGCCAATGAACTGTCGTGCAGAACGCTCGACGTTTGGACCCGTCAACTGGCGCGAGTGCTTCCAGGCTTCGTAATCCTGCACGCTCGCATTCGGAAGATAGCCCCGCCGTCCGTCGGCGAGAGACACCTCGATCCATCCGCGCTTGCTCGGTCCCGTGCGAAAGATGTTGCCGATGATCGCATCGCAGACGGGATCGGCCGTGTTCGACGGCTTCTCGCGCACCATCTCGAACGGAACGGTCAGGATCGATTTCTTCGCCCCAGCCCATTCATCCACTCCCGTACGATCGACGAAAAAGAAGGCGTCACCGTCCAGCCACCCAAGATAGCCGTCATACGATTGCACATAGAAGTAGCCCGGACCCTTCTTCAATACCTTGACGACCTGTCCCATGGTCACTTGTGTGGCAAGTTCCTCCGGCTCGCCCGGTTTGGATCGAACGTTTCCCGCGCTCAGGACGACGATGCCATAGGTCTTCACGCCCAATGTAGGATGCGGCAGACAGATGATGCTGTCGATCGGTTCGACCTGGAAGTACGCCCGGGCAAGCGCCAGCGCCGAGTCCCTTGCCTCCGGACGATCGACCTCCCCCCGCATGGTTACAGAGCGGTCGACGCGCGACCATGTCAGGTCGAACACGGCGATACGTCGATCGGGCGCAAAATGGCGACGGGCATCCTGCAGGGCGGCCTGAAAAAGCGAACCGACGGAATCGGTCGGGGCGACCTGAGCGAGAGCAACGGGTCCACAGATCAGCAAGCACATCATCCAACGGGTCATGGGAATCTCCAATGTTCCAGGGACTTCAGAGCAGCTTTTGGGGAGGCGGTCCCAGGAGCGTCTGGTAGAACACGTTGATGTCGGCGATCGATTGCTCGCTCACCTGATGCTGGATCGCGTATTCTTTGTACTGATATCGCGCCGGCGACCTCGACAACAGATCGCGTGATCGACGCGCCAGTTCAACAGGCACCACAGGATCGGTCGTGCCATGCGCCTGAAAGATCGAAACATCCGAGAGGTCGTTCCACCGATATGGCACGTGTACTTCGGTCGGAAGGTAGCCGCTGTGTGCTCCCACCGCCCGGACATTCGACGGGGCGGCAAGCGCATAGGCAAGGGCCATCATCGCCCCCATGCTGAATCCGAACAGATACACTGGACCCGGCTCCACTGGGTAGTGGCCTCGAGCGTCGTCGATGAAGGTGCTCAAACTCTCAAAGCTCTTCCGAAATCCCTCGAGATCGATGGCCCCGTGGTCGTTGATCTCGAACCAGGTCTGTCCCCCGTAGGCGAATTTGAGCGGAGCCCGAACCGTGAGCAGAAAGAAACGGGGGTCGAGATAGTGGGTAATGGGAATGAGGTCATGCTCGTCCGCCCCGCGGCCATGCAACAATACCAGCAATGGCGGCCGCGACCTGGAAGGCCCGCGCGGTGGCAGGGCCACATGCCGCAATGTCGAGTTGAGTTGTTTGAGGTCGATCCGCATGGCTGCCTTTACGTCACCGTCCAGGCCGTGTAGCAGCAGGACAGGATGTTTCGCGGGCCCATGCCGCGAACACAAAATATACGAACGGCGCAGTGGTAATTCAATTTGCCTCCAGCTACCGAAACGACTACCTTGCTCCCAACGAGGATCGAACGAACCATGCGCACCATTGTGATCGTGCTGTCGTTGCTCGCCGCTGGCGCGTGCCGCGATGCAGGGACCGACCTTCCACCATTCGGGCCGCCCGATCCCGGATCTGCGCCTGTGCTCACGGGCGTGTTTCCGGACTCTGCGGCGGTCGGTGATACCGTCCTCATCGTCGGCAACGGGTTTGGCGACGCTGCGGGAGCGAGTGTCGTCACCATCGGAGGTACATCGAGCGGAACGATCGTCCTATGGACGTCGACCCGCATTCTCGTCGGAGTACCTCCGGGCGCGGTTACTGGATCTGCGACCGTGACCGCTGGCGGTCAACTGAGCAACGCCGTGGCTTTCCGCGTCCAGCCGCTTGCCGAAGTCCGGGTGTCGTATGCGGGACAAGTGGTTCCGTTGTTCACGTCGAATGGTTGTCCCGGATGCCATGGCGGTACCAACGGCCTGTTTGTGACACCGCACAGCAATCTGATGGCGGGCACGAGCGTTCATGGCCCGGTGGTGACGCCGTACGACGGGGAAGGAAGTGTGATTGTGAAAAAGCTCCGCGGAACGGCCGGATTTGGGAACCGGATGCCACAGGGAGGAACGCCGTTGACCGATGGCAACATCGAAGTGATCGCCCGTTGGATCAAGCAGGGCGCAAAAAACAACTGAGATCGACAACGGACGCGCGTCCGATGGACTCGATCTGCCTCTGCTCATAAGAAGAACACAAAGGGCTCCGGTGATCGGAGCCCTCTACATGTACCACCGTCCTGCGCGTTGCAGCAACGTCAATTCTTGCAGTGTCGATCGAACGCCTCGGTGAGGGACTGCACCACCTGGTCCACCGTGTGGCCTTCGATCTGATACCGATGAACCATCTCCACCAGCTTTCCGTCGCGGAAGAGGGCGAAAGAGGGGGATGAAGGCGGGATTTCGGGTCCGATCAATTGACGCAGACGGGCAGTCGCTTCTCGATCAGTACTGGCGAAGACCGTCGTGAGGTGCTCGGGCTTCACAGCGTGTTGCAGGGCCTTGGCCAGGGCCGGCCGGGCAGTTCCCCCGGCGCAACCGCAGGTGGAATTGATGACGACGAGCATCGTCCCCTTGGAAGACG
>CAYYOV010000044.1:0-20851 GCA_964473365.1 uncultured Ignavibacteriaceae bacterium
GAGCGTTTCGATAATGGGGAGCGAAGTCAACGAACCGCCGCCCAGCTCATCGCTGAGCTTCGACGCACGTTCGAGGAGTCGCGAATGCAGGTAGAAGACGTCGCCCGGATAGGCTTCACGGCCCGGGGGACGGCGGAGCAACAACGACATCTGACGATACGCCTGGGCATGCTTCGAGAGGTCATCATAGACCACGAGGGCGTGGCGGCCGCTGTCGCGGAAGTACTCACCGAGCGTCGCGCCGGCATACGGGGCGACGAACTGCATCGGTGCGCTGTCGGAGGAACTGGCCTGGATGACGGTCGTGTATTCCATGGCGCCGAACTCTTCCAGCTTTGCCACGACCTGCGCGATGGTCGACCCCTTCTGGCCGACCGCGACATAGATACAATAGACGGGCTGAACGCCGAGCTTCTTTGCTTCTTCAGAATGCGTGTATTTCTGGTTGATGATCGCGTCGATGGCAACGGCTGTCTTGCCGGTCTGCCGGTCGCCGATGATCAGCTCACGCTGACCGCGGCCGATGGGGATCATGCCGTCAACGGCCTTCAACCCCGTCTGGAGAGGCTCTTTCACGGGTTGTCGCGCGACGACGCCGAGCGCCTTGCGCTCCAGCGGCAGGAGCTTGTCCGTCTTGATCGGCCCATGTCCATCGAGCGGCTCTCCAAGCGGCGTGATGACACGACCGAGCATCGCTTCGCCGACGGGCATCGAGGCGACACGGCCGGTCCGTTTGACCAGGTCTCCCTCGCCGACATGCGTGCTTTCTCCAAAGATGACGACGCCGACGTTGTCTTCTTCGAGGTTCAGCACCATGCCGAACACGTTACCCGGGAACTCGACGAGCTCGCCGGCCATGACCTTCGAGAGGCCATACACGCGGGCGATACCGTCGCCGACCTGAAGGACGGTGCCGACATCGTAGATGTCGACCTCCTTCTCGAATCCGGCGAGCTGTTTGCGGAGGATGGTAGAGACTTCGTCAGGTCGAACTTCGGCCATGGATGGATCCTTCAGAGATCAAATCGTTCTTAATTAACACCGTCGCCGAGGGCGAAGCGCCGGCGCAGCAACTCCAATTGACGACGGATCGATCCGTCATACACCGTATCACCAAGTCTCGCTGAAAAGCCACCTTTGAGGAGCGGGTCGATGTTCACGCCGATCTTGACCGTCTTCCCCGTGAGCTGTTCGAACCGGCGGCGGATGGCCTCGGTCTGTTCAGACGACAGCGCTGCCGCTGTGGTCACTTCAAGTCCCACCATGCCAAGACGGTCGTCCCGCAAGCGACGAAACTCCACGACGACCTGCGGCAAGGCCTCTTCGCGCCCCTTTTCGGCCAGGAGGGAGATGAACTCCAGCGTGAGCGGCTCCACACGTCCTTCAAAAGCCGCGCGCAGAGCGATTTGCTTCTTTTCGCGCTTGATAATGGGGCTCTTCAGGACCGACCGTAGTTCCGGCGATGCCTGGATGAGGCCATGCAGCATCTCGAGGTCTGTCGCAACGTGCGCCTCGCGTCCCGCTCCTGTCGCGGCGTCGAGCAATGCTTCGGCGTACCGTCGTGCTACTCGGCTGAAGCCCATCGGTCAGTTCTTCGGTAGCTGATTGATTACGCCGTCGACGAATTTCTTCTGCTTCGCGGCGTCGAGCGTTTCGTCGAGGATCTTCTCTGCCGCCTTGATCGCCAGGTCGGCGACCTCGGACCGCAATTGTTGCTGCGCGGCCTCGAGGCTCCGCTGGATCTCATCGTGCGCCTTCTCCAGATCGTGCTTCGCCTGCTGCTGTGCTTTCGCGACGATCTCTTCCTTCACCTGGTCGGCCATGGCCCTGGCGTCACGCATCATCTTCTGATACTCCTCCTCGGCCTTGGCCATGTTCTGCTGGTTCTGGCGGATCATGTCCGCAGCCTCGGCGCGTGCGCGGTCGGCCTGTTCCAGTGCCGTACGGATCGAATCCTCACGGTCCTGTAACGCCTTCAACATCGGCCGCCAGGCAAACTTGCCGAGCAGGCTCGCCAGGGCGACGAACGTGATGATGGTCCAGACGATGAGTCCGGGATTGATGTCAAACATGCGTCGGGTCCTCGTGCGTAACGGAGAGATCGGTCGTTACTTGGTGGCGAGAATGATGCAGATCGCGAGCGCGAAGAACGTCGCGCCTTCAATGAGAGCGGCCGCGATCAGCATCGAGGTCCGGACCTGTCCAGCAACTTCCGGCTGACGGCCGCTGGCATCCATCGCGGCGGCGGCGAGCTTGCCGATACCGAACGAGGCGCCAAGAATGACGAGACCAGCACCGAAACCGGCGGCGAGATATCCAAGAGCGTTTGCTTCCATGCGACAACTCCTTCAAGAGAACGTGAAATGAGGATGGGAATGAGTGATGCGAATTCTGTGGTGCGATGAAGCGACCGACGACCGGCGAGTTCCGTTCAGTGCCTCCGACTCAATGCGCGTGCTCACCATCAGCATGCGGTTCTTGATGGCCGGCCTGGATCCCGAGGCCCATGAAAAGCGATGTGAGCATTGTGAACACGTACGCCTGGATAAAAGCGACCATGATCTCGAGGAGCATGATCGCCACCGTGAATACGACCGACCCGACACCCACCATCGCCGATCGGAACAGGAAGATCAGACCCAGGAGCGAAAGGATCACAATATGCCCGCCGGTCATGTTGGCGAACAAACGGATGCAGAGAGCGAACGGCTTGGTAAAGAGGCCGAGGATCTCGATCGGGATCATGATAGGCCAGAGCGTCCAGTGAACGCCGCCCGTCAGATGCGCAACATAGTGGCCAAATCCCTGGGCTCGAATCGCGGCCGTCTGGATCATGATGAACGCAATGATCGCAAGCCCCGCGGTGACCATGACATTCCCGGTCGCTGTCGCCCCGAACGGCACAAGTCCGAGCAGATTCATGATCAGGATGAAGAAGAATGTCGTGAGGAGATACGGGACATAACGGAGCCCGGCGGTCCCCATGTTCGGGATGGCCACTTCATCGCGGATGAACAGCACCATTGTCTCGAGCACGTTGCCCATTCCACGCGGTACGGGGCGTCGTTGATACGCCCGCGCCGACCTGACGGCCCAAATCGCCAGCACGACCGCCGCCAGAAGCAAGAAGACGACGTGTTTCGTGGGCGAAAGATCGAGCGTAAGTCCGCCTACGGTGACCGGAGGGAACTGCGGAAGATCGATATGGCCGCCCGGGACCTCGAGCGTCCGCCCGTCTTTCATATGGTCGAGCAGATGCGCGAAGTCGAAGCCCTCGCCATGGCCTCCGCCGTGCGGAGCCGTTGCGAGGGTATCGGCGGTCTTGAGTGGTTCGTTCATGGAGCGTCAGTTCAATTCTGTTCCAACATCACACGTTTCTGAAGCGCGGTCACCTCAAACACGAGGGCGACGGCATACCATCCGAGAAGTCCAAGCATCAGTGATGATGCTTCGAACGCATGTACCTTCAGGAGCACGATGACCAGCAGCAACATCACCACCAGACGGATCCCCATCCCACCCAAGACCCGCTTCAAGAACGAGATCGGCGAGCGGCCTGCCGCCCAGTCGAGAAGAAGTGCCCCCACCAGCGCATGCAGAAGGCACATCGTCCCGCTCGCCAGAAGGCTCCGTTGAGTCTGGATGTCGGTCAATGCGGGACCACCGATCCAGAGCACGAGCATGACGGGGACGAACACCCAGAGCGGCCGTCGAAACTCTTTCCAGTCAATTCGCATGCGGAGGCTTCCGCTCATCCCGGAATGCCGGTCCGGTCACCGTCTTGAAGAATTTGATCATGCCACCGGTCGTGCCGACGACAACACCAGCCAATCTCCCCCACGGGGAGAGCCCGAGTTCACTGTCGACCCACCAGCCGAGAAAGAAGAACACGAGGACTGCTGCCGCCAACTGGATTCCCAGACCAAGGAACGGTGCAAATTCCCGCATCGTATCGTCCCACCATCCGCCCGGGGGCTTCTCCGGGCCCGATGCGGTTGGATCGGACATCAGTGCCGAAGTTCCGAAGACGGCTTCTCTGTCATCGAGACACGACCGTCGAACACCGAGCCCTCGTCGATGACCAATCGCGTGGCGCGTACATCACCACGCACGACCGATCTCCCTTCGAACACGACCTTCTCAGCAGCACTCACGCTTCCGCGCACCTTGCCGCCGACAGTGATATTGCGGGCAGAGACATTACCTTCGACCTCACCACCGACGCCGATGGCGAGCGATTCGTTCGCAGCGACCTCGCCGAGGACCTTGCCGTCCACTCGTACGCTTCCCTGGCTTCGGATCTTGCCTTCGACGACGGTACCCGCGCCGATAATATTCAGCTCTTTGATTGGGTCGGATTTGGCCACGTCAACCTCCGTCGTTCGAGCGCCTTACGAAGCAGCATTCAGCAGATACAACGACGGATCCCGCGGGGACCCGTCCTTCCAGATCTCAAAGTGCACGTGGGGACCCTGACTTGTCTCCCCCGTGTCGCCCAGCGTCCCGATCGGGTCGCCCCGACGAATGAACGTACCTGCTGAGCGGGTCAGCGACTGGGCATGCTTGTAGAATGTCAGATAGCCGCCTGCGTGCGACACGATCAGCATGTTCCCGTCAAGCTGTGTCCACCCGGCGAAGACGACATAGCCATCGGCGGCTGCGATGATCGTTGCGCCCGCTTTGCCTGCGATGTCCATGCCCACGTGGCCGCGGTCGGGCTCAAATCCCCTGGTCACATAACCGGTCGTCGGGAACGACGCCGGGAAGGCCACGGTCGCCGGCACCGTCTCCGATGTCAGCACGCGCGTGATCGCGGCCGGGACGGCGGATGAAACGTTCTGCGCCCGTTCGGGCAACTCCTCAACATCTCGAAGGGCACCGCGCTCAACGACCAACGCTGCTCCAGAACGACGCAGCGAGTCAGCCAGCGACCGATCGCCGAGCGCATTGCGTAACTGGACATTGTACGAACGCATCTCGAGCAACTGCTCCATGACGCTCACCATCCGGTCGTTGAGCGCGACGATCTCCTTGCCGTACCGATTCTCAAGCTCCGGATTCGGAATACTCAGCCAGCCGGCCAACGGCGTCCAATACAACAGTCCCATGAATGCCGCAATGACGAGAACAACGGCTGCAGCAAGAACCGCGCGCACCTGCCAGGGGGCGAAGCGATAGCTCCGCGACTCGGATGCCTCCTCGTTGGGGACGAGGACGACCGTGTACCGTCGTCGCTTGGAGGTATGGTGGTTCCGGTCCGCCATGCCGCGAAATCCCCGAAAAGTCCTTCAAATAGAGGAATTTAAATATACGTGCAAATTCCGGCGAAGTCAACGCGCAGCACGCCGAAACACGCTGGAATCGCCTGATCGGACCAGTCGACTTGGTTCCTTGACTTCCCTGGCGAGAATGGGTACATTAATAGTTACCGACTGCCGCACCGACCGCACTTCGCAATTCCGCGTCCGTTGGCTCCCGCAGTCCGATGGCTCTCACGAGTGAGGACGGTCCACCATGGCTAAGACCAAGTATATTGTGCACGAGTGCGCGTACTGCCGAAAGCAGACCAAGATGGAGTTGGTCGGCGGCATGACGCTTGATGGAGAAGGGTCCGAGCCGCAGAAGTTCTGGTATCGCTGCACCCGCTGCAAGCACAGCGCATCGCTCGACGTGGCATCGGTCGCCAAGGACAAGAAGGCCGCGTCGGCGGCCATCGATCGCGCTGCCTGCACTGAGTACAGCGCGGACAAGAGCTTCAAAATCGGCGAGGAGATCTATCATGCCGGTCTCGACGATGTCGGCCGTGTCATTCGCAAGGACAAGACCTCCGGAGGCGATCACTCGATCGTCGTAACGTTCGAACACGCCGGGGAACGTAAATTGCTCGAAAATGCTCACGATCTTCCGGTGGACGACTCCGAGGTCGCACCAGCCACCGGTTACTAGACCAGAACAAAGGAGGTGATCTCTTGGTCGGCATCATCATCGGCGAACACGAACCGATCGACCGCGCTCTGCGGCGGTTCAAGAAGAAGTACGAACGCTCGGGTATCCTGAAAGAAGTGAAGCGGCGTGCGTTCTTCACCAAGCCGTCCGTCAAGAAGCGGATGAAGCTCGCCAAGGCTGTCCGGCGCGCACAACGCGCTGCGATGGAGAATCCCTTCTAAGCTGTTTCTGATGTACATGCAAACGCCGGTCCTCGTCTCGCACGAGGTCCGGCGTTCTTGTTTTCCGTCGACATGCACCCTGCGCTACCGCAGCAACGTCAGCTTTCCCGCAACGACCGTCCCTGGTGCATCCAGAACGTACATGTAGACACCCGTCGCGGCCGGGCGACCGCCGGTTGTCCGACCGTCCCATGTGACCGGATGGACTCCGGCAGTGACATGTCCTTCAAACACCGTGGCTGCGGTCCGGCCGGCAAGGTCTACGATCCGGACCCGCACCCTGCCGTCCGATGGAGCCGTGATTGTGAAGTTCGTACCCGCGTTGAACGGGTTCGGGTAGTTGCGCGACAGCACATAGGTTCGCGGTGGCACGACCGGCGGTGGAAGTGGCGGAGGCTGGACGATCGAGTAGTTGGCGGAGTATGTGCCACCACCATGCGTACCGACGGCCACCAGGCCGTCCGAACGTCGCGCCTGCACCATCGTCACCACATGGGAACCAATGGCGGTCGGCGCCTCCTGGGTCCAGATTGTCGATGTGTCATCGAGCAGCCGGGTCGAGTACAACCCGGTGCTCGTTCCTGCAAAGTAGTAGTATGACCCTGTATCTGGCAGCATTTCTACCCACCGGATCGATGGACCATTGCCCGTGCCGTCGCGGCGTTCCTCGAGGTTGCCCGAGACATCACGCCACGTCCCGCCGCCATTCGTCGAATAGAAGACGCTAGGGATCGCGTAGTTCGAGAATGCAACGAGAAGACGATCTGCGCTCAACGGATCCACTGCGATGCTCGAAACATAACCCGATGTCGGCAGGCCTTTCCCTGAACCGATATCCGAGACCGTTGCATTGTCCTGATGCGCATTGGTCATTTTGAAGATGCGTGCGCCCGAAGTCCCGTAGTAGAGCACGTTCGCCGGCGCTGTCGACGCCGCGAGCGCCGTGATCGACGCACCGCCAGTTGCAGTCTGTGTAAGGTTCTTCCAGTACGTGGCGGGTGCAGCATTTGACGATCCCATCGGGATGGTCGTCAGGTCGTTCGCCCGCCAGACGGTGGTCCCACCTGCGAGGAACATTCGTTTCGGTGCATTGGGATCGAGGATGAACGGGTTAATGAACAAGTAGCCTGTACCCCCCGACGGATCGACGCGACCATTCGAGATCTGTGTCACACGGTACACGACGCCGTTCTGGAGCGAGATGTAGGCGACGAGCCCATTCGGAGCCGGCTCATTCGTAATTGCGCAGAAACCGCCGTCGCCGCCGGCCACTTCCTGCCAGGGGTTGGACGGGTCCGTTGCGTCGCCGTACCAAGTCCCATTGTCCTGCATTCCTCCCATGAGGAGAGCACTACCGTTCGTGACGGGATCGATGCCGATCGCATAGAATTGCGTGGTGACATAGCCGTTGTTTAGCGACGTCCACGAGACCGTTCCGGCTGTCGCGTCATCCGTCCGGAAGACGCCGCCGTCGTTCCCGTTGTACAACACGTTCGGCAGCGTTGGATGAAAGACGAGCGCGTGATGGTCGGGGTGATTGTTGGCGTAGCGACCGTATGTCGACGCATTCGCATATCCGCCGATGCGGACCCAATTACCGGCCGAGGCAAACGCGTCGCCAGCCCGATAGAGGTTGATCGCCCCGACATAAAGTACATTCGGGTCGGACGGCGACACCGCCGCCACCAGGTCGTACGATTGCTGCGTACCGAACACGGCATTCCCGGACAGACCGCTCTCGCTCGGCAGATTGACCGACCGGTCTTCCCACGTACCGCCTGCACCGGTTCCGTCGCCGCTGAGATAATTGTATTTCCAGATCCCGTGACCAGTTGGCATGAGGGCCGGTGCTTCACCGACAACGTAGACGATCGATTCGTTCGACGGAGCCACGGCCGCAACCACCCGGTTGTAGTCGCTGGGGAATCCGTTTGGCGTGATGGAGGTCCATGTCAATCCGTCCGCTGAGCGCCACACGCCTGCGTTGGGGGCGGAGAGGGTTCCATTGCTGTTCCGGATACTGCATGTCGCATAGAACACGCCAGTCGAGGTGACGACGACGTCGGTATAGCGGGGACCCGCAGGAATGTCGCTTCCGCCCAACCGCGTCGACCACGTTGTACCACCGTCCGTCGACGTTTGAATACCGCCGATCGTCGCAGCGACGAGGACCGTATTGACCGTGTCGGATGGGTCGAGTGCCAGGTTCCAGACGTAGTCGAACGCCTGATCGAAGAGAACGTTGCCGGTCCGTGTGGACGGCAGCACGGACCAGGTCTGCCCATTATCTGTGGATCGATAGATGCCATCACCACGATAGAGGGAGCCACCCCCGCCTGCTGCCGAATTGCCGCGCAGTTCCCCCGTGCCGTAGTACCAGTTCGCCGATCGTCCGGGCCTCGGGTCCTGGACGATGCACGTGACGCTTTGCAGCTCATTGATCGGTCCGACGCGTGACCATGTGGCACCGCCGTTCACCGAGCGCATCATTCCACCCGAAACGCCGCCCGCGAGGAGGATCGAGGGATTCAGCCGGTCGAGCGCGAGAGCCCGCGTGCGACCGCCGACGTTTGTCGGTCCACGGCGGTTCCAGGTCACAGCCGCCTCGCCGTGCTCTTTCATCAGACCAGGCATCCGTTTGGGGAGGTTCGTGGCGAACCGGAGTTCGCGTTCTCGGATCCCTTCCGGCACTCGGCCAGTCGATGGGTCCTGCAGCATCATTTGCTCCCAACGCTCCCGTGACCCGATGTCCTCGCCGGAACCGATCTCCGAGGGGCGTGGGGCGATGGACTTCGTGGAAATGAACTGACCGTTCCATGGCGCAACCTCATCGGTCGTTGCCTGCCGCGTCGCATGCCACGCGCCAAGGGCCGCAACGAACAGCCAAAGACCTCCACGGAGCCAACGGTGCATGCCGGAATGAGTCATTCGTTCACCAGAAGCGTTCTTCGTTCCATGGATCGGCTGTGATACTGTTTTCGTTCTGCTTCAAGATGTCGGGCGTGGGCACGATCAATACCGTGAGATCGGGCTCAGTCGTGTTGCCGGGTGAACTCGAGCTGCTGTTGGATCGTTTGGAAGTCGGCAGACCGATGGGCGAACACGACCTTCCACGCGCCATCACGACGCTCGAGAACGTAGGTCGTCGGGAGAAACTCATCGACCCGATGGCCATTCAATTCGTATTCCTGACGGACGATGCACGAGACAACGGCACCCTCCCCGTAGATGCGGCTCTCGATGTTCTCGACCGCGTTCGTATAGTCTCGGACGCGACCGACGCCTGCGAGCATGCGGGCTCGCGTGGTATCCACCGGTTCTTCCTGTCCCCAGTAGGTAACATAGCGGGCATTCGGGTCAAAGGCACGGTCGATCTCGGCAGCCAGGTCAACCTTCTTTCCGGCGTACGCTGCTTCAAGCGCCCTATGAAAATGCGTGATGACCTCTTCGACAGCGGCCTGTTCTTCCGGCCCGGAGGCCGGCCCGTCATCGCCACATCCCAGCATCAGGAAAGCCAACGGCAGGAGCAACACCAGTGTGCGCTTCATCGTCATCCTCCGATCTGTGACATGGTCCGTTCCGGCCGAACGAACAAGGGGTCATTGATGAGATGGCCGGCTTCCTTTCGCGATACCGAAGCACGTATCGCCTGCGCGATGTCTTCGTCTCGGGCGCCCGACCGAAGCAGCGCCCGGAGATCCGTCTCCTTCAGTGAGAATAGGCAGGTCCGGAATTTTCCGTCAGATGTGATGCGCACGCGATCACAATTTCCGCAGAACGGCTCTGAGACCGAATTGATGAACCCGATCTCTCCGACGCCGTCTTCAAATGCGTACCGGTCGGCTGGCTGAACGCCGGCCCGCTCCACGGGTCTCAAGCGAACGCCGACGGACGCTTCCATGGCTGCGACCACCTCTTCGCCAGCGACGACCTTGTCGCGGCTCCATCCATCTTCCTTCCCGATCGGCATGAACTCGATGAACCGGGGGATGAAACCGCGGTCCCGGGCCAGCCGGGCGAACATTGGAACCTCGTGGTCGTTGATGCCTCGCACCAGCACGACGTTGAGCTTGATCGGCTTCAGGCCCGCCGCGTCAGCAGCCTCGATCCCCTTCCAGACCGCATCGAAGTGATCGCGCCGCGTCATCGCAGTGAAGGTCTCTGCATCGAGCGAGTCGAGACTGACGTTTACACGATGCAGTCCAGCGGCTCGCAGCGACGCCGCATGTTCCGACAGAAAGAACCCATTCGTCGTGAGCGCGCAGTCCTCGATGCCGGGGATCGCAACGATCTGGGCCACGAGCCGGTCCAGGTTCTTGCGCATCAGGGGTTCTCCTCCGGTCAAGCGCACCTTGCGGACGCCGTGCGCGGCGAGGATCCGTACCAGGCGCGTGATCTCCTCGTAGGTGAGCAGCTCGTGGCGATCCATCCACTGCATTCCCTCCTCGGGCATGCAGTAGGAGCACCGAAAATTGCATCGATCCGTGACGGAGATGCGTACGTTCGTGACCGTTCGGTCGAACGTATCGATCAGAGGAGTTTGGCGATCAGCGAACGACACAGGGCACGCACAAGGTTCTGCGGATCATATGCAAGAGAGTAGAACTCGATCGCACCACGGGGACGATGGATCCGAATGATCAGAGATCGTTCGGAGACGACATTCCCGACCAACCGGCCGTGCCGTCGTGGAACTCTTCCTTCTTCCAGATGGGGACAGTCTGCTTGAGCGTGTCGATGACATATCGACATGCCTCGAAAGCCTCCGCACGATGCGGAGCTGAAACGGCGATGACGACACTCGCCTCCCCCACCGGCACACGGCCGATACGATGTACCACAGCCGCGCGGGAACCCTTCCATCGTTCAGCAACGGAAGCGACGATCCGGGAGAGTTCCTTGATCGCCATCGTTTCATGGGCCTCGTAATCGAGAGCGCGGACAGCGCGCCCTTCGGCGTTATCACGCGTCGTGCCGATGAAAACGTCGATCGCGCCGGTTGACGACGCTGACACGGCGCGTACGACGGCATCCACCTCGATCGGTTCCGTCTGGATACGGACCATCGGACTCATCCTCCGCTCACCGGAGGGATGACCGATACCTCGTCACCCGATCGGAGCACGACGGGGCCGACAACAAACTCGTCGTTCACGGCAAGGCGGAGACGGCCGCGCCATGATCCGAACCGAGGCTCCAGCCGAAAGAGATGGTCCCAGATCGCATCCGTAGTCGAGCCGTCTGCGAGGGAACAATCCTCATCCGACCGGCCGGCCCATTCGCGGGCAACCGCAAAATAGCGAACAGTGACGTTCAGAGCCATTCGATCTCCACTTCGTCCCCTGCAGCCAATCGTTCCGTCCCTTCCGGAACGACAATGAGACAGTTTGCCTGCACCATCGAACTGAGCATCCCGGACGATTGGAGGCCGGTTACCCGGACCGTCCACGCGCCATTCTTCCATGCGGCCACGCCGCGACTATAGTGGCGTTTGCCGTCCTTCTTGGTGATCTCGTGCTCAATCCGGGCCATCCAACGGAGAGCCGTATGTGCCTCCACACCTTCCAAGGCGTCGAGAACCGGACGGACGAATTGCAGAAACGTCACTCCGGTCGATACCGGGTTTCCGGGAAGACAGACCACGGGCTGGCCTCCGGACGTGCGACCAAACGCCATTGGCATGCCGGGCTTGATACGCACCTTCCAGAAAAGAAACTCAACTCCAAGGTCCCTCAGGACCTGGAGGACACGATCGTAGGCACCTGCGGAGACTCCTCCGGTGGTGACCAGCAGGTCGGTCGCCAGCGACTGCTGAAGAACCTCACGAAGCGCTGCAGGTTCGTCGGACACGGTGACGACCCGATTGACAACGGCATGTGCTTCGCGCAGGAGGGCGGGTACGACGAACGCGCTGGAATTGTGGATCTGGCCGGCACGCAGCGTGCGTCCGGGCTCGACCAATTCCGTTCCGGTCGTCACCACGTTGGTACGAGGTGCCGGTGCAACGCGTACCTGGCCGCAGCCGAGCGAAGCGAGGATGCCGAGATGCGAAGGACGAAGCCGCGTGCCCGGCTGGAGCACGCTGGAACCGCAGCGAATGTCCTCCCCAGCCGACCGAATATGACGACCAGCGGCCGGGTACGCGTCGAACGTGATCGATCCGACTTCCTCGCGTACACGCTCGACTTCGATGACCGCTGCGGTCCCTGTCGGTATCGGTGCACCCGTCATGATACGGACGGCTTCCCCCGGCTTGACCGAACCATCGAACGGCTTTCCTGCGGCCGATTCCCCGATGATGTGATATTTCCGCTGCGCGGAATGGTTTCCTTCAGGAGATGCGAGCGCAAAACCGTCCATGGATGAATTGTCGAAACCCGGGACATCGAACTCGGCGACGATCTCTTCGGCCAGGACACGCCCCAACGCGTCTTCCAAGTGCATGGGTACGGCAGGCAATGGCCGCACATGTTGCCGGATCAACGCGAGGGCCTCTCCCGCACTCACCATGGTCTGCATGGTTAAATATATCCAATTCGAGCCCCATTTTCTTCCGTTGTCCCGCTTGAATCCGTGCTAACTTGCAAAGAACTTGACGGAACATGCAACCGACGCCCCCAACAGCCCCTCTTTCATCTCGCACGCAAGACGACTTGAGACGAGGATTACGAACAACCCTCGTTGGAGTCGCAGTCAATATCCTCCTGGCAGCGACCAAAGGTATCGCCGGCGTGATCGGGAATTCCTACGCGCTGATCGCCGATGCCGTCGAATCGACGATGGATGTCGCAAGCTCCCTGATCGTCCTGGGGGGCTTGAAGATCTCATCCTTGCCGCCAGACACCGACCATCCGTACGGGCATGGGAAGGCAGAGCCTTTGGCAGCAGTTGCCGTATCGCTCACTCTGGTGGCAGCAGCGATCGGCATCGCCATCGAAAGCATCCGGGAGATCGCGACGCCGCATCATGCCCCGGAGCCCTTCACCTTGATCGTGCTCGTCGTGGTTGTGCTGGCCAAGGAGACCCTCTTTCGGAGGGTCTTCCGCGTAGGAGAATCAATCCAGAGCAGTGCCGTTCGCGGTGACGCTTGGCACCACCGCAGTGATGCGTTGACATCGATGGCTGCGTTTGTTGGAATCCTCGTCTCACTCATCGGTGGACCTGGATATGAAAGCGCAGACGACTGGGCCGCATTGGCCGCCTCCGGGGTCATTCTCTTCAACGCTGCCCGGATCATTCGGCCGGCTATCGATGAGGTGATGGATGCGTCTCCTCCTCCCACCGTCGAGGAGGCCATCCGATCGACGGCGCACCGCGTGCCGGGCGTGGATGGGCTGGATAAGGCCTTCGTTCGAAAGATGGGGTTCGTGTACTACGTCGATCTCCATGTGACCGTCGACGGAGCGTTGAGCGTCCGCGACGGGCACGAGATCGCGCGGTCGGTCCGAAAAGCCATCATCGCTGAACATCCGCGCGTGGCCGAAGTGCTCGTTCACATCGAGCCGACCGGTCTCGAGGAGTCCGACAGGTCTGGCCGCGGCTAGCGCCGACAGATCTCCTGGCATCCAAGCCGAACTGAAAGTATATTGCACGCATCATACCACTACCGAAGGAGATCGCACAATGAAGGGGAATCCGAAACTGATCAGCGTCCTCAACGACCTGCTCGCCGACGAGCTTACGGCCATCAGCCAATACATGGTCCACTCGGAGATGTGCGACAGCTGGGGATACGAAAAACTGCACAAGTCGATCGAGAAAAAGGCGATCGACGAGATGCACCACGCGGAATGGCTCATCCAGCGCATTCTGTTCCTGGAAGGGATCCCGGTCGTCAACAAGCTGAAGGAGATGAAGATCGGCAAGAACGTGCAGGAGATCGTCGGGAACGACGAGCAGGCTGAGGCAGATGCGATCAAGGCCTACAATGTGGCCATCAAGCTGTGCCACGAGGTGGACGATCAATCGACGGCTGACCTTCTTACCAAGATCCTGAAAATGGAAGAAGGGCATGTCGATTGGGCCGAGATCCAGCGTGAGCAGATCGCTCAGATGGGCCTACCGACGTATCTTTCGAACCAGACCGGAGCAGCCAAAGAATAGCGCGGAGGAACTTCCACCCAGCAGAGGGCCCTGGAAACGGGGCCCTTTTGCGTCATAGCTGGCATAGTCCTTTTCCTATGCCTCCTCTCTGTTCATCTGATTGATGCAAAACTCCCGCCTGCGTATGTTCTGAACGCATCTACTCTCTGGCCATGGATCTCATCGCCCACCTACGATGGCTTGCGCCTCCTCCGGTACACCCGGACGCCGAGCCGCGAACTCGTCAGGCCTACTTTGTGACGATCACCGTTCTGGTCGTTTCCCTAGTCATCGGCATCATCGATCTCGTCAATGGCGTCCCCACCACCCTCCTCTTGGTCGGCGCAGGGGTCCCCGGCCTGTTGATCGCGCTGTGGCTCATCAGCCGCAGTCATATTCCCGCGGCGATCACGTTGCTGCTTCTCACGCTCTTGATGGTCCTGACCGTCGTCCTGTCACAAGAGAACGGGATCCACGACATCGGGATCATCCTCTACCCGGTCATTGCGATGCTTGCGGGTGCGTTGATCGGTCGACGTGCGCTTGCCGTCTTTCTCGTGTTGGTCACTCTCTCGGTCGGTTTCATCGTCTTGGGTGAGGTCTATCATTTTCTGCCGGACATTCATCCGGCCGGCGTGACACATTTGACCGATGGATTCACGATCACGCTCATCATGACGATTGCCGCAGTCTCGATACGGCTCTTGATGGACGCCCCAGAAGGTGCGCTCGTGAAGGTGCGGGCGAGCGAGGAATCGCTGACCGATAAGGTTCGCAAACTTCAGTTGTTGCGCGAGATCAGCCTGCTGTACTCCAAGGAACTCGACCTTCGCACGCTCATCGAGCGAATCTACGAGATCTTTCCGCAGTATTTCCCTTCGACACTTCCGAATGTACTGATCTACGACCCGAAGGTGGGCGGCCTGATCAGCGATGACCAGTTGGGTGTGTACCGGGATGACAGACCGACTTCGGACGGCGTCACGATGCCCGGCGAGAGCATCAGCGGAAGAGCCTTTACAGAGCGCCGACCCATCATTGTCGACGACTGTTCAGCGAGCGATATCATCCCCCGCGCATGGGTCGAGCGTCTTCAACTCCGATCGTGTCTGGCACTCCCGATCATCGCCCAGGACCAGGCGTTGGGTGTGCTTCGACTCGACAATGTGACGCGCACGGGCGCCTTCACGGCCGACCATGTTGCCTTCTTCGAGATGTTGGCCGACCAATTGGCGATCGGGATCCAGAACCAACGGCTGTTTGAAGAGCGCGCGCGTACGCAGACCGCCCTGGCCGAGGGGGAATCGCGCTTCCGAATGCTGTCGGAGAACGTGACGGACGTGATCTGGGCCTCGGACCTCCGGCTTCGATTCCGGTACGTCAGTGATTCCGTTCAGAAGGTCTTTGGATGGACCCCGGCGGAGTGGCTGGGACTCTCTCCGGAAGTCTATCTCCTGCCTGAATCGCTGCAGATCGCCAACGAGACGATCGAACGCGAACTCCAACGGGCAACCGATGCAGGGCCGGGACGCGACCGGGTCGTGACACTCGAACTCCGACAGTACCGCAAAGATCGGTCAACGTTTTGGACGGAGGTCGTGGCCCGTCTTCTCTGGGATGGTGACGGTCTCCCTGAGGGCATCATTGGGGTCACTCGCGATATCAGCGACCGGAAGTATGCTGAAGAAAAACTCAAGATCCGGGTACAGCAACTCCGGATGCTGCGAGAGCTGAGCCTCGTTTACTCTCAAGTGTTGGACCTGAAGACTTTCAGCGAAAAGATCTACGAGATCGTTCCGCGGTATCGGCCTTCGCTGAACGTTACGATCATGTTCTTTGATGAGCCGACCAACACGCTCGTCGGAGACGGGCAACTCGGGATCAGCCGTAGCGGCAACGTGATACCACCCGGCGTGCAACATGAGGGTGAGAGTATTTCGGGCGCTGTTCTGCGTGACCGCAAGCCTGTCATCGTCGAGGACTGCAGCCGCACGGACCTCATTCCCCAGCGATGGGTCGCGATGTACAGGATGCGATCGACCATGGCGCTCCCCATCACATTCAAGGAGCATTTCCTCGGCGTTCTCCGGGTCGACGACGTCGAACACGTGCAGGCATTCGGCACGGATGACCTGGAGTTCTTCGGAATGCTCGCCGACCAGATCGCCATCGCCATCGAGAACCACCGCCTATTCGAGGCGCAGCGGCAGGCGGAGGACCGACTGCGCAAGAGCGAGGATTCGTATCGATCGCTTGTCGAGAACATCCCCAATAGCGCCATTGTGCTGTTCGATCGCGATCTGCGGTTCGTCCTCGTGGATGGGCCTGAGACGGAGCGCACCGGGCTGACCAAGGACCGTCTTGTCGGACGGACCCTCTACGAGACGTTCCCGCCGGAGTATATCGCGATGTTCGAGCCGAACATGCGAGCCGTGATCAACGGCGTATCATTCGATGCGGAACTCCCGTACGGCGACCTGATCTTCCATTATACATACGTCCCGCTTCGAGATCCCGATGGCGCGGTCGAGTTTGGCATGATCCTCGCGCAAAACGTGACCGATCGACGAAAAGCTGAGGAGGAGGTGCGGAGGCTGAACCAGGAGCTAGAATCCCGGGTGCGGGAGCGGACGTCGCAGCTCGAGCGGGCGAATCAGGAGCTCGAGGCGTTCTCGTACTCGGTGTCGCACGACCTCCGCGCTCCGATCCGACATATCCTGGGGTATCTGAAGCTGCTCGAATCGGACGTTGAAGGCCATCTGGGTGCGGAAGGGGAACGCCATCTCAGGACCGTCGAACAATCTGCCCAGCGAATGGCGCAATTGATCGATGACCTGCTCCGCTTGTCGCGCTTGTCACGTGCGGAGATGCGGAAGATCCCGACGGACCTTACGGGCCTGGTCAGGATGCTTTGGGATCGGCTGGCCGCCGCGGACCCGTCGCGACGGATATCATTCGAGTGCGGACCAACGAGCACCGTTGGTGTCGACCCCGGCCTCATGGAAGTTGCGCTGGAGAACCTGCTTTCGAATGCGAGGAAATTCACCGCGAAGACGGACGCACCCCGCGTGGAGTTCGGCCAGATGAATGGAGACGACGGACCCGTATTCTTCGTCAGGGACAACGGCGCCGGATTTGACATGGCGTACGCCAAGAAGCTCTTCGGGGTTTTCCAACGGCTCCACGATTCGGAAGAATTCCCGGGCACCGGTATCGGCCTGGCGACCGTACACCGGATCCTGGAACGGCATCACGGGCGTATCTGGGCAGACGGCGAAGTGGACCGGGGGGCGACATTCTATTTCACTTTGCCCACGCCCCCATAAGACCATCGAAGCGGGCCCGGGCCGGCATGAGCGAGATCTCACCCCGCGAGGGAGGTCCGAACAGACGGAGACCGTTCACACTGTTGCGTAGTTTGTCGTTCAGGAACTCGGAACGAGTTTCGAAGATGGGGGCGCAACTCCACTCGTGCCAGCAATGCTCAAGTCAATTTCAAATTCCCCCTGCTGACATCAGTCGATCGGTTTGAACAGACCATCCGCACTTGTTCCTTGAAGCAGCAGATCGGACTGTATCGCTTTGTAGCCCATTCTGTAGTGGGACGTTTTGAGAAATGGAACACTTTTCGTAAATTGGATTTGCGGATCGTTCATTCTGACTTTTCAGTTGGATGGCGGGCAGGCACCTGGTTAGAGCGTCCGCGCTGTCGTCGGTTCAGCCAATTGGCAGGGGAAGGAACTAGGCCAATTTTCAACCTGCATTGGGTCAATTTGCGCGCTGAGAAGTTGATTATCGCTTCGCGATATTTGTACTGTGCATCCTGCTGGCGGGGTAGCTCAGCTGGTTAGAGCGTCGGAATCATAATCCGTAGGTCGTGGGTTCGAATCCCTCCCCCGCTACAAGCGCCACTCGCGACATCTGTGAGTGGCGTTTTGCTTTTTGTCGCGATTTCGCCAGTTACTGCTTCGATCGGAATCCTCTTCATGTAGACCTTGGCTCTGCGGACATCCGGGTCCACAAGAACCTTCGCCACGCATTTCCCGATCAACTTCTTCTTCCCGGCAGTGTCGGCACGATCGAATCTATCGGCAAATGTCGAATAGAATCGGTCAACCAGTCTGCCCGCGTCAACCGACTGGAACCTCGAGGTCTGGCTTTGAAGAGACCTGAGTCTCAATTCGGCGGCTCCGATACTTGCCTCCAGTTCCTTGATGCGTTCGACGAGCGCACTTACATCTCCACCCACTTCGACTGCCTTCACAAGGCGTTGCTTTCTCACCTCATTCTCTGCAATCGCCATCGTGAGTTGGTGAAGTTCTGCCGCGACGAGATGGCCCGGTTCCTCCATCGACTTTGCCACTATCTCGCGAACTCTGTCCCTGATCAAGGGATCTGCGGACATCGAGATGGCCGCCTCACCAACACACGACTCGATGCGTGCTTGTGGAATCGAGAAAGGCTGACATACCCGCTTGTTTTGCCAGCCGCCATCGACGTATTTGTAGTATTGGTAGCCTGACCGGCGGCTTGAATATCCCTGCATAGCGTATCCGCACTGCTCACAGTAGATCAAGCCGGAGAGCAGATAGCGGCTTTGTCGCCTGAAGCTCCTCTTCCTAGATGACGCAGCCGAAGGCTGAACCTTCTGCCAGACTTCCGATGTGACCAACGCCTCATGAGCATCATCCACAATTACCCATTCTGAGGGATCGTTCAGCCAATGAGGTCGAGCCTGAAGGGTTCTCGACAGAAGCCCCTTCTTTTGTGCCCGGATCTTGCTGAATGAGAAGCGGTTGTAGCGACGCGCCCCACGATACGCGGGATTCTCAAGAATCGACTTCACGGTCGCGGCACTCCAACGGCCATCCCTGCTGCGCCTTCGACCGACTGTGGGAGAATCGATCCCGTCAGCGTTGAGACCTTGCGCAATCTGGATGAGCGATCGTCCACCTAGTCGTTCCTTGAAGATGCGCTTGACGACCCTTACTTCCGAAGCCTGACCCCTCGTCCACCTGACTTTCTCTTGAGAAGGAATCGACGCCTCCCCGCGTTGGAGGATGCGGGTTGTTCCTGTCTTCAGGTTCACCGCCTCGCGTTCATATCCATACGGAGCAGATCCACCATTAGAATAGATACCGTTCTTCAACGCTCCCCTGAGGGTCACTTCTGAGAGGTTCTTGACGTAGTCAGCCGCCTGATAGCTTTCGAGAGCCGACACCACTTCCGCAAACGAGCTCTGTGGATCAACCGAAGTCTTCACAAGGACAACATCAACGCCAAGCCTCCGAAAATGGTAACTCCAATATCCGTTCTCGGCGACGTTAATTGCCCTTCCCCACCTGGACATGTCGTAGCAGACAACAACTTCGAAGTTCGCACCTGCCTCCACCAACCTGAGTAGCCTCTGGAACTCCGGGCGTTGATCGAAGGTCGTCCCGGATCTACCGAAATCCACGAACCAATCAACGATGTGGTAGTGCTTCTTCGCCGCGAAGGCGAGGATCTCCGCCTTCTGCTGGTCGGGGCTGTCCTCTTGGTCCTCTGTAGAGCAACGGACGTAGCCAACTGCTTTCTTCAACTGCGTATTCATGCGTCATCTCCTGGGTTCATTTCTTTCTTATACCCCGGAATTTCCTGATCCTCGCACGCAGATGCCACTACCCATTCGGCGATGATGGTTACGATCTCATCCAACTCCTCGGACGTCAGCGTATCTTCATCCAGGATCAGACGTAGTTCAATATTTGTCGTCGGTCGTTCCACGTCAGCTTATCAAGGAGGATCCCCGGTGTGCACTCCGGGTTCCACTCATCCATCAGCTACAGCAACTGTTCAGCCTCCAAATCTACCCGGATCAGGAAGTCAGTGAGAGGCGCAAGCAGCGGCTTCACGACCTCTGCGGCCGATTTGAAGACAGAAGCCGGGTCTGCGCTCGGCACCTCTACAGACATCATTTGATAGGGATGATCAGGATCGCTCAATACCACCCCTTCGAAGCGAACCCCTGCGGACTGTGCCGCAGGCGACACCAAGATGTTTTCGGCCATGGTCATATAGGCTCCCCAACCGAGCGCATGGTCCCAACACTCGGGGCAGCGAAAATGGTCGCAGAAAGCGCGCACCCTCGTGCTGCTGAGGATCTCGATCCGATGAAGCGCGATGAAGTCCGATTCCTTCCGAAACCGCTCTCCGTGATCGAGGATGATGCTCGTTCCAGCCGGAACCGCTGAGAGGTCCTCGTGCCGGATTCGGTCGTACCGAACGATGTAGTTTCCATCTTCGTCTCGACGGACCCGTCTGCCCTGGATGCGCAAATGGGCCCCAGAAGGTGATTGTTCCAGTTCTATCATAGTGTTGCTCCTTGAGCATTGAGTGTGAGTTGTTCGCCCTCCAGGGCCCCGGCCGGCCATTCCGGGGCCCCTTCAGGGCGCTTCTGCGGACTACGAAGCCTTGTTCTTCTTGGTATTCCGCGTCTTGTTGACCTTTTCCTGAGCGACGCGGTTCTTCTCGCGTTCGAAGGAGATCATCGTCGTTTCAGAAACGACAACGTCCTTCTCCTCACGAAATTGTGCCGCAAGCCTGCCCAAGGCTTGGTCATC
>CAYYOV010000045.1:0-19959 GCA_964473365.1 uncultured Ignavibacteriaceae bacterium
AGCTCTGGGCCGCATCAATCACTCTTGGTTCTTGTTCCTTGTTGTTTGTTCTTTCCGGCACGCTAGTGCCGGTGGAGGTCCTTATGCATGATCTTCCGGGTCTCGTGCAGCCGGTCGTCGGCGGGCAGGTCCATCAGGCGGATGTTCATCCGGTCGTCGTCCTCGTCGTTCAGAAGCTTGACGACATAGTCGATCACGCTGGGCGGGAACAGGCCATCGCGTTCGTAGAGATCGCGCCGCTCTTGTAGGATCCGGGCCGACGCCATGCAACTCGTCGGCAAGGAACGCAGCTTCTTCAGTAGGGCCTCATTTCGGAAGATGTTGCCCGAGACATAGTTCTGCTCGGCGACGCTGAGCGATGAAGGCTGAGTCAGCCCCCAATCGGCGGCCGTTGTGATGCCGGCGAGGAGAAGATGGATCATGGCGCTTCCGTCGGGAGAACGCAGCTCGACCGTCTGCCGCCCGCTAACATCGGTGAGGGGCGTCGTCTGCTGAGGGTTCAGCCGCATCGCGAGATTACTCGCGTCACTCCAGCCCAGGGGAACGCGGATCATGGCGCTCCGGTTACGGTCGCTCCAGCAGATGCGTGTCGGGGCTTCTTGGTTCGGCACGAGGCGGAGGTAGGCGGATGAAACGGTGTTCCCGAACGCGGTCAGAGAATCTGCGTAGGTACAAAGACCACCGATCAGCTGACGTGCTTCGTTGCCGAGCCCACCGTTCGGAGCGGTCATGATGTTGCGTCCGTTCCGGCGCAGTTCCATGTGAATGTGCATTCCGTTTCCTGCAACCCCCTCTTCCAGTTTTGGCGCAAAGGTCGCCACGCAACCGTGCCGATATGCGATCGTTCGGATCAGCCATCGGGCAAGCACGAGATGGTCGGCCGCTTCTTCTACCGGCGCCGGAAGGAATTCCACTTCAAGCTGTTCTCCCTGGCGTCCTGCGATCTCCTCGTCATTGCTGCGAACGCTCTCAAGATACCCGACCTCGTTGTGGCCATATTTAACCGATCCGGTGATCAGAGCGACATGATGGACCATCTCGCTCAGGATCGCTCCGCTTTTTGCGAAGGGCCCCGAGGCGTGATATCCGCGCTGCTTCGGCGAACGATAGAGCCGGTTCGTTTCGGGCGACAACAAGAAGAACTCGAGCTCTCCGAGAGCGTGAAGCTCCAACCCGGTATGCTTTCGAAAGAGCGCGTGCGCATTGGCGAGCACCGTGTCTGGAGCAAACGAGGCCAACGCGCCATCATGCGTCAGGTATCTGCAGATAAGGTCGAGACTTCCGGGGTCGAACGGATTGAGGAACGCCGAACGATACACGGGGACGACGTACAGATCGGACAGCGCTACATCGACCAGTCCCTTGAAGAGGGAAGAGCCGTCGACTCGTTCGCCGTCGGCCAGGACACGTTCCGCCTGCTGACGGTCGGCGATGGGGATCTTCAGCTCCTTAAGCTTGCCGTCCAGCGCCGTATAGTGGAAGGTGAGCCGCTCGATACGTTTTTCGACGATCACCTTCATCAGGTCTTCGCGCGTAAAATCGGCGCGGTCCTTGGCAAGATACGTGGTCAGAGGATTGGTCAAAGCGAGGGAGGGTTCCATCTTGGGCTCAAATGTCGGTCGGAGAACGGACACAACATACACGACATTTGCCTGAGAAAGAACGGCGGGTCTTCCAACAATCGGGAAGGGGAAGGAGGGTGCCGGTCCTCTACCACAGGCCGGAGACAGAAGAGAACTTGGCGTCCGTCCCGTTTCGCCTAAGGCACGAAGCTGATTCGTCCCGATCGATGCTCAGCATTCGGTCCGGATGGATGAACGGTTTACATTTGGCATGCGAGCTCGCCGTCGTACATGACGAAGCCGGCCCTTTCGAACCGGCTTCATAACCCTTCTATTCTTCAACCGCTTGCGTACAATCTGCAACTCACATTGTTCAATTTACAATTGACACCTTACAATGATCCGTCGGGATGAGAGGATTCGAACCTCCGGCCTCCTGCGCCCAAGGCAGGCGCTCTAACCGGGCTGAGCTACATCCCGAAGACAGCGTCGATGCGGGAAAGGTGAAGTCAGATGAGAACGAACGGACAGACGTGGCGCCGTACGACGGGGCGGTCAGACGCCAAGCGAACATCTGCATCATCAAGGTACGGAAGAGATGCTGGGAATGCAAAGTACTGGCTACCGCACCAAGGCGGTCCGAACGACCGCCCTTTGACCGCCGGCCGTCAACTCGCAGAGGTACACACCGCTCGACAATCGCGGGCTCCAGGTCACATGATACGTGCCGGCTGTCTGCTCCATGTCAACGAGACGATCGACCTCGCGACCGAGAAGGTCGAGAATGCGCAGGCGCACCTGGGCGGTCGAGGCGAGGGCGTATCGGATGGTCGTCGACGGATTGAATGGATTGGGAAAGTTTTGCTCCAGTGTGAAGTACCGTGGTGTCGCTTCTCCTGCCACACGCGTCGATACGAACGCCGCATCACGGCTGGTCAACCGCAATCCGTCTGACACGACATAGGTCGTCGCCTGACCTGGCGTGGCGCTGGCCGCATCACTGATCACCACCGAGTCCGCGTCGGTCCCGGAGAACGTGAAGGTGCCCACGATATTCCATTGCCCACCCCGGGTCGTCTGGTCCACGCGGACGGTGTCGGTGCGACCGACGGAGTGGACGATGATCGGCGTGTTCGTCGCCCTGTTCGATGCGGCCACCCACCAGGCCGATAGTTCGTAGGTTGCCATGGTCGGCAAGCCGAGCTTGAATGCCGCGCGCGACGTGCCGACACTGACCGGGTGCAGCCGAGCCCCTGCACCGAACGACCCCGGATTGGCGGTTGAGATCCATCCGGCGCCGTCTTCCCGGTACTCAGGCCCGCCGGTGTCGATCGTCTTCTCAAACAGGAGCGGACGCGGCGCCGGAACCACGGCAAACGCGGAGGCGACCTGACGCTCGACGCCGTCCGACGGGGAATTCAGCACGGTTCCGTTCATGACGAACGTCGACGACCCTCCTCCATCAAGATTCAACGCGTCGATGCAGCTCAACGAAGACATTGTCTGCGCCAACGCCGAGAGCGAAAGTCCGATGCTGGAAGCCGATCGGCCATCGGCCACGAGCAGAATGATGCGCCCGTCGGCTGTGCGCCCGATCGCCGTGCGTGGGTCGGCGGCGGTGCCGACGCCGGATCCGAAAAAGACCTCAGGCTCGTACGTGACGTTGATGACGCCATTCGATACCAGCGAAGGACCGCCCCCGATCGCATCCACAATGCCCGTCCAGGCGGCACCCGCACCCGCCGTGCTGGTTGCCGCGGGGGTGCCGTCCGCGTTGGCGATCGGAGCGCCATAACGCACCACATCGCCGAGGCCGGTGCCGTTGTGCCCGATCCATCCGGTCTCGGTCGACCGGTCGTGCCGCACGCCGAACGCGGCCCGATACACCGCATAGACCACGGAACTCCGCGTCAACGACGTGACCTGGCGTGATCGCAGCACGCTGTCGGCGATGATCAGGCTGTAACTGGTGGCGGGGTTGGTGGCCGTGTCGAAGTATCCGGCGTTGATGGCCACGTAGGCCTCGGTGTTCGCCGCGATACTCGTCACAGCTTCTTTGCCGTCGGCATCCGTGCTCATCAAGGCACGAGGTCGAATGAGAGTATCTGCGGCGAGGATGGAGGCATACCAGGCACGCACCGGACCGTCGGCCGTGCCGGCGTAGACCTCGATCGATGAGGGGAGGGGGGCGTTGATGCGTGACCAGACGAAGGTCTGAGCATGTGCGCTCACAAGGTCTACAAACCACAACAGCAGAGGGCCGATGGTTCGACGTACGTTGATGTGCATGCGCGGACCTATCGGCGGGCCAGCCAACTTTCCGGGTTCTGCTTGTCCTTCTCATACCAGATCTCGAAGTGCAAGACAGACCCTGAAACGGTCTCGCCGCTGCGTGCGATCTCCATTCCCTCCGTCACTCGCTCATCCTCTGCCACGAACACGTCGGACAGATGTGCGTAGACGGTCCGATACCCGTCGAAGTGATTGATGATGAGGACGTTTCCAAAGCCGGGGATGAACGACAACACGGAGACCTCGCCGTCCGCGACGGCGTAGACCGTGGAATTCGAGATCGTGGCGATGTCGATGCCCGTGTTCTGCGTGACGGTCTTCAGCACCGGGTGTGTCACGTTGCCAAACTTCGCCTGTACCCGCCCGCTCGATACGGGCCAGCGGAGGCGTCCCTTCCGGTCCGAGAATGGAACGGCTGGACGTATCTCCGGGGTCGGGAGCTTCGGGAGTGCTTTCGTGGTCTTGGGTGCTTTCGCTTCGGCCAAGGCCCGCTTTCGACGTGCTTCTGCTTCGCGTTCCTTCTTGATCCGCTCGGCCTCGATAAGGTTCGCGATCAGTTGCTCGATGCGCTGGACGGCTTGGGTTCGCTTCGTGAGTTCCTGCGCGTACGCCTTCTTGTCCTTCCGTACTCGCTGTAGGACGGCGTGCCGTTCTGTGGTCGTCCGCTTCAGGCGCGACTCCTCACGTGTCTTTTCCGTGAGTAATTGCCGCTCGCTGGCCAGTTTCACTTGCAGCGTCTGGTTCTGCCGTTCGAGGTCGCTCTTCTTGGTCGACAGTTCCTGGAGGTCGCGCACACGCTGGTCGGCGAAACGTCGCAAGTACTGGATGCGGATCGAGAGCTGATTCAGCGAACGGGATGAAAAAAGGAGCTCGAGGTCGTACACGCGGCCGTTCATGTACACAGAGCGGACCCAGCCGGCATAGTGCGTCGTGAGCTCGTTCACCTGGCGCTCCAGTCCGCCGATGCTCGACCGTGCTTCACGGATGTCCGACGTGAGTTGCTGCTCTTCGGCACGCAGTTGCCGGAGCAGTTGGGCGAGGAGTTTACTTTGCTCTTCAAGGTCGTCGAGCCGCTGCAAGGTCGTGCGCTCCCGACGTTCGCTGTCTTTCAGCTTCTTCTCGAACGACGTGATCTCATTCCTCAGTCGCTGAAGCTCCTGCTCCCGGCGTTGGAGCTCCGTCGGCTTGCGCTGAGCGTCGGTCGCAGTGGTCAGGACCGTCAGCATGAGAACGAGGATGATCCGCGACGCGATCATGGCAGGTCGACGCGTCGCGCGTTGCTGGGAGGCGAGAAGTTGAATCGAATGTCTCCGGGATTCGGCCGGACCTCGTCATACCGAAGCGTGACGATCTGTCGGCGATGCGGGACCGTCGCACGCGCCGTTCGCGGGATCGTGATGTCCCCGATTGTCGTCGGATCGGAGAAGGTCTGTTCGAACGTCATGATCCCCTGGCGATCGAGTATCTGGACCTTCCGGATCGCGAGCGTCGCCGGATCGACCACGTATCGTCGCGATCGGTCGCCGTCGCGGAACAGAAAGAACGCATCGCCTCCGTCGGCTCCCGCGTCGTCAGGTGTTCGCCGATCGGCGTCGAACACCCGACCGCCCGTGAAGAGGGCGAGGATATCGTCGAAGGAAAGGTCGAGTCGCAGGGCCTTCCGCAGATTGTCGGGAGACGTCCGGGCGACGTACAACTTGTTCTCGAGAGCGCTGTATGCCTGGAATGTGCTTCGCGTGATCAATGCCTGAGCCACACGGATACCGAAGGGACCTTCCACGGTGATCTGCAGGGTGTCAGGCTTGCGGAGCCAGAGCTGAAAATCACCGCTCTGCGACACGGACGGAGTTTCGATGCGCAGCGTCCCGTCCCCCGACAGGCTGTGCAGGAGCGCTTGTGTTCCGTCAGACCGTTGCGTAGCGTCTTCGAACGAGACGACGGCCGTGCCGACGGCGACCGAGCGGCTTGACGAACAGCCGGCCAGACCGACGGCACAGACTGCGACGGTCATAGCAAACAGCCGCATCACAGGCTTCCTCGTTCCACCTTGGCCTTCAATGCCGCGTTGGACGGGCTTTGCTCGAGCGCCTTCTTCCATTGGACCATCGCCTCATCCTTCTTCCCGAGGCGATAGTATGCGTCGCCGAGATGCTCGAGGACCACGGCACTTGCTTCGCCGCTGGCGACCGCCTTCTCGATGTACTCCCGTGCCTCGTCGTACTCGCCGAGCATGTACAGGATCCAGCCATACGTATCGAGGTATGACGGATTGTTCGGCTCGGTCATGAGGGAAAGCTCTGACATACGCTTGGCCCGTTGGAGCTGGACACCCCGTTCCGACAGGCTGTACGCGTAGTTGTTGAGGATCAGGGCGTTGGCGGAATCGACGACGAGCGCTTCTTCATACAGACGGTCCGATTCGGTGTGCCGCTTGAGGTTGTCCAGCGTCAGCGCCAGCGTACTCAGGACATTCAGATCCTTGGGGTTCAACTTGTAGGCCATGTTCAGCTCGTCTACTGCCTCCTTCGATTGCTCAAGCCGCGTCAATACGAGCCCTTTCAGCAGGTAGACCCGGAAATCGTTGGGGACCGATTGACGCGCCCGGTCCGCCGTTTGCATGGCCCGCGTCAAGTCACCGCGGTCGAGGTAGATAGATCCCACGAACCACCAGGCATCGGCGTTTCGGGGTTCCAATCGCGTCACTTCAGAGAATGACGCTGCAGCGACAGTATCGTTCCGAGCGTTCAGCGCGAGGGCGCCCAGGTACCAATGCGGGCGCCAATCCCCGGGCTGTGCAATCCGCAGTTCCTCAAACGTCCTCCGGGCCAATGCCGCGAGCGACGTGTCACGTTCCGTCTGACTGAAGTAGGTCACGCCGATCCGTACCTGCACTTCGTAGTGCGTGCCCGGCATGGCCCGTACGCGCTCCAGCATCTGGACAGCCTTGTCGGTGTCACCACGGTCCAGATAGAGGTCGCCGAGCACCAGCGCGACGTCCGCATCGTCCGGGTAACGGTCGTGGATGTCTTCGAGCAGTCGAAGGGCGTCGGAGGTCCGTCCGGCCTTGATGTATGTCTCAGCCAGCTGGCGCTGAAGGGCGCGATTGCCCGGGTCGATCTGCAGCATGGAGTGATAATGCTCGGCGGCATGCTCATATTGGCCGAGCGTGCCATAGAGCTCGGCGGTCTGCAAGAGCAGCTCCCATGATTCACCGTCGCGGTCCATCAGCAGCTCATAGATCCCGAGGGCACGCAATGGTTTCGTCGGCTGGAGCAGGCGGGCCAACTGGTACCACGCCCGGTTGTTCATCGAATCCAGTTTTGTGATGGTCTCGTACTCGCCCACGGCAGCGTCAGTCTGGAATGTGCTGGCGTAGATGCGTGCGAGCGTCTCGTGATACGCCGTGTTCGCGGGTTCGATCCGCACGGCCTCGCGGGCGGCCTCAGCGGCGCGGGAGAACTTGTTGAGCTCCACGAACGAACGGGCAATGGCGTCGTAGATCGCGGCGTTGCTCGTGTCGTACCGCAGCGCTTCCTGGTATTCAAGGATCGCCTCTCCGTGCTGATCCTTCGCATCGAGGGCGGACCCCTCGATGAAATGTGAGAGCGCAAGGTCACGGCGCGCCTCCTCCGTTCGGGCAGACATGGCGGTCGAAGCCGGCGTTGTCGTTTCGTGCGAGGTCCGGCAACCTGCGAGGAGCAGGAAGGAGAGTCCGATGCTAGCGAGTCGATTCATCTTCCTAATTTGTCAAAAAAGGGATGGACAAACAACCGAGCACGAGCCGTTGCGTGGGCCGGGCGCGAGCAGTACCTTGTATCATGCACGACGTTGATCTTGTGGCTACCTGGACCTGGCCCCCGGACGAGCCGGTCATTCGATTGCTCGAGGCCATTGCCCATCGAAACGGCATCACCTTCCGCTCGATCGATGCGCCCTCGATCGGACCGTTGACGGCGGATGTCCAGCAGGGACGGCTGTCGTTCCGATGGCTGCTCGATCGGGCATCCGACGAACATCCGGCGTTCCGTCCACTCGCGCAGTGGGTCGAAGATCGGACCAACTCCAACGCTCGTTGGCCGTTGGCGATCAATCCCTACGGCCGTCAATTGCACGCCGCCGACAAAGCGACGATGCATCTCGAATTGATGAGCGCGGGGGTACACGTTCCGAACACGCTGATCCTCCCGCCGTGGTCCATAGCTCCGACTTCCTCGCCGCTCCCAGATGCAGTCGATGCGCTCGGAGTGCCGTTTGTCGTAAAGCCCGCCAACACGACAGGCGGCGGCAATGGCGTGGTGACCGGAGTGAAGGAACGTGCGCAGATCACGGCGGCCCGTCGTACCCACCCCCTCGACAAGTATCTGGTCCAAGAGACCGTGAAGCCGGCCTACCTCGGTGATTTTCGGGCCTGGTTCCGTGTCTTCTATGTGTGCGGACGGGTTCATCTCTGTTGGTGGGACGATCGGACCCATATCTACGAGCCGGTCGATCCCGAGGACGAGAGGGTCTTTGGGCTGGCGGCGCTTCGCGAGACCGCCTCGACGATCGCCCGCACATGCGGACTTCGGTTCTTTTCGACGGAATTGGTCATGACAGCCGAAGGAAAGATCGTGGCTGTCGACTATGTCAACGAAATGTGCGATCTGCGCCTGCAATCAATGGTGCAGAACGGGGTTCCCGATAACGTCGTGATGGCCATTCTTGAGGATATCATCTCCTTCGTGAGCTCGCCCACTGCAGGGCAAGGGGTTAGCCCTTGATTTTCAACTAGGGGTTTAATACTTTAGCCGCAACGCAAGTATTCTCGTCTGACACTGCCAATTAACGGAGGCCTTATGAGTACCTTCTGGGTACGGAGCGGCTGGCAACTCATGGTTATTCTGATCGTGGCGCTCGGGTTGTCGTTCGCGGGATGCGGCGGTTCAGAAGAGATGGTAGAAGATGACACGCAGGCTGTGGATGAACCCGCGCCCGCGGCGAATGCTGACGACCAGGCGCTGACCTCGTTCGTTGGGGCAGCGGAGCCAAAGAAGGAAGCCCCGGCTGAAGCGGCCCCCGCCCCTGCCGCGACGGGACAACTGGCACAATACGAAAAGCAGATCGAGGATCTCCGGACGGAGAATACCGGCCTGAAGCAGAAGATCGTGAAACTGGAGCAGGATAACCGAAGCCTCAACACGATGATGTCCGAATCAGAGGCACGCATCCAGGCCGAACGGAACCGTGGAGATAGTCTGGAGCAAGTTCTGACCACCCAAGGACCGATCCAGGTTGCGCCGGTAGCGGCAGCCCCGGTCCAGGAAATGGGCGCACCGGTGGTCGAGGATGCGGCGAACATCACATCCTATGAAGAGGCGCTCCAAGCCTTCAACGCCAAGAAATACGACGCGGCGATCAGTGCATTGGAAGGAATGCTGGCGGGTGGGGTCACGAAAGATCTCGAGGACAATTGTCACTATTGGATCGGCGAATCACAGTTCGCCAAGAAGAGGTATCAGGAGGCCATCGGTGCCTTCCAGCTGGTGATGGCGTTCGCCAAGTCGGAGAAGAAGGGGGATGCGCAGTTCATGATGGCGCAGTCCTATGAGCGTCTCGGCAACAAGGCGAAGGCGAAAGAAGGCTATGAAAAGGTGGTGAAGGAATATCCGATGAGCAAGGTGGTGAAGAAGGCCAAGGAGCGCTGGGCGCGCCTGTAGGCTGAGCGAAGAAGGGAGATTGTCTCGAGGCCCCGTCCGTACAGGATGGGGCTTCGTGTTGTAAGAAGCGGAACATAGCCGAAGGCCCAATACACATGCCGCGAAGCGGCATACCACATCTCCAGGGAAAGAGTTCATCGCTTGCGCGATGTCTTTGAAATGCCTCCGGCTGTGAAACGCTTTTGTCTGGGAAGAGCGAGTGGTATATTCCCCCGTGGCGAAACTGCAAACCAAATATGTCTGCCAATCCTGCGGCTATGCGTCGCCTCGCTGGGTTGGCAAGTGTCCGAGTTGCTCGGAGTGGAACACGTTTGTCGAAGAAGCGTCTGCTCCTCGGAAGGCCGCGCGTGTGCCGGGTATCCCATCCTCACTCGACCCGATCCCGCTCGACGAAGTGGAGCGGGAGGACGTTCCCCGCGTCCGGACAACGATCGCTGAGCTCGATAGGGTCCTGGGCGGTGGCATCGTTCCCGGGTCGCTCCTTCTGCTGGGCGGTGACCCCGGCATCGGCAAGTCCACGCTCATGATGCAGGCGGCGTTGGCTCTGGCGGATTCGACCGTCCTGTACGTGACGGGGGAGGAGAGCGTTCGACAGATCAAGCTGCGCGCTGAACGCCTCGAACGCAGGTCCACCAAGCATGTCCTCCTGCTGGCCGAAACGAATCTTGACCTCATTCTGGATGTCGTAGAGCGGGGCTCACCCGACGTGCTCGTCATTGACTCCATTCAAACGATGTTCCGGCCGGGCCTCGAAAGCGCCCCCGGCAGCGTTAGTCAGGTCCGCGAATCGGCGGCCCTGCTTCTTCGCCTGGCCAAGACCCGTGGGATCCCCGTGTTCCTCGTCGGACATGTCACAAAGGAGGGGATGATCGCCGGGCCCAAGGTCATTGAGCACATGGTGGATTGTGTCCTTCAGTTCGAAGGAGAAGCACACTATTCATACCGCGTCCTGCGCGCGTTGAAGAACCGTTTCGGATCGACGAACGAGATTGGCATCTTCGAGATGCGCGAAACGGGGCTGCGCGAGGTCGTGAATCCGTCCGAGGTGTTCCTTGCCGAACGCCACGGGGGTTCATCAGGATCGACGGTCGTCGCCGCCATCGAGGGAACCCGGCCGATCCTCCTCGAGGTGCAGGCGCTGGTCTCTTCATCGAACTACGGCACGCCGCAACGCAACTCTACGGGTATCGACTACCGCCGGCTCTCGTTGCTGCTTGCCGTCCTGGAAAAGCGCGTGGGCCTGCATCTTGGATCGCAAGACGTGTTCGTGAACGTCGCCGGCGGTCTTCGCATCGACGAACCTGCCGTGGATCTTGGAGTCGCGGCCTCGATCGCCTCCAGTCATCGTGATGTTTCCGTCGACCCGTTATCGGTGGCAGTCGGCGAGATAGGCCTTGGGGGCGAGATCCGTGCCGTTGGTCATATTGAAAAACGGGTGCAGGAAGCGGCCAAGCTTGGGTTCAAGCGGATCGTCCTCCCGCGCTCCAGCTCCAAGTCGATCAAGCCGGCCGATGGCATCGAGATCGTACCCGTTGACCGGATCGACCAGGCCATCGCGGCGTTGCTGCGATAGCTTCATCGCCTCCGTTCTGCTGACTCGACTGCCCACTGACCACTGTGCACTGACCCCCGTCCCGTGGAACTCATCGGCTATATCGGCCTGACCGCGCTTGCATTATGTTGGATTCCGCAGTCGATCGACACGGTCCGACAAGGCCGGTGCGATGTCAATCTGTCGTTCCTCATCCTCTCCGCCGTCGGGAGCCTCTCACTCGGGATCTATGCTGTCCTGCGCGTCGATCCCGTCTTCATCATTGTGAATACGCTGACGACCGCCGGTGCGTTGCTGAACCTCTTCTACAAGCTGCGTCCTCGTCGCGTTGCCGCATGAAGCTCGTTCTCGCCTCCCGCAATCGTCACAAGCTCCTCGAACTTCGTTCGTTCCTGCGCGACCTCCCGGTGGAGGTCGTCGCCGTTGACGACGTTGCCCCCGGCCTCGCGCTCATCGAGGATGGTCGCACCTTCGTGGATAACGCTCTGAAGAAGGCCCGGACCGTCTTCGAGCACACAAGGACCACTGCGCTGGCAGACGATTCCGGCCTTGAGACATTCTATCTGAACGGCCGGCCGGGTGTATTCTCCGCACGTTACGCGGGGGACGGGGCAGACGATGAATTGAACAATCAGAAGCTCCTCGCCGAGATGCGGGGCGTCGCCAGGCGTCGTCGTCGCGCGCAGTTCCAGGCCGTGCTGGCGCTCGTTGGACCGGGGTACGAAGAGATCGCTTCAGGGACGTGTCCCGGCATGCTGACCGAAACGCCGCGCGGATCGAACGGTTTCGGCTACGACCCCATCTTTCAGCCCGACGGGTTCTCCCGTACCTACGCCGAGCTCTCGCAGGACGAAAAGAATCGCATCAGTCACCGCTCGCGCGCCTTCGCCGCGCTCCATGATATCTTGAAACGCCGGCTCACGTAACCGGAGGTTCGCATGTTCCGAATGTTCTTCGGCCTTCTGCTCGCCGCGACCATCGCGGCCGCTCAGGTCCCTGTCCGGGCCCCCCTTTCTTATTTCGTATCGGACACGTCGCAGTACGACCCCGCCATCCCGACACCCGAACAGTTCTTCGGGTTTCAAGTGGGCGAGTGGCACCTCAGTCCCGACCAGCTATACGCGTATCTGGAGCGCTTGGATGCGCTCTCCGACCGGATCGCGATCCGTCCGATGGGGCGAACAGTCGAACAACGCCCGGTCCTCTTGCTCGTCATCACCGACCCCAAACTCCATCAGGACCTGGAGCACATCCGGGAAGTACATCTGCGGCTGAGCGATCCGTCGGTCCCTGCGCCGCCGATCGAGAATATGCCGGTCGTGGTGTGGATGGGATATTCCGTCCATGGCAACGAGGCCAGCGGAAGCAATGCCGCAGCGCTCGTCGCGTATCATCTTGCCGCCAGCCGTTCGGCCGAAACAACGGACCAACTCCGACACGCCGTCGTCCTCCTGAATCCTTCGATCAACCCGGACGGATTGCAGCGGTTCGCGTCATGGGTCAACGCCAACCGCGGGCAGCAGGTGGTGCCTTCGCCATACTCGCGCGAACATCAGGAACCCTGGCCGGGCGGCCGCGGCAATCACTACTGGTTCGACCTGAACCGCGACTGGATGCCGCTCGTCCATCCGGAATCGCGCGCGCGGATCGAATCGTACTATGCGTGGCGCCCGAATCTTCTCACCGACCACCATGAGATGGGCACGAACGCGACGTTCTTTTTCCAACCGGGTGTCCCAACGCGAGATCATCCCCTGGTGCCGGCAGGCGTTCTTGAACTCACGACCAAGCTTGCGGCGTTCCATGGCGAGGCGCTCGACCGTATCGGATCTCTGTACTATACCCGCGAAGGCTTCGATGATTTCTATGTCGGGAAGGGATCCTCGTATCCGGACATCACCGGTGGAGTCGGGATCCTGTTCGAACAGGCCTCATCGCGCGGGCACGCGCAAGAAAGTCCGCGAGGTACGGTGACATTCCCGTTTGCCATCCGGAACCAGTTCGTCGCGTCCCTCTCCTCGTTACGTGGTGCCGTCGCGCTTCGGTCGGGCTTCCTCAGGCATCAACGCAAGGCCGCCGAATCGGCCCTTGCGGCGGCTGAAGCTTCTCCCGTGAAAGCGTACGTCGTCGGAGATGCGGGCGATGGTCCGCGGGGTGCGTCCTTCGCCGACATCCTCGTCCGGCATCAGATCGAGGTTTTCCGGAACGCGAAAGCGATCCGCAGTGGTAACATTGAAATCGCTGCTGGACATGGCTACATCATCCCTGTCCGCCAGCCTCAGTACCGCTTGATCGCATCGTTGTTCGAACGGCGCACGAAGTTCACCGACAGTCTCTTCTATGACATCTCGTCGTGGAATCTGCCGATGGCGTATGATCTGTCCGTGATCGAATTGGCCTCCGTCAATCCTGGCATTGTGGGTGAACGTGTCGGTATTGGTGCGACCCTCCCCGCGCCTGTGCCACCATCGTGGGACGGTATCGCCGTTGCGTTGGACTGGAACAATGTCGCTGCGCCGACGACGGTCTTCCGTCTGCTGTCGGCCGGTGTCCCCGTCCGTGTTGCCACGGTCGCTTTTGAACCGATGACGACCACCGGCAAGAAAAGGTTCGAGCCCGGCACGTTGATCGTCTCGCACACGCCCGATGCTCCATGGTTGGAATCGGCGAAGCGCATCGTCGCGGAGGCCTCCGCCCAGGATGCGCTCGAAGCCGTGTCGATCCGATCGGGCTTGGCGTCATCGGGGGTCGATCTTGGTTCATCGTCGTTCGTCCCGCTCTCGTTGCCACGCATCGCTCTCCTCACCGGACCCGGGGCTTCGTCGACCGACGCAGGGGAGGTCTGGCACTTCTTCGACGCTCGCCTCAGGATCCCGATCACGCTCATCGGCGCAGAATCGTTGGGCCGAACGGACCTGAACGCGTTCAACGTCGTCATCATGGCCGGAGGATCGTTCGGGACGATCGATTCGATCGGGCGTTCGGTGTTGTCCGATTGGGTGGGCCGGGGGAACACACTCATTGCGACGGAGCAGGCGGCCGAATGGGCCATCGGCGCTAAACTCAGTTTTGCGGTCGTCAAACGGCCGGCAGCCCGACGGGACTCGGCCCTCGTCCTTCCGTATGGTTCTGAGGAGTCCTTTCGGGGTGCGCGCGCGACACCCGGTGCGATCGTTGAAGCCAACCTCGACCTGACGCATCCGCTGTCCTTTGGTCTGGGGACCTCCACCATGCCACTGTTCAAGAGCACGAACATCGTGTTCGATGTGCCACGCGCTCCCTTCGCACTTCCGTTGCGATTCTCCGATCGACCACTCCTGGCGGGCTACCTTCATGCCGACGCCATTCGCCACGTTTCAGAGGGTGGATCTCTGGTCGTTTCGACCATCCGGGAGGGCAGGTCCATCGTCCTATCGGATAATCCTGTGTTCCGGGGCTACTGGCGCGGTACCGAACGGCTGCTGGCGAACGCTGTCTTCTTCGGCCCCGTCATCCGCTCCTCGTCCACGCGTCCAGGGGATTGAGCCACGTGTTGAGAAGTCGATCGTGCGTTCGCCAGCATTGTGCGGTTGAGCGGGCAGGGACCACTCGATTACGTGTCCAGGCGCTGGCCTTGGGGTTGGTTGCAGGTAACTCTTAATCTTGGTAAGTTGATTCGTTCGCCACGGTCATGACCGTAGGGATCATATGTCCGAACTCAACGATCGCATAGCGCGGCTTCAAACTTCGACTGTCTTTAAGGGACTGTCGCGTGAGAGCCTTGAAGAGCTTGCCCGCCTCTTTGCAGTTGAAGAGGTTACGGCAGGCACGCTCTTGATGGATATTAACACGCCTGGCGACAAGGTGTATCTCGTTGAGAAGGGGAATGTCCGAGTTTCGCGCCTGACGAAGCATGGGGATGAGACCACGCTGAACGAGCTTGGCCCCGGCGATATCGTCGGCGAGCTCGCTTCGTTAAGCGGCCATATCCGTACGGCCCGCGTCACAGCGATGACCGATGCGACTCTCTTGACATTGAGCGGTCCCGATTTCGAAAACACGATCAAACGGAACCACGAGATCTCGCTGAACTTGCTACGCGAGATGGGCCGGCGCCTGCGCAAAGCCAACGACAACATCGTCGCACGGCTTGAGGAACAGCGCATCAATATCGAAGCGCGCATGCATCGCCTGCACAAGCTGACCGAGGCGTCGAAGAGCATCAATTCGACGTTGAATCTCGACCAGCTCCTCATGCGTATCTTGGATGCCGCCACCTCCAGTATCGACGCCGACCGCGGCACGGTCTATCTTCTCGACGATATCAAGAAGGAGCTTTGGTCGAAGGTTCTGCAGGGCGACAACATGGCGGAGATTCGTTTGCCGCTCGGGAAGGGTATCGCAGGTGTCGTCGGCGAGACGGGCGAAGTCATTAATATCCCGGACTGCTACGCAGACCCAAGGTTCAATCCTGACTTCGATAAGCGAACCGGTTACAAAACGCATAGTATGCTCTGCATGCCAATGCGGAACAAGGATGGCAAGATTGTCGGTGTCTTCCAGTTGCTGAACAAGCGGGGGGGCGTCTTCACGGCCGATGACGAAGAGTTTATCGATGCACTTTCGGCTCACGCGTCCGTGGCCATTGAGAACGCCCGCATCGCCTTGGAAATGGTGCAGAGTGAACGCCTCTCATCCGTGGGGCGTATGGCCAGCACCATTATCCACGACATCAAGAATCCGATGTCAACGATCCGCGTATATGCGCAGGTCATGAAGAAGAAATCGGGGAACGAAGAAGCGGGCAAGCTGGCAGACGAGATGATCAAGCAAGTCGACCGCTTTGTCAATATGACGCAAGAGATCCTCGACTTCACGCGCGGCGTTTCATCGATGAACCTCACCGAGGTGGAGTTCGGCGATCTCATGGCGAGCGTGCTCGACTTCATCCAACACGACCTTGACAAACACAACATCAAGCTCGTTCGGGATTCGCAGTTCACGGGGAAGATGCGTCTAGACCAAGACAAGCTCATCCGAGTATTCTACAACATCGCCAGCAACGCCCGTGACGCCATGCCGAACGGCGGCACGCTCACGGTCCGGACCACCCAGGACGGTTCAGCCGTTCGAATCGAGTTCATCGACAGCGGCACGGGGATGCCGGAGGAAGTGAAGAAACGGATCTTTGAGCCGTTCATGACACACGGGAAGAAGCATGGCACGGGCCTGGGCATGGCCATCGTGAAGAAGGTCATCGACGATCACAAGGGCCGCATCGAGATCGATAGCGAGCAAGGGAAGGGGACAACGATCCGTATGTTCCTCCCCGTCTGACGGCCTCGGCGCGCTCGTTTCCGCTCCCGCCCCATCCTGGCGTCGCTCCGGCGAAGCAGTGATGCGGCGGGAGTTTCCATTTGATGGAGTACAGACGTCTGTGTCGCAACAGCGCTGGGACGCAACGAAGGGCGGATCTGCACTTCTCGTCTCTGCGACGCCGCGGTTCATCTCATCGTAGGAGCATCCATGACCACAGCCCCAACTCCGCTTCGTCTCACGCTCGCCCGCTGGCGCGAGGTATTCTTCACTCAGAAGTACCGGTTTGACCTCGGCCAATCGTTCTTGACCGTGCTCAACTTCACGCTGCTCATCATCACGGCCAGCGACAAGCTGATGATCTTCTTCGGCGTCGAACGGCTGCGCTCATTGCTTGTGGTGATCGTTCCGTTGGGATTTGTGGGCGTATGGCTGTTTGGCACGTTCATGGACCGAGTGGTCCGGGCGGCACAAATGGCCGAACGGCAGAATGTGCGCCGGAGCGAGCTCTGGTCAGCACATAACGAGCAGATGGACCGGCTGGAAGCGGAACTGGCAAGCGTGAAAGCGATCCTGCAAGGCGGGACGAGGCGGCAGGGGGCGAGGACGGGCGAGAAGGGGCGGCTCAAGAAGAGGTAGGAAGCGTGCAGGCCCAGAATCCAAAAGCAGGTAGAGGTGGATGGATGGCCTCTACCTGCTTTCGTTTTGCGATCGCCCGTGTGCTGCCTACCGGGGATCGGTCGGAGATTATCGGGCAAGGCCGAGCGAAACCGAAGCAGCGACCCATATCAACCACAAGACAACAGCGACGGCGACACCTGTCATTCCGTCTTTCCCCGCAACCTTGCTGATGCCAAATCCGGCCACGACAGCCTGCCAAGCACCAAAGACATCAAGCGCCCGCAGAAGACGATGCGTTGTGTTGGCCGGGTCGAATGAGTCATAGATTGCCAATGCCGCGCTGGGTGTCGCGTACATCGAATTCATGCCGAGCATCATTGCGAGGGTTATGAGTCCTCCCGCCACGCCGATCCAGCTGGCGAGACCGTAGACCTCGAGATGACGCCCAAAGCCTTCAGGGGTCTTCAGAATCACCTTGGCGCCAAGCCAAAGGAACAGGGCACCCACCACGTAGTAGAGGAGCACAAAGATGCTCCCGAAGATCCCCCCGAACACAATGAACATTGTCCCGCCACCGCCCTCCATGCGTTCCATCGCCATATCTGCCTGCTCTCGCGTCATTCGGCCCTCGTCAACGGCCTTATCCATTTGGGCCGTTTGAGCGGTCTGCATCTGCTCACGGAAGGTCTCGTTCGTGAACATCAGCGTTACGACGGCCAGCACGATCAGGACTGTGGCGAGCAGGGGGAACAGCCAGCGGCTGTGCCTAACCGGGGCGCCAACGAGCCCACCGAATGCCTCGCTGGGACTCGAGAAAATGTTCGTCAGGACAGTGCTGAAAGAAGAATCAGGCGTATCCGAGGGTTGAAGGTTCGGCGTATCCATGGTAGATCCCTGAGGATGGTGGTGGATGGCATCACAATCTAGTGAGTTCCCCTGAGAGCGGCAAGGCGGGCTAGCCCACAGCGTTGACTCTGGAAAGGGAAGTCGATATATTCATTCCTTGTAGCATCAGGTCTTCCGGTGGTGCAAACCCCGAAAACTCGCCATGTCCGAGATCGACGAACAACGCCAAAAGGTCGAAGAGCTCAAGAGGAAAATCCTTGAGCAGAAAAAGAAATCGACCGCCGGTTCCACTTCTCCATCCGCGCCTCCGCAGGACGAACAGAAGGTAGCGGAGGAGCTAAGCCGAAAAGCGGCCGAGGAGACCCAACGTCGCGCAGCAGAAGAGGCGCAGCGGCGGGCAGAAGAGGAGGCCCGCCAGAAGGCCGAGGAAGAGCTTCTCCGGAAAGCCGAGGAAGAAGCCCGTCAAAAGGCCGAGGAGGCCAAGAAACACGCTGAATCGGAGGCCCGGAAGAGGGCCGAGGAAGAGGCTCGCCGCATGGCTGAGGATCTGGAGCGAAAGAAGAAGGAAGAAGCTGCCCGGAGGAAGGCTGAGGAGGAGGCGCGGAAGAAGAGAGAAGAGGAGGAGCGCAAGAAACTCGAATTGCATTTGGCCGACCAGGCTCGCCAGCAGACGAAGATGATGGGATTGCAGGTGTATACGCAGATCTTGAAGGTTGCTTGGTCTGATGCAGAAATGGGAAAAGAAGAGGAAGCGATCATCAAGACCGTGCAAACGGCCTTCGGCATCACGGCAGATGAGCATGCTGGGTTGGTTCAGGAGATTCAGCTCGAGCTGTATTTGGAGGCGATTGCCACTGGCTGGCAGGACGGGCACATTACTCCTGAAGACTCCGAGCGTCTGGATGTGATGAGGGAGAAGTTCAAGATCTCGGCGGAGGAACATCTTCGGCTGGAAAAGCAAGTTCGCTCGGAGATTTTGCGGCAGCGAGCCTGACCGACCGTCCTACCCGAATCCTGTCAAAATCTCTAGCAATTGTGGGTCTTTGGGGCGCACAGGTCGTGGCGCCGCGGGAGAAAAATGTTTTAGAAACAGCTTGACATTTGAAATAGACTAATGTATATTTAAAGCCCACCCAAAACGGATGGGCCCGAAATAAGCAAGAATTCGCGAATTTCGGACGTGTTCTTTGAAAAAGTGTGCACGGCTTAAGTCAATCTAGCAAGGTTTCACGCCTTGGATCCATGACCCGCTTCGGCGGGAAGAGGAACCGAGGTTCAAACTTGACGTTGAGAATATTAAATCTACAACGGAGAGTTTGATCCTGGCTCAGGACGAACGCTGGCGGCGTGCTTAACACATGCAAGTCTAGGGAGAAAGGGGTAGCAATATCCCGAGTAAACCGGCGCAAGGGTGAGTAACGCGTAGGCAATCTACCGTAAGGATGGGAACAACCCCGAGAAATCGAGGCTAATACCCAATATTGTCCGGATTCAGCATTGGATTCGGATGAAATGTCGCAAGACGCCTTATGATGAGCCTGCGTCCCATTAGGTAGTTGGCGGGGTAACGGCCCACCAAGCCTACGATGGGTAGCTGGTCTGAGAGGACGATCAGCCACACTGGAACTGAGACACGGTCCAGACTCCTACGGGAGGCAGCAGTGAGGAATATTGCGCAATGCCCGAAAGGGTGACGCAGCGACGCCGCGTGAAGGATGAAGGCCCTCTGGGTCGTAAACTTCTTTGGTAGGGGAATAACAGGTCGCTATAGGCGGCCGTGAATGTACCCTAAGAACAAGCATCGGCTAACTACGTGCCAGCAGCCGCGGTAATACGTAGGATGCGAGCGTTGTCCGGATTTACTGGGTGTAAAGGGAGCGCAGGCGGATTGGTAAGTCGGTGGTGAAATCCTCAGGCTCAACCTGGGAACTGCCACCGATACTGCTAATCTTGAGTGTGGAAGAGGTCGATGGAATTCCTGGTGTAGCAGTGAAATGCGTAGATATCAGGAAGAACACCGATGGCGAAGGCAGTCGACTGGTCCATTACTGACGCTCATGCTCGAAAGCGTGGGGATCAAACAGGATTAGATACC
>CAYYOV010000046.1:0-19922 GCA_964473365.1 uncultured Ignavibacteriaceae bacterium
TCCGCCCGCTCCCACGTCATCGACGCTGTTGACGTCGAAACGTACCTGGTCTGTTCGTCCGCCAACGAGGGACACGAGCTTGCGCGGCGACTCGGGCGTGAACTGAACCTCGGAGAGGTCGACGTGATGTTCGAGGAATTCGACGGATATGGCGTTCGCGTCCGCTTCAGGGCCATGGTCCATCGACCAGCGGCCAGATATGCATGGTTGGGAGAGGCCGGGAAGGAGGGCGCATGAAGTCCATCCTGTGCGTCCCGCTCGACCCGGTGCATGATGTCGGGATCAAGCTCATCCGGAACGCGCTCACCGAACGCGGTCATCGCACGGAGCTGCTCTCCCCCGACCTGTCGATGGAAGAGGTGGTGAGATGCGCCTCGGTCGGCTCGTACGATTTCATCCTCGTGAGTCGAACGCTGGGATACGGCGTGGCGGAACTGCTGGCACGCTTTGTGGACCTGCTCGATGCGGCCGGCGTACGCGAGCGCTCCAAGGTCGTGATCGGGGGGAAGCCGGTAACGCCGGAACTGGCGGCAGAATTGGGCTTTGACAAGGGCTTCGGCGAGCACAGCAGCATCGACGATGTTGTGGCCTACATCGAGGGAAGGCAGGAGGGGGCGAAGAATTCGGTCGTGTCCAGGACGAAGCCGGACGTGACCAGCGGCTTCTCGTACACGGTGAAGCATGCGCGCGCACGATTCCTGCTGGAGTCCATATCAATGAAGACGCTGGCGTGGGCCACGGGGAGATCGTCACCGGCGATCGAACGGGTCCGGATCCGCGAGGAGATGCTCGCAGCGGATACAGCCGGACGAGCGCGGCTGTGGGAATCGTACCATGCGCTATGCGACGGCCCAATCGCGGAAGGAAACCGCTCCGGAGTCTTCCCCAAGGGTGTTCGGCGCGTGCGCGACGATGAGACCTCGGCGCTGAGGCGTCTGCTGGCAGAGCACACGGCGGTCGGTGCCCGCTCGATGCGTCACGTGGGGGAGAAGCCGCTCTTCTTCAAGTTCCTCGGCAGCGGCTGTCCGGTGATGGATATCGTGCACGGGAAGGTGTGCGAGCGATACGGGATCGACGGCTTTCTCATCATCAATCCTTCGTGGGAAGCGCGGTACGAGGGACTTCTCGATGGACTGCTCACACATGAGAACGATGGGACGATCACGTCGGAACAAAACATCCGGCTCATGCGAGATCTCCTTGACCCGGCGACGGTCCTGACCGTGCGGGCGCACAGAGGTCTCAATACTCCCGAGACCGTTCTTCTTGCGGCACATGGCGGAGCCGACCTGACGAAGATCAATCTCGTGTACGGCTCGCTCGGAGCCGGAACGGACCCCGAGCGCCTGGCGGTGGACGGCATCGAGGCCATCCGCATTGCAGCGAAAGCATCGATGGGCTTTGATATCCCGGGGAACGACGAGCTGAGCGGCGTTCCGGCCTGGAAGACGCTCGCCGGATTGCTGATCACGGCTGCCATCGGTCATGCCGTCGGTGCGCGCCCGATCCTGAAGCCCCTCTTCTGCTTCGGTCCGCACATCGTTCTGCACGGACAGATGTCGCAGAACTTCGTCGACTACAACATGGCGAAGGTCCGGGCACTGCGTGCTTTGATGGACGCGCCGATCTGGCCCGGGGAGCCGATCGGATTCATGACCCAAACGGAGGACCGGGTACAGGCGGCTAACGAGAACTCCTACCATGCTGTGCTCGCCGCATCGGCTGGCGTAGAGGCCATTACGATCGCGTCGACAGACGAAGCGTACTCCCGCGGACCGATCTCGCTGGCGGCCCGCATCGATTCGATCCGTGCCGTGACCGACGCCTACCGGTTCATGGGTGACGCGCAATTCCAGCCGACCTCCGCCGCAGACCGGTTTACGTCGGAAATGACAGAAGGGATTCTCGGGACGCTCGAGGAGGTGGCGAAATACGAAAGCCTCCCGCACGCCATCAACGGCGGCGCCCTGGGGAACGCGGACGATGGCGCCTATCCAGGGAAGTTTGGGGCAGGAACCGTGCGAAGATCCTAGACGATTGCGAATTGCCGATTGTCGATTGCGGAATATCAATGGAGATCATCGGTGGGACGTTCATCGATGACCTTCTTTGCCTCACCATTCCGATTGCCCATTCCATTCACTTTTCATCGCCATTGAGCTCTCCAGTTGTTCTCGGGATCGCCGGCACCGCGAAGAACACCGGCAAGACGACGGCGCTGAATGCGCTCTTGTCCGAGGCGGATGCACGTCACGTTCAGGTGGCCGTGACAAGCATCGGCTACGACGGCGAAGCGATCGATTCAGTCACGGGCTTGCCGAAACCGCGCATAGTCCTCCATCCCGGCACGATCGCAACGACGTCGCGCTCATGTCTGCCGAAGACCGGCTGGGAGGTCATTACTTCGACAGGGTGGTCGACACCGCTCGGACAGGTGCTTGTCGTCCGATGCGTCGAGGCGGGCCCGATCGTCCTGGCCGGACCAAGCACGCGGCGGGAATTGGCCGCGGTCGTCGAGCAGATGTGCGGACTCGGGCCTGCGCTGACGCTGATCGACGGCGCGTTGAACCGGCTGACCCCCATGTCGGTTGCTTCAGGATTGGTGCTGGCGACGGGTGCGGCCCGCTCAACGGACTTGCCGATGCTGGCTCGTGAGACTGCTGCCATCGAATCCATCCTCGGGCTACCGTTGTTCGATCCTACCTCGGCTTCTGCAGGCGTAGAACTTGCGCATGCGTTCCCTTCGCTCGCCGACATCGATGGAGCCGTTGCAAACCTGGGAAACGGTGAGACATTCCTGAGAATGTCCAAACCGATCTCCGCGCGCGTCCTGAAAGCGTTCGCACACGACAATCGTCTGAGAAGGTCTGTGCGGCACATGGTCTGGTCGGACCCAGTCCTGCTTCTCATCGCTGATAATCCCCGGGAGACCCTCGATGCGCTCGAAGAGTGCAGATCGAGCGGCCTGATCCTCTCGGTCGCGCAGCCACTCCCTTTGGCCGCAGTGACGATCAACCCCTTTTTGCCGAGATTTGACGGCCATGGCTACGTGGCCGACACCATTCCCGCCGAGGATTTGCGACGATCCATAGGAAAGGCAGTGCGTTCGCCCGTCGTTGACGTCAATGTCGACGGCGCACATGTGCTCTGGGATACGCTCGCAGGCATGCGTCGTCAGACACCTGCCTTGTGAGTTTGGCGCCGAATTCCTTTCTTTCACAACTCACCCTTTTGATCACCGGTTTTGGCCTAGCCGGATACGTGTCTCCTCCGTGGAGATCGAATATGCCCGCCACACCCCGCTCGCCGCGCTCCAAGAATTCCGTACCTCGCCGCCGTGCGGTCGCCGTCCCGCGCAAGACCTCCAAGGATGACGAGCGGATCCGAACGGGATTTTCCCCGGAGGCGATCGAGCAGGACATCAAGGACAACCTCTACCTGATCCAAGGCCGCGTTCCTCGAACGGCGACGAAGAATGACTGGTACATGGCCGTGGCGTACACGGTCCGCGACCGCATCCTGCAGCGTTGGATGCAGACGATCGAGGCCTACATCGGGAACCAGGAGAAGTCGGTCAGTTATCTCTCGGCGGAATTCCTCATCGGGCCGCAGCTCGGAAGCCATCTTGTTTGTCTAGGCATCCACGACCAGGTTCGCGAAGCGGTTGCGCGGCTCGGTCAGGACCTGGACGATCTGCTTGAGCAGGAGGAGGAGCCGGGACTCGGCAACGGTGGACTCGGTCGGCTGGCAGCATGCTTCTTGGATTCGCTCGCCTCACTCCAGATCCTCGGGGTGGGATACGGCATCCGCTACGAGTTCGGCATCTTCGATCAGGCCATCCGCGACGGATGGCAGGTGGAGACCTCCGACAAGTGGCTGCGGCTCGGCAATCCGTGGGAAGTGCCCCGGCCTGAGATCGCGTTCGCCGTCGGGTTCGCCGGCCACACCGAGCATTGGGTGGACGATGCGGGCAAGTACCGGGTCACCTGGATGCCCGACCGGACGATCCAGGGAGTAGCCTGCGACATTCCGGTCCCCGGCTATCGGGTGAACACGGTCAACTTGCTGCGCTTGTGGAAGGCTGAGGCCTCGGAATCGTTCGATTTTCAAGCGTTCAACGCGGGGGACTATTGGCGTGCCGTCGAAGAGAAGGTCGGTTCGGAGAATGTGACAAAGGTCCTGTATCCGAACGACGAAGCGATCCGCGGCAAGCAGCTGCGGCTGGAGCAGCAGTACTTCTTCGTCTCGTGCTCGTTGCGCGATCTTATCCGTGTTCAGAAATTGCGGGGTCACGACCTGCGGCAGTTCCATGAGAAGAACGCCATCCAGCTGAACGACACGCATCCGTCCATCGCCGTGGCGGAACTGATGCGCCTGCTCGTCGATGAAGAGGGGATCGAATGGGAGGAGGCGTGGACGATCACGCAAAAGACGTTCGCGTACACCAATCACACGCTGCTTCCGGAAGCGCTCGAAAAATGGTCGCTGCCACTGTTCGGAGATCTCTTGCCACGGCACCTGGAGATCATCTACGAGATCAACCAGCGATTCCTGGATGATGTGCGCGATCGCGGTACGGTCGACGATGCGGCCATTGCGCGGCTCTCGATCATCGATGAGGCGGGCTCAAAGTATGTGCGGATGGCCAACCTCGCCACCATCGGCAGTCATGCCGTCAACGGGGTGGCGGCCTTGCACACGGAACTGCTCCAGCGCGACGTGCTGCACGATTTCGCCGGGCTCTTCCCTGAGAAGTTCCTGAACGTTACGAACGGCGTGACGCCCCGACGCTGGGTGGTGATGTCCAACCCGGGCATGTCCAGGCTCATCACGGACCTCATCGGCGACACGTGGGCGCACGACATGGAGGATGAGCTTCCAAAGCTGGCATCATTCGCCACAGATGCCGGGGTCATCAAACAATGGGCGGCGATCAAGCGCGCGAACAAAGAGCGACTGGCGGCCGCGATCAAGGAACGGACCGGCGTCGTCGTCGACCCCGCGTCGATGTTCGACATTCAGGTGAAGCGCATTCACGAATACAAACGCCAGCACCTGAACATTCTGAGGGTCGTCTCCGCCTATCAGCGGATCAAGCGGGCGCCGTCGGCCGACGTTGTGCCACGCACGGTCATCTTTGGCGGCAAGGCGGCTCCTGGGTACTACATGGCCAAGCTGATCATCAAGCTGATCAACAGCGTGGCCGGTGTCGTGAACGCTGATCCGGATGTCCGGGGTCGCCTGAAGGTGGTGTTCATCCCGGATTTCAACGTCAAGCATGCCCATGCGATCTACCCGGCCGCGGACCTGTCGGAACAGATCTCGACGGCGGGAAAGGAAGCATCGGGTACGGGGAACATGAAGTTCTCGATGAACGGAGCGTTGACCATCGGAACGCTCGACGGCGCCAATATCGAGATCCGTGACGCGGTCGGTCCTGAAAACTTCTTCCTCTTTGGCCTCACGGCCGACGAGGTCAAGGCGTTGAAGGCGTCAGGGTACGACCCACGGAAGTACATCGATGCTGATGAAGACCTCCGGGACACGCTCAACCTCATCCACTCGGGGGCGTTCTCGCCCGAGGACCCGGGGCTCTTTCGGCCGCTCGTCGAATCGCTCTGGTACAGCGACGAATATCTTGTGCTCGCTGATTTCGGTGCGTACGCCCGATGTCAGGACGCGGTTGACGAAGCCTACCGTGATCAAGCCGAATGGACGCGTCGGTCCATTCTCAACGTGTCGCGGATCGGGCGATTCTCATCAGACCGTTCGATCCGCGAGTATGCGGAGAAGATCTGGAAGGTCCGGCCGGTGGTGGTGAACATCTAGAGGCAGGTGGGAAGGTAGAAGGTGGATCCAGAGAGAAAGTGTTTCGCGCTTCGCGCGAGTTGTGCCGGGCCTCCGGGGGAGAAAGGTGGTGTGGAGGTTTCAGTGAAGGTCTGAGAGTTGGTGAGAGGTTGGAGGCGTCAGGTTACGAGGTGCTGCTCCTCATCTTCGCTCGGGTCAGAGTATGGTCCATCGGCGGTCATCGTCTTGCTGAAACCGTCTTCCGATCGTCTATTCACCATTCCCTTTTCACTTTCATAACTCTTCAGCTCGCTCATTCCCATGGATGTGTTTTTCTACGAGGCGTTCGCCGAAGAGGCCGACGCGCTCAGACGCTTGCTCCCCTCGACGATCTCGTGCGAGTACACCTGGAAGACCATTCAAGAGACGGGACACACCGCGCCTGTCTCGACGATCGTCAGCATCCGAACGCAGTCGGTCGTTCCTTCCGATTGGGCCGATCGCATCGGCGGTGTGCTGAGTCGCAGCACGGGCTACGATCATTTGAAGGCGTTCCGTTCGCGCGTGTCGCAGGCCGTCCCATGCGGCTATCTCGAAGAGTACGCCACACGGGCAGTGGCAGAGCACGCCATCATGATGGCGATGGCGCTCCTCCGGCGATTACCGATCCAGCAGGAACAATTTCCGCGCTTTGAACGGGACGGATTGACAGGGTTGGAATGCCTCGGCCGCCGGCTCCTTGTGGTCGGTGTCGGTCGGATCGGCAGCGAGATCGTGAAGCTCGGCCAGGCGATCGGCATGGAGGTGCGTGGCGTCGACATCGTGGAGCGACACAAGGACGTCACGTACGTGGAGCGGGGGGAAGGTCTGCGGTGGGCCGACGTGATCGTGTGCGCGATGAACCTGACGCACGAGAACAGAGGATACTTCAGCGCGGACCGGTTCGGTCTGACCCGGCCGGGCGTCGTCTTCATCAACGTCGCGCGCGGTGAGCATTCGCCGCTCGAAGACCTTCGAAAGGTACTTCACTCCGGACATCTGGGTGGCCTCGGCCTGGACGTATTCGACGACGAACCCAGCGTCGCGGGCGCGTTGCGGGATCCGTCTTCACCACGTTCACCCGGTGCCGACCTTGTGAGAGAGTTCCTGACGCATCCGAATGTGCTGTGTACTCCGCACAACGCGTTCAATACACTCGAGGCCGTAGAGCGGAAGGCGGCGTTCACGGTCACGCAAATACAGCATGTGCTGAAGCATGGAGACTTCCTCTGGAAGATCTGAGCCGTCGCGCATAACTCAGCCGTCCGCCATCGCTGCCTCTTCCGGTCATCTTCTCATCGATCTCTCATGAACCCCCGATGGATGTCGTCCGTGCTGCTGTGCACGCTTGTTGCGCTGCTCCCGTCCCAGATCCGGTACGACACGCTTTCCCGAACGCCCGTCGGTCCGGACGTCGTGCACATGAAGATGGTCGTCACCAGCATTCCATGGCGCATCGAGGTGCTCGAGGTTGACCTCACCAATCCCTGGATCACGTTCGAAACGGTAAAGTCGAACGACCGGTTGGGCGGCGGTCTGGAGCGCACCTCTTCGATGGCCGCGCGTCGCGACCGTCCGTCGCACTACGTGGTCGGCGCGGTCAATGCCGATTTCTTTTCGTTCGAAACCAGCAATCCGAATTCGATGCAGGTGGCCGGGGGAGAGATCTTGCTTCGGGAACGGACGGACTATCCCGGGGTCGCCTTCGCGCCTGACAACCGTATCGCCTTCGGTAAGCCCGTCTTCTCTGGCAGTGTCGTCGCCCGCGGAGTATCGCGGGTCATCAACGGGGTCAACGAAGCGCGCGACCTCAACGAATTGATTCTTTTCAATTCCACCGGAGGACTCACGACCGGGACGGACGCCACCGGCATCGAGGCGCGCATCACGCCGCTCGACGGATGGAGAATGAACGACTCTCTCCGCTGCCTGGTGGACACGGTCGTTAACGGCGTGGGGTCGATGGTCCATCGGGCCGGATCGGCGGTTCTGTCGGGTCAGGGCATTGCCGCGACATGGCTGACGTCGAACGTTGTGGCTGGCGACACGCTCGTCCTCGTACAGCGTGCCTTCTCCGGATTCCCGCCGTATCGCGAACTCATTGGCGGACATCCGCTGCTTGTGCAGAACGGCGTCAAGAACACGCTGTCGTCCGCCGACGGCCTCGTCACGACACGCAATCCGCGCACGCTCATTGGCGTCAATGCCGACACGACGAAGCTCTACCTTGTGGTCGTCGACGGCCGGCAATCGGGATACAGCGCCGGGATGACGCTCTGGGAATGCCAGGACTTCATGCACGATGTGCTGGGAACATTCCATGCTCTGAACTTCGACGGCGGCGGGTCGAGCACGATGGTCGTCAGGGGTGCGGTGGTCAACTCACCTTCGGACCCCGGTGGGGAACGGTCGGTGGCCAACAGTCTTCAGGTGATCAGCCTGGCGGCGCCGGGGCCGCTGGCGTCATTGAATATCCTCGAAACGCATGCGGACGTCTTCCAGGGAGGTGCGTTCCGATTCCACGCAACGGGCGCCGATGCTTTTCACAACCCGATCGACCTGCCGGTGTCGGCGGTATGGTCCTGCGATTCGGTCATCGGTACGGTGGACAGCACGGGCCTGTTCTCGGCGCATGAGACGAACGCGACCGGGTGGGTCTATCTTCGCTCCGGTGACGTAGCTGATTCCGCGGTGGTCGTGGTCCGGATGCTCACCTCGCTCCGTGTCTATCCGTCGACGCTGGTGCTGGTCCCGGGCGAGCGACTGACGCTGTCGGTGCGTGGCGAAGATTCACAGGGGAACCGGGCGGTGCTACAGAACGCGCAGGCATCGTACGTCACATCCGGAGGCGTCGTACACGCAGATGCTGCAGGCGTGGTCACGGCGACCGGTTTCGGCGCCGGACAGGTGCTCGTTCAGCTTGACACGCTCGAAAACGTCATCCCGGTCAACACATGGGGGCGTGATACGACCGTCGTCGTGGAGCCATTTGACGACCGGTTCCTGTGGGATTGGGAGGTGGTGAATGCCGACGCGGACAATTTCACGTTCGGCATCCTCCAGGACACGAACGTCGTCCCGACGCCGGCCTTCAGGTTCACGTACGACGTCGTGGCGCCGAACGGGCAGGTCCGGCTTCAAACCGACCTTCCGATCTCCGGTCGCGTGGACAGTCTCTACCTCCGGGTCCTCGGCGACGGCGGGGGGCATGTCTTCAGGTTGTACCTGAAGGACAAGGACGGGGAGGTCTTCTACATCCAGGCTCCCGGGACGGTCAACTGGAACGGGACGTGGAAGACGGTGAACTTCCGCACGGCGCTGGCGATGCCGGTTACGGGAGGAACGATCGATTATCCCGTCACCATTACACAGGTGATGGTGACCATCGGGCAATTGAACGCGTCCGGGGGGCACAGCATCGGTCATGTCACGATGGACGACCTGACGGCACACTATCCTTCCCGGGCGGTGAGCGCGCAGGTGCTCTTCGATTTCAACACGGCGGTCAAGGTCTCCGGATGGCTCCAGCCGTGGGGCGTCGGCAGCGGCCAGACAGCCGGCATCACGACCGCGTCGAACCTGGCCTGGTCGCAAGACCATCCGTATGAAGGGGATGGAGTCGGCAAATGGACGCTCTACGACGATCCGGCATTGACGACCGACTGGAGCATCCGCATTGCTCGATCCGGACCGACGACGGAACTCGGGTCGATGCTGAAGGGCAGCTACATCGGTGCATGGATCTGGGGGGAAGGAGAGTCGAACCTGACGATCCGGACGGTCATTCGCGACGGTGACAGCAAGATCGAGCAGGGCCCGCCGTTCCGCATTGCGCATGTCGGCTGGAAGCTTATCGGCGGCAAACTCGACGATGCGTTGTATGACGGTTGGCTGACGGGCGATGGCAACCTGACCGATCAGGCCAACAAGTTCAACGGTTTCCGCGTGATGGGGAGCAACGCGGCGCTCGACGGGCAGTCGCGGATATTGTACATCGATAAGATGGTCACGAGTGCGTTGACCGTGCCGACGGGGTTCATCGCATTCAATGTGAACCGGAATGGTCCGAACGTGCAGGTGTACTGGAGCGTCAATTCGGAGATCAGTGTGAGTCGCTACGTTGTGGAGCGGGGGAACGGAGGGACCTTCAGTGAGATCGGCTCGGTCGACGCTGTCGGCAACACCGACACGACGAAGCACTATGAGTTCGTCGATGTACCCGCGGCGGCTGTCTACCAGTATCGGGTCCGCCAGATCACGAACGATGGCGGGCAGGAGACGACGGCGCCGATCACGATCGACGTGAGCACTGGCGTCTCGTCACCGGAAGGAGTGCCGCACGTGTTCGCGCTGCACCACAATTACCCCAACCCCTTCAATCCTACGACGACGATCTCATTCACCCTGGAGCGGACGGCTCGGGCGACCCTGGTGGTATATGATCTGCTGGGGCGCGAGGTCGCGCGATTGGCGGATGACGTGCTGTCAGCGGGCGTCGAACACCGGGCCACGTTGGACGGCGCGACACTTCCGAGCGGGATGTATCTCGTCCGGTTGACCTCGGGCGCTCGTGCCTTCGTCCGACGCATCGTCCTGTTGAAATAGGCCGGTTCGACGATCCAAGACTTCTCTGCGGCCGCCCGAACGGGCGGCTGCGCTGTTCTCCGGACCCGGCGGCACGGCTCCTTGTGGGCAAGAGATGTTTTCAGTATCCTGCTCCGGCCGATCGATCGTCTCCGATCGGAAGTGGCCTCCACCGATCCATTCACGGCGATCGCGCTCTGGTCCTTCCCGAAACGTATGTCCCTTCGTCAGCCGACGGCCGCCCTTCTTGCGGTCCTTCTCACCTGTGCCTCTCTTGCCGCACAACCGATCTCCGCACATCGTTCTTTCGAGCGCCTGACCCCCCGGCACGGACTGGCAGGCACCTGGGTCCGAGCCCTCCATCAGGACATTCGGGGCTTCATCTGGATCGGCACGTCCGAAGGCCTGAATCGGTATGATGGATTTTCCTTCAGAGTCTTTCGTGCCCGGGTGACCGACCCGACGGCACTCCTGAACGACGACGTCACCTCTATTGCTGAGGATTCGACCGGTCGACTGTGGATCGCGACTGTGAACGGTCTGCATGCCTACGATCGGCGGAGCGGGTCGTTCACGCGGTACAAGCGGATGGCCGGCGTCGGACTCGACCCGGCAGACGAACTGAGCCACGTTGAATACGATCCTCGCGGGGCCCTCTGGGTCGCGACGCCGTCCCGGGGCTTCTATCGGTTCGATCTGACGACGGGGGCGATCACCGATTTCAAACACACCCCTGGCAGGGAGAACGGCCTGCGTCACGATTCGATCCAGGCCATGGTCCTGCATCCTTCGGGGGTCCTGTGGCTCGCCACGCCCGCCGGACTGGAGTTGTACGACCCCGGCGCAAAGACCTTTGAACATGTCGGGCCTCGGCCCGGCCCCCTGGCCACGGATCTCCTGACGACGGTCCAACTCATGCGACGCGGGCAGGACAACGACGTCTGGATGGGTCTTCGTTCGGGGGAAGTGATGAGGGTGCGGGACGGGAACGGTCCATTCGGTCGACGAATCGAAGGCCCGCTGCTGACCACCGTCAAGCCAGGGGTCACGGCGCTCATGGAGGATGCCCAGGCGCGACTTTGGATCGGGTGCGCGAACGGAGGGCTCACAGTTCACGACCTTCGTACGCGGCGGTCGACGATGTATACGTACGCGGAAGGCGATCCCCACAGCTTCAATGGTTTGTCGCCCTCGTCGATGTTGCTGGACCGCTCGGGAGTGCTGTGGATCGGAAGCGACGCAGGCATCAACACGACCGACCTGAAGACGCCGAAATTCCGGAATCTTACCTTCGACTTCCGCGACGGCCACCACAAGGAGCACAACGAGGTCTGGTCGATCGCGGAGGACCGCGAAGGCGTCCTGTGGGTCGGTACGAACGGGACGCTCAACGACCCGGGATTGATCCGATTCGACCGGGCCAACGGGATCTACCGCATGATGTCGCCCGAGGGGCCTGACCGCTCGAAGGTGATCCCCAATGTCTATACGTTTCGGCAGGCCCCGGACGGCACGATTTGGGCGGGATCGTTCGGCGAGGGAATCTATCGCATCGATCCCAGTTCTATGAAGGTGCGGCATCTCGCTTTAAACCTGCCGGATCGACGGGTGCGAACATTCTGGCTCGAGCCGGGCCTCCGGGTTTGGGTGGGGGTGCCGCCGACCGGCGTCCATCTCTTCACGATCGACGGACAACCGGTACGATCGTTCGTGCACGACGCGTCCGAGATGAACTCTCTGGCCTCGAACTCCGTGGTGTCGATGCGCATGGACCGAGCTGGCATCATGTGGATCGGGACGGTGCGCGATGGACTTTCCCGGCATGATCCCTCCACGGGGACTTGGACGACATTCCGACACCGGCCCGACGACCCCACCAGCCTTACCGAAGGGGCCATCTTCTGTATCTTCGAGGACCGTACCGACCGACTATGGATCGGGACGGGACGTGGCCTGAATCGTCTGGACCCTGCGACGGGGACGTTCCGCCGCATCCCGCTCGACGGGCGGCTCGACGATGCCCGTATCTATAGTATGTTGGAGGACGACCAGGGGCGTTTGTGGATCGCGACCCCCAACGCACTTGTGCGATATCACGAGGATGAGGGTGGGCCGGCCATCCGTGTCTACGAGACCGCCGATGGAGTGCAAGATGGACAGTTCATCCGGGGATCCGCCTACCGATGCCGGCACGGAGAGATGTTCTTCGGCGGGACCGCCGGTATCACCAGCTTCTTCCCCGACCGGGTGGATGACAATCCGATCGTCCCGCCGGTGGCGGTGGTCTCGTTCCGTATCGCGAACAAGGAAGTAGAGCTTCCGACGGTGATTGAAGAGACCCGTACGATCGAGGTCGATCATGAGGACAATGTGCTGACATTCGCCCTCGCGGCGATGGAATATACCGCGCCGTCGAAGAACCAGTTCGCGTACCGCCTGGAAGGGTTCGACGCTGGCTGGACGTATGCCGGCACGGACCGCTTTGCGACGTACACGAACCTCGATCCTGGTCGGTACGTTCTGCATGCGAAGGCGGCGAACAACGACGGGAAGTGGGGGCGGGAAACGATGCTGCTGACGCTCGTCGTCCATCCGCCCTACTGGGGGACCTGGTGGTTCCGGACCCTGATGGGGCTGGCCATGATCGGATTCGTCGGGGTCCTTGTCTATCGGCGAGAGGTCCATCTCCGGAACTTGCGGGAAGCGCAGGAGGACTTCTCGAAGCGGCTGATCGCAGAGCAGGAAGGCGAACGGCAGCGGATCGCGGCCGAATTGCATGACGGGCTTGGCCAGAACATCCTCATCATGAAGAACAAGGCCCTCCTGGCGGCCCAGAAATTCCGCCCGTCCCGCGGCGTCAAAAAGGAGCTGGTAGGCATCTCCGAACTGGCGTCGCAGACCCTCGAGGATGCCCGCCGCATCTCGCGCAATCTCCGGCCCTATCTGCTCGATCGGTTCGGCCTGACGGAAGCGTTGAGGGAGATGGCGGAAGCGATCCGCAGCACGTCGCCGCTCCGCTGGGAGGCCGAGATCGAAACGATCGATCGCTTCGTCCCTTCGGCGCAGCAGATCAACGTGTACCGGGTCGTGCAGGAGGCGCTGACGAACATCGTCCGGCACGCCGATGCGACGGAGGCCTCGGTCCGGATCGTCAGAGAAAACCGTCAGATCATCATCGACGTTCGCGATAACGGACGCGGGATGGGTGTCGATCCCGCCAGCGGCCGGTCTACCAGCGGGGGTGGGTTCGGCATCGCTGGCATTCGTGAACGCATCCGCGCGCTCGAGGGGACGGTCGAGTATCGATCCGCCGCCGGGTCCGGCACGTGGCTCATCATCACCATTCCTGTCCCGCATGAAACCGATCATTCAGGTCCTCATCGCTGACGACCATCCGGTCTTCCGTACCGGTCTCCGGCAGATCATCGAGTCGGACGGGCAGTTCCGGATCCTGCATGAAGCGTCCGACGGCCGCGAGGCCATCGCGATGATCGACCACCGTGCCCCGGACGTCGTGGTGCTCGACGTCGACATGCCACTCGTCAACGGCATCGAGGTGGTGCGACATGTGCGCCGTGCGGCCCCTGATGTCGGCATCGTCATGCTGACGATGTACAAAGAGGAGGCCATGTTCAACAAGATCATGGACCTGGGGGTGCACGGGTACGTGCTCAAGGAGAACGCGGTCAGCGACATTCTCGCCTGCCTCAAGGCGGTCGTCGAAGGCCGCTACTACATCAGTCCGACCATCGGCGAGTACCTCGTGCGGCGGAGCGGCCGGACGACGCAGCTGCCCTCCGCCACGGGCGGCATCGTCGATCTGACCCCGACGGAGCGGCGGGTCATGCGACTGCTCGCCGAGCATCGGACCAGCCAGGCCATTGCCGACGAGATGAGCATCAGCATCAAGACGGTCCAGCGTCACCGGGAGAACATCTCCCGGAAGCTGGGTCTTCGCGGTCCGCACGCCCTCCTCACATACGCCCTCGAGCATCGCCAGCAGTTGTGACCCACGTCACAGGACTCTGTGGGTTATCCCGCCGGATTCCGCACGTGGCGCCCTCCACAGCCAAGAATGGGCTCCCCAGCCCATTGACGAATCCTCCACTGATGCGTATGCTGATCGAGAAGGAGTATCGATCAACGCCGGAATCCACCGGCTCCCATTCCCACCATCCTCACTTAAGGAGATCCGCATGGCGTTCACGAAGAAGCTGGGCTATGTGTTGACCCTCGTCGCCGTCATTGGCATTGGCTTGACGACGATCGTGTCCGAAACCGCTGAGGCCCAGCAGGCCACACGTTTCGAGAACGACTGCCACCGTACGATCTTGCATTGGCAGAATCGGCTCAGCACCGTGATCGAACTCAAGGAACGAAGTCTGACGATGTATGCTTCCACGGGTCTGCCAGCATTCGCCACATTATCCATCTTCTTTGAAGAGCGATTGCGTGAGATCGCGATCGAGGCAAGCGAAGCGATCTGTCAGTCGTGCACTGGATCTTGCTAGTAGCATTGGCCCTCTGAGCGAAACGGCTCGACCGGCACGCTTCGCGCCGGCGAGGGCATTCGAATTAACATAGCAGGGGATCTCTGAGATCCGAGAGTTCGTTCGCAACGATCGGAATCGGAGGTCCCCTGCTTGATTTGCATGACTTCTGTTTGATTCTCATTTCTGCGAGGTGGGCAGTTCTCCCCATTCGATTGGGCTGTTGGCCCGATTGTTCCCCTCCTGAGCTCTTCCTACGCTGATCCCCGAAGGTTGCCTCGTTGACGCCTTCGTCGTCACGCGACCTCTCGGGATCACGCCCATGCCACGCTCCACGGATGTCCGCACGTTTCTCGTGTTCGCGATCGTTTACGTCGCGATGATCGTGATGTTGTTCCTCGATGATCCCACCGACCGCCATTCTGCCGATCGATCACGCGACAAGGATTCGACCTCAGCAGCTCCGAGGGCGGTCCTGACGCCGCGGATTGTCCCTGCGGTGCATTCGACCGCGTTCCGTCCTGCGGACCAGCCTTCGCTAAGACCGTGACCGTCCTGATCGTCGACGACAATGCCGCGATGAGGGCCTTGATCCGTTCCATACTTCCACGTCGGACCTACCGCGTCTACGAAAGCCAAGATGGGCTTGAGGCTCAGCGATCGTATGAACGATTCCATCCGGACGTCGTCCTCATGGACGTCGAGATGGCGACGATGGACGGCATCCATGCGACGCGTCAACTCCGTCGGTCGCATCCGGAAGCGAAGGTCATCATGGTGACGAACCACGTTGACGAGCGGACACGCCGTGCCGCACAACAAGCCGGAGCGGTGGGATTCATTTCGAAAGAGGAACTCATGACCGTCACCGAAGTGCTCCGAGCTCTGCGGTGAGGTACCACCGCACGCTAACTGCAACGCACACGACAACGATCAACAGACTCGACCACCACACTGGGAAGGACCTATGAAGACCCTGCGAACTGTAGTCCTCTGGACGATCATGATATCGACGCTGCTTTCGACGGACCTTGGTGCTCAATGGACACCGACCAACGGTCCCGGCGGGGGGATGGTGAGGGCGCTGGGGGCGTCCGGTACGGATCTGTATGCCGGCGTGATGATCGCGGGTGTGTTCCGATCGACCGACAACGGTGCAAACTGGACCAACACCAGTAGCGGGCTATCGAACCTCTTCATTCAATCGATCGGATTTCTCGGAACCGACGTGTACGCCGGGACGGAAGGGTCGGGGATCTTCCGCTCGACGAACAACGGCGCAAACTGGTCGGCGGCCAATAGCGGCATTGCCAGCGCTGATGTTCGGTCGATCGTAGCGAAGGGAACGGACCTCTATGCGGGGGATTACGGGGCGGGGGGCGTGTTCAAGTCGACGAACAACGGCTCAAGCTGGAGTTCCACGGGGTTGACCGGTCCTTCGACGAAGGTCCGGGCGCTGATCGTGAGCGGCTCAAACATCTTTGCCGGGGCCGAGTCGGGACTCGTCTATCGGTCGACAAATGACGGCGGTTCGTGGACACAAAAGAACAGCGGCATCAGTACGAACCACGTAAAGGCCTTTGCGGCGATTGGGACGACGCTCTTTGTCGGAACGGAGGGAGGCGGCGTCTTTCGTTCGACCGACGACGGCGACTCGTGGACGGCAGTCAACAGCGGACTCAACCTGCAAGTCTCCGCGCTGGCAGCCGACGGCAGCGACCTGTACGCCGGCACGCTCGACGGCACCGGCATCTACAAATCAACGGACAACGGCGATTCGTGGACGGCCGGATCGTTCGGGGTTGTCAACATGAGCGTCGCCTCCATGATGGCGTGCGGATCGGGTATCTACGTTGGCATCAACGGCGGCGGCGTACTTCGTTCCACGGACAACGGCTCCACGTGGGCCGCAGTCAATGATGGGCTGATGGGCTCTTGGGTGTATGCGCTTCTGGTGAATGGGTCGAACGTGTTTGCCGGGACGTTTGGCGTGGGTGTGTCGCGCACGTCGGACGGGGGCGCGAACTGGGCCGTGGTAACGTCGGGGCTCACGACGGGGGCCGTTTCATCGCTTGCGGCCGCAGGTTCGAACCTTTTTGCGGGGACGGACGGAAACGGCGTCTTCCATTCGACAAATGACGGCGATGCCTGGACGGCCGTAAATACCGGGCTCGGGAATACGACGATCAAATCGCTTGCGACCAAGAGCTCGGACCTTTTCGCCGGTACGGCCGGCGGCGTCTACCGCACCACGGACAACGGCGGATCGTGGAGCTCCGCCAGCACGGGCCTGACGAACACGAATGTGCAGGCCCTGCTCGTCAAGGGGACGGATGTCTTTGCGGGCACGGCCGGTGGCGTCTTCCGTTCCACGAACGACGGCGAAAACTGGAGCTCGGTCTCGTCGTTCACGAACCAGAACGTGCAATCGCTCGGAACCGATGGTACGCGGTTGTACGCCGGGACCGCAGCGGGCATGTATCGCTCCACCGACAACGGCGCCAATTGGACCGATATCAGCGCGGGGCTGGCGAACACGTCGATCAAGTCGATCGCCACGGACGGGACGTATCTGTTTGCCGGGACCGATGCGGGAAGCGGCGGGGTGTTCCGGTCGCTCGATTACGGATCCACCTGGAGCGCATTTAGCGGCGGTTTACCCGCATCGGACTTCACCAATTCCTACGCCCTTGCCATCGACGGCAACACGGTCTACTCCGGCATGGTTGGCTTCGGGGTCTCCAATGCTCAGAAGGCGTACGGAATCGGGCAGAACATTGATCTGGCGACAGCGTCGAATTTCAACTTCCGCGTTGACGGGGCATCGGCAAGCGACTTCGCCGGAAATGCGATTGCCTGTGGAGACGTAAATGGTGATGGTTTCAGCGACGTGATCATTGGAGCGTCCAATGCAGGCTACAACGGCCGATCCTCTTCGGGTAGTGTGTATGTATTGTACGGAACAGCAGGGACGACGACGGCGATCCTCAAAGACCTGCTCACGAGCAGCAACTACAATATCCGTTATGACGGTGCTGCGGCCAATGACTACTTCGGCGAAAAGGTCGCCAGCGGAGACGTGAACGGCGACGGGTTCGACGATGTGATCGTCGGGGCGTACAATGCTTCGAACAACAGCCGCGCGTATTCGGGCAGTGTCTACGTGATCTACGGGGCATCTGGCGCCACGACGGGCAACATCTACGACCTGGCGATATCGACGAGTTACAACATCCGCTATGACGGTGCTTCAGCCAATGACTACTTCGGAATATCGGTCGCTTGCGGGGATGTGAATGGAGACGGGTTCGATGACGTGATCGCCGGAGCGAACAGTACAGGCTACAACAGCCGGTTGAACTCCGGAAGTGCGTACGTGATCTACGGGGCTTCGGGGTCCAGCACGGGCAATACTCGCGACATGGCGGCGGCCGCGAACTTTCACATCCGGTATTCGGGGGCATCGGCAAACGATTATCTCGGACGTTGCGTCGCCAGCGCAGACATCAATGGTGATGGGTACGCGGATCCGATCCTCGCGGCGACGTTCGCATCGAATAACAGCCGCATGCAATCCGGCAGCGTCTATGTGATCTACGGGGCGGCTGGGTCAAGCACAGGCAATACTCTCGACCTCGCGACGGCCTCAAACTTCAATCTCCGTTATGACGGGGCCACTGCGGCGGCAAATCTCGGAATATCGGTTGCGGGCGGGGACGTGAATGGTGACGGCTTCGCTGACGTGATCATCGGAGCGCCGGGTGCCGGCAACAACAGCCGCTCATATTCAGGAAGCGCATACGTCATCTATGGGGGCGCTGGGACCAGCACGGGCAACACCCGCGATCTGGCAACGGCGGCCAACTACAACATCCGACACGACGGTGCATCAGCATCCGCCTCGCTCGGTGACGCTGTTGCCAGTGGAGACGTGAATGGCGACGGGTTCGATGATGTGATCGCGGGAGCAAGATATGAATCGAACAATGGTCGTTCCCAATCGGGGACCGTGTACGTGATCAACGGGGCGTCAGGAACAAGCTCCGGCAATACTCGCGACCTGGCAACATCCACCAACTACAGTATGCGGTTCGACGGAGCCGCGGCTAGCGACTATCTCACCGGCTCAAATGCCAGTGGAGATGTGAATGGCGACGGCTTCGACGATGTGTTCCTTGGGGCGGCCAGTACGGACTACAACAGCCGGTCCAATTCAGGGAGCGCCTACCTGGTCTATCCCGTGACCTCGGGTACTCCTTCAGCAAGGATCAGACAATCTCCGGCTGGAGATGCGCCGCCGGTGGGGTGGCCGTCGGAAAACGTGATCATCGATTTTGCGGAAGGCACCGCCGGCACCATTTCGGTCCAGCAGATTCAGACACAGCCTTCCACGGCAGATCCGACCAATACGGCGTCGGTGTCGTGGAATGTGTCGACCACAAAGTCCGGCATCACCGGTACGACCGTCAGACTCCGGTTCAGGAACGCCCAGGTGGCCGGCCTTACGAAGTCGGCCCTCAAGATGTTCAAGCGCCCGACTGGCGGAGGTCCGAACGACTGGACGCTCGTCGACGGTTCGTCAGTCAATACCGCTACCAACACCGTCACCGGCGTCGTCGACGGGTTCAGCGAATTCACGATCGGCGATGAATCGGTATTGCCGGTGCAGATGACGCGGCTGATCGCAGAGGTCAGAGGTCAGACGTCAGAGGTCAGACTCTCGTGGAGTACGGCGAGCGAGGTCGATAATGCGGGGTGGGAGGTGGAGAGGAGGGGGATTGTCGAAGTGCGATTGACGAGTGACGATTGGAAGAAGATCGGTTTCGTTGAAGGAGCGGGGACAAGTTCTTCTTCGCGCGAATATGTGTTCACCGATCACTCGATATTCGACAATCGACAATCGGCAATCGATAATGCCACTCGCTTTGCCTACCGCCTCAAACAGATCGACCGGAGCGGCTCGTTTGCATATTCACACGAAGCGGAAGTCGAGGTCGGCTCGGTGCCGCGAGTCTTCGCGCT
>CAYYOV010000047.1:0-17999 GCA_964473365.1 uncultured Ignavibacteriaceae bacterium
CGCTTTCGACGGTGGAGCGAACGTTGATCGAAAAGGCGTTGAAGGAGGCGGCACACAACCAAACGAAGGCAGCAAAGCTTCTCGGGATCTCGCGCGACACGCTGCGCTATCGGATGAAAAAGTTCGGGTTGGAGAGGGTGGAGTGAATCTCCTCCAATTGCTCCTCCCGGTCCTTGGGACCCTTCTGGCGGCCAGCGTTCCCGCTGACCCGGTGGTGATCGTGTTTCCCGCAGCGCAGAACACCGTACTCCGAGCCCCGACGATGTCGATCGTGGTTCGCTACGATTCCACGAGAATCCATGCCGCGCTCCTGTTGCGGCCCTATGCTGCCGGAAAGAAGATCAAGCTGACGGACGAGAAGAAAAAACTGGGCTTTGCGAAGGATATCTTTCACTTGATCCCGCCGGATGTGCTCCTGGAACATGTTACGGTGAGCACAAACCTGCAATCGACTACCTATCGATTCGACCTTCTGCAGAAATATGACATTGAGCGCTTTTGGGCTTCGCCCGAGATGCAGCAGATCTGGGCGACCGTCCACGGCAAAAAAGTGAACGAAGCATCCGTAGATATCGTGGGCTGGACCTTCAGGTCGCTTGAGAGCACAGAGGAGCGGCGGTCCACGTACGGGGACATGTTCCTTTTCTCGGTCGATCTCGAGCCCGGATTGAACGCGTACAAGATGATGTTCATCGATGCAAAGGGCACTGTGGTCAAGGCGGATTCCTGCAATGTGTACCGCGCCATCCCCACTGACTGGGTCGGGGCTCCCGAAGGCTACAAGCCGGCCATGTTCCATGGGTCCGCTGCGGAGGGAAATTGCACAACCTGCCACAAGAACATCGAAGAATCCTGCGGAACCTGCCATCAGAGCTTCTCAAAGTTGCAGTCCTATCATCCAGTGGCTGACGATTGCTCCCTGTGTCACGACATGTCCTCCGGCCGGGAATCGAGACTCATCGAGGGGCAGGAATACAACTCGGAACTCTGTTTCACCTGTCACAGCGAAAAGCAGGAACTGACGGCAAGTGCGGACCATGTCCACGGGACCGTGTCAGAATGTCAATTGTGCCACGACCCGCACGGTTCCCGGAACCCGACGCTCCTGCGCAGCCAAACGAGGAATCTTTGCGCCGCGTGTCATGAGGACGATGCTGCCCGACGGCATCCGGTGGCAAGCCATCCGTTCGAGGCCCCTGAAGAGCGGAACCGTCCCGGCAAAAGCTTCACGTGCTCGAGCTGCCATGAGCCGCATGCATCCGCGAATGAAAAGCTGCTCCGGTTCTCGGAAAAGCCCATCTGTAGCAACTGCCACAACTTCTGATGAAGGAGCGTCTCCGACAAATCATCGGCCTACTGGTCCTGCAGGTAGGCGTGTATTCCGCGGCAACAGGACAATTCGTTGATCGAAACGCCGAACCGCAGGAAGTGGTGGAACGGATCGCGGGAGTCTCGGTCCTTGGGTCGTACGGCCTTGTCCACGTCCCCACACCGGACGTGCTGCCAAAGGGGGGATTTGTTCTGGGCTGGAACATGCGCGGATCAGGCGGGCCATCGTCTGCAACGTCGCTGACGAACATCTCCCTCGGGCTTGGCCTCGCCTCGCTGATCGAGGGATACGGATACCTGCAGAATACCAACACCGCGTATCCAGACAAGGTCATGCTGGTCGGTGTGAAAGGGAATACCCTCCCTCAGGGTATCCTTCCCTCCGTCATGGGATCCGTCGACCTTAGCTATCTGCGGGTGGAATCTTATGGGGATTCAGGAAATGCTCGCGCATCGGTGCACTCACGACTTCTGGCGAGCGTGCTTGTCGGAGATGTCGAACTTGCCGGAATCGTCGGCCTCGAATTTCCGATGACAAAAGGCATCGGTGGGCGACGACCACTTTGGGGCCTCGGGGCTATGTGGTTGGCCACGGAGTGGTTGGCCGCGGTCGGTGAAGTTTCGACGCCGGTTCAGGATTATGACCGTCGCACGATATCCGCTGCCGCAGGTGTGAAGCTCTTCATTCTCGAACACATTCAGGTACTCCTCTCAGCGACGCCGAGACTTGCCGGGTCCACGTTGGAAAGCGGATTCAGCCTCGGTATCAGCATAGGATCATCGACGTTCGGCTTTAGCCCCGGTCAAAGGATCCGTGTTTCTCCTGTGCCACCTCTGCCTTCGCTTGAAGACCTTCGGGCAGCGGAGAATTAGCGCACCGCGTAGCGGTCTGATCGACCGTTCACCCAATACAGGCATACCAAGAGACAAAGAACAGACATGAAGAAGAATCACACAGCACTCGTTTGTGCAACGACATCAGCGGTCCTTCTCCTTGCTACACTCGGCGGTTGTGCCGCAACGTCTCCTGAAGCTGTGGACCTGACATGGCCCTCACCTCCGGATACGGCTCGCGTGGCCTATGTTCGGTCTGTCCGCGGATCTCAGGAGTTCCCGAAAGGTTTCTTCAATACGGTGTACGAGACCCTCATAGGGAGTGATGCTGGGTCTTTGAACCTCGCAAAACCGTTCTCGGTCGCCTCCGATCCGGCAGGCAATATCTATGTGAGCGATACACAGCTCGGGAGAGTGGTGGTCTTCGATTATTCAATGAGGAAAATACGCTTCATCGGAGACTCGGAGCCGGCGCGCGTGGTCTCGCCGATGGGACTCGCCGTCCATGACTCGGTGGTCTTCGTTGCCGACAATCTGCTGAAGAAGGTCTTTTCGTATTCGGTCTCCGGTCGAGTACTCATGACGTATGATGCAGGGTTCTCGAATCCCGTGGCATGCTCATACGACGGTTCCACACGACAGTTGTTCGTGGCTGATGCGAAGCTGCATCAGATCATCGTGCTCGATGATCATGGAAGGGAACTGAAACGGTTCGGATCTGACGGCGAGGATGAGCATAGGCTGTATGTTCCCACGGGCGTCGTGGTATCCGGCGACACGCTCTACGTCGTGGACTCGATGCACTTCAGGGTCGTCCTGTACACGCTGGACGGGAAGTTCATCTCCTCGTTCGGAAGCGTCGGGACCGCCCCGGGCACGTTCTCCCGTCCGAAGGGGATCGCCCGTACCCCGGATGGAAAACTCGTTGTGACCGACGCGGCCTTCGGAAATGTGCAGCTCTTTGACGGGGCCGGTCAGGTGTACATGTTCTTTGGGAGCAACGGAACCGGCCCAGGGCAGTTTCAGCTTGCCAGCGGCATCTGGGCAGACGCTCGCGGGTTCATTTATGTCGTAGACCAACTGAATGGACGAGTCCAGGTCTTCAGGTATCTGGAAGGCGGAACTCATCAGCAGTGAGAACCACCCAAGACTCCTTTGATTTCAGGGTCGCCCCGTCGCAATCGGTTTGGGGTGGGATGTCTGAAAAATGGGAATCGCGGGTTAAATGCCCCACAGCAAAGGCGTGTCCGCACCGGATCCTGCAGTATTTCGCTGAATTCCATTTGGCACGTTACATGCACATTTCGACATGAAGTCTCACAATCCCAATAAGGAGATTCTCATGCGCCTCAGTCTCATGGTTGTTACTATACTCGTTCTGGCTTTGGTCGTCATTCCTGCCTCGGCCCAGATTTCGACTACAAAGCATGACCTTACGTCGGCAGGAGGCTCAACTCTGAAGGGCACAGGCTCCGATCTCTGTGTGTATTGCCACACACCGCACAGTCAGGCAAGCACTACCCTTCTCTGGAACAGAATCTCTACTCTCAACACCACAACCTTCACACCGTACACTGCAACTGACGGTGATCAGTTTGGAGCAGCGCCGAACGCTCCTTCAATGCTCTGCCTCAGCTGCCATGACGGTACGACTGCGCTGAATTCTCTTCACAGCCCCGGCGATGCGAACGCAGGTGGAAAGATCGGTGACGGGGTCACAGGAGCCGCCAACATTGGTGGTGCGACCAATAATGACCTCTCGAACGACCATCCGGTCAGTGTGCCGCTTCCCGCGGCCGGAGGGGGATTCAAGGCCATGGCGACGGTCCTCCCGCTTCACGGCGGGGCGCAAGGTACCGGAACGGTGGAGTGCAAGACCTGTCACGATCCGCATTCCAACCAGGCGAAATTCCTCAGAATGAGCAACGCGGCAAGCGCGCTTTGCCTGAACTGCCATCAGAAGTAAGGATGCGCAGCAGGGAGACTTCTTCGTTCAGCAATCGCAAAGGGGCGGATCGGACGATCCGCCCCTTTTGGTATAGGGCACATTGAACACGCCAAGACACAATACTGACTCTGAAGTTCCCGGGGGAAGATCTACCCGATTGTTCTCTCTTGCGATGCTCGTGCTGTGGGCTGTCGTTGGGATCCGGTCGACCGCCCCGGGACAGGTCTCATCATTGCTGTTTGACCTTTCCAATGGCTACAACACGTTATCCGGCAGGGCCAGTGAAACGACAAACCGGGTCCAGCGGTACGACCAGCTGTACACAGCCGCGGTCAGGGGGTACTTCCTCTCTCCTGATCTGGCCTCGTTGTCGTTCCGAACCGGCTTGCGGGATGCGAGCGCTTGGTCCCAGGCTGGGGTTGTGCATTCGTCAAGCAGGAACCGTTCGCCCGAGCTCTTCAATCTCGCAATCTTCATTCTTCCGAAGAGCATGCTCCCCGTCTCAGTCTATGCGAACAAATCAGAAAGGTCGCACCGTTCTGAAGATTCGTATCCCTTGGGGGGCCGAAGAAGCCTCATCGCCACACAAAGCGAGAACTACGGCGTGAACGCAAGCCTCATGGGAAACGGATACTGGCCCATCACTCAGGTGGGGTATGATGTCCTTCGCCAGAATGGTAACTCCCCGAGCGCCCCATTCGACGAGTTCACGCGTTCGTTCCAGCTTAACCTGTCGAATGCGAGTGAGAACGCGCGGAATTCTTTCGCTGTGGCCTACAGTGACCGTAGTTCAGAGTACACGCCGAACGAGTATGCACGCTCGTTCAACTACGGGAGGCTCGATCTCGTGCGGCCGATCGGCAAAGAGCGGCGCCTGTCGATCTCGGCCAGTTCTCGGTTGTGGAATTCGGTACTGATGACCCCGAACTATTCACTGTACGAACGGGATTCGGACCAGTCTCAAAGCACGGGAGTCCAGCTGCAGTATGCCACCACGGAAGCCTTTCGACACCGGACCTCGGCGACGATCTCGAACGAGCGATTGTTCTCCTCATTCAACTACGGGACCCGTATCACTCACACGACGGAAATCACGAACGGAAGGGAAAGACTGCTGGATATCGGTGCGGAGTATCAAAGCCAACGCTCAGAGCTCAAGGGGTCCCGGTCCCTGTTCTATCAGTCCGCCTCGGTCAACGCGTCCTGGACGAAGTCTTTCGAGGTTTTCGGCTCGTCACGTCTCTCTGCGGGGGCGATGGGGGAGGTGGGCCGGAAGGGGTATGAGCACCTCGGTTTTCAAGGTATCCACATGGTCCGCCTTAACGGAGCACTCGAGATTCCGTACGATCATTCGGTCCGATTCACCGTATCGGACGACGTGACGCATTCGAGGCAAATCGGGTTCGGTAACATGTTTGAGCATACGATCGGTCTGGGGTCCCGGCTCACAGGATACTGGTCGACCGTGTTCGATGTCTCCGTGACCAAACGGAATCGTTTGTTCTATGATACCCAGGTGCTTCCTGCGTTCGACGGAGTGCAGGGGATTGTAAAGACGACCTCGGACCTCGGCCGTGCCACGCTCTTCATGGTACAGATCAGGGCGGATCGGACGCAATGGTTCAGGCTCGAGAGGTCTCTTTCGGTGGAGACGACGGTTCGGGCGGAGCGGCTGGTGCACGACCTTGGCTTCGCGGTCTCGGGGCGGTATAGCGCTTCTTCGCTGATACCGCAGGACAACTACCGTCTCTCTGTCGACGTGGATTACCAGCTGTTTGCATACAATCTACAGGTGCGGTACTTGATGAATTCCTATATTGGATGGTATATGAACAGTTTCGAGTTCGTGGTCAAGCGGCAGATCGCTTTCGATTTCAGACGATGATATCCCCCCGGCCGGTGAAACATGCCGCCATTCTACTCTTCTTCCAGATCTCGATCGGGTCGGCGCAGACAACCGGATCGCCCGGTCTTGTCTGGCCTCCTCCCCCCGATAGCGCGCGCATCGTCTACCTAACGTCCCTGAGTGCTCCCTCCGACGTTGAAGAGGAACGGTCCTTTTTTGGGAAGATCCTCGATTTCATCCTCGGCGTTGAAGACCAAAAATTCAGGATCGTCCAGCCGATCGATGTCGCTACAGATTCTCGTGGTCGGATCTTCGTGACAGACCCTGGGGCAAGCTGCGTCCACATCTTCGATGCAGCCGGGAAATCCTATTCCCAATTGACAGCGACCAAGGACGGCCGTCTCCGGTGGCCCGCTGGAATTGCCGTTGACGCCGACGACAAGGTGTATGTGACCGATCCCAATGACAAGGCAGTGCACGTATACGACAGGGCCGGCAGATACGCATTCACGATCGCCGGTCCGTTTGAACGGCCGACCGGCATTGACGTCTTCGCTGACAGAATCTATGTTGTAGACACCATTCTCAACGAGGTCTTAGTATTTGACCGGAGAGGCAGCTTGATGCGCCGATTCGGCAGCAGGGGGGTCGAGCCAGGATTCTTCAACTATCCACTCCACGTGGTGGCCTCAGCGTCGATGGTGATGGTCGTCGATGCCCTTAACTATCGAGTCCAGCAGATGGATCTGAGTGGAAAGCCGGTACGTGCGTTCGGTCAGGTGGGGAACAAGGGAGGCAGCTTCGCCAATCCGAAAGGCATCGGTACGGACAGCGACGGCCACATCTACGTTGTGGACGCGTTGTTCGATGCATTCCAGATTTTCTCTTCGGGAGGGGAGCTTCTGCTGGTCGTCGGGCGCTCAGGTGGCGGGCCGGGGGAGTTCTCGAATCCTTCCGGACTTCACATTGACGGCCGGGACCAGATTTATGTTGTTGACGCGCTGAACCGCAGGGTGCAGGTTTTCAAATACCTTTCTACCGACTGACGGTCAGCATTCTCAGTCTTGGGAATTGTGCCTTTGGTCCCCTTCATTTTGCGCCCTGGTGGCCGATAATCGGACCATTCGGTGGCATATGTCTTGAAAGAGAATAGCCGGCTTCTACCCGATCTCATGAACTGCTGGATATTCGATATCGCCTCTCACGGTTTGCGGCTGACGCCGACAATGGCGGTTGCCCTTTTCCATCTGGTACTCTTTTCAAGTAGTGTTGTCCCCGGTCAGTCCATCTCCTCGTCGAAGCACAATCTGTCTGCAACGAGCGGCAATGCCATCCGGGCGGCCTCAGAGCAGCAGCTGTGTGTCTTCTGCCATACGCCCCATAGTACTGTCGCTACGTCACAACTTTGGAACAAACAGTTGTCGTCCGTCACGACGTACAACTTGTACAGTAGTGACTACCTCACTTCCATCGCATACGACTCGCCGGTCCAGATCAATCAGAAATCGAAGCTCTGCATGTCATGTCATGACGGCACGATTGCACTCGGATCCGTCTACAATGTTCCCGGCACGAGCGCTGCCGGGACGATCTCGATGACGGGCGGGGTCACCACAATGCCGACTGCCTCTCCCGGGTATATCGGCACCGATCTCACGAACGATCATCCGGTCGGCTTCACGTTTAACCCTGCGCAAGACCCTGAACTTCAGTCGGCGCCGGCCTGGAATTCGGTGAAGCTCGACAATGGGCGTATCGAATGCCATACGTGTCATGATCCCCATGACAACACAAATGGTTCGCTCCTCCGGATGTCGCAAACCGACGCAGGGCTATGCGTATTCTGCCATAACAAGACGAACTTCACAGGTTCGATCCACAAGACCACCTCGGCTTCGTATACACCATCGGGCGGGACCGCGACCACGGTCGGCGAAAGGTCCTGCAGAAGCTGTCACAAGGTCCACGGCGGAGCGGGAACCCCCTACCTGCTGACCGCTGTAGAGCAGAATACGTGCTATGATGGTACGAATTCCGGATGCCATGGTAGCAGCGCAACGGCGGCCAACAACGTCCAGAGCGACATGGCGAAGACCTACGCGCATCCGACGGATCTCTACACAGGCCGACACAAACGGCGTGTCACAACGGAAACACCGAGTGAGCTCAGCTCGACGAACAGACACGCCGAATGTCAGGATTGCCATAACCCGCATCAGGCCCAACAGGCGGTGGCGAAGGCCACCCGGGGGACCCTCCGTATCTCGGCGGCTCTCAAGGGAACGTGGGGTGTGCAGCCGACGTGGCCGGCAGTTCCAACGACGATGACGAACAACGATGTCACATTCGCAACGCCGACCGCGTACTCAGTTGTGACGACGCCCACGGACGAATACCAGCTTTGTCTAAAATGCCATTCGAGCTATGTGACATTGTCGGTCGGGAAGCGGAATATCGCCGAGGAGATCAACCCGAACTATCCATCCTACCACGGCATCGTGCCGGGAGGTGCGACCAATACCTACGTGAACAGCACCACGGCCAATGAACCGTGGGGAACGAACAAGCGCGTTTGGTGCAGCGATTGCCACGGAAGCGAAAACGCCGCTGCGCCCAACGGTCCCCACGGTTCATCTCTGACGGGAGTCGGTCCCGGGACCTCCAACAGTGACAAATTACTGGTGGCCACCATCGCGAGCAGTTCAGCAGGAACGCCGCTCTGTTTGGTGTGCCACAAGTCGACATCGTACAATCCCGGGAGTACCGGCAGCCGGTACGGTCCCCACAGTCAATCCGCGCACAGGGTGGCGGAAGGATGCTTCGCCTGCCACATGTGGGACTACGCGGCGCCGCTGACCGGATATACCTACGGCGGGAATTCCGGCAAGATCAACGCACACGGTTGGAACAAGCGTTGGTACTACCGTGAAGGGGTCGAAGGGTCGGGGCAAAACAGAGGCAAGTACGTGCTGACCATGGGCTCCGGTCAGGCCGTCGAAGCATTCAACGGGGGATATCTGGCCGACATCAACTATACGACCCCCCAGTGCTGGACCGAGACGTCGAACTGTGCCCACGGCGGCGGAAGGACGGATAACGGATGGATCGCCCATTGACCAGCCCGAGGACCATGAGACGCTCTCTTCGATCGATCGCCTCGCTTCGAACCGGCACGATCCTCATTGCGACGTGCGCCGTTCTGGCAGCGGCCGTGGCATTCTTGCCCGACGAAGACGCCCTGGCAAGGATGAGCTCCTATCGCGTCCTGAACGACAGCGGCGCATGGGTACGCCCGATCCACTTCACCGAAAGGTTCCAGTCCCCGTTGTTCGCAGTGCTCTTGACCGCCGTCTTCGGGATCGCTGCCGTGTCCCTCTACTTCCGGCTCAGAGCCGAGTGGGGACGGTTGCGTTCTGGCAGGACACCGGCACGCGTCGTTGTTCGCGACGACGAAATGGCCGAGCTGCGGCATCGTCTGCTCGCGTTCCTGCACCACCAGGGGTACGCGGCAACCGAGCATACCGTGCCAGGGGGCCTGAGGTTCGAGGCATCTCGGGGTTCCTTCGGTATCATTGGCTCGATCCTGTTCCACTGCAGTCTGCTGATGCTCATGGCCGGGATAATCGCGGCCAGCCTGCTGTCGTTCCGCGCGAGCGTCGTCTTGACCGAGGGTGAGACGTTCTCGACGGCGCACGGGTCGTATCGCCATGTGATCAAGGGGGGGTGGTCTGCCGCGCCCCGGGATAGTTTGAACTTTTCTCTCCTCCGCGTCGATCCGGACTATCGTGTGGGGCGGGCTTCAACCTCCGCTGCGATCGTCAGCGTCGAGGGAGCGGAAGGGACCGCAGGCAGCGAGGCCGTGTACATCAATCACGCCCTGTCCGCCGGAGGGATGGAACTCCATTTCGCGAACCGACATGGATTCTCTCCCGCCATCCGCATCGACGATCCTTCGACGGGGCTTACCTATCAGTCGTTCATCCGACTGGCCGCCCCGGCCGGACCGGAACGCACGGCGCACGTGGATTATCTGGTCCTCGGAGACAGCGTCACGAAGGTCGAACTGCGGCTGCTTCCGGATCCGGTGTTCCGGAATGACGGGTTCGTTTCCTTGTCGGATGAGCCGACGGCGCCCCTGCTGGAGGTGAAGGTCTCTCGCTCGTCGCATCAGTTGTTCTCAGGGGTGTTGCCCGTCGGGGGGGAGGCCACGGGCGAAGGCGTCACGGTCGCGTTCCCGCGGCTTCGACGATGGGCCCAGCTGGACGTCGTTGATGATCAAGGCTCGACTGTTCTTCTCATCGGCACGTCCCTGGCTTCGATCGGCCTGCTGATCCGCCTGCTCTCGGTGCGACGACGGGTGCGGATCGTTCTGTCGAGAGAGGCGCAAGGCTGGACGGTTGCCGTCGGCGGCTCGTCGGAGAAGTTCCCGGAGGGATTCCGGGCCGATCTGGCGACCATGCGGGCCGATGTGCAGTTGCTGGTCCTGCGGTACCAAGACGCACAGGCAAAGCCGGTCGAGCTCGATCAAGAGGTCCAGGAGGAGGTGGAGGCATGACGCCCGTCGTCTTTTCGATCATGTTCTGGCTTGTGCCCATCGCGTACGGTAGCAGCTTCGTTCTGTTCGCCACGAGCGTGGTGTTCAGGCGTCCGCCCCTTGCGGACCGGGCCGTGTTGGCAGGTTGGGCCGGGCTCCTGATCCATACCGCCGCCGTGACGCTGCGGTGGGTACAAACCGGATATCCTCCGTTCGTCTCGTACCACGAATCCATGTCAGCGAGCGCGTGGTTCGGCGTCCTGACCTTTCTCCTGGCGCAGCAAAGATTCTCCTTCGTGAGGGTGGCCGGAATCGGCGTGATGCCGCTGGTGACCCTGCTCATGGGATGGGCGGGCACGAGACCCGTTGGCTTCGACGTTCTGCCGATCGGTTTGCAGAGCTTCTGGTTGTTCATCCATGCTTCCTTCGCGACGATGGCGGCGGGATGTTTTTTGTTCGCTTCGGGAGTGGGGATGGTACGGCTCTACAAGACGCGCATCAACGGGGCGCTCGGGACAGACCTCGAAGCAGCAGCGGTGGAACGCTACGATGAGTTCAATTTCCGTCTCGTCTTGCTCGGGTTCCTGTTCTGGGGAATGATGATCACCTCAGGGGCCATCTGGGCTGACCTCGCGTGGGGGCGATACTGGGCATGGGACCCGATCGAGCTCTGGAGCTTTGTCACTTGGTTGGTCTACGCGCTCTATCTGCACATCTATGTCACCTGGAGACGACTGCGCGGACGGTTCCTCGCATACTACTCGGCTGCTGCTGTCGTGTTCGCCGCATTCGCTCTCTGGGGCGTCCGGTTCTTCTACGAAACCCTCCACACCTACGGATCCTGACAACCCGTGACGGCCCGAAGGACCATCATAGGATTCATCGGTGGCGGCGTTCTTCTGGGAATGGTTGCCATTTCCGTTTCATCTCTCTTTGAGAACGACCTGATGGCAAAGGCCGCAGAGATCCCGGCGACCCGGTTCGACCAGCCTCCGGTCTTCGTTGGAGCACAGGACCTCGCATCGTCGGATGATACGTTGGCCGAACCGTTCGGACTGGCGATCTTTCATGAGAACCTCCTCGTTTCGTACGTCGGCGCCAACCGGATCGAAGAATATTCGCCCGATTTTTCCGCGAACAGGGAGTTCAAGCCGTCCCCCGAATTGGATGCCTCCTTCACCGGACTGCTCGTCTACCGCGACAGGCTCTATGCGACCAACTACCGGACCGGCGAGCTGTACGTGTTGAACTACAAGGACGGTTCGCTGGTGACGGCGTTCGGTACGTTCCCCGATGGCTCCACGCGCATGAAGCTGTTCGGCATCGCGCAGGCGGGGGATGAATTGTACGTGACAGATTCCCGCACGAATACAGTGCTTGCGATCAGCACGGCGACGATACCGGGTGTCAAAGAAGAAGGGGAGCTGATCACGTCGTTCCCATCGCCGAAAGCGGAGGATTTTCAGCTCAGCTTTCCGACCTTTGCAGCCACAACGCCCGATGGCCGGTTACTCGTATCCGATGTCGGGAACAAGGAGGTCAAAGTCTTCACCTGCAGCGGGAGGCCGATCCAGCGGTTCGAGAAAGGGGAGCGTTCCATGCTCCACGCGCCGATGGGGATCGCTATGGACAACCTGCAGTCACCGGCATTCAAGGCGGTGGCAGACTCGATCTTCGATCCCTCAGGATTGCTGCAGCAGGGTAGGGTGCATGTGGTTGATTCTGCCCCGGGACGCGTGCATGTATACGATGCGGCAGGGAAGTATGTGCTGACATACGGAGAGGAACTGGAGAGGCCGAACGGCATCGCGATCGATCAGCATAGACGGCTGATCTTCATTGCGGACGCGGCGAAGCGCGCGGTGATGATCTACAAATACTAGGTGGTTGAATGGCTATATTCGTGATGCTCAACAATTTCTTCCATGATTTTTCGGTGGCTATCCTCTTCGCGTCGCTGATGGTGCTGACGTTCGTACACCGCAATATGGGGGACAGGCCGTCGGACGAGATCCTGCAATTCGCACGGCTTCTCTACCGCTGGATGAACCGGCTCATTCTTGGATCGTGGGCGTTCATTATCGTTGGGGGCATCATCCGGACGTTGGCGTACGAACAATATGAATGGATGGAGTCGGCGGGGAAAGGGCAGATTGCGGCATTGATCATCAAACATATTCTCCTCGTGTCGTTCGTCCTGGCTGGAACCTGGCTCCAGGTGCGACTGCGAAAACGGCTGGGGACTTCGGAGGGATCATGAGGATGGGGATGAAGGATTCATCGGAGCTACAGCGGAAGATCCTCTTTGTCACACCTCCGTATCACGCCGGCGTTGTAGAGTCGGCAGGCCGTTGGATGCCGTTGGGCTTCGTCTATCTTGCGGGGGCAGCGCGGAAGGCGGGGTGGGAGGCCGTCATCTACGATGCGATGACGAAACAACATGACCTCGAAGAGGTCGAGTCGATGCTCAGGAGTTCCGATGCCGGCGTGATAGCCGTTTCATCGATCACATCGACGATGCCCGCTGCCCTCGACGTGCTCCGGTGTGCGAAGAGACTCCGTCCTGATGTGGTGACGATCCTCGGCGGAGTGCATCCCACATTCTGCGCAGACGATCTCCTCGCTGATGCGGCGAGTCCGATCGACTTCATCGTGCGGGGGGAGGGCGAGGAAACGCTGACAGAACTTCTGGAGGCGTTGTCGGCGGGTTCGGCTCTGACGGACATCCGTGGGATCTCCTTCCGCCAGGATGGTTCCGTGGTCTCGACGGGTCATCGGCCGTTCCTGCGGTCACTCGACAACCTGCCGGCGGCATGGGACCTCGTGTCGTGGAGCGACTATCAGTACTACGTCATTCCGGGCTCGCGGCTGGCTGCCGTGAGCACCTCGCGCGGGTGTACGTTCGGGTGCACATTCTGTTCCCAACAAAAATTCTGGAAGCAGGTTTGGCGTAGTCGGCAGCCGGCCGGCATTGTCGAAGAATTGGCCATGTTGAAGAAACATTATGGCGCAAATGTGTTCCTGCTCGTCGACGAGTATCCGACGAAGGATCGTGACCGTTGGGAGGAACTGGTCGACCGCATCATCGCGGAACGCCTGGATATTTACCTGCTGATGGAAACGCGGGTTGAGGACATTGTGCGGGACCGTGCGATCCTCCCCAAGTACCGGCAGGCCGGGATCGTGCACGTCTATGTCGGCGTCGAGGCTACGAGCCAGGAGACCCTCGATAGCGTCAAAAAGGACATCAGCGTCGAACAATCCTTCGAGGCGATCCAGCTGCTCCGGGAACATCGCATGATCTCTGAGACCTCATTCGTGCTGGGATTTCCCTGGGAAACGAAGGATACCATCGAACGGACGCTCGAGCTGGCGCAACATTACAACCCGGATTTTGCCCATTTCCTGGCGATCACACCGTGGCCCTACGCTGATTTCTACGACGAGGTCAAGAACTCGATCGAGGTCACGGACTTCGCCAAATACAACCTGGTCGAACCGATCATCCGGCCCGACGCCATGACGCTGAAGGAAGTGCGGCATGCCATGGTGGACTGCTACCGGCGCTACTACATGCGGAAAGCCCCGGAGTACTACACGGAGAGCGATCCGTTCAAGCGTGACTACCTGAAGCGTTCGATGCATCTCATCATGCGGAATTCGTTCCTGACGAATCTGATGAAGGAAGAGGGCTTCTCGCTCGTCATGGGTAGTTCGCATCGACAGCCCGACGAAGTGAGATCGCCAGCCGCCTGAGGTCCGACCCTCCCGAGCGTTTGCAGTATCTGTCGGATACAAAGGAGGACGCCCGCCGGAACATTGGAAATTGTCTATCGACAATTTGAAATCTCCAATGTTTCCGACGGGCGTTTGTGCGGAAAGCCGAAGAGGCCTGAGGCGCGGCTGTGCGGGGCACGCGCGGACCCCTTCAGCAGGGGGATCGAAAATGTCTAGTGGTGGCGGTCGCGGCCCTCGTTCAATGCTTTGTGCGAGCGTCCGAGGAATGCTTCACGATCACACCATTCTCCCGGACGGCATAGGCCGAACGCGATGCGACGGCAGGACGTGTCGAGGCACTCGGCTTGGCCGGCGCGCTCTGCCCCGGCGCACGCAGTTGGAACTGGTCGACCAACTGCTGAAGCTGTTCGGTCAGTCGATTGAGGTCCTCCGCTGTGCGAGCGATCTCCTGCGTGCCCGCGGCCGTCTGCTGGGTCACGCTGGTGATCGCTTCCACGCTCTTGCTGATCATCTGGCTGCTCCCAGATTGCTGTTCGCTCGCGCTGGCGATGTGCGTGACCATATCGGTCAAATGCTGTGAGATGCCGACGATCTCACGCAGCGATGCTCCGGCACGATCGGCAAGCTGAATCCCGTCGTCGACCTCCTTCGTCGCCTCCTCCATCGTGCGGACGGCGCCTTTCGTGTCTGCCTGGATCCGCTCGATCATGGCAGCGATCTCTTTCGTCGCTGTTGCAGTCTTCTCGGCCAACCGGCGAACTTCGTCGGCGACGACCGCGAAACCACGTCCCTGCTCGCCGGCACGCGCGGCCTCGATGGCGGCGTTGAGAGCCAGAAGATTCGTCTGGTCAGCGATGTCGTCGATGACGCTGATGATCTCGCCGATCTGATTGCTCGATGCGCCAAGACTGCTGACCGTCGATGCCGACTGCCGTACGACCTCGGCGATGCTCTTCATGCCTTTGACCGTCTCGTTCACGACGGCGCCTCCCTGCTCGGCGGCGGCTTTGGCCTGCTTGGCCGTCTCGGCGGCTGCGGCTGCATTCTTCGTGTTCGTTCCGATCGTGGCGGCCATCTGGACGACGGCACCGGCCACTTCGGTCGCTTGGGCGGTCTGCTCGTGTGCGCCGGCCGCCATCTCCTCGGTGCTCGAGCTGATCTCGGCGCTGGCGCTGGCCACGGCGGTCGCAGATTCGGAGACCTGGAGAAGGGTCTCTCGGATGGAAGCGACGAATCGATCGAACGAATTTTGCATCTGTCCGACTTCGTCCAGACGTCCGCTGGCGAACCGGGTGTTCAGGTCGGCGTTGTCGATGCTCGACCGGATGGCGTTGATGTCACGGATGAGCGCGCGGGCGAGCAGCACGACGATACCAATGCCGCCGGCGGCCAGAAGGAAGTTGATGAGCAGTGAAACGAAGATCTGCTGATCGATCCCCGACATGATCGGAGCAAGCGAGACACCGACGTAGGCCGACCCGAGCGTGCGATTCTTGTAGACGACAGGCGTTCCGGCGACGATCACGTCTCCGATCTGGTGGAGGGTGTTCGTACGCGTCGCGCGATCGACCTGCAGATTGAACGGATTATGCTCGACGATCGCATTGCCTTGTTCGTCGTAGATGAGAACGAGGGTCACGGTGCTGTCCGACCGGGTCCAGGCGAATGCGGTCTGCACGAGCTCAAAATTGCTGTCAGCCAGTCCTGCGCCGACGGAAAATGACAGCATGTCGGACAGGAGGTGAGCGCGTTGTTCTGCCGAATCACGGCCGGCAGCGCGCTGATTGAGGGGATAGTAGATTGCCGCAAAAAGGATGATCGCAACCATCGGCAAGGCAAAAACGCCAATGAGCCGGGATTGCAGCGAGCGTTGGAAGAGGTGTGTCATGATCGTTGGTCTTTTGTTCGTCGGGTCATGAAATTCGGTGACGTCAAGGTAGTGTATGTCCAGGGTCGCCTGTATAGGCTGCGTCGCGATTTTGGGGTAGGAATAATCCTACCTCCGGTGCGCCCTTCATTCATGCCGGCCGGGAAAGTCGACGCAGGGGTCTATTTCTGCAGGATTTTGTGCATCCCATGCACGCTCGGCGGGGATGGCTCTTGCACTTCCGGAGACGAAATCATACGTACCGTCAGTCCGATCCCACCACCTTTTCTGGCTTGCCATGAAGATCCTGATCGCCGACGCCTTCCCGCCGCGTTCTGTCACGCGTCTGCAGGAGTTGGGCTGCGAAATTGAGTATCGTCCGAAGCTCAAGGCGGAGGAGCTCGCGGGTGCCATCGGTGAGGCGTCCGTGCTCGTTGTCCGATCCACGGAGGTGCCGAAGCCGTGTATCGACGCCGGACATCGGCTGAGCCTCATCGTACGGGCCGGTGCGGGCGTGAACACGATCGATATCAAGGCCGCGAATGCACGCGGCATCTATGTGACCAACTGTCCCGGCAAGAATGCGATCGCCGTCGCTGAGCTCACGATGGCGCTTCTGCTGGCGGTCGACAGGCGGATCGCCGAAAACGTGGCCGACCTTCGTGCCGGGCGCTGGAATAAGGGAGAGTACTCCAAAGCAGACGGCATCTTCGGCAAGACCATGGGGATCGTCGGAGTCGGTCAGATCGGCCGTGAGGTCATCACGCGCGCCCGGGCGTTTGGGCTCAAGGTCATGGCCTGGTCGCGTTCGCTCACGGCAGAAGAAGCGGAACGTTTAGGTGTCACGCGGGCCGATTCAGTGGACGACCTGGTGTCGCGATGCGACGTTGTCTCCGTCCATGTCGCACTGACGGCTGACACCCGTGGACTCTTTGGCCGGGACCTGATCTCGAAGATGCGCCCCGGAGCGATCCTGCTGAACGCAGCCCGGGCCGAAGTGGTTGACGAAGCGGCGATCACCCAGGCTGTCGAGGCAGGACGCATACGGTACGGCACCGACGTGTTTGCCGGAGAGCCTGAGGACAAGTCGGGTCCGTTCTCGAGTCGACTGGCGTCTCTTCCGGGCGTGGTGGGCACGCACCATATCGGCGCTTCGACAGAACAGGCACAGGATGCCGTCGCCGACGAAGTGGTGCGCATCATCGACCGCTACAAACGATATGGCGAAGTGCCGAATTGGGTCAACCGCCAGCGGACCACCGCCGCGACGTGGCAGCTTGTGGTGCGTCACTTCGATCAACCAGGGGTCCTGGCCAACGTGCTCGCAGAATTGAAGACGGCCGGCATCAACGTGCAGGAAGTGGAAAATGTCGTGTTCGAAGGTGCCCTGACGGCGTGTTGCACGCTGCGACTGAGCGCGCGGCCCGCACCTTCCGTCGTGGATGCTATCGCGGCTCGGAAGGAAGAAGTGATCAGCGTGTTGTTGAGCCCGCTCTAGCGGGTCGTGGAAAATTCGGTTCGTGCCGTACCCTGAACCGCACTTCGGTTCCCGACGTCGCAGTGGATCCGGCAGGCTTCTCATTCCTGATAGCCGGTCGGATTGCTTCTCAGGCCAATTTCTCCGAAGATGCACCAACGATCAGGCAGATCGTGAAGGTCGTGATCTGCGATCGGCTGAACCCTTTCCTTTCCACATGTCGCATCGCCCCCCGTCGGTGGGTCGATCGTCCGACCGGCTGAGCGGGTTGGTACGCATTCCAGAGGATGTCATGGAACGGTCCGAGATCCAGCAGCGCGTCCGAAATGTTGTGGCTTCTGTCCTCAGCATCGATCCCAACGAGATCACTCCCGCCTCCAATTTTGTCTTCGACCTGGGCGCCGATTCGATGAAGAGCGTCGAGCT
>CAYYOV010000048.1:0-17813 GCA_964473365.1 uncultured Ignavibacteriaceae bacterium
ACAACATCTTCAACTAGGAGCAGTCGTCATGAATAAGCAATCTGCAGCTGGACCAATCAATAACAAGCGCAACAACGTTTCACCAAACACACTTTCAAAAAGGAGAAATGTCATGAAGTCATTCAGCAAAGTAGCCCTCTTGGTCGTTCTTGTGGCGTCTATGGCAGCCGCCCAAACGATCAAGAACACAGGCACCATCACTAATACAGGGTCGATTTCCGCTACGACGTTCAACAATTACAAAGGTGCCAGCCCTGGCACGTTGAACAACAACACTGGCGGGTCAGTCACGGTTTCAACCACGTTCAACAACGCGCTGAGCGGTGCTGCGGTGACCAATGCCGCTTCGATCGCGGTCACCGGCGCATCTGGCTCGTTCCTCAACAACACCAGCGGAGCTACGGTTACGAACAACGCTGGGGGGTTGATCGACATCCAGGGTGCCACCTCGACCTTTGACAACACAGGTGGAACGGTAGCCAACAATACAGCGACGGCATCGGAAGGTTTCCGATTCGTCGGAGCCTTCACGCCGGGTACGGGCTTCGATACCCAGAGTGGCCGCGTCGAGTACGCTGGCGGTGGTGGATTGGTCTACTCTGCCGTTGTCAGCAACACCTACGGAGCCCTGGTCATCAATAGCTCAGGTACCCGCACCATGGATGGTGGCATCACAAGCGGTGATATCTCCATATCCGCCGGTACGTTCAGTGTCGGCAACTTCAAGCTCACCGCGACGGGTTCCGCTGGTATTCAAGGTGCCGGAACGCTCGTAGCCAATGCGGGTGCCAATTCAGAGGTTGATTACGCTGGTGACAGCGATCAGCCGATCAAGGGCACGACCTACACGAAGCTGACATTGTCGGGTGCGCTTGCCGCACGCAACAAGCAGGCGACGACTCCTGTCACGGTCACCGGTGCTCTTGCGCTTTCGGACAACTTCACGACGTTCGATCTCAATACGAACCTGACCTATGGTGGTACGGCGGCGAATTTCTCGAACGCCAACGCTGGTTCCAAGATCGCGATCGCAGGGAATTTCTCCATCACAGATACGGCGACGGTCGTGGGTAACGTCGACTATGACGGTGGTGGGGCAGCTCAGGCCATTGCGAGCGCGCAGTATGCCACGTTGGCTCTGAGTGGCGCTGCGGACAAGACCTTCCCGACGTGGAACGGTACGTCGGTCGGTGCGGTCTACGTCAGCGGTTCGTATAGCAATACATCAGGTGGCGCCACGTCGTATACCGGATCGATCTTTGCGTACAACGGTGGTGGAGCCCAGACCGTGGCACCGGAAACGTATGCCACGTTACACTTCTACAATGCTGGTGTGAAGAGCATTACGGGTTCTGTCGGCGCCAGCTCAGTCTACGTTGCTTCATCGGTGAACACGGGTAATGGACTGTTTGTCAACGCCGGGACGTTGGCGGTGTCTGGCGGCGATCTTGACAACGATGGTACGATCACGAACGCCGGCACGATCACTGTCAACTAAGCTAGGGCTCGACCCGTGTCTATCTCATTGCTGGGCGGTTCAGCATGAAACGCACGGTCATGAACTGGCTGGAATAACATCATGAACGCAACCATGCCCGGCGGCGAGAGCCGCTGGAGTCAATGGTGTCTGAAGGGATGGAGTCCACCCGGAAGGATGGAACCGATCCCGCGCCCGAAGGGAGTTTCTCTCCTTCTCCCGATCGGTACGCTCTCAGATGCCCGTTGGGCGATGCCTGACCGGCGTCCGAACCGGTGCAGCTCACACCGGACGACGACGTCGAGTCCATCGTCGATGGTTGTCTTCGCAACCCGTTTCGCGCAAGCGCGGGAGTGGCGGGTCCGCTCCTTCCCGCTTCTCCCGCCTTGCGGGGGTGGTTTCCAAGGAGAGAACAAGGAGCAGCGTACACGAAGCAGGAGTGAAGGAGTAGAGGAGTAATGGAGTTCTGCATGGGAACTATTGGTGAGAGTTCTGCATGAAATTACTCGGGAGACATAGCATTCCGGGTGAATGCGGGCTCGCGAGAGGATCGGGCCTGAAGGGCCGATTCATCGGGATCAGTGTTCTCAGAACTCGGTGCTGGAGAACCCAAGATCCAAGGGACTTCGTGCTTCCAGCGTCGTGCTTGTATCGGATTTCGTATTTCGAATTCGCGCGAAGTGGTTTGGCATCAGAAGCATCCGGTTCACAACGGAAGAACACCACATGAGTCTGCCAAGAGGCCGATATCGTGGGAGAGACCCCGGGGGAGGCAGCATCGCCCGCGGGAACAGGGGAAGTACGGCCTGGAATGACGGCGGATGCGGAGGTGTGTCCGGGGAGAACTGGGGAAGGAGTGAGGAGGTAGGAGGAAGGAGAGAAGATTGGAGGGAAAGAGGAGGGATGGAGAGATGGAGTGAAGGACCAATGGAGTTCGATGTGAGAACTGCTGAGGGAAATACTACATGAGTAGGCTTGGGAGACATCGCACTCCAGGTCGATGCGGGCCAACAGGAGGATCGGGCCTTCGGGGCCGGTCTGTCTGTGTCGGTTTCCTCAGAGCTCCGTACTCGAGATTCCAGAATCCGGAGAACTTCGTGCTTCGAACTTCGAATGTGTTTCGTATTTCGAAATTCGAATTTGTGCGGAGTGCTTTGGCCTCAGATGGATCCAGCTCACAACGGAGAAACACCACATGAGTTCGCCAAGAGGTAGATATCGTGGAAGAGAATCCGGGGGAGCAGGATGCCCACTACTGCTATCGTGTAGCGATAGACTACTTCTGCTCTGACATGGAGTAATGGAGTGATGGAGTTCTATGTGAGGTCCGTTGGAGAGAGTTTTGCATGAGATCACTCGGGAAACATACGATATCGAGTCGATGCGGGCCAACAAGAGGACCGGGCCATACGGACTGGTTTGTCGGCGTCTGCATAGCTCAGTCCGCGGAAGGCCCGAGTCCACCGGACTCTATGCTTCGAGCTTGGCGCTTGTTTCGAAATTCGTGTTTCGGATTTGGCATTTGCCACGCACCATCATGGTGACAGTATGAACATATCACGGGCCGGTACAGCCTCCGGCAACCGCGGAACATTGCGGCCGCCGAGATGGCACATTGCCCTGATGCTGTTGGCGTTGCTCTCCGGCATCGCATCGGAGACGCACGCTCAGAAGTTCAGGAATCGTGGAACGATCGTCAGCACCGGCACGATCGCGGTGAGGGACTCCCTTATCGGGCTTCCTCCATCCATCGGCGGATTGGTCCGTCTGACGGGCGGCGCTCAGCTTGTCCCGGCAAGCCAGTATGACGACCTGGACCTCGTGAGCCCGGCTGTGACGACGAAACAGGCAGCTGGCAGCTTGACGATCCTGAAGAACCTGAACATCGGTCCCAACGTCACCTTGCAGGTCCCGGCTGACTCTGTCATCGTCCTCGGTATGGCAAACGGTCGATTGACAGAGCAGGGATATATCTCCGGTATGATCAAGAAGTCCGTCGACCTCATCGGGATCAACGATAGTTCGGACTTCGGAGGGATAGGTGTGTCCGTTTCGTGGGCTGGAACTGCTCCGGGCCTGACCACGATCACGCGCACATCCGGAACAGCTGTGGCAGCTGCAGGAAAGAACTCCATCAAACGGTACGTCGATGTCGCCGCCGCGAGCGTGAGCACAACCAATCTGTCGTTCTCCTATTCCACCGACGAGCTCCAGGGTCAAGATCCGTCTAGCCTCGACCTCTGGAGATTGCCGGCGGGAGATACACAATGGAGACGGCAACGGGTGACGCGTTCGGGTAATGTTCTTACCAAGGTGGGCGTTGTCGCCGACGGCCGATTCACCGCCGCCGACGTGGCCAATCCGCTCAATTCGATCACGAAGTACGAATACGAGGCCGACGTGATCGCGTCGGCAGGTGTCGATTCGTCCAGCGGCAAACGCGGAGCGTTCGTGGATTCGGTCTTCATCGCCCGGATCGTCGACGCGTTCGGACAGCCCGTCTCAGGAGTGCGAGTCGACTTCGCGGTAACATCCAAGCCGGCGGGGTCCACTTCGGACTCGCTCACCGTCCAAACCGCGCTGTCAGGCATCGATGGCACAGCTACGACGCATTTGCGCCTGGGTGATGCTGTCGGGAGCTACGTCGTCACAGCCACCGCACCGCTCGAACCCAGTGTCCCGCCAAAGACCTGGATTGGCTACACGGAACAGGCGGTCTGGGCAATGACGATCTCCTCTGGCAATGGTCAGAGCGACACGGTAAGAGCGGTCCTTTCGACGCCGCTGGCCGTTCGGCTGTCGGATAGTCTGGGTGCCGCAGTGGCTGGCTCGTCCGTGCGATTCCGAATCATCTCGACGCCGCTGGGTGGCGCAGACGCGGCGCTCAGCGACTCGATCGCGATCTCGAACGGGTCGGGCATCGCTGGCACCGGTATCGTGCTTGGCAGCAAGGTCGGTACGTACGTCATCGAAGCCAGGTCCCTCGAGGTCGATTCGCTCGTTACTGTCGTTGCCGTAACGGCCACACACGGCGCACCCACAGGCTTCACGATCTTCGCCTCCGGGCAGCAGGATACGGTGCTGAATCAGCTTTCGCCGTACGGCGTCACGATCGCCGACACATACGGTAACGCAGTTCCTGGCATACCAGTGCAGTTCGCTCTCAGTTCAATCCCTGTCGGGTCTGCCGGCGCCGTGCTTTCTGATTCCAGCGGTGTGACAGACAGCGCCGGAACGACGACAACGCGCCTCACGCTTGGCGATCGAACCGGTATGTACGTGGTGCAAGCGACGTCGACCTCGTTGCCAGGAGTGACACGTTCATTTACCTCCACGGCAGTCGCGTCTTCGCCGACCGTGTTGGCGCTGGTGCAAGGTGCCTCACAGCGGAAACAGGTCCAGTTGACGGCCGATACCACTCTGGCGGTCCGCGCCTTGGATGCCTTCGGCAATGCCGTCCCTGGCGTCGTCGTCGACTTCTCGCTTGTCTCCGCTCCGTCGGGAAGCACCGGCCAGTCGTTCGCGGCCTCTGATACGACCGATTCGCTCGGCATCGCTCAGACCACATTCACGGTCGGCACGAAGGTGGGAGCCTACGTGGTCCAGGCATCCGCTTCGTCGATCTCCGGTTCTCTCGTCTCCTTCGAAGTGACCGGTACGAACGGCCCTGCGGCATCGTTCCAATTCCTGGTTTCGTCGGCGCAAGGGGTGGTCAACACCATGCTGACGCCGTTCACTGTGGCATTGCTCGATGCGAACGGCAATGCAGTGCCCAGTGCGATGGTACGATTCTCCATTGCAGGCGCGCCTGCAGGGGCTGTTGGGCAGTCGATCACGCCGGACAGCGTGGCTACGGACAGCGCCGGGACGGCATCTGTCACGCTGACACTTGGCGACCGCACGGGTCTCTATTCACTCACGGCCCAGGCGGCCGGCTTTGCCGGACCGACACCTTCGCTGACCGTGACCGCAACGCCGGCGCAGGTGGCGCAGATGGTCGGGACGCAAGGCATCGTTCAGCAAACGACAATCCTTTCGCTCGTGGACACGGCCTTCGTCGTCCGCGTGCTCGATTCGCTCGGCAACCCGGTGGGCGGCGTGCCGGTCCAGTTCGCGATCGTCGGAGTTCCGAGCGGGGCCGTCAGCCAATCACTCACAGCGACCGTCGATACGTCTGACGCCACCGGGTTGGCGCAAAGTCGGTTGCAGCTGGGCACGAAGATCGGGCACTACGTTGTTGCCGCCACGACGCCGGCGCTCAGCGGGACGCAAGTGCTCTTCGATGTCCTTGCGACGCATGGAACTGCTGCCAACGTGCTGACTGCGGCGCCGGTCACACAAGATACTGTCGCTCGACAGCTGACCCCGTTCACCGTGGCGGTCGTCGATGCCTTCGACAATCCGGTCCCGAATGCCACGGTGCGATTCAGCGTGGTCGCCGCTCCGGCCGGCGCATCCGGGTATGCGCTCGACGTCGCAGTAGGTGTGACGGACAGCTCGGGTCAGGCATTTGTACGACTGACGTTGGGGGACAAGGTCGGATCGTATGACGTATCGGCTGTAGCCGACCAGTTGCCAACCTCCGCCCGGACATTCCGAGCCACGGCGATCGCCGCTGGTGCCTCGTCGTTGGCGCGTCAGCTTGGCGACGGTCAGCAGGAACAGATCCTGACTCCGCTGGCGAACGCCTTCGTCGCCCGCGTCGCAGACCGGTTCGGCAATCCAGTTTCGGGTGTAGCAGTACGGTTTGCCGTGGTCGATTCACCGAGTACTGCTGCGGGCCAATCACTTAGCCGGCTCGTCGATACAACGGACGCGCTGGGCCAGGCAAGCACGATCCTGCGTCTGGGCCTGAAGGTGGGCGTCTATACCGTCGAGGCCGATGCTCAAGGCATGCCGCCGGTACGCTTCACGGCGCAGGCAAGGCCTGGTGCCCCGAAGACTATGGCTGGTCTTGTGACCGATTCCCTCGCATTCGTCAGCTCGGAATTGGCTCCGTTCGTCATCACCGTCCGAGACACGGGGAACAACCTGGTCCCGAATGCGGTGGTCACCTTCTCAATCGCAGAAACGCCGGCGGGGGCGGTCGGGACGAGTCTGAGCACCGTGACGGCGTTGACGGACAGTCTGGGCCGAGCCTCGACGAATCTGCGTGTTGGAGATCGCGTCGGCCGATATGGGGTCCTCTCTGAGGTGAACGGGGTGCAGGGCATCACGATCGTCGTCGAAGCGCGCGCCCTCATCGGCAACGCCAACTTCGACATGCGGATCGATATTGGCGACCTGACTGCCATCATCGACCACATCCTTGGACGCACGATCCTGACCGGACGCCAGTTCCAGGCCGGCGACGTGGACACGAACGGCGTGATCGATCTTCGCGACGCTGTCATCGCCAGGAACTACCTCCTGAGTGGCGGTGTCTGGAACGTGGCTGACACGCTCCTGAATCCCGTGTTGTTCTCGGCGTTCCGTGACGATCGCGCCACGACCCCGGCGGTACCGCTGGCGGATGCGGCCATGGGCTCGCACGGGGATGCAGGTGTGACGGGCGACCCGGTGAATACGACCACGGTGCTCGAACACACGAACATCGGTATCCGCGTGAATCTCGCGAACGATGTGCCCGTCAAGGGCGTGCAGGTCTATTTGCGCTCGAAGCGACCGATCAAGGCGCTCGAAAGCGACATCCGGTTCGGTCGTGCCCGGGGCATGAATATCGTTCTCGCGGCGACCGACCACGAAGTGCGGGCACTCGTCTTCAACTTCCAGAACAGTCCGATCGATTCCGGAATGGGTCCGATCTTCCGGATCCCGATCGCGGGCCTGGATACGACCGACGTGGATTCGGTAGCGGTGATCGTCTCTACCGGTGTCGGCAACCTATCTACGCTCATCGATCAGCAACAGGTCCTGAAGACCGTCGGCAACTACCCGACGACCTTCTCGCTGTATCAGAACTATCCGAACCCGTTCAATTCGGAGACGTTCATCGAATATGACGTTCCCGAGGTCGCCGGCCGGATCCCCCGTGTGGCCATCCAGATCTTCAATATCATCGGTGAAAAGGTTCGCACGATCGACCGTGAGGACCGTGACGCCGGACGGTACAAGATCCGGTGGGATGGAAGGGATCAGAACGGCGCTACCGTTGCGACGGGCGTCTACTTCTACCGGTTGCTCTCGGTCGACCCGGTGGAAGGCAAACACGTTGCGACGACGAAGAAAATGATCATGGTGAAGTGATGCCACGCTTGCAATCGATCTCCTGCTCCCATGCGGTGCGTCCGCTGGCGGTAGTGCTCTCGGCGCTCCTCCTTGGAGGCTGCGCTGCCGGTGCGGCATACTCGCCGGGCCAAGGGACCAAGTATCAATACACGTACTCGATGGTCGCACCGTCCGTCTCGGCGGACTTGACGCATCGGGATGAACGCATCATTATTCAGTTCAGGCCTGACGACGCGGCATTGAAGTTCCAGGTCCAGAATCTGTCGGACCAGGAACTGTCGATCGACTGGTCACGGGCGTCGATCGGAGTGGAGGGACGGTTCTCCGCCGTGCGTCATGCATCGTCGCTCTATAGTGATTCCGGAGCGGCAGGGTCGTTCCTCCTGCCCCCGATGGGCTATATGCGGGACCTTGTGATGCCGTATGAGAATATCCGGTTCGATGGAGAGCGATGGATCGAGTCGGACCTCTTGCCGACGACCGACAACGCCAATGAAGCCCTCAGGTCGATGATCCGTGGCAGCGTTGGAAAGCAGGTCAGCGTCATCCTGCCATTCCGGTTCGGCAGTCAGGAGATGACGTATGAGTTCGCGTTTCGTGTCTCAGCGGTCCGACCGATCGCCTGGCGAGACGTTCGTCCGGTACAGCGCGTACCAGCACCGCCTGTGACGAAGCGGACCAGCGGAACCTTGGACCAGGTCACACTGGCCGTCATTGCCCTTGGCGTGTTGGGGTTTGTCGCGTTCACCCTTAGTCTATCAAAGAATCCACCTTCAGAATGAGTGTTGTGATGAAGACCTGCCGTTCTTGTCTGTTTGCGGCCTCGCTCGCCGTCGCCATGTTCCAAACGGGTTGTGGACCCGCCCGGATTGTCGAACGAGACCGCTATTTCAAGCCGGTCATTCGGCATGTGCAACCGTTGACGCCTTCGACACCGTCGGCATCCGTAGCGGTTCCCGCCGCAGTACCTGCACAGGATCCAATGGTCAAGATCCTCGAGGGAGCGTTGGCCGATAGCCGTCGCGAATTGCTCGAATTGCGTTTGGAATTGATGAGCCTTCGGGATTCGGTACGTGTCTTCGGCGCCATCGCACGCTATCAGCGGGAGGCCTCATCCGCGCTTGCCGACAAAGTGGCTGTCCTTGAACAGCAGATGTTGGCCTCGACACGTTCCGCGTCCCCGATCTCGCCAGGACCGGCTCCTGCTCCTTTGGCGCGCCGCGAGGCTCCGCCCGAGCGCTCCCAGCAACCTGCGGCCGTTCCGTCGAGCGGTCGAACCGTTTCTCTGGCGGCGGAATACTCGGAAGGCGTGATGCTCTTCAATCGAAAACAGTATGACGAGGCACGCCGGTGGTTCTCCCGGCTGCTTGAGGATGGGATCAGTGAGGACCTGGCGGACAATTGCGAGTATTGGGTGGGGGAGTGCGATTTCGCGCGCGGTCGGTTCACCGATGCGGTGGGTTCTTTCGAGCGGGTGCTGGCCCTCAAAGGCTCGAACAAGCGTGCGGATGCGCTTCTGATGCTCGGCCGTTCGTACGAGCAGCTCCGACAAACGGACCGTGCGCGGGGGATCTTCGAACGACTGGTCAAAGAATATCCGTCATCAGCAGCAGCAAAGTCCGCGAGATGGAAACTGAGGAATCTCCGGACGCCAGCCGGAACGGGTCCAGGTTCCATGTATTCGTGAGGCTGTTGCAGATTGATTATCGGGCGGCTTCTGGGTACGTTGTCAAGACAACTTCCATCCGCCATGCGCATCCAGTTCTGGGGGGCCGCCCGCAGCGTGACCGGCTCCCGTCACCTGCTCTCCGTGAACGGCTCCCAGGTTCTGCTTGATTGCGGCCTCTATCAGGGCCGGCGGCAGGAATCCTACGAGCGCAATAAGCAGTTCCCCTTTGACCCGGGGTCCGTCGACGCCGTCGTCCTCTCCCACGCTCATGCCGATCACGCCGGCAATCTTCCGAACCTTGTCCGGTCCGGGTTCAGCGGGACCATTCATGCCACGGCCGCGACCCGGGACCTCTGTAATGTTACCCTCTTCGACAGCGCCTACATCCAGGTCCGCGATATCGAGGTCGTGAATAAGATCCATCGAAAGAAAGGCCTTCCCCCGGTCGAACCATTGTATGTGCCCGACGACGTCAGCGCTACGATGGAGCAATTCTCCTCTGTGGCATATCGTCGGACAGTCCCTATCGTTGATGGGGTGCGGATGACCTTCTACGACGCCGGTCACATCCTCGGGTCGGCCGTGACTGCCCTGGACCTGTCGTCGAAGGGGAGAACGGTTCGGCTTGGATTCACCGGAGATCTCGGGCGAAAAGCTATGCCGATCTTGCGGGACCCGGAGCCGATGGGCGATGTGGATGTGCTCATCTGTGAGAGCACGTATGGAGGCCGCAAGCACGAGCCGCGCGATGGAATGAAGGAACGTCTCGCCGCGGTCATCAAGACCACTGCTGACAGGGGGGGGAAGGTCATCATCCCTGCGTTCAGTCTGGGCCGCACGCAAGAATTGGTCTACATCCTTCTCGAACTGCTCGACGCCGGGATGCTCCCATCGATCCCTGTCTATGTCGATAGCCCGCTGGCGGTGAACGCGACGGAAGTGTTCCGCATGCACCCGGAGTGCTTCGACAAGGAGACGCTGGCCCTCCTCCATCGCCATGAGGACCCGTTCGGGTGGAGCCGTTTGCGATACATTCGGAGCGTGGACGAGTCGAAGGCGTTGAACAGGCACGACGGACCGTGTGTGATCATCTCGGCGTCCGGCATGTGCGAGGCGGGCCGAGTGCTACACCATCTGGCCAATTCGGTCGGTGATCCGAAGAACACGGTCCTGATCATCAGCTATCAAGCGGAACACACGCTCGGCCGGCGGCTTCTCGAGGGAGCGCCTGAGGTCAGGATCATGGGTGAGATGTATCCCGTGAAGGCTGACGTGACCAAGCTGAATGCCTTTTCGGCGCACGCCGGACAGGATGAACTGGCGGACTATGTGGCTTCGATGGACCTGAAGCGCCTCCGAACCGTGGCCCTCGTCCATGGCGAGCCGGTCCAGGCGGAGCAGCTCAAAACGGCGCTCGAGGCGCGTGGCGTCCGACAGGTCGTGATCCCTGAATTGGGTGACACGTTGGAGCTTGTATGAGGATCCTGATCAGCGGAGGCAGCGGGCTCGTCGGACGCAGTGTGGTTAGGATCCTGTCCGATGACCATCGCGTCGATGTCCTGGACCTGAAAAATCCGGCCAGTGGCTACTCGCAGTTCCATCGGGCCGATGTACTCAGCATTTCATCGCTGACCAAGGTCGTTCACGACTATGACGCCGTCATCCATCTGGCCGGGATCCCCCACCCCCTGAACGACCCTCCCGAGAAGGTCTTCCAGGTGAACACGGTAGGGACGTTCAACATGCTCGAGGCCTGCGCTCTGGCCGGCATCCCGAAGTTCATCTTCATGTCGAGCGAATCCACGCTGGGATTTGCGTTCTCGAAGACGCGGATGTGGCCTGAGTACCTTCCGATCGACGAAGAGCATCCGCTCCGTCCGCAGGACCCCTACGGTCTCAGCAAGGTCTCCGGCGAGATGTTGTGCGCTGCGTATCAGCGGACCTACGGAATGGAGACCATCGCGCTGCGTGCGCCCTGGATCTGGGTCGAGGAGCCGGAGGAAGTGGACCTGTACCGCCGGCTCGTTCGGGAGCCCGAGCGTTGGCCGAAGAACCTCTGGGCATATATCCACGTTCGGGACGTGGCCCAGGCCATCCGGCGTGCGATCGAGGCTCCATCGCTCGGAGCGCACGAAAGTGTCTTCATCTGCGCAGACGATCAATGGACGGACCTGCCTTCCCGGGCGCTGGTTGCACAGTTCTATCCTGAGGTCCGATTGACATCGGACGCCCTCCCCGGCCGCCGCGCACTGATCTCCACGGCCAAAGCCGCATCGCTTCTCGCCTTCCGTCCCGAATGCTCCCGCGACGACCTGCTGCACTGATGAACCGCCGGCCGGTGCTCATCGACACCGATACGGGGGTGGACGACGCGTTGGCCATTGCGCTGGCGCTGCGTTCTGACGAAATCAATGTCGTCGGCATCACGACCGTCGCTGGCAACGTCGAAGTGTCCCTGTGCACGCGGAATGTGCACGCGCTGATGGATCGACTTCATGTGGTCCACGCGCCCCGAGTCGTCGTAGGGGCATCCCGGCCATCGGTTCTGCCGCTCGTGACAGCACCCGAGGTGCATGGCAAAGGAGGGATGGGTGCGCTGACACCCGCAACGGCGCCCGCAGTCAGAGGCGGCGCGGCGCGTGCAGCCCGCTTCATTACGCAAATGGCCGACCGGCACGGTGACGATCTTACCATCGTCGCGATCGGCCCGCTGACGAATCTGGGGGCAGCGTATCGGCTCGCACCGGCTGCTATGCGCAAGGTAGGACGCGTGATTTCGATGGGCGGCGCATTTCACGTTCCCGGGAATACTGGCCCGGTGGCAGAGTTCAACTATTTTGTCGACCCGCATGCAGTTGCGGTCGTCCTGGAACATGCGCGCGATCTGTTGATCGTTCCGCTTGATGTCACGGAATCGCTGACGGTACTGTGGTCGGAGGTCGAACGCCGGACGAAAACTCCATCGGCCCGGTGGATGCGGAGACTCGTGCACGGCTACATGGAGTATCATCGGCTCACGGAAGGATTCAAAGGCGCCTACCTGCACGACCCGATCGCGGTCGCGGAGGCCATAGTCCCGGGTGTCATAACCGCCGTCAACGCGCGCGTGGAGATCGTGTCTCGCGAAGGCCCCTCTCGCGGGATGACTTCGCTTGTCGCCGCAGACCGTGCGTCGCGCCGGTCGGTGCGAGTGGGTCGGTCTCTGAATCGGGATACGTTCACCCGCCTCTTCCACCGTGTATGGCCCGCGACCTGACGATCGTTTGGACAGTGTTGCTCGCGTGGATCGCGGTGACTTCCGGCAGTGCCCAGGAATGGTCGGCACCCTCTGATCGTGTCACCCGCCTCGATACGCTTCCCGGGGTCCAGCTTCGGTTCGAACGGATGCTGAATACCTTCTCCTGGAACGGGACGGCCGTCGTCGACGAGAGTGTCGGTCCCTGGCGGTTCCGCGCCGACCAACGAGTGTCGTCCCGGCTCATCCGGGCCGGCCGGTCCTTGCGACAGGAAGAATACAGCGGGCGCGTTGACATCGATCGCGCACTCACAGCCGAATGGGACGCGCTGATGCAACAGCGTTCATCCAGCGTCTCGGGGCCAGCTGGCGTTGACCTCGGTGATGTTGCGTTGCATCGGATCCTGGGAGGCGTGCGTGCCGGGTCTGTGCTCGGTCCGAATGTTACGGGCCTGATCGGCTGGGAATGGAACCGGCAGGCTGGCCGGAACGACGCCGGGCTCTCGGGTAGCGTGGCGGGGGAATTGCCCGGCGTGGATTGGGAACAGCTTCTGCTCCAAGGTCGCGGCATGTGGTCGGCCTCCTCGCTGGGTGACCGCAGGCCGTCTGACGCGTCTGCTGAGATCTCGGTGCGTCGACCGTTCGCTGCCGGGTCGGAATACTCCCTCTCTGCCATGTACCAAGGACAGCGGCGTGATCTGCCGGCCGCCGGTACCGGATTGTCCGGCGAGGCGACAAGCGGTCCCGGAGCCTTGTTGCGTCGCGTTGAGGACCTCGCGTCGGTCCAGCAAGCGCTCACATGGTCCATCGATCCGACGCTGGACGGAAGAGTGGACGCAGGGTGGAGGAGTCGGCAGATCGAACGACGATACTCGCTGGCGGGTGGACCACTTCCGACGGGCATCACACAATCAGAATTGTCGGCATCGGGCCACATGAATTGGGAACCTGCACGCGGTTGGTGGAACGTCCTCTCGTTGGGGTTCACGCAAGGAGAAGAACAGCACGAGGTCCTCGATGCATCGGGCGCAGCCGTGCAGGCTGCGGATGAACAATGGCGCCAGGCACGTCGCAGAAACCACCAAACGCAGCGCCTCGTCCTGGCGGTGCGGAGCGGAATGGCGCTCTCGGAGGAAACAGACCTCACGATGTCCGCCTCATCGAATATCCTCCGCTACGATACGCCCGACACGCTCAACACGGATGACCGCGACGAACTGTTGCTCACCGCATCGGTCGAGCTGATGCAACGCCTGGGACCACGACTCTCGGTGCAGGTGGTCCTGGATGGAGCCTTCGACCACCTCGTGTTCCTAAGCCGGTACCAAAGCGCAAACAATGTGACCATCCGCACACTTCGGCTGGCCCCGTCGGTGCTCTGGCGTGTTCCCGGTGGAATCTGGAATGTCCTCCGGGCAGAAGTTGCGGCCTCATATTCAGCCTTTGATTTCGAGGATCAGGTGGGGGGTGTGCAGAGCTATTCGTATCGTCAGGCAATGTGGGGCGATTCGTTGATCGTCCCGCTCGGACGCACGCTTCAGTTGGAATTCAGTGGATCTCTCCGTTTATTTGAGCGAGGGCTGTTCCGATGGCGGGACTTTCGTGAGAGACCTGAGCGGTCGTTCACGGAGGTGGCGCTGTGGCCACGTCTGCGCGTTGTGCATTGGGCCTTCGGCTCTCTGGCCGTGGGTTTCCGGTCCTTTCGTCAGGAACGGACCGTGATCCGCGACGGCGTCCGGTCGTATGCCGGCTCCATCGGTTCATCGGGTCCGACCGTCGACGTCGAATATATGTGGCCGGCCGCCCGCCTGATCATTTCGGGCTGGCGCGAGACTCAACGATCTGATGGCCGATCACTGGCCGCCATTTCCAATGTGATGTTGCAGCTCCGAACCGTATTGTAAGGTTGCGACGCATGGTGCCTTCACGTGGAAGAAAACGGGCTACGCCGCAGGACCGATGCCGGTTCGAGCTGATTCTTGCCAGCGCCCCGCACGAGATCCAGAAGGTCGAAAAATTCCTCTCCAAGGCGAATGCGTCGATCGGCCTTGATGACGGTACCATGTACCGGATCCTCGTCGCCGCCACGGAGGCGGCTAACAACGCGATCCTCCACGGGAACCAGTCGGACCCCTCCAAAGAGGTCAAGATCTGTATTCAGGCCACCAAGCGGTTGCTGACGATCCGGGTCGACGACGAAGGCCCGGGCTTCGATCCTTCGAAGCTTCCCAATCCTCTGGAAGAAGCGAACCTCCTCAAAGAACATGGACGAGGGGTGTTCCTGATACGCTCTCTCATGGATGATGTCAAGTTCGTCCAGTTGGCTAAAGGTTCGGCCATTATCATGAAGGTGAGACTCGATCGTCTGCGATAGTGCCCCCGTCGCGAAGCTGCCAGAATCCAGATCGTTTTGCGGGGCTGAAAATACGAAGGCCCGCCTCCGTTCGCTGGGGGCGGGCCTTGCTATGACCGTGGTCTACGATCAGAACTCGGTGCTGCTCTTGAAGAGCTTGCGGAATGAATCCAGCAAGTCCGGATCGACGTTCGGGAATCCCTTGGTATCGGCGGCGCCATATCCCGTCGCCAAGAGGCCCGGGATCGCGGCGATGTCGACGGCCGGGACGCTCATGCCGAACTCTCGATTCATCACCTCGATCCATTTGTTCGCGATGACGCCGTAGCCGCGCGAAGACGGATGGACGCCGTCGAGGCTGAAGAGACCGCCCGTGATATAGGCCGTCGTCATCGTCTGGCCTGACACGACGATGCCAGACGAGGCGACCTCGCTGAAGAATCTGTGGAAGTCGACCAGCTTCGCATTGTTCGCTGCCGCGACCGTGGCGATCGTCTGGTTGAAATTGGCCACAGCTTGAGCCGCGATCGTCTGCTCGAGCGAATCCAACACGTAGGCGTTCGGGAACGGATTGGCCGGATGGAGCCCGAACGGTTGCGTCGAGTCGATCCCAAGAGCTTGAGCGGTGGCGTAGTTCGCGTAGGGTCCGCCCAGCGCCCGCCACGGAGCATACGTGGAGGTTCCGACGAGCGGTGCGACCCGCCCTCCGACGAGCGTGATCAGCGGCTGGCCGACCGATTCCGTGAAGCGCGTCCGACCGCTGCCGGTGCCAGCTTCGCCGGCCTTCTGAAAGCAGAAGTAGCCGCCCGCCACAAACACGACATTGAGGGTCGAGTTCGCCTTGAGCTGCGGACCGACCGTCGTGAAGAAGGGGACCGCCTTTACGTCGGGGATGTTACCGACGAGGATCTTCGCGTTTGGCAGGGCCGTGCGAATGGCCCCGATCGCTTGCGAGTACAAGGCGTTGAAGGTTGCCGAGGGCGTCGGGGCGCTCGGCGATAGGCCGCCGGTCGTCGCATATCCGAGGACGTCGTTGGCGCCGAGCCAGAACGTCACCAGGTCAGGATTCAACGCCACCATTTGCCGATGCGGGCTCTTCGGAAGGCCGCCGGCGGAGCGGATGATCGCCGCGCCAAAGCCGCCGTGGAGCACGCCGCCGACCGTATCCATGAAGCCCGCCAACGGCGCACCCGGCAACCCAAGATTGTCATATGGACGCATGAGCGTTGCCGCGTTCGACGGAGCCGCCGCTGTCACGGTCAGTCCGCGCGGCCCGATGGTCGGTCCGACGAGGCTGATGAGTTCATACCGTGCGGCTTTGCCGGTGAGGGGATCCGGATTTCCCGGATCGGGCCATGTCGGCTGTTCAAATGCGCCGATGCCGGCGCCGGCCGTCTTCATCTGCGAAGCGATCAGATTGGGAAAGCTGTACATCTGGCCCGAGGCGTACAGCGCGTTCGATTGGTAGCCGGCCGTCAGGCTGTTGCCGATGGCGACGTACTTGTTGACGGTCACGCCGCCGAGGCCGGGACTCGGGGGCGCCTCGTCCGCGCAACCGACAAGCAGTCCGGCCGCCGCGAGAAGGACAACCGCATACAGTGATGATTTCATACACACTCCGTGGGAATGGGTGTCAGATCTGTGGACGCCGCGCTCAGAAGGCGTAGCCGAAATTGATGCCGAACAGGTTGGCCGACGAGAGATAGGTGCCGTCGAAGCCCACCTCCGTGTCAGTCACCGTTCGCTTGTCGAACTTGAGGTAGAGGTACGACACGTCCACCGTCAGGCTCTCATTGATCTTGTAGCCAAAGCCCACGTTGAACCCGTTCCGGTCGGAATCGGGCAGGAGGGGCTCGGTGTACTTGTCGAGGACCGGATTGTTGTCGTAGAGATAGCCGAACCGGAGCTGCAGGTCGCCCATCGTGTATTCCGCTCCCACGCGGATGATGTAGGTGTCCTCGTACATCTTCGGTGAGGCGCTGTAAGAGTTGTCGGACTTGAACGTGAACCCGAGCGTATCGTAGGACGACCAACCGATGTACTGATAGTCGGCCTCGATCTCGAGGTTGTCCATCAGCTTGTAGGCGATCCCGACGAAACCGGTCGCCGGAAGCTCCAGCTCCGTTTCGACGTCGCCAGCAGGGAGGTTGCGGACGGTAGCACCGCCAACGACGATGGCGCTCGGCGAGAAGGATGCCGTGCCGGTGGGGCTCACCGTAACAGAGCTCCGGTACGAGAGGCCGATCGAGAGGTCCGACATCGGCTTGATCATGGCGCCGACGTTGAAGCCGTACCCGATGCCGCTGGCGTCGATGCCCAGCTTGCTCCGGACGCCGAGCACGTCTACCTGACGGGAGAGCTTGGCATTGCCGTAGACAATGTTGATGCCGACACCGACGGCGATCTCGTCAGAGATCTTGTAGGCGATCGTCGGACTGATAAAGAAGGTCATGAGGTCGACCTTCTCAGTGATGAGCGTTCCGACCCAGTTGACTGGCCACTCTGAGCCAAGTCCGTAAGGATTGTAGATCCCGAGACCCGCTACCAACCCTTCAGCGATTTCGTACGTGCCGTACACATTGATCGGGGTGAAGATCTGGTCGACCATGTCGGTCTTCGCCGTGCCCGGTGACGGACCGTAGAAGCTCGCGCTGGGCGCGATCAGCGTCGTGCCGAGGTAAACATGCATCCCACGTTGGTACGCGAGACCGGCCGGATTAAAGAAGATCGCCGAGCCATCATATGCTCGTGCCGCCCACGCGCCGCCCTGTGCCATCGCCCGCGCCCCGTGCTCGTTGAGCTGGAAGCCGCCGGCCGTGACAACCGTGGTCATCGCGACGATGACCAGAAT
>CAYYOV010000049.1:0-14405 GCA_964473365.1 uncultured Ignavibacteriaceae bacterium
TCGAGCTGGTCCGTCATCAGCTCGCGGGGTCGATCGACCCGTTCTCGAGTCAGCTCATGTCGGCTTCGCTCGGAGCCTCGTCACCGTGGGAGTTGTCGGTCTATGTGCAGGATCAATGGCGCCTGGTACCGTCCGTGTTGGCCGAATTCGGCGCACGGGCCACCTCGTTCGTTGCCGGTGGAGGCGCCTCATCATCGGTCGATCCACGATTTTCCGTTCTCGTCATGCTCGACGACGAACGAAGGATCTTCGGTTCGCTCTCTGCCGTGACGCAATATCTCCATCCATACCGTCACAGCGGCATCTTTCTGTTCTATCCGTCGATCTTCTTCTATCCGTCTGATGGCGAGGTCCCTCCGTCAACATCGCTCCTTGCAGCGCTTGGGTTCGAGCAGTACTTCCGGGAGGACCAGTATCGGGTCGCCGTGGAATCATTCTATCGGATCACGCGAAACATGCACGAATTCGCCGCCGATACCGGGCGCGTGGTCGCTTCGAACCTCTCTGACGCGCTTCTCGTCGGCGAAGGCACGTCGTATGGCGCCGAACTCGCGCTCGGCAAGCGGACCGGAGATCTGACCGGATCGATCCGCTACACGCTCTCCTGGTCCTCGAACCGATTCGACGCGCTGAACAACGGCGAACCGTTCCGCCCCCGGTTTGACCGAAGGCATGAGCTCTACGCCGCCTTCACGTACGACATCGGGGGTCAATGGACCGTGGGCGGTCTCTGCCTGGTCTCCTCGAGCCAATTTCCGCTGTTCGGCACCCGGGGCGTCGGTGAGAAGGCGGTCCTTCCGACGACCGACGCCGGTCTCGACGTGCGCTCCGCGTACGCCGAACCGTTCGACCTGGATGGGGGACGTCTGCCGGGATTCCAACGGATCGAGCTTCGCGCTACGTACCTCTTCTCGATGATGGGGGCCGCATGGGAGGGGACGCTTCGGCTCCTGAATGGCTACGGACTGCTCGACCCGTTTGCATGGAGCATTTCCCCTCAAAGCGATCCCCGGCTTCGGTGGCACGTGTCGTTCGATGCCCCGCCATTGTTCCCGATGTATCCGTCCATCAGTCTGCGCATGAGATTCTGAAAGGTCCCTGTATGAAGCCTCTTCGATCGACCCTGATGTTGTTCTGCATCCTGCTGCTCACGTGGCAGTATGCACACGCCCAGTACGACGTCGAGCGTGTGATGGAGAAATCGTTCGAGCACACGGATTTCTATTTTGAGCCGTACCGCTTCGTGCCGCTCGGAATCGGCCCCTTCAAGAACTCCGTCTCAGGAGCGCTGAATGATCCGTTCCTCGAGCTGGACATCAATCCGGCGCGGCTGTTCCGCGATACTTCAGGTGCGGGCTACCTCACGCTGGACTTCAGGAATTCGAAGCGCGTGATCGATGGCCGGTCCGACTACTATCCCATGCCATGGATGGATGCCTCGGTCCGGGACGCGGCCTACTACATGCCGTATCCTCGATACTTCCTGAGGTCGCGGCAGTCGCTGGAGCCGGCCGTGTCGGTGGGATACCTTGTCCGGCCCCGGTCAGAACTGCTGAGCATGTTCTCCTTTGGCGCCACGTATCAGCTCATGACGCAGGACGAACGATACTACGCGGTTCCGCAGGACATCTACAAGTCCCTACCTGGGGCCGACTACCGCGGCGACCGGGCCGCTGGCACGGAGAACATTCCGATCGTGGACAAATACAAAGGTTCGGACGAGATGCACCAGGAAGGACATTTCCTCTCGGCCTTTGCGGGCGTCGATCTGACCCAGCGACTGCAGTTCGGGGTCAAGGTCGGGCGCGTGGTCTTCGATCGGGACGGGTCGTACGGCTCGCAGAATTTCTGGGAGTACGGGGCTTCTTCATCGACCTCGCTGTGGCGCAGTGAGGAGTCGCGACGCCAGTCCTACCGTCATTGGGAAGGGACTGCCGGACTGCGGTACGCGCTCGACGAGGCCTCGACGATCGGCATCAGCCTTGGCCGCTTGGAGGGAACGGCCGACCAGACGTTGCCGCGCACGGATTCAACCTATTATTCGTATGGTCCGATCGATGCCACGACCGACAACTGGGGGGTGTACGCATCATCCGCACGGCAGTCGCTGTCATGGAAACATGACGGCACCACCACATTCGCCGGCGCCGACCTTACCTCGCTGGTCGACCATGGAAGAAAGCTCTTCCTTTCGTACCACTACAGCCGACAAGAAACTGACCTGACGCTAAACGGAAGCATTGCAGACACATCGTTCGGCCGGTCGCGGAACCAGTGGGACACGACGGTCTATCGGCACACGTCGGACTACGCGCTCTTCGACGTCCGGAACGGCGGAGGGTCGATCGTCGGCACCACGCACCGTCTGACGGCCTCGTATGAATGGAAGCTGAGCGAGAAGGTCACGCTGAGCCTGGGCGGACAGTATGAGTTCCAGGAGCGCGCGACGAACACGAGCGAGGCAGTCGTGGCACGACGGCATTCGTACTATCTTTCGACCGGCTCGTATCCGTACTCGTATTTCGATTCGACGGCCGAGACGAAGCGACTCTTGTGGACGTTCAATTCGCAGGTCCGGCGGCTGACGATCCCCGTGTTCCTGACGATCCGCGCTTCCGAAACGACGGAGTTGTTGTTCGGTCTGAACCGGACGGCCTCGAACTGGAGCGCGGAGGACGTGACGCTGGCGATCTTCGATCGGCGCTACCATGCCGATTCCCAGGGCTCGTCCACCCAGCAGAATTTCGGCGAACGCTATACGCAACCGCGCGAGCGCATGAGCGAGGTCCGGACCTCACTCATGGCGGGGTTGACCGTGCGGCCGAGCCCATTGCTGAGCATCCGCTTCCTCGGTGTGCCGAACTACATCGACACGTACAACGGCGCTGAGTTGTCGGATGTCCAATTCTGGATCTCGGTCAGCATCCGTCCGTAGACCGAACGTCAATCACATGTCTCGTCGTTCTTTCAACATATCCTGTTTCATGATCGCCGTCTGGGCGTCGGGTTCGGGATGTCAGCAATCGACCGAACCGGAGGCAGAGGCTGGCGCGATCGTCTTCTTCAGCTCATTCGAAACGGATGCCGATACTGTAGGATGGCGGGGGTACGGCGGTGCTGGTTTTGAGCTCGACGCGCCCGCCGGCGGCGGCGCTCGATCGCTCGGGGTATCCGGAGGTTGCATCATTCCTCATGTTGCGCGGCGTATTCCCGCTCCAGCTCTCCCCTGCTCGCTTTCTCTCACGTTTTGGGGGAAGAATCTCGCGCTGGGAGGGGGCATCTCGCTTCGCAACGTAGTCCGGAGCGGGCCGGATATCCTCGTCTCCGTTCAGGACACCACGTGGACGTTGTATCGAGCAGATCGTTCGATCGCCTGTCAGCCGGGGGACACGTTGGTCCTGGAGCTCAATAGCGGAGGTATCGTCTATAGCGCAATGCGGATCGACCTGCTGACGGTACGCATCAAGGAATGATCTGACGACGAGCGACCGTCTGACCAGAGACGTCCAGGCCTGCCCCTTTTTGTCACAGGGGAGTCAGAACACGCACAAAGCGGAGACCGATGGCCTCCGCTTTGTGTTCATACCTCAACGTGGATATCGCTCGGCTGATCCCGGGGTCGTTACTCCCGTTCGAATCGCGCCTGGAAGAAGCGCAGATACCCCTCGGCTTTGCTCGGGATACGTACTCTCGCTCAAATCGGGCTTGGAAAAAGCGTACGTACGCCTCGACTCCGCTCGGCGTATCTACTCTCTTTCAAATCTCGCTTGGAAGAAACGTAGATACTTCGGCTCGTAGACCATCTTCAAGCCCTTCACACTCTTCCGGTTCTCGAAGACCGCCTGGACCGATTCCACGAGCACGTCGCAGTGCGCCTGCGTATAGACGCGGCGCGGGAACGTGAGCCGCACCAGCTCGAGCTTCGGATAGTAGTGGTCTCCCGTCTCCTTGTTCCGTCCGGCCGAGACGATCCCGCGCTCCATCGCCCTGATGCCCGACTCCAGATACAACTCCGCCGCCAGTGTCTGTGCGGGGAACTGGACTTGCTTCAAGTGCGGCAGGAATGCCTTTGCATCGAGGAAGACGGCATGTCCGCCGATCGGGCGTACCACCGGAATGCCGGCCTCCACCAGTTTGTCGCCGACGTATTCCACCTGGCCCACCCGCGCCCGCATGTGGTCCTCGCTCACCGCTTCGACAATGCCGCGGGCCATCGCTTCCATGTCGCGCCCGGCCAGACCGCCGTAGGTGTGCAATCCTTCATACACCACCACCATGTTCCGCGCTTCTTCGAACACGTCCCACTCGTTGAGCGCGAGGAACCCGCCGATGTTCACGAGCAGATCCTTTTTTCCGCTCATCGTCGCGGCGTCGGAGTACGAGCACATCTCTTTCAGGATCGCGGCCAGCGGAACGTTCTCGTACCCCTTCTCGCGCGTCCGGATAAAATGCGCATTCTCGACCGCCCGCGTGGCGTCGAGCACGACACGGATGCCGTGCTTCTGGCAGTACGCGCGGACCTCTTTCAGGTTGGCCATCGAGACCGGCTGACCGCCGGCCATGTTCACCGTAACGCCGATCGTGATGTACGGGATCTTGTCGGCACCGACCTTCTTGACGAGCGCGTCGAGCTTGTTGAGGTCGACGTTCCCCTTGAACGGGTGGAGGTTCGCCGGGTCATGTGCTTCGTCGATGATGACGTCGACGAATGTGCCCCCCGCCAATTCCTGGTGCAGACGCGTCGTCGTGAAATACATGTTCCCGGGCACGAACATCCCGGGCTTGATCAGGATCTGTGAGATGATGTGTTCTGCGCCTCGACCCTGGTGAGTCGGAACCAGGTACTTGTATCCGTAGTATTGCTGGACCGCCGCCTCAAGGTTGTAGTAGTTCTTGCTTCCGGCATACGCCTCGTCGCCGATCATCATGCCGGCCCATTGCCAATCGCTCATGGCGTTGGTGCCGCTGTCCGTCAGCAGGTCGATGTAGACATCCTCCGACCGGAGCAGGAACGTGTTGTAGCCAGCCTCCTGCAAGCACTTGGCCCGCTCTTCGCGGGTCAGCATCTTGAGGGGTTCCACCATCTTGATCTTGAACGGCTCCGCCCAGGATCGGCGTTTGGTCTTATCCATACGGCCCTCGGATTATCAGGTGTGAAGCCAGGGGTTGCCCGCCATGTCGGCGCCCCGAGGCACAGAAGACGTCAAAAGTTGACCAAAAATACCCCTTCTTTGGCCCATTTCCAACGAACTTCCGGACAGCAAGTTTTCGGCCCGTCATGCATCTTTACAGTATGTGCGGGTCGGTCCCGAGCGATCCGTGCCCGACACCCGACCACCGGTGATCACGTGCCACTTCCGCGTCCTTCGACAGAACTCGCCGCTGCCATACGCGCCGGTTCGCCCCGGGCGAACGAACAGGTGTATCAGATGTACGCCGATGGCGTGCGCCGACTTTGCGTCGGTCTGCTCGGAGGCCGGCAGGACGCTGACGATTGTGTTCAGAACACGTTCCTCAAAGTGTGCAGCGACATGCGCGGCCTCGACAGCCTCGACGCGCTGCCGGCATGGATCATGACGGTCGCCCGGAACGAGGTCTATGCGGTCTTTCGCAAACGCCGACGCCACGTGTCGCTGGAAGATGCTTCCGACCAGGTGTGGGACCCGGAGACGCCGCAACATGCGACCGAACGCAAGGAATTGCTCGGCGCCGTGGCCGACTGTCTTGAACAACTCCACCCCGCCTACCGCGAGGTACTCATTCTGCGGGAGATGGAGCAGTACTCATACGCCGAGATCGCGGCCATCACCAATTCGACTGTCAGCGCCGTCGAGTCCCGTTTGTTCAAAGCCCGCAAGGCGCTTGCCCGCCGGCTTGCGCCGTTACTGCACGAAAGGAGCTTGTCATGACCTGCCACGACGCTCAACCGTTGATCAGCCGGATGCTGGACGGAGAGATCGCGGACGCGGACGCCGCCGCCCTCTTCTCGCACCTGGCTGGATGTGCAGACTGCCGGCAGTTCATGCGTGACACGGTACGCATTCAGGCCGCCGTCCGAACTGTGGCCGCTCATTCCTACGAACTGCCGCGCACTGTTCAACCGCTTCCCGCTCGCCTGCGACCCCCCGCGTGGGTGTCGTACGTCGCGGTCGCATCAGCGGCCGTGGCCTTGATCGTCATCGGGGCGCTCGGCACGCTGGCCGTCACACGCTACCAAGAGTCCGTTCAACCCACGGAGCCGACCCGCGTCGTATGGGTCCTCCCAGAACGTGAGATCACTCCTTCGTCCATTCAAACCACCTGGAGGTAACCATGCGACGTATTCTCATCATGCTTCTTGCGGTCCCTGTACTCCTGTCGGCCAACGCCATTCAGGACAAGGGGACCGCTCAGGAACCACCCGCCATCGTCAAGAGGGTGGATCCGGTCTATCCGAAGCCGATCCCGAAGGACTCGGCCGAAGGTACGGTGTTCGTGAAACTGATCGTCGATGCGCAGGGGGATGTTGCCGAGGCGAGCGTGATCAAAGCACAAGCCGGCGAGGCGTTCCAGAAGGCAGCGTTGGACGCGGCGCGACAGTGGAAATTCGCACCGGCAGAGAAGGGTCAGAAGCGGGACAAGGTCGAGCTGGTGCTGCCGTTCAAGTTCAAGCTGAGTGAGGAGAAGAAGGAGAAGCAATAGAAGCGTGACACCGAGTTCCGCGAGTTCTCACAGAGATCCACAGAGGCTAGCTCCATCCTCCTCCGTGGGTCTCTGTGTCATTTCTATGAAACGCCTCATCTACAGGTCCCGCTCGATCGGCCTTCCGAACAACCCGTAGCTCAACGTGAACGAGACCATTGTCCCCTTGACGAACGGGATGTGCGTGCTGGTCGGCATTACTGCGAATCGCGCCCGCAGCATCTGATATCCCTGCTCCTCACCCTCGATCAACTCCCCGTCCCCCGTCTGAATGATGGGCAGGTCGATATTCACACCCGCGACGGCCGCGCCAAAATCGATCGTCCCGTCGAACCCTGTCTTCGAACGCTCCTGCTCCGGCGGTGAGATGTCCACGTACGCCCATCCGACATGTGGCGTAATGATGATCGACCGATTCACGCGGAACGTGTAGCCGAAGGCCAGTTGGGCCCCGCTCGGCGAGACCGCCATTCCAGAGTTCCAGACCTGCTGGTACGTGAACGACGAACGCACCTCGCTGAGCGTGCCGATCGAGAGCCAGAGTATTGAGTACCACGAGCGGTACGACATCTCGCCCCACAGGTCGAAGCTCATGCCGCTCGTGAACCATCGGCTCATTTCGCCCTCCATGCGCAGTCCCCCCAACGCGATGCCGAGGCCGTACGACCACGGCGATGGCCGGAGGACGACGCGCATGTACCTTCGCACAAAGGTCTCGTAGGGCGACCTCGGATATATCCCCAGGAACCGGTCTGCATCTTCGTTCAGCAACGTTCGGAAGCTACGGTAGCCTTCGGGCTCCGACGGATCAGGACCGATCAGCACTGTCGCGAAGATCCGGAGGAAGTCCCTTTGCTCGTCTCCCAACGCCGCCGCTTGTGTGCGCGCGATCAGCGTCGTTCGCCACTCCCGCGAGTAGTCCAAAAGGTCCTCTAACAGCAGATCACGATCGGGCGCAAGACGGGGACGACGATATGTGTGTTCTGCCGGCTCCGGTTCCCAGGACAGGTCCGCGGCCAGTTCCGGGTCGGTGAGCACGCGATCGAATCGACCCACCCAGAATTCCACCAGCAATCGTTCCCGGGGCGAGAGTGCGACGATCCGCGTCGAATCAAACCGTGCGTCGATGTAGCTGAGGATGCGGTCAGCTTTGGCCAGATCCCCCGAGAGGATCGATGCACCGAGGAGGGCGCGCGCCTTTCCGAGCACGCGGATATCGGATTCAGGCATCGCCGAGATCTCGTCCCCTATGGCGCGGAGAGAGTCAGGGATCTGTGGCACTTGCGCTCGAGCCGCGGTGACGATGAGCGCAACGACGAGCAGTGAGCGGGTCAGCATTTCAATCTTGACGTGAATGAAGTTGACTGGAACGTACGGAATAGACGATTGACATCGCATGACGATTGACGCGAGAATTGCGACTTCGAAAGTCCAATTTCTACGAATCATTCCTGAGAAATTCGTTGAAGTTCTTTGAAAATTGGCCGAATATTTCATCCGATCGAACCTCGGCGGGTCCTTCGCGACCGCCCTGTCCTGACCATCTTAATGAAGATCCAACCCCTCTCGCCTCCATCTGGCACTTCTCCTGGCAGCGCGCCAGCCGCAACCGACTCTGCATCGGTGGCGTCCGTGGCCGTAGAGGGGGCTTGCTACCACTGCGGAGACCCAGTGGGTCCGGGTGGGACGCAGGCCGACGGGAAAGACTTTTGCTGCAACGGCTGCAAGGTTGTGTATGAGGTCCTGCAGAAGAACGACCTCTGCACATACTACTCCCTCGACCAGACGCCCGGCCACGCGCCGGTGATCCACGCCTCCGGTCAATACGCCTACCTCGACGACGAAGCGATCGCCGGCCAGCTCCTGACCTTTCGGGCCGGGGACCGTTCCGCCGTGACGCTGACCATTCCCGGCATGCATTGCGCCTCGTGCGTGTGGCTGCTGGAGCAGTTGTATACGATCGATCCAGGCATCGTTGAATCGCGCGTCGACTTCCTCAAGAAGCAGGCCGTCGTGCAGTTCGATCGCTCGCGCACGTCGCTGCGCAAGGTCGTCGAATTGTTCGCCTCCCTGGGCTACGAACCGGAGATCAACCTGGGGAGTCTGGAACAGAACGCAGAGTCGTCGGCGACACGTTCGCTCGTGGCCAAGGTCGGCGTCGCCGGGTTCTGCTTCGGGAACATCATGATGCTCAGCTTTCCGGAGTATTTTGCGACCTCCGATCTCGATGCGGGCATGCGCCGCGTGTTCGACTGGGTGATGCTCGGACTCTCCCTCCCCGTCTTCTTCTTTTCGGCGAGCGAGTATTTCACCTCCGCCTGGGGCGGACTACGACGCGGCATCGTCAACATCGACGTTCCGCTCGCGCTCGGCATCTTCATCCTCTTTGCCCGCAGCGTTGTCTCCGTGACGGTCCTCGGGCAAGCCGGATACTTCGATTCGCTCGCGGGGCTCGTCTTCTTCCTCCTCATCGGGAAGGTGTTCCAGTCGAAGACGTACGACCGTCTGAATTTCGACCGGAAGTACACGTCGTACTTTCCGCTCGCCGTGACGCTGCGTCAAGGGGGTCAGGAGCGCTCGGTGCCCGTCACGACCCTCGCCGTCGGCGACAAGATCCTCGTCCGTCATCACGAGATCATCCCGTGCGACGCGATCGTGCTCAACGGGATTGCCACCGTGGACTACAGTTTTGTGACGGGGGAATCGTCGCCTGTGACGCTCGAGCCGGGCGCATTCGTCTATGCCGGCGGCCGTCAGACCGGCGGGATCGTGGAGCTCGAGGTATTGAAGGAGGTCTCGCAAAGCCATCTGACGCAGCTGTGGAACCGTCACGACGCGGAGCACGACGAGAAGAGCCGCCTGCTGACCCTTTCGAATGCTGTCGGCAAGTGGTTCACGGCGGGTGTGCTTGTCGTTGCCGGCGCCGCGGCAGCCTGGTGGCTGCTCGGGCAGGCCCCGCTTACGGCCCTCGACGCCGTCACGGGGATCCTCATCGTGGCCTGCCCGTGCGCGTTCGCGCTCGCGGCGCCGTTCACCTACGGGGCTGTGCTGCGACTCTTCGGCCGGCAGCGATTCTACCTGAAGAATGCGACCGTCGTCGAGGCTTTGGCACGAACGACGGCCGTCGTGTTCGACAAGACCGGCACGCTGACGCATGGCCGCGAACGGCTGGTCCAGTGGCTCGGCGAGCCGTTGAGCGACGACCACCGTGCAGCCATCGCCACGCTGACCCGCGCTTCCACGCATCCGCTCAGCCGCGCCGTCGAGCAGATGCTGGCGGGGGCGCCGACACGTTCGCTCGACCACCTCGAGGAGGTCCCCGGCTCCGGCATCCGGGGCGTCGTCGACGGCGTCGATATTCGTCTTGGTTCGCGGGCCTTTGCCGGACCTGGCGGCGAGGCGCCCGTGGAAGAAACGACGGACGCCGCGCGTGTCTTTGTCTCCATCGCCGGCATGCCTATTGGTGCGTTCGCCGTGCGACAGCAGTACCGCGACGGCCTGCCGGATGTGATCTCCGCGCTCGGGACTCGTCATCGGCTGGTGTTGCTGTCGGGCGACCACCAGGGTGAACGGGCGCGGCTCGAAGCGATGTTCCCGGCCGGGACGGAGATGCGGTTCGACCAGACGCCGTTCGATAAGCGCGACCGCGTCGAGGACCTTCAGCGCCGCGGGGAGGCAGTGATGATGGTCGGCGACGGGTTGAATGACGCCGGTGCGCTTCGCCGGAGCAACGTCGGGGTGGCGGTCACGGACGACGTGAACGCCTTCTCTCCTGCATGCGACGCGATCCTGGAAGGGGACCACCTTCGCGACCTGCCGGCGTTCGTGCGGCTGAGCCGCCGATCCGTCCACATTATCTTGTTCAGTTTCTTCGTATCGTTCATGTACAATCTCGCAGCGCTGAGCGTGGCCGTGCAAGGCACGCTGTCTCCGGTGCTCGCGGCCATCCTGATGCCCGTCAGCAGCGTGACGGTCGTGGCCCTGTCGATCGGGCTCGTCCGGTTCGCCGCCCGGCGGGAAGGGATCGCATGACCGTCATCTACGTGCTCATTGCGCTGAGTCTGCTCGTGGCCCTGTCATTCCTTGCGGCCTTTCTGTGGGCCGTTCGGACGGGTCAATACGACGACACGCACACGCCGGGGATGAGGGTTCTCTTTGAGGACACGAAGAAAACGTCCCAAACAGACCAAACATCCAAAACTCCAAGCAAATCACCAGACTCGAAAGCAAACGTACTAAACCACTGAGAAGGTCTGCCCGGAACGCTGAGTTCTGAGTCCAATTCGCGTCAGGTCTCATCGAGAACTCCTTTACTCCATTACTCCTGCTTCATAACTCAAGTCCACCCACAAGGTTCATCGCATGCAACTGGATCGTTTTGAGTATGACAATCGCCCCGTCCGACTGTTCGCGATCGCGACGGTCGTGTGGGGCATCGTCGGCATGACGGTGGGCGTCCTGATCGCCTCGCAGCTCTTCCACACGGCGCTTAATTTCGGACTCCCGTTCACCTCATTCGGCCGGCTGCGGCCCATCCATACGAACGCGGTCATCTTCGCGTTCGTCGGGAATGCAATCTTCATGGGCATCTACTACTCCCTCCCCCGGCTGTGTAAGGCCCCGATGTTCAGCAAGGCGCTGACGGCCATCCATTTCTGGGGCTGGCAGCTCATCATTGTCCTGGCGGCGGTGACGCTCGCGCTCGGGTTCACCTCGGGCAAGGAATACGCGGAGCTCGAGCTGCCCATCGATGTGCTGATCGCGCTCGTGTGGGTGGTCTTCGCCATCAACATGTTCGGAACGATCATCAAGCGACGCGAGCAACACATCTACGTAGCGATCTGGTTCTATATCGCCACGGTCGTGACGGTCGCGATGCTCCACATCGTCAACTCCATTGAAGTGCCCGCGTCGTTCCTGAAAAGCTACCCGGTGTATGCCGGCGTGCAGGACGCTCTCGTGCAGTGGTGGTACGGGCACAACGCGGTCGCGTTCTTCCTGACGACGCCGTTTCTGGGGCTGATGTACTACTACTTGCCGAAGGCGGCCAACCGTCCCGTCTATTCATACCGCTTGTCGATCCTGCATTTCTGGTCGCTCATCTTCTTGTATATCTGGGCCGGGCCGCATCATCTGTTATACACGGCGCTTCCCGACTGGGCGCAATCTCTCGGCACCGTCTTTTCCGTGATGCTCCTGGCGCCATCGTGGGGCGGCATGATTAACGGCCTCCTGACCCTCCGGGGCGCCTGGGACCGCGTGCGGGACGACGTCATTCTGAAGATGTTCGTCGTGGCCGTGACGGCCTACGGCATGTCGACGTTCGAAGGACCGATGCTCTCGTTCAAGAACGTCAACGCGTTTTCGCACTACACTGACTGGACGGTCGGCCATGCGCATATCGGAGCGCTCGGCTGGAACGGGTTCATGACCTTCGCCATTCTGTACTGGTTGATCCCGCGGCTGTGGAACACGACCCTGTATTCCAAGAAGATGGCCAACTTCCACTTCTGGATCGGGTTCCTGGGGATCGCGGTCTATGCCGTTCCGCTCTACTGGGCGGCGATCGTGCAGCAGCTGATGTGGCGGCAGTTCACGCCGTTCGGTGTGCTGCAGTACCCCAACTTCCTCGAGACCGTCACGCAGATCCTGCCGATGTACATGATCCGCGCCGTCGGAGGGACGCTGTACCTCGCGGGCGTGATCGTCATGGTCGTCAACCTCGTACGGACAGCCAAGCAGGGGTCCTTCATCGCCGTCGAGCACGCCGAGGCGCCTCCGCTCTCCGAGGCGCATACGCACGGCATGACGAACCGCCACCGCTGGCTGGAGAAACGGCCGGTGCAGTTCGCGCTGCTCGCCTTCGTCGCCGTCGTCGTCGGAGGTCTGGTCGAGATCATCCCGACGATCGTCGTGAAGTCGAACATCCCGACGATCACGTCGGTCCGGCCCTATTCTCCGCTCGAGGTGCAGGGACGCGACATCTACATCCGGGAAGGCTGTAACACGTGCCATTCGCAGATGATCCGGCCATTCCGGTTCGAGACCGAGCGGTACGGTGAGTACTCAAAGGCCGGCGAGTTCGTGTACGACCATCCGTTCCTGTGGGGATCGAAGCGCACCGGCCCCGACCTCCACCGGGTCGGAGGCAAGTACTCGAACCTGTGGCACTATCTCCACATGCAGGACCCGACCTCCATGTCGCCGGGCTCGATCATGCCGAAGTATCCGTGGCTGCTGGAAGACGCGCTCGATGCCGCATCGACGCCCGCGAAGATCTCGGCGCTCCGCACGGTCGGCGTGCCGTATCCGAACGGATATGAAGATCAGGCCGTGACCGAGCTCCAGCTGCAGGCCGAGAACATTGCGAAGGACCTTCAGACGCAGGGCGTTCCGGCCGAACCGGACAAAGAGATCATCGCCTTGATCGCGTATCTGCAGCGGCTGGGGACCGATATCAAGGGCGTGCAGCGATGACAAGCTGTTTCAGGATGATCGATATCCTGTAATCGACAATCTGCAATCGACCATCGACAATTGACATTCGACCGTGCTTCAACAATACCTTCAATCCCTCGACGGAATGGTGACCTACCAGGTCATCTCGTTCGTCCTCTTCCTGGCGGTCTCCGCCGGCGTCACCGTATGGGTGTTCCGGATGAATCGCCAGTATCTCGAGCGGATGGCCAGGCTGCCGCTCGACGACCAGTCATCGACCCACGATCCATTGAACGAGGTGCACTCGTGAATCGTCGTTCGTACCTGCCGCTCGCCGCGGCACTCATCCTCCCCCTTGCCGAAGCCCGCGCAGAGGCTGCCGGCGACATTGCCGTGTTGATCACGGGCGTTACCACCGTCGTGATCATGATGGCGCTGTTGTTCATCGTGTTCGTTATGAACGCCGATATCGCGCCGCTGACACGGCTGCTGTCGACGCTCCGCGGGCGCTTCTGGTCGGGCGCATACACCGAGGAGAAGGTCGGCGTCGACCACAGCTTCGACGGCATCACCGAGCTGGACAACCGGATCCCGCCGTGGTTCAACTATCTGTTCTACGGATCGGTCGTCTTCGGCATCGGCTACTTCATCCACTTTCACGTGCTGGGCGGAACGCTAAGCGCCGGCGAGTACGACGCCCAGATGGCCGCGGCGGCAATCGAGCGCCGCATCGTCCTGGCGAATGAAGGCTCCATCGACGAGAACAACCTGACCGTCCTGACAACGGCCGATGCGCTCAAGAACGGCGCCGGGAACTTCCAGAAGTACTGCATCTCGTGCCACGCGAAGGACGGCGGAGGACTCGTCGGACCGAACTTGACCGACCAGTACTGGATCCACGGTGGCTCGGTGCAGAACGTCTATGCGATCATCAAGAACGGCGTCCCCTCGAAGGGAATGATCAGCTGGCAACTTGTCTTCACCCCGAAACAGATCCAGGAGCTGTCCAGCTTCGTGCTGTCGCTGCAAGGAACTTCGCCGATGGTCCCGAAGAAGGCCGAAGGGGCGCTGTACGTGGCGCCGGCGGACAGCGCAAAGAAGTGAGCGGTGAGTGGAGAGTGGTGAAAAGTGAAAGGTGAACGGTGAAATGTGGAAGGTGAATCGTCAATCGAAGAGCAGGTTCAACAGTCATCTTTTCTAAGCGTTTGAGCTCAAGCGTTTGGCCCCTCGCCTCGCACCTCGACAGACTCGGTGCTCGCTCGGGGCAAGCTACTGACCTCTGTCCT
>CAYYOV010000049.1:14505-16538 GCA_964473365.1 uncultured Ignavibacteriaceae bacterium
CTCGCACCTCGACAGACTCGGTGCTCGCTCGGGGCAAGCTACTGACCTCTGTCCTCCGACCCCTCCCGATGTCCTCCCCTGATACCTATCGCGACCGGCTGGGCCTCGTCACCGACGAAGGAACGCGTCGCTGGATCTACCCGAAGAAACCGTCGGGACGATATTATACCGCGCGGACGATCCTGAGCGGGTTCCTGCTTCTCGTCCTCTTCGGCACGCCGTTCGTCCGGATCGACGGACATCCGTACATGATGTTCAACGTGGTCGAAGGACGGTTCATCCTGTTCGGGACCGGCTTCGGGCCGCATGACTTCTTCATCCTCGGCCTGCTGACCATCTCGGTCATCGTCTTCATCCTTCTGTTCACCGTCGTGTTCGGACGACTGTTCTGCGGCTGGATCTGTCCGCAAACGGTTTTCATGGAGATGGTGTTCCGAAAGATCGAATACTGGCTGGAGGGGGATTTCCGCGAACAGCAACGGCTCAACGCAGCGCCGTGGACGGCGAACAAGACGGTCCGGAAGCTCACGAAGTACGGCATCTTCTTCGCAATCGCCTTCCTGATCGGCAATACCCTCCTGGCATGGGTGATCGGCGTCGATGCGCTCTGGCAGATCATCACCGACCCTCCGTCGCAGCACGTGGCCGGCCTGACGGCGATGTTGGGCTTCAGTGGCCTCTTCTACTGGATCTTCGCCTGGTTCCGCGAACAAGCGTGCATCCTCGTCTGCCCGTACGGCCGACTCCAGGGCGTGCTGCTCGACAAGAATTCGATCGTCATCGCATACGACCGCGTGCGGGGCGAGCCCCGCGGAAAGATCACGAAGGGTGCGGAGCGCACGAACGGGGACTGCATCGACTGCGGCCTCTGTGTGGATGTCTGTCCGACGGGCATCGACATCCGGAACGGCACGCAGCTGGAGTGCGTCAATTGCACCGCCTGCATCGATGCCTGCGACCCCGTGATGGAGAAGATCGGCCGGCCCCGCGGGCTCATTCGCTACGACTCGGAGAACAACATCGCGGAGAAGATCCGGAAGATCTGGACCCCGCGCGTCATGGGCTACAGTGTCGTCCTGACCGTGCTGGCCGTCTTCCTGACCTATCTGCTCGCCACCCGATCGCTGTTCGACGCCACGATCCTCCGCTCGCCGGGCATGTTCTTCCAGGAACAACCCGACGGACGCGTGAGCAACATCTATGATGTCAAGGTGCTGAACAAGACCTTCGACCCTGCTTCGATCAGCATTCGGGTCGAGAACGAACCGCGTGCCGAAGTGCGGTTCATCGGCGGTGACCTGGCCGTTGGACCTCAACAGCTGATCGAAGGCAAGGCGATGATCCTGCTCGAACGGACCTCGATCTCGCGGATGAGCACTCCCCTGCAGATCGGGGTGTATCGGGGAGAGGACCGCGTGGCGGGGACGGAGACAACCTTCCTCGGACCAACCAAGACGAGTAGGCAGTAAGCAGGCACGCTCAGGCCCATTCAGGCGGAGAGCGATGGACAAAGAACCGAGATCTTTAATTATCAGATCTCAACCTGCCCATATCCTGAATGTACCTGCTTACTGCTTACGACACTTGACTCACACTGGATTCAAATGAAACGCACTTGGGAATACGCGGTAGCCGGCTTCTTCATCTTCTTCATCCTCGGCGTCCTTGCCGTCGTGTACATGACGCTCGACGACCGGAACGACCTCGTCACGGAACACTACTACGACGCTGAGATCCAGTATCAGCAGCAGATCGACCGTATCGACCGCACGCGCGCTCTTGCCGAACAGGTCGCCTTTGAACTGAATGCGGAAGGAGTGCGGATCACGTTCCCCAAGGAATTCCTCCGGGAGGACCTGACTGGGACGGTGCACATCTACCGACCCGACGATCAACGGCTCGACCTGACATTCCCTGTCGGCCCCGACTCTGCGAACGTCCAGCTGATCCCGGCCGGTCTCCTCTCGGCGGGCAGATGGAACGTTCAGGTGACCTGGAACGGACGAGGCGTGGGATACTACAGTGAAGAGCGC
>CAYYOV010000050.1:0-9653 GCA_964473365.1 uncultured Ignavibacteriaceae bacterium
ACGCCGTCGTGCTCGATTGCCTTGAGAAAGACCCGCGCGAGCGGACGCAAGCCGCGAGCCAGGTGGCTCTCGAGCTGAAGCGCTATCGTCGTGAGTCGAGCCGGGCGCGCGCAAGCCGCATCACGGCGGCACGTCCGCTCGCCGCCGCTTCGTCGCTTCGAGCACCCTCGACGGCGGATGCAGCGCCCTACGAACCCACACCTTCGCCGTCCCGGGTGAAGGCACGTGTGTTCATCGCGGGCGGCATCGTGTTGGCTCTCGGCGCCGGATTCGCCGCGGCGACCTTCCTCCGGTCTGTTCCCCCGCAGGCGCCGACGGTCCGCGGGACGATCGACTCACCCGTGGGAGTGAGGTTCAATAACGAATCGGGCGGTCACACGGTGATCTCGCCGAACGGCACCATGCTCGCCTTCGTTGGCATCGACTCACTGTCAGGCTCGGCGCTCTACATCCGCCCGCTCAACAGTTCCGTTGCCACGAAGCTCGCCGGCACGGAGAACGCGGAATATCCATTTTGGTCGCCTGACAACCGTTCTGTCGGATTCTTCGCCGGCGGCAAGCTGAAGCGGGTCGACGTGTCAGGCAGCCCTCCGCTGACACTCGCCGACGCACCGAGCGGGCGCGGCGGTGCGTGGAGCCCGGAGGGGGTCATCGTCTATTCACCGGAGATCAGCCAGAAGGACCTGTTCGTCGTTTCAGCATCCGGGGGCGGGTCGAAGGCACTGACGGCGCTCGACTCCGCATCTGCGAAGGTCCCGAGATATCCTTTTTTCCTTCCTGACGGAAAGCACTTCGTGTTTGTCCGCCTGAAGCCGAGCGGGGTCAATGCGATCACCCGCGAGGATCTGCAGGCCTATGTCGGGAGCCTCGACGGGACGGTCGACAGCATTGCGCTCAGCGGCGCTTCCAACATGTTCTATGCTTCGGGAACGTTGTTTTATGTCCGGCAGAGCACGTTGATCGGACAGCCCTTCGACCCAGAGACCTACGCCTTCCTCGGGGAGCCGGTCCCGTTCGACAAAGACGTCAGCTACTGGCCCGCCCGAGCGAAGGGAGACTTCTCCGTATCGGAGAACGGGGTCCTGGTCTACGGATTCAGCGGAGCCGACGTGGGAAGTGAGCTGGTCTTTATGGACCGCGATGGCCGGTCGACATTCATCATGCATGCCAGCCCCCGGTTCTTCGTCAACATGTCGCCCGACGAGAGCACGCTGGCCTTTGAGGAGATGAACAAGGAAGACGGGAATATGGACGTCTGGCTCTACGACGTGAACCGAAAGGTCAAGACACGTTTCACGTTCAACGCACAGGAGGACTTTCTCCCGGTCTGGAGCTCGGATGGCTCCACCCTCTATTTCTCATCGAAACAAGGCGGCACCCTCCACGACGAAGTGTACCAGAAGGACGCCGGAGGTACGAAGGACGAGTCTGTCCGGCTTTCGCTGTCCGGCACTGACATTTGGCCGACAGACGTTTCCCGCGACGGCCGCTACCTCCTGCTGACCATCGACCGGCCGCCGCTCGACTGGGACCTTTCCTACATCAGCCTGCAGGACGATACCACGAGCAAGCCGATCGTCAGCACGAAGTTTCGGGAAGGTGTCGGGTTCTTCTCTCCGGACGGCAAATGGCTCGCCTATATGTCCAATGAATCTGGAAAGGACGAGGTCTACGTTCGTCCATTCCTCCGTGAGGGCTCCCAATGGCAGATCTCATCAGGCGGAGGGAGTCTCGTCGGATGGGCCAATTCCGGCGAGATCTTCTTCACGTCGTCCGGATCGCTCGTTGCCGTTCGGGCCGACATCTCCGGAACAACGCCGAAGTTCGCCCCGCCCGTCGAACTTTTCCGCGTCGGCAATGAAACAGGCCTGGAAGTGCGCTCTGTGACGAGGGACGGCAAGCGGTTCGTCGTTTCTCACTCGACCGCCATCCGACAACGGAATTCCCACGCGGTCATTGTCAATTGGGACGCCCTGATGGGGAACCGATGAACCAGCGCATCGTCATTCTCGGAGCCGGGTTCGGCGGCCTCGAACTCAGTTCGATCCTCTCCGAAGAGCTCGGCGATGCGGTCGATGTCACGCTCATCGACAAGAGCGATTCGTTCATCTTCGGCTTTTCAAAGCTCGACATGATGTTCGGTCGGGCCACGCCTGAAGCGATCCGGATCCCATACCACGCCATCCGAAAACCCGGCGTGGTCTTCCGGCAGGAGTCGGTCACATCGATCGATCCGTCAACAAAACGTGTCGTGACCAACGTCGGCACCTATGAGGCCGACATTCTGGTGGTTGCATTGGGGGCAGACTACGATCCGGCCGCAACACCCGGACTCGTTGAGGGAGGGAATGAATTCTACTCCGTCGCAGGGGCGCAGCAACTTCGCGAGAAGCTCCCGACGTTCTCACGGGGGCACGCAATCATCGGCGTGACCCACAAATCGTTCAAATGTCCGCCTGCTCCGAGCGAGGCAACACTTCTTCTCCACGACTATCTCACCGCAGGGGGTGTACGAGCACACTGCACGATCTCGCTGGTCATGCCGTTCGGCATTCCGATCCCTCCGTCGCCCGACACCTCGAAGGCGTTGCTCGAGGCATTTGGCGAGCGGGGTATCGCCTTCGTCAAAGACCATCGAGTTGAGGCGTATGACCATTCCCGACGCGTCGTGATTCTTGACGACGGCTCAGAGATGCCCTGCGATCTGTTGCTTGGCATCCCCAAGCACGTCGCCCCCGACGTTGTCTCGAAGAGCGGAATGGTCGAAGGCGAGTGGATACCGGTGGACAAACGGACGCTGAAGACCAGGTTCCCGGGCGTCTATGCGATCGGGGATGTCACAAGCGTGGGAACGCCAAAAGCGGGAGTCTTTGCCGAAGGAGCGGCCCGCGTGGTCGCAGCGGAGATCATCGCGGATCTGAAGGGAACTGCGCAACCGGCAGGCTTCAACGGTGCTGGCTCCTGTTATGTCGAGTTCGGCGGAGAACGCGTTGGCCGTGTGGATGTTGACTTCTTCTCGGGGCCCAAGCCCACTGGCACGTATGTCGAGGCATCCAGCCAGCTCGTTCAGGAGAAGAACCGCTTCGGTTCCAGCCGTCGTTCCCGCTGGTTTGGCCTTCGCTAGGATCGACCTGAGAATGACCAGTCTATGATCGGGCAGACCGTCGGCACCTATACGATCCTCGAGCAGCTCGGAGAAGGCGGCATGGGAGCCGTGTACAAGGCGCACGATTCGCGGCTCGACCGGCTTGTCGCACTCAAGGTGCTATCACAGCATGATCAAGGTCTCCCGGCCGATCAGGACCGCATTCTCCGCGAGGCCCGCGCCGCATCTGCGCTGAACCATCCGAACATTTGCACGGTGTACGATATCGGCGTGCATGAGGGCCGCGCCTATCTGGTAATGGAGTACGTGCACGGCACTACCTGGCAGGCACTCGCCGGGACGCGAGATCCCGCCGCCTGCCTCGCTCTCGTCGACCGGGCGGCCGAAGGCCTTGCCGCGGCCCACGCGAAGCAGATCGTGCACCGCGACATCAAGTCCGCCAACCTCATGCTCACTGACGGCGGGCTGGTCAAGATCATGGATTTTGGCGTGGCCACCGTGTCAGGGCGACGGGACCAGACGCACATCGGGTCGACGGTCGGAACGTTGTCGTACATGTCGCCCGAACAGGCCCGGGGTGAGCCGGTCGACGAACGCGCCGATATCTATGCGCTCGGCGTCGTGCTGTTTGAATTGCTGACCGGAAAGCTCCCCTTCTCGGCCCCGTATGATCATGCGGTGCTGTATCAGGTGCTGAACGAGCCTCCGCCGAAGCCGTCGTCACTGAAGCCGTCGATCCCTGTTGCAATTGACGCGATCGTGGAACGCTGCATGGCCAAAGAGCCGGCGGCGCGCTATCGATCGGCAGACGAGCTCCGTGCTGATATTGCGATCGCCCTTTCCGGGCAGGTCCCTCCGAAGGCAGCCCCTTCAGTGGAGGTTGTGCGCGGACATCGTCGGTGGCGCTGGATCGCCTCCGCCGCACTGGTCTCGCTCGCAGCCGCGGTCTGGCTGTTCGGGTTCGGTGGATGGCACGCCATCGGAGATGTCGTTGGCGGACGTACGGTGCCGGACCAGCAGCATCTGGTCGTCCTTCCGTTCACGAACATCGGCGGAAGCGCCGATCGTCAGGCGCTGGCCGACGGTCTCACCGAGACGATGACCAGCCAACTGACCCAGCTGGAGCAGTTCCACGGGTCACTCTGGGTGGTGCCCGCGAGCGAAGTGCGTCGGAGCAACATCACGAGTGCGGAGGAAGCCCGGAAGGCGTTCGGCGTGAATCTGGTCGTCGAAGGCGCGTTGCAGATGATCGGATCCCGGTTCCGATTGTCGCTGAGTCTTGTCGACGCCGGAACGCTTCGACAGGTCAATTCCGCATCGATGGATATTGAGCAACGCGAGCTCGCAGCACTGCACGACGGCTCTGTGATGCGCGTGCTGGAGATGCTGCATGTCGAGTCGCATCCGGAGACCCGCGGAGTCCTTGCCTCGGGCGGCACGTCGGTACCGGCGGCATACGAATACTACCTGCGCGGTCGTGGCTCGCTGCTTCGCTATGAATCAGAGGAGAAGGTCGACGAGGCGATCCTTGCATTTCGGAAGGCTGTTCGCGAGGACACCTCCTACGCGCTTGCCTATGCGGCCCTTGGTGAAGCTCTTTGGCGGAAGTACGAAGCGGGCAAGGACACACGTTGGGCGTTGGAGGCGATCAGCGCGTGTGAACGGGCCAAGGCGATCGACGGGACCCTCGGTCCTGTGAATGTCACGCTCGGGGTCCTGTACGCGCAAACCGGCAAGCCGCGCGAGGCCATCGTGCTGTTCCAGACCGCACTCGCTCGGGACCCTGCGCTGTCCGACGCGTATCGCGGCCTGGCGAAGGCATACGAATCGTCGGGAGACTTGAAGAGCGCTGAAGAGACCTATCTCAAGGCTGTCCAGCTCCGCCCCGATTATTGGGGCGGCTACAACGACCTGGGGGTCTTCTACTCGAGGAACAACCGATACGATGACGCCATTACGGCGTTCACGCGCGTCACGGAGCTCACCCCCGACAACCATCGAGGCTTCAACAACCTGGGGGGCATGTACTACTACCTGCAGCGCTGGCAGGAGGCACGGACGATGTTCGAACGCTCATACGCGATCCGACCCTCCTACCGGCCCGCCTCGAACCTGGGCACGCTCTATTATATCGAGGGCACGTTCGACGAGGCGGCGCGATGGTATGAGAAGGCGCTGTCGTACAACACGAACGACCACGTGGTCACCGGCAACCTGGCCATGGCGTACTACTGGTCGACATCCGACCGCCCAAAATCTGCGGAGCTCTTTCAGCGATCGATCGAGCTGGCGGAGAAGCAGCTGCGTGTGAATCCCGAGGACGCTGAGAGCATGTCCTTGCTCGGCGGCTACTGTGCGATGACGGGAAATGTGAAGCGTGCGCGTTCCTACACCGAACGCGCGTTGCGTCTCGCCCCGGAGGATGGTGCGATCATGTTCCGCGCCGGTACGACGTATGAGCAGATCGGGGACCGGGACAACGCCCTTCGCTGGATCGAACGTGCCCTCGACGCCGGATATTCAGCGAGTGAAGTGCAGCATCAGCCGGAACTTCGTGAACTCTACACCGACGACCGCTATCGATCGTTAATCGCACGTCGGACATCATCGGGCCGGTGAGCTTCGCCGGACTCTGTTTCTCACCATCATCCAGGAGATGCACATGCGATCTGTCACCCGCCTTTCCTTCCTCCCCATTCTTGCCCTTGTCGTCTATGGCATGACGTTGGGTCTGCACGCGCCGGTCCAAGCAACGCAGGACGCCCCCGACGACCTGAACCTCTCGATCAAGAAGGTCGGCAACGTGTGGCGCGTCGTTCTGACCGGGACGACCGAGACCGAAGTACACGCCGTGGAAGGACAGAAGATCATTTTCCACGCAGAGGGAAGCGACGTGTATCTCCAGTTCGACAACGACAAGCTGTTCGGCGGTCATACCCGAACGATCAAGAACGGAAAGACCCTGACGCTGGGCGTCGGGCAGGTTGAGAAGGGCGTGTACGTGTACGCTGCGTTCTGCACCACGCCTGGCGTCTTTGCGCAGGGCGGTTCGCCTCCGAAGATCATCATCGACTGAGAACTGGTCGCCCCTTTTTCGATGGCGACACCACCCCGGCCACAAACGACTGAAAGACTCCAAGGAACATCACGATGATCGGTTCGACGGTTGGCCATTACAAGGTGCTTGAGAAGCTCGGTGAGGGCGGCATGGGCGTCGTCTACAAGGCCCAGGACCTCACGCTCGACCGGCAGGTCGCGTTGAAATTCCTTCCCGCTCATGTCTCGGCCAGCGATGAGACGAAGGCCCGCTTCCTCCAGGAGGCGAAAGCTGCCGCGGCCCTCAACCACGCCAATATCTGCACGATCCATGGCGTGGACGAGGCCGGTGGGACGATGTTCATCGTCATGGAATACGTCGACGGGGGAACCCTCCGTTCGAAGATCCCTTATGCTTCCGTGGACGAAGCCGCGACGATCGCCGCACAGATCGCAGAGGCTCTGCAAGAGGCCCACGTGAAGGGGATCGTCCATCGCGACATCAAGGCCGACAACATCATGCTCACGGCCAAGGGGCAAGCGAAGGTGATGGACTTCGGCCTGGCGAAGCTGAAAGGGTCGTTGAAGCTGACCCGAACTTCCAGCACGGTCGGAACGCTCGCCTACATGGCGCCCGAGCAGATCCAGGGGGGATCGGTCGACACGCGGAGCGACATCTTTTCGTTCGGCGTTCTTCTGTTCGAGATGTTGACCGGCAAGACGCCGTTCCGCGGCGAGCACGAGGCCGCGATGCTCTATTCGATCGTGAACGAAGAGCCGCAAGGGATCGAAGCATCCCGTCAGGACGTCTCGCCGTTGCTCGCGGCACTTATCGCCCGATGCCTTGAAAAGGACCCGGCGGACCGATTCCAGCATATGGACGACATCGTCAGCGAACTGCGGCGGGCGATGAAGAAGACCTCGAAGGTCATGCGAAGCTCCGCGAGCATGCCGGTCACCCCCGCGACAGGATCGGCCCCGTCGGGCGTCCATCCTTCCGCTGAAATGCCCTCGGGGTCCGTCGGAACCGCCCCTCGTCCCCGGGTCTGGGTCCTGGGCGGGTCGGTCGCTGCCGTCGCGTTCATCGCTCTCGCGGCCTGGTGGTTCATGTTTCGCGCAACTGGCGTTTCCGTGAATCCCAGCATGACCACCCGGGTGCTGCAGGTCCCGTTCACCCAGTTCTCGTACCCCAGCCTGTCGCCCGACGGAAAATGGATCGCCTTCCCGGCGGCCGACGCCAACGGCAAATGGGACATCTATTATATGCACGTGAACGGCGGAGAGCCTCGAAAGATCACGTCGGACGCCACATTCTTCATCCAGCAGTCGGCAAGCATTTCGCCCGACGGAAGCCAGGTCGCCTACGACAAGGCGAACGACGATCATACGTCGCATGATCTGCACGTGATCTCTTCGCTTGGCGGCACCAGTCGAAAGCTTGCAGAGCGGGTCAGCATCCCATCATGGTCCCCAGACGGGAAACGTATCGGATTCATCCGGACCCCGTCTGGCGACGCACACATCCGTTCCGACTCGAAGTACATGGAATTCTGGACGGTGGGCGGCGATGGCCAGGGACTGCGCCGAGAGTTCATGGACTCGGCCTTCGTCACCACCGGCGACTATCGATTCAGCTATTGTTGGGGCCCGGATGGCAGGTCGATCGTCTGGATCCGTTCCTTCTCCACCACCTCACAGGTCCTCATCGTCAAAGACCTCTCCAGCGGTGACGAGCGACAGCTCACGCAGGGAGACGAGAACATCGACGCGATGCAGTGGACGGTCAATGACCGGATCATCTTCTCCTCCAACCGGGGCGGGAATACGAACCTCTGGGCCATTCCCGCGTCGGGAGGCACGGCGGTCCAGGTGACCAAGGGTGGTGGACCCGACCTGGGCGTCAGCGTCTCGGCCAGCGGTAATGAGCTTGTGTATCTCCAGCAGCAGCCCGTGAGCTATCTGTGGACGTCTCGCGCCGACGGGTCCGGGCTGAAGCAGATCACGTTTGACGATCGCGAACTAGCCCATCCGGCCTATTCGCCGGACAAGAAGCGCATTGCCTTTGCCATGAGCGACCCCGATCCTCTCACGCGGCAGACCGACCTCTACGTGGTCAACGCGGACGGCAACAATCGCCAACGACTAACGACCGGCAACTTCTCCACCATGTTCCCGGTCTGGTCTCCCGACGGCCGGCGGATCCTCTACACTTCGCAGCCTTCGAGCATCGGTGCCGACACCGGTGCTCCGAAGGTCTATGTCGTCGATGTCGACAATCCAGGAACACCCAAACTCGCCGGCCGGCAATTTGCATGGGTCTGGCTTGATGATGACCATTTCATCTCTGTCACCAATCTAGACTCGTACATCAACGAGATCTCCACGGGGACGACAAAACGCTTCTACGCTGATTCCGTGAAATTCTGGTCGGGATGGGACGGCAAACACTTTGCCATCCACGATCGCCGTAGAGCCACCGCCGGCTGGTGGGTGGTCGAGCTCGCCACGTTCAACGCATCGGAGCTCATGGCCTCGACAGAGACGACCGTCAAGCCCCCGCAGCGCGGATCGGCGCGAAAGATCAATTCCAACCCCGGACCGTTGTCTCGGTGGGTGCCGCACATCACTCGCAGCGGTATGGCGCTCCAGATCGTTCAGGAGGGCCAGCTTCGACAGGTATCGTTCGTCACGGGCCAGGAGAAGGTCCTGCCAGCGCACTTCCCCGGACTTGGGACGCCGTTCGACGTCAGCAACGACGGGAATGACATTGTGTATGTGACGCCGCGCCTCAGCTCGAGGCTCGTGCTCCTGGAACACGTGTTCGATTGAGTCAACGGCGCCGCTCCACCGCGCCGTAGCAAAGGACCATTCATGCTTGGATCGACGCTGGCCTGTCTGGTGCTCGATACGCATCGCCATCCGCGGGTGCGCAAGGATGAAGTACGTCCCGGTGATCAGATCATCATCCGAACGGTCAAGTCCGAGTATCGCCTCCGCATGGTCCGGGAAGGACTGTACCAGGTGAGCGGCGGATGGTTCGACAAGAAGGGATTTGGTGCTGTGACAATCGGCGTCGCGGGGGCCACCTGGGGTGGGAGCGCGATCATGCCGGAGGTCCTGGCCGCCTGCGGAATGCGCGTCGAGTTCAAGAATCGGTTGATCACGAGCCCGGTCACGACCATCATCGTGTGGCCGGCAGCACGGCAGAACTAGCAGAAGACGGGAACAGGCTGTCCGGAACGCCCCACGGGGCGTGGCCGGTGAACCATTGATGGCCCGTCGTGAGGGATACTAGCAGGACCGCACCCAGGGAGGTTCCCTGCCCGCGGTGGACGTTTGAAAGGCAATGAGATGATCGGACAGACAATCGGACATTACCACATCCTCGAGAAGCTTGGCGAAGGCGGGATGGGTGTGGTCTACAAGGCTCAGGACTCCAAGCTCGACCGTCTTGTTGCGTTGAAGTTCCTTCCGGAGAGCGTTGCATCCTCGGAGCAGGATTCATCCCGCT
>CAYYOV010000050.1:9753-15454 GCA_964473365.1 uncultured Ignavibacteriaceae bacterium
GCGTTGAAGTTCCTTCCGGAGAGCGTTGCATCCTCGGAGCAGGATTCATCCCGCTTCGTGCAGGAAGCTCGAGCCGCGGCCGCACTCAACCATCCGAACATCTGCACCATCTACGGCATCGAATCGTTTGACGCACGGCAGTTCATCGTCATGGAGTTCGTCGACGGTCAGATGCTCGAAGAGAAGAAGACCGCGCTGTCGCAGAAGCAGGCGATCGAGATCGGCATCCAGATCGCGGATGGCCTTGCCGTTGCCCACGAACACGGCATTGTCCATCGGGACATCAAGCCGGAGAACATCATGATCCGCAAGGATGGCCGCGTGCAGATCATGGATTTCGGCCTGGCCAAACTGCGGGGAGCTTCGCGGCTGACGAAAGAAGGTTCGACCGTCGGCACCGCCGGATACATGTCGCCGGAACAGATCCAGGGAATGGAGACCGATCACCGATCGGACATCTTCTCTCTGGGAGTGCTCTTGTTCGAGATGCTCGCGGGTCAGCCGCCATTCAAGGGCGTGCACGAAACGGCCATGGCGTACGAGATCGTGAATGTCGACACGCCCCCCCTCTCCTCCATCAAGCCGGACATCGCGCCGGAGCTGGAAGCGATCGTGTCGGAGTGCCTCGAAAAGGACCCGAACGAGCGGACGCAGTCGGCCAAGCAGGTCGCCATTGATCTGAAACGGCACAGGCGTGAATCGAGCCGGTCGCGCCTCTCCCGCACGATGCCCGCCCGATCGTTGAGCGCTGCGGGGATCGAAACGCAGGGAATGAACGGTGCATCGATGATCCGACGATTCCTTTGGCCGGGAGCCGTAGCCGTGTTGGTACTGGCGCTTGGCCTTGTCGCATGGAGTCCATGGAGGGCGGAACCCGTTCAACGTCCTGTCATGCGGTTCTCGATCAACCTTCCGGACAACAATCTCATCGTCACGACCTCGTCCATCGATATCTCCGCTGACGGAAAGCTCCTCGCGTACGCCGGCGGGAATGGCACGAGCACACAGATCATCATCAGAAGAATGGACGCGCTTGACCTGACGCCGCTACCCGGCACCAACGGCGCCTTGTATCCAACGTTCTCCCCGGATGCTCGATGGCTGGCGTATGAGGTAAACGGAACGCTGATGAAGATCCCGGTCTCGGGCGGCGCCGCGCAGAAGCTCTGCAATATCGAAGGCCTCTCCCGGGGGATCGTCTGGGAGAACGAACACTCGATCCTGTTCGGGCACATCAACCGGGGGATCTTTCGCGTTGCATCCGAGGGCGGCACGCCGGAGGCCGTCACCCGCCCGGACTCCGCCAGCGGCGAGATCAGCCATCGTTTTCCGCAGATCCTTCCGGACGGAAAGACCCTTATCTACACGGTGAAGCAGAACAACATCTCGACGTTCGACGACGCGATCATCGTCGCAGAGCGAATGGACTCTGGAGAACGAAAGGTCCTTCTGCGTGGAGGGATGTTTGGCCGATATGTCCCCTCCGGCCATTTGGTCTATGTGCGGACCGGCTCGATCTACGCCATACCGATGGATGCTGCGACCCTCACGGTAGAGGGGCAATCGGTCGCCATCGAAAAAGGGGGATGGCAGAATTCCGCCTCGGGCGATGCCTACCTGGCCTTCAGTCCTGGCGGAACGTTCGTTTTCTCGCCGGCAGATCCGACCACCGTCGCCACGATCGACCTGTCGTGGCTCGGAAGAAACGGCGTCGTCCGGCCCTTGTTGGACAGTGCCAACGCATTCTTTTCGGCCTCGTTGTCTCCCGACGGGCAGAAATTGGCCACGACGATCCAGGCGGCGAACGACGACATCTGGATCTACCACATTCTTCGCAAAACGTTGACGCGTTTCACGTTTGGCGGCGGCAACTCGAGCTTTCCGGTCTGGTCTCCCGACGGAAAATACGTCGTCTATACGTCCGAACGTGGAAGCATGATCGACCTCTTTCGAAAGCCGTGGGATGGCAGTTCGGCGGGTGAACGTTTGACGACGGGATTGAGCGTTTCCGAGGTGTCATCCTATTCGCCCGACGGTAAGGCCATCGCGTTTGTCCAGAATGGCGACGTCTGGATCCTTCCGCTCGACGGAGATCGAACGCCCCGTCCTTTCATTGAAGGTCCGGCGAACGAAGCTTCTCCAAGGTTCTCTGCGGACGGGCGATGGTTGGCATACAGTTCCAATGAGTCCGGGAACGACGAGATCTACGTGGTACCCTATCCCCAACGCAGTGCGAAATTCCAGATCTCATCCGGAGGTGGTGCTACGCCTTTTTGGACCCGTGATGGGAAGGAACTTGTCTTTACAACGAGCAGTGCATTGAACCGGCGTCGCCGCTCGGGCGGAGCCATCATGGCCGTCCAGATCACGGGCACCGCACCATTCGACTATTCGGCGGAACGAACCCTCGTTGCCCTTCCACCTTCCAGTGTGGTCACAGACATCTCTCCGAATGGTCAGCAATTCGTGCTCACGGTGGCTCGCACACAGACCCAAGGCCAGAATGACCTGACGACAGTGCTGGAGTGGTTCGATGATCTGAAAACAAAAACCCAGAGCGCACGATGATCGGCACCCGAATATCACACTACGAGATCCTCGAGAAGCTTGGCGAAGGGGGCATGGGGGTGGTCTACAAGGCCACCGACACCAGGCTCGACCGCACCGTCGCCCTCAAATTTCTTCCTCCGCACGCTATTCTGAGCGAGGAGACGAAGGGTCGATTCATGCAGGAAGCGAAGGCCGCCGCAGCGCTCAATCATTCACACATCTGCACGATCTATGGCGTCGAAGAATCGGACGGGAAGATGTTCATCGCCATGGAGTATATCGACGGAGGCACGCTCCGGTCCAAACTTCCCTTCCCGAAGGTCGACGATGCCGTCGGCATCGCCGTCCAGATCGCCGAAGCGCTCAGCGAAGCCCATGTCAAAGGCATCGTGCATCGGGACATCAAGGCCGATAACATCATGCTGACCTCGAAGGGTCAGGCCAAAGTGATGGATTTCGGGCTCGCCAAGCTCAAAGGCTCGCTGAAGCTCACGCGCACCTCGAGCACGGTCGGCACGCTCGCCTATATGGCCCCCGAACAGATCCAGGGGGGCGATGTAGACTCCCGGTCTGACATCTTTTCTTTTGGGGTTCTCCTGTTCGAGATGCTCACCGGAAAGACGCCGTTCAGGGGCGAGCATGAAGCGGCCATGGTCTATTCCATCGTCAACGAAGAACCCCAGTCACTGGACCAGCTTCGTTCAGACCTCCCTCCGGTGATCACCTACGTCATCCAGAAGTGCCTCGAGAAGGATGCCGCCGATCGCTATCAGCACATGGAGGATGTCGTCAGCGAGCTGCGGCGTTCCCAGAAGAAGACCACCAAGGTCACGCGCTCGTCGGCCTATGTCCCTGCACAACCGCAGTCGGCACCTCCGACGGGGCACATGTCGGCGACGGGGGGACCGATCGAGCAAGCCCCCCGGGGCCCATCGATGGCGCGATACGCGATCGCCGGCGCGATCGTCCTCGTCCTCGGAATCGGCGCCTGGTTCCTGATGAAACCCTCCGGGATCTCCATCAACCCGAACATGACCACGCGTGTGCTGCAGATGCCGTTCACGCAGTTCTCCTACCCCAGCCTCTCCTCCGACGGGAAGTGGATCGCATTCCCCGCCGCTGATGCGAACGGGAAGTGGGACATCTATTTCATGAATGTGAATGGCGGAGATGCGCGAAAAGTGACGTCGGACGGTACACGATTCATACAGCAAAGCGCCGATATTTCCGTCGATGGGAGCCAGATCATTTATGATCGTCCGAGTGAGGATGGTCGGACATTTGATATTTGCATCGTCTCGGCCCTTGGGGGAACAAGCCGAACCCTCGCCAAGGGGGCGATCAACGGCCGTTTCCAGCCTCAAGGGACACGTGCCGGCTTCGTTCGGTCGTCGAACCAGTCGATGCGCTCGCAATCAGGATTAATGGAGTTCTGGACGGTCGGTCTGGATGGGTCGGACCTGCGCCGTGAGTTTGTCGACACCGCATTCGTCTTGTCCAGCGGCTATCGGTATAACTACACCTGGGGTCCGGACGGAAGATCCATTGCCTGGATCCGTACGATCGCCGGCTCGAAACAGGTCATTGTGGTCCACGACCTCGAGTCCGGTACAGAATCGATCCTCACGGATGGAACGGAAAATATCGACGATCTACGGTGGACACAGGACGGGAGGATCATCTACTCATCCAATCGCGGCGGGAACACGAACCTCTGGGCCATATCGTCATCCGGCGGAGAGATCGTTCAGGTCACCAAGGGAGCCGGGCCCGATCTCGGCCTGACGGTCGCATTATCTGCCAACTCCCTTGTCTATCTGCAACAGCAGCGGGTGTCCAACATCTGGACCGCGATGTCAGACGGCTCGCTGCCGCGTCAGTTGACGCAGGACGACCGGGAAGCATACGGCCCGTCGTTCTCGCCTGACGGAAAACGGATCGCCTTCGTCATGAGAGACCCCGATCCCCTCAAGGTGTCTCGGGATATCTATGTGATGGATCACGACGGCAACAACCGCCGTCAGCTCACTCATAATCTGGAGAATGCCTGGGCAACGATGTGGTCTCCCGACGGGAAGCGCATCGCTTTCACGATCGGATCGTCAGGACAGAGCGATACCAACAAGCCGAGAATGTACACTATCGACGTCGACGATCCGGGCAAACCACGACTTGTGGGGTATGAATACGGGATATCCTGGCCCGTTGATGACTACATCTTTGGCACGACCGGCGATGGCCAACAGCCGGTCCTCACCCAGCTTTCGACAGCCACGACTCGACCTTTCTTCAGAGACTCCGTGCTGTTGTTGTACGTCGGGGATGAGGGGTTTCTGGGCTACTTTGATAGACGTCAGGCCACGACCGGTTGGTGGACCGCTCGCATGGAAAGGGCTCATCCTTCCGACCTCTTCGCCATCGCCGGAGACATCATCTCCCCTCGGATCACGCAGAAACCGAGCCGCATCGTGCTGCCTCCGGGGGCCCGCACTCGCCCGGATTTCGTTTCCGACGCATCGGCATCCGGGACGGTCATCGACTACACGCAACCTGGGATTTTCGTGCAGATGTCATTCACGAAAGGAACGCGTCGTTCCTTTCCGGTCAGTTTCCCATTGCCACGAAGGCTGTCATTTGGTATGAGCAATGACGGGAAGGAAGTGACGTTCTCGATCGATCGAATCAACGCCCGTCTCGTTCTTGCTGAGAACGTCTTTCACTGATCTCCCGTACATCAACCTCTGTCGAACGATAGGAAAGAACTTAGCGTGATCGGAACAGTTGTCGGACACTACAGGATCGAATCGAAGCTTGGCGAAGGTGGCATGGGGGTGGTCTATAAGGCCACGGATACCAAGCTGAATCGTACAGTTGCTCTCAAGTTCCTCCCCGAGCGCGTCTCCGCGGGATCCTCCGACCTCGACCGCTTCACACAGGAGGCGAAGGCCGCCGCAGGCTTGAACCATCCGAATATCTGCACGATCCACGGCATCGAAACGATCGACGGGGACCCCTCGACCGGGCTCGGGGCAACGCCCTTCATCGTCATGGAGTTCGTGGACGGCCAGATGCTCGAGGAAAAGAAGGCCTCCCTTTCCCAGAAACAGGCGATCGAGATCGGCATCCAGATCGCGGAAGGCCTGGCCGCCGC
>CAYYOV010000051.1:0-15203 GCA_964473365.1 uncultured Ignavibacteriaceae bacterium
TCCTCCACCGCGGCAAGACCTGCCTGATCATGATGAACCTCTACCCGTACAACAGTGGGCACATCATGGTCGTCCCATACCGACATACGGCAGAGTTGAGCGAGCTCTCTCCGAAGGAGAACACGGAGGTGCTGGGCCTGCTGGCGCGGATGACGCGCGCGATGAAGAAGGTGATGCATCCCCACGGCTTCAATCTTGGCGCCAACCTCGGCCGACCTGCCGGCGCCGGCATCGACCAGCACATCCACTTCCATCTCGTTCCCCGCTGGAACGGCGATACGAACTTTATGCCGACGCTCGCAGAGACCAAGCTGATCTCCGAGGACATTGATAGGACGTACGCGAAACTCCGACGGGCACTCAAGGCCACGCGCTAGAAGGCCAACTCTCGCAGAGCCGCAGAGAGCGCCGAGGTCGCAGAGAAAGAAGAGATTGGATGATGTGCCGGCGCTAGAAGCCCAATCCTCGCAGAGGCGCAGAGTGCGCAGTGGTCGCAGAGGAAAGATTGAGCGGGCTAGGGTCAGAGGCCATTGACGATTCGCACGAATCCATCTTTGAGAAGTGCGACGTTGAAGTTAATCAGCAGGCCGAGTCGGAAACCCGAGAGTTTGAGGTAGGTAAGCAGTTGCTTCCCGTGGACCGGCAGCAACATCTCCACCGACTTGATCTCGACGATCACGCACCCTTCCACGACCAAGTCGGCACGGAAGGCCGTTCGCAGAAGCAGCGATTCGTGATGAAGTGGAACCACCACCTGTCGCGCACATGAGAGTCCGCATTTCGTCAACTCATACGAAAGCACCTCTTCGTAGACTGACTCCAGGAGACCTGGTCCAAAGCGACGGTGAAGAAAGAGCGCGCGATCCAAGATCGCGCCAGAGATCTGGTTCGCATCCATGAACACCCCCCTTTGAGATGAGCTACGGAAAACTAGCCATCCTCATCCTTTCTGTCAACATTTTCTCTCTCTGCGTGCTCTGCGATCCCTGCGTCTCTGCGCGTAATTCCATCTTCTCGGAGGAATCATGATCCGAAGCATGTGGTATGCGACGGCGTTCGCCCTCTTGATCTCAACCTCGTGGTCTCAATACAAACTCCCCCCGAAGGAGATCGTCGACATCATCGACGCTCCTCCGACCCCGTACGTGTCGGTCAGCCCCGACGGCCGGTCGATGCTCCTGGTCGAATCCAAGTCGCATCCGTCGGTGGCACTACTGGCCCGCCCGATCCACCGTATCGCCGGTCTTCGCATTGACGCTCAGCGACACTCGCGTCAGCACCTGAACGTCCTCACCGGGCTCCAGGTCGTGACGCTGCCGAAGGGAACGACGAAGCGGATCTCGCTGCCCGCCGGTTCCGTGATCGGCTTCCCCGTTTGGTCCAATGACGGTTCGAAGATCGCCTTCACGCGCGACACCGATACGGAGGTCCAGCTGTGGTGGGCCGACATCGCGACAGGGGTCGCAAAACAGGTCGCCGGCGTCAAGGTCAACGACGTACTCGGCGGCGCGATCCAGTGGATGTCCGACCATCGTCGCCTGCTCGTCCGTGCCGTTCCGCCATCGATCGGCAAGCCGCCCGCGGAGCCCAGCGTTCCCGACGGACCCAACGTCGACGAGACGGCCGGCCGGGTCTCCCGGACCGCAACATATCAGGACCTGCTTCGGAGCACGCATGACGAGGCCTTGTTCGCTCATTATGGCTCCACCCAGCTCGTCATCGTCGACGTCGTCTCCGGTAGCGCGCGACCGTGGGGTCCATCCGGGCTGATCGTATCAGCTTCATTCTCGCCCGACGAGAAGCATCTGCTTGCGACCGTATTGAAGCGGCCGTTCTCGTATCGAGTTCCGTATCCGTCCTTTGCACGGACCATCGCCGTGTGGTCGTCCGCCGGAAAGGTCGTCCGTACACTCGCCGAGCTTCCGGTCTCTGATGACGTTCCAACGCAGGGTGTTCCAAAGGGGGTGCGTTCAGCAGAATGGCAGGTGCAGCGCCCGGCAACGCTCATCTGGGCAGAAGCGCTCGACGAGGGCGATCCCATGAAGAAAGTCCCGCAACGGGACAAGATCATGCGGTTGTCGGCGCCGTTCTCCGGAGATCCAGCAGAAGTGATGAAGATCCAGCACCGGTATGCCGGCCTCACGTGGACCGGAGCGGAGGACGAAGCTCTTGTCACTGAGTACGACCGCGACCGCAGATGGAGGACGACAGCGCTCGTATCGTTCGCCGACCCTGTCGGCAGCCGGTCGGTCGTGTTCGACCTTTCTGTGAATGATGCGTACCGGGACCCCGGCTCTGTGGTTGAACGCACGCTTCCCAATGGCGACCGTGTGGCCGTCCGGGATGGCAATGGCGTGTACCTGGCAGGCCGCGGCGCCAGCGACCAGGGGGACCGTCCGTTCCTCGACCGCTTCGATCTCGTGACGAAGACAAAGACCCGGCTGTTCGAAAGCACCGCCGGGTCGCTCGAGCAGTTCATCGCGTTCGCGGGCAACGACCGTGGGACGATGATCGTTCGCAGCGAGTCGCCGACCGAAGTGCCGAACTACGTTCTGCATCATGTGGACGGAAGTCCACGGGCCCGGTTGACATCATTTCAGGACCCAGCCCCGCAGCTGACCGGAATGTCGAAACTGCTGCTGAAGTATCGTCGCTCTGACGGGGTTCCTCTTTCCGGCACGCTCTATCTGCCGAAAGGCCACAAGGCCGGCGAACGGCTTCCGCTTCTCGTGTGGGCGTATCCGCTTGAGTACTCCGACCCCGGAACTGCGGGCCAGGTCCGTTCGTCCCCCTACCAGTTCACGTTCTTCCGCGGAACGACGCCGCTCTTCTTTGTGACCCAGGGATACGCGGTGCTGATGGACGCAACGATGCCGGTGGTGGGTGATCCCGAAACGATGAACAACACGTTCGTCGAACAGATCGTGGGCGCTGCCAGAGCGGCCATCGACACGCTGGATGCGATGGGCGTTATCGATCCCAAGCGCGTCGTGGTCTCGGGTCATTCGTACGGCGCGTTCATGACCGCCAATCTCTTGGCGCATTCGGACCTGTTCGCGGCGGGTATCGCGCGGAGCGGCGCCTACAATCGTACGTTGACGCCATTCGGGTTCCAGAGCGAGCGTCGTTCGTTCTGGGAAGCGAAGGAGACCTACCTGAAGGTCTCGCCGTTCATGTATGCGGACAAGATCAATGAGCCGCTCCTGTTGATCCATGGCGAGGCCGACAACAATACGGGAACGTTCCCGATCCAATCAGAGCGATTGTTCCAGGCGATCAGGGGAAATGGTGGGACGGCCCGACTTGTGATGCTGCCGTACGAAAGCCACGGCTATTCAGGCCGCGAATCGGTGCTCCACACGCTGGCAGAAATGCTCGAGTGGGGAGGGAGGTTTGCTAAAGGAAAGCCGTAAAGAGACTCCAGACGCCAGACAGTCAGACTCCAAGCAAACGACAAACGCGTAGACTGCAAACGACAAACCCCGGGTGGAGGCGTACTTGACCTCTCCTCGGGGTTTGTCGTCTGGAATCTGCGCATCTATCGATCTGTTTGGAGTCTGATCATTTGGCATCTGGAGTCTATCTTCACAGCATTCCGTACGGATCCACATCCACGCTCACCTTCACTTCCCCCTTCCCTCCCGTCGAACGAACGCTGAGCAGATCGACGAGTCGCTGTCGCAGGGCACCCGTCATCGTATCAAGGCGGCGGTCGCGCTTCAACAGAATGTGCCGCCGGTAGAGGTTGCGCAATCGGGCGATGGGCGGCTCTGCCGGTCCGAGCACATCCTCTCCCGGGCTGACGACCAACCGCAGGTCCTTCGCCACGGTGAGGGCCCGGCGTTCAACGGCCGCCTCGTCGATCCCGGTGAATTCGATCAGGACCAGACGCGTCACCGGAGGATAGCTCAGCTCCGTCCGGAAGCGCACCTCTTCCGCGTAGAATGACAGAAAGTCGTGCGTCGACGCATGGTGCAGGCTGTAGTGCTGCGGTTGGACCGTCTGAATGAGCACTTCGCCCCGCAACGTACTGCGCCCGGAGCGACCAGCAACCTGCGTCAGGAGCTGGAACGTCATCTCGGCCGAACGGAAATCTGGGAGGAGCAACTGCGTCTCCGCTGAGATGACGCCGACCAGGGTTACGTGCGGAAAATCGAGCCCCTTCGCCACCATCTGGGTGCCCAGCAGGATCTCGGCCTCTCCCTCGCCGAACCGCTTGAGGATCGATTCATGCGCACCTTTGCGACGCGTCGTGTCGCGGTCCATCCGGACGATCTTCGCCCCAGGAAAGAGCGACTGAAGCTCCTCATGTACCTGCTGCGTGCCGAATGACAACTGCTTCAGCTCGCCCGACCGGCACGACGGGCACTCTTTCGTCGCAGGCCTTCGCGCGCCGCAATAGTGACAGCGCAGGTCGTGCGACTTCAGGTGGTATGTCATCGTCACGTCGCAGTTCTTGCATCGCTCGGTGTGCCCGCATTCGAGGCATTCGAGCACGTGCGCAAAGCCGCGTCGATTCTGAAGGAGGATCACACCTTCCTTCTTCTCCAGACGCTTGGCGATCTCCTCCCGCAACGTCCCCGAGATCGACATCGGCCCGAGCGACTTTGGGAACGGTCCGCCGCCCGCCTTGACGCTTCGCTTGACCTCTTCGTACCGCTTCTTCTTCTCCGCGATCATGTCGACCAGCCGGACTTCGGGCATGTGCGCGTGATCGATGCGGTCGGGCAATTCCAGCAGCCGAAACTTCCCGGCTTGCGCGTTCGCGTAGCTTTCGATCGACGGGGTCGCCGAGCCCAACAGAACGACCGCGTTGTTCAATCTTGCTCTGACGATCGCCGTATCGCGGCCTTGGTACCGGGGGACGGCGTCGTACTGCTTGTACGAGTTGTCGTGTTCCTCGTCGACGACGATCAGTCCCAGGTTCTCCAGCGGAGCAAACACCGCGCTACGCGGTCCAATCACGATCTTCGCCCTGCCGTCCCGCGCCCGACGCCATGCATCGTACCGCTCCCCCACCGACAGCTGGCTATGCATGACCGCCACGTCGTCGCCGAAGTGCGATCGAAACCTGCGCACCGTCTGGGGCGTGAGCGAGATCTCCGGCACGAGCACGATGGCCGTACGACCCAATTCCAGCGCTCGGCGGAGTGCCTCGATGTAAACCTGCGTCTTGCCGCTGCCCGTCACGCCGTGCAGAAGGAACGGCCGATACGTCCTCTCAGCCAATGCAGCTTGGAGTGCATCCACCGACGCACGTTGACGTTCGGTGAGTGTCAGCGACGGCGGCGCCTCATCCATGCCCGCGTACGGGTCGCGGATCTCTTCCCGTTGTTCCAGTTCCAGATGTCCACGTTTCACGAGCGTGCGCAGAGAGGCAACAGAGAGTTCGGTCCGCTCGGACGCCTCACGAAGGGGGACGAAGTCGGCGTCGCCAAATATTCCGGCATACGTGCGGAGCGTTCTGAGTTTCCGCGGCGTCTTTTCCGGGAGCACGTCATTCAGCTCTTGCCGGCCTGAACGCGAAAGCCGAACGTACGGCACCGAACGGACCGTCGCCGCCGGACGCTTCAGCGTGTCCTGGACGTTCACCCATCCACGTGCCTCCAGCGATGCGACCGCCGAGGCAACCGTGACGGTCTGGAGCTTCTTTTGAAGCGATGAGAACGGAATGGTCGAGCCGTCCCGAAGAAGCTCCAGGATCGCGCGCTGGGTCTTCCCCAGACGTTCGGCGAGCATGGAATCGACCGCTGTCGGGTCGGAGATGGTGGCGGTTCGATGACCTTCGATGGAAAGCCCCTGGGGCGTAGCGGCACGCAGAACATCGCCCCACGGCGCCAGGTAATAGTCAGAGATCCATCGTGTGAGACGAAGCAGGTCTTCGGTGAAGGTAGGCTGGAGGTCCGGCAGGTCGCGGACCGGCTTGATGCCACGGACGTCCGAACGATCGTTCAGTCCGGTAACGACGCCGGTCAGCGTCGTGCGGCCGAACGGCACCAACACCCGCATGCCCGGCACGATGCGATCGCGGAACTCCTCTGGGACGCCGTACGTGAACGTGCGGAAGAGGGGGACCGGAAGGGCGACGTCGGCATAGAGAGCGGCCACCGGGTCAATCCTGGAGTTCCCGCTCGAGCTGGCGGTACACGTCCTTCAGAGGCAGGCGTCGCTCTGTTGCGATCCGGCGGCACTCATCGTGCTCGGGAAGGAGCCGCTCGGCGCCGTCGTAGATCACGGCCTTGACGCGGGTCGGCCCGAATGACGTCGTCACCGTGCGCGATTCCCGCCGGACCTTGCGTCGTTCTGTGGGCTGTATGCGAACTCCCAACGTGGTCGTCTCGCGAAAGACCACCTCGAGCACCGGCTCAAGCATCCGGCGCTCGGTGAGCACCGAGAGCAGCATTCCGGGGCGCCCCTTTTTCATGAGGATCGGGATCGTGTAGGCATCGTGCGCCCCGACGGCCAGGAGCCGTTCGATGACATACGGGATGATCTCGGGGTTCATGTCGTCGATGTTCGTCTCCACGGACACCACTTCGTCCTGATCGAGCGAAGGTTCCAGCTCACCCACGAAGACGCGAAGCAGGTTCGGCACCTGCGGGATCTCCTTCGTGCCGGCGCCGTATCCGACCGCCTCGACGCGGACCCGTTCAAGCGTGATGACGCCTGACGACATCGCCTTGATGATGGCGGCGCCCGTCGGAGTGGTCAGCTCGATGGGGATGTCCGTCAGGACCGTCGGATACCCCTTCAGGATCTCGATCGTGGCGGGAGCCGGGATCGGCATGATGCCGTGCTGCGTCTTGACGGTCCCGCCGCTACCGGTGCGCACGGGGGACGAATACACTCGGTCAATGTGCAGATGGTCCAGACAGATCGCCGTACCGACGATGTCGACGATGGAATCGACCGCCCCGACCTCGTGGAAGTGGACCTTTTCGAGCGTGCTGCCATGCACCGTGGCCTCCGCCACGGCGATCTCGCGGAAGATCTTCTTCGCCGTCGCCCGTACCGGATCGGACAGCGACCCTCCGTCGATGATGGCCTCGATGTCCTTGAGATGCCGATGGTACTTCGGTGCGTCGGTGATGACGACATCGAGCTTGACAGCGTCGATCCCGTTCCGGGTGATATGCTTGGCCTCGAGCTCAAAGCCTTTGAGTCCAAGCTGGGCCAGACGGGTGACCAGCGTGTCGAACGGCATGCCGGCGTGGATGAAGGCGCCAAGGGTCATGTCACCCGAGATGCCGGAAAAGGTGTCAAAGTAGGCGATGCGCATGGACGATCGTTGGGAGGGCCAACTTCACAGACTTCATGGTTGCTGAAATATTCGAAACTCGCCGTCAGCGCCTGCCTAGCGCTTTTGTTTTCGCTTCTTCGGCGTGGCCGGCCAGAGGACAGGCTCAAGGTATTCCAGGAAACGCTCGGTGGCACCTGCGTTTTCTTCGACAAGCCGCTGTGAAGCGGCGCCCGCCTCTTTCCGCGACTTCTGATCGGACAGCAAGGTCTTCAGGAGTCGTTCGAGTTCCGATGACCCCTGCACGATGAATCCACCCTGCCGTTTCGCGAGCGTGATGGCTTCTTGCGAGTTCTGACATTTTGGACCGTAGACGACTGGAATGCCGTACACCGCCGGTTCGAGCACGTTGTGCACGTTCTGCTTGAACGACCCGCCGACAAACGCGACGCTGGCATACTGATACAACGCCATCAGGATACCGACGCTATCGACGATGATGACGGGTTCGTTCGAATAGTCGTTCAAGTCGGAGAATCGGATCGATGGCACATCGTCGCCCAGTGTGCGTTCGATCTGATCGAGGGCCGATTCCGACGGCTCGTGCGGCACCAGGATCAGAACGATGCCCGCATCGACCCCGAACAGTTTCCGGACCGCCGGCAACAGGACCTCTTCGTCCTCGGGCCAGGTGCTTCCGGCGACGATCACGCGCTTACGCTTCAAGACCTGCGGCGGAATCACGTGTCGCTTGCGCGCCTCCGCGCTCCGCTGCAGGACCTGGTCATACCGTGTCTCGCCGACCGATGCGATCGTCGCGTGCGTCGTTCCAAACAGTCGGAACTGATCAGCATCCGCGGGAGAAACCGTCAGAATGGCCGCCAACTGGTCGTAAAGGAATCGGTGGAATGACCGCCACGGCCGACGCAATCGCGGAGACGTCGCCCGCATGGTGGCGTTCGCCAGGAAGACGGGGATCTTCCGTCGTGAGCATTCACGAATGTGGTTCGGCCATACGTCGTACCGGACCATCACCGCTGCATCGGGCTGCACCAGGTCGAGAAAACGGTTCGCGTTCCCCGCCGTGTCGAACGGGATGTAGGTGATGATGTCGGCAAGTTTGTAGGACCTGGAATGATCGTACCCCGACGGCGAGAAGAAGCTGACGATGATCCGGACATCAGGATGGCGCTGTTTGAGTGCCGCGATGATCGGCTTCGCCTGCTCGAACTCGCCCATGGAGGACGAATGCACCCAGACGCGCTTGCCTGGTCCCAGCCCCCGGACGGACCGTTCGAGCTCTTCGAACAGACCGCGGCGACCGCGGAGGCCGCGCCGGATCTTCGCATTCCCGAGCGACGCCAACCGAAGCGCAGTCGCGAGGACGGGAATGAGCACAACATCATAGATGATCTGCCAGGCGGTTCTCATGAGGGACGGCGGCGAGGGGAGGCAAGATACCCGGACATTGAAGGAAATGCAATCGAGGAACGTTGAACTTCCGGGCAATTCGGCCTATGTTGACGGCATCCGCGTCGCGCCGATCGACCATCCTTCCAGCCGAGTCCTGATATGACGACCCTTCGACGCTTCCTCCTTATCTTTGCCGTTCCCTTCGTGTTCACGGATGGAGTGTCCGCCCAAACCACGGCTCCGACGCTCGAGTCGCAGCTCCGAGGGGCGGCCGCGCTCGTACGTGGAACCGTCGGCGTCTACGTGCGCCATCTCCGGACCGGCGAGACCGTCGCCATCAATGCCGACACGCTCTTCCCGACCGCCAGCATGATCAAGGTCCCCATCCTGTGCGGCGTGTTCGACCGCATCGATCAGGGATCGCTGGACTATCACGCGGAGATGGTCTACCGCGACTCGCTGTTGTACGCCGGCGTCGATATCCTCGGTTCGTTCGCGGACAGCTCCAAGATCACGCTCAGCAAGCTGGTGATGCTCATGATCGCCACGAGCGACAACACGGCCAGTCTGTGGCTGCAGTACCTTGCCGGAACGGGGACGACGATCAACGCCTGGCTAGAACGGAACGGCTACATGCATACCCGGGTCAATTCGCGCACGCCGGGTCGCGAGGCCATGCGTACTCGATACGGGTGGGGCGTCACCACGCCGCGCGAGATGGCAGGCCTGCTCGTTCAGATCCGTGAAGGACGTGCCGTCAACCCCGGAGCGAGCGAAGAGATGTACCGCGTGTTGAGCAATATCTACTGGAGCGGTGAAGCACTCTCCGAGATCCCCCCGACCGTAAATGTTGCATCGAAACAGGGTGCGGTGGACCGCTCGCGTTCTGAAGTGGTGCTCGTCAACGCCCCGCACGGCGACTACGTCTTCTGCGTCATCACGAAGGAACAGGAGGATACGAGCTGGCAATACGACAACGAGGGGTACGTCCTCCTGCGAAATGTTTCGCGCATCCTCTGGAACCACTTCGAGCCTGATTTTAGTTGGAAGCCGTTTCCCGGGCATGAGAAATGGGCGAAGTAAGCGAAAGACCGCACGGAAAATGCGATCGAGACACGTCATACCCAGTGGCCATAGAGGCATTGCTCTGATCCCGCTTGGTTTGTTGAGTTCTTTGGTGCCCCAGCTTTTCCTTTGTACATTGTCATGATTCATTCACCCCCTTCAGAAGGAATGCTCATGAAACGCCTTACAAACGTGTTTGTCGTCCTCCTCATGACGTCGCTGGTGCTCGCGGGTTGCGCCACCCAGCAGGTCATGAAGACGGAGGTCGCTCAGGGTGTTGACGTGTCCAACGTCAAGGCCGGCAAGTTCGACGCCGGACGCATGTGGACGTTCGACTATCCTCCTGTCGACTATTTTGCGAAGACGTACAACTTCAACCCGACCAAGGAATGGTTTGAGAAGGCCCGTCTGGCGGCGCTTCGTCTGCCCGGCTGCACGGCGTCCTTCGTGTCCGAGGACGGATTGGTGATGACGAACCACCACTGCGCACGCGGTTCGCTGGACGCCGTCAATAAGGAAGGCGAGGACCTCGGCACGAACGGCTTCTGGGCCCCGACGCTCGCCGACGAGCGGAAGATCCCGAATTACTACATCGATCAGCTCCTGGTGATCGAGGATGTGACCGCCGAGGTACAGCAGGCGTTCGACAGCGGCGCAACGGACGAAGAGAAGGTCCAGAAGCGCGGCGCGAAGATGATGGAGCTCCAGCAGCGGTACGCCGCGAAGTACAAGGAATCGACGAAGGACTCGATGGTCTTCAGCGTCGTCACCTTCTTCAACGGCGGCAAGTATTCACTCTACGGATACAAGCGCTACACGGACATCCGGATGGTCTTCGCCCCCGAGACGCAGATCGCATTCTACGGCGGCGACCCGGACAACTTCACCTATCCCCGGTACGACGTCGATGTGTCGTTCTACCGCGTCTATGAGAACGGCCAGCCGCTGAAGACGAAGAACTTCTTCAAGTGGTCGGTCGAAGGGGCGAAGGAAGGCAACGCCGTGTTCGTCATCGGCAACCCCGGCACGACGAACCGCCTCCTGACCGTTTCACAGCTCGAATTCAACCGCGACTACCGGTACGCGTACCAGCTGGGCCTCATCGACAACATGGTCGCGATCTACTCGAAGTTCATCGAGAACCATCCCGACAAGCGTCAGCAGTACCAGACCCGCCTGTTCGGTTTCTCGAACTCCCAGAAGGCCATCGGCGGCTATCTGGCGGGTCACAAGGATCCCGTCATCATGGCCAAGAAGCGTGACTTCGAAAAGACCTTCCGCGCAGCCGTCATGGCGAAGCCGGAGCTCGCTGTGAAGTACGGCATGGTGTGGGATGAGATCGCCTCCTACCAGCCGACGAAGTCGGCCATCTACCACGAGTTGAATGCATACCAATGGCGTGGACGTTCAGCGGCCTTCGGCGTCGCCGGCGACCTCGTGGATTATGCTGTTCAGATGGGCAAGCCCGAAGCCGACCGCGACCGTCGTTTCAAGGGACCGGCACTCGATGCGTTCAAGCAGCGGATGTTCCCCGCGACGATCGAGGCCGACATGGAGCATGACCTCCTGGCGTATCAGCTGTCCGTGATCGAGCGCGATCTCGGCGGCAAGAGCCCGTATGTGGCCGGTCTGCTGGGCGGCCAGACGCCGGATGCGGCTGCAACACGCCTCCTGAAAGAGTCGGTCACCGCAAACAAAGAGAAAGTAGCAGCCCTCCTCGCCGGGTCTCCCGACGCCATCCTGACGTCGACCGACCCGCTCATCAGCTTCGTAGCGAAGAACCGCGATGCGGCTGAGAAGGTGGCAGCGCAGTGGAACGAGCTCGCGGGCAAGGAAGCGGCGAAGGTGCAGCTGCTCGGAAAGGCGCTGTATGAGGTCTACGGCGTGACGATCCCGCCCGATGCAAACTTCAACCTGCGCATCGCCGACGGCGTCGTGAAGGGCTACAACTACAACGGTACGATCGCCCCTCCGACGACGACGTTCTACGGTATGTACGACCGCCACTACTCGCACAAGAAGCCCGACTGGGCCCTACCGGAGAAGTGGCTCAATCCTCCGCCGTCGTTCGACATGAGCACACCGTTGAATTTTGTGTCCACGAACGACATCATCGGCGGCAATTCCGGTTCCGCCGTGATCAACCTGAACCATGAGGTGGTGGGACTGATCTTCGACGGCAACATCGAAAGCCTGCCGGGCAACATTATCTTCGATGAGGTCGTGAACCGCGCGGTGTCCGTTCAGTCTGCCGGTATCCTCGAAGCGGTCGAGGATATCTACAAGGCCGACCGGTTGGCGAAGGAACTTCGGACCTCGAAGGTCCAGTAGTCGAAGGTTGACACACGATCGCTCGACGCCGACCGTGCGGCGATGCGATCATCAGCCTGCTATCGGCAGTATATGCAAGAGCCACAGGATGATCTCCTGTGGCTCTTGTGTTTTCGCTTCACGGCAAGTGCTACGGTTCGGACCAGACTGCCAGCTCATTTCCTCCCGGGTCCGTGAAATGAAATCGCAGGCCTCCGGGGAAAGAGAAGATGTCGCGAGTCACGACGCCCCCCGCCTTCAAGACCGCAGCCTTGGCGGCTTCCACGCTCTTCACGTGGACCACGGGGAGCGGATGTCGCGTATTGTGGTCCGTGCCCGCCGTGATGCCGCTCGCAATGCCGCTATCATGAGTATCGCTGTAGTCCGGGCCCCACTCCTGATATTGCCATCCGAACACGCCGGTATAGAAAGCACGCATCCGGGCGTAGGCCTGCATGTCTTGGGCCGGAAGCTCCACGTAGTCGATGACGGACTTTCGGTCGGTTGACATCCGCGCGTCTCTTGTTGGTGTTTAGGTCTTCTCTTTGTCTTCTGGCCTCTGGCTTCTGACCTCCGACCTCCCTCCACTACCTCACCACCTTCTCCAACACCTCCACCTCTCCCTTTGCTCCATCTACGCGTACGCGAACTCCGAGCGGAAGGGTGAATTTCTGCGGTATGTGGCCGAACAGCAGCTCCTTGACGACCGGACCCGAGGTCTCCGCCGCGTACTCTTCCAACACCTGGTCCACGCTCAGGAACGGTTTCGACGCATCGCTCGGGACGCAGTCGGTGAACTGTCCATACAACAGTGCCGCAGCGTCACCCAACGCGCCGGCGTTCTTCAGCTGGGCGAGCATTCGATCCACGCGGTGCGGTGCTTCATCAACGTCCTCAATGGCAAGGACTGTTCCATGGAGGGCTGGCAAGTACTGCGTCCCGATCAGTGAGATCAGCAGCGACAGATTCCCGCCGATGAGTGTTCCTTCGGCCGAACCCGGCCGCAGGATCCTTGCCGGATGACCCGTCGGATTGCGCAGCACGATATGCTCTGTCTTTCCTTCGACCATTCCCCAGAATTGGCTTTCGGTGAACGGGTCGATCTCTTTCCACATCTCCACGCCGGTCATCGGACCCGAGAATGTCACCATGGTCGTGCGTGCGAAGATGGCAAGCTGAAGTGCCGTCAGGTCCGAATAGCCCACGAGCACCTTGGGGTCGCGTTTGAGCGCGCCGTAGTCGACGCCGTCCAGGATTCGGGGGGTACCGTACCCTCCGCGAACAGCAAAGATCCCGCGCACCTTCGGGTCTCGGATGAAGCCGTTGAGGTCTTCCAGCCGGGCTTCGTCCGTGCCGGCGAGGTATCCGTGCACGTCGGTCACGTGCTTGCCGACAACCACGCGATAGCCGCGCTTTTCAAGATACGCTACACCGCCGTCAACGCGTTCCTGAGTCGCTGGCGTTGAGGCCGGAGCGATAATTGCAATGAGGTCGCCGGGATGGAGCTTGGGGGGCAGGATCGGATGCATGATGATGCGTGTCTTCTTGAGTGATTCTGGGTGGTCGAGTTCTTACGAGCAGACATCCCAAATGTCCAAACATTCCAGACTCCAAACAAATGGCCAAACGACCAAGCGCCCACATGGGAGGATCATGCGAGGTGGCTCCTCTTCAGCGGTTTGGAGATCTGCCGGTCTGCGGATCCGTTTGAAGTCTGGTGGTTTGGATCATTTGGGCCGGTTCTTCCCAGAGATCTCCCTGAAGCTTCGCCCTCTTTGGCTTCTCGGCCTTCTTCGTTGTCCCCACAAACTCCGCCTTCAGCCGCTCGAAATCCCAGCCCAACGGGGCCAGCAGCGTCTCTGCAGCCTTCAGCGCAAACTCCGTGTATTGCTCGATGTCGTACCCGTCCTCGAACGCATAGAGGGCCAGCGGCTTTGCCTTCTCCGGCTTCCGCTTTCCCGTCCGGTCCAGGATGATGAATTCCACCATCTCCCCCGCCGCCACGCGAATGCCCGTCTCCTGCAGCATCTTGCTGACGACGGCGCTGACGGTGTTCGTGGTGTACTCGTCGGCCTCACGCGTCAGATGACGGCGCAGGACGAGGTCCATCGGGTTCGCCCGGCCGCTCCGCAGGATCGCCACGTGTTCGCGCACCACGTCGAGCATGTCGGGCACGCGCTCGCGGACCTCGGCCGCGTTCTTGACATCCTCGAGCAGCTTCAGCATAGAAGCTTGCAGATGCTTGACGAACGGCGGCGTGTCGCGCCGGCGGGTCTCGATGCCCCGCATCTTGATCTCGTCATGCCGGTACCAGCCGACGTAGCGATTGGCCGTCGTGATGGCCGGGTCTTGCTTCGACGCCGGGAACAGGATCCAGTTGTAGATGCCCTCGAGCGAGATGTCGATGCCGACCGTGCGGCCGATCGTGCGACCGAGCTCTTCATAGTCCTGCTCCGTCGCTCCGGGTTTCTTGAGCCACACGCAATCGATGATGGCGTGGAGCATCTGGTAGCCGGCCTGTTCGGCGATCTCCTTGGCGGTCAGGATGGCGTCGCGCGAGAAGGCGTTGACCGACTCGTGCGCTTCGATCCGGCCGAAGCGGGCGTTCTTGTAGCCGAGATACCCGAAGCACGACACGAGCATCCACTTGAGCGCCGTCTGCCGGTCGTCGTACATCTGAAAGAGGCGCGCATCCCGCTTTTTGTACTTCGCCTTTTGCTGTTTGTAGTACGAACGCTTCTTCACGACGTCGCGGAGGGTCGCCGCCACAATGCCCTCCCGACGTTCGCACACGCTGTAGCCCAGCTCCGGCACCCGCTCGTTGTGACAGCACCGGCAGTTGATCGTTTCCGGGGAGACGTTCCGCTCGACCATGATGGTCGGGTACATCGACACAAAGTCCATCTCGGCGACGTCGTCGTGGTAGCCGAGCGGCGGATTGAAGATGAGCCCGCCCCGGTCGGCCAGCAGGAGCGTCGCCGCTGATTTGAACTCTTCCGGCTCCCGCTTTTTGGCCGGGATGAGGATGCCGTGGCGATAGGCCCACGACAGCTGGAGCGACGACATGCTCGTACCGATGCTGGCGCGCGATTGCCGCTGGCCGGGCATCTGCGTCAGTCTGGTCATCTCGTAGAGGCCGTCGAGGTGGGCCTCGGCGACGGTGAACGAGTTCTCCTGG
>CAYYOV010000052.1:0-14984 GCA_964473365.1 uncultured Ignavibacteriaceae bacterium
TGAGCGAGCGGACCCAGTGCGGCCATGCATTGGCAGCATCCTCACGACGCATGCGAATGAACAGCACAGCAGCGCCCGCGGTGAAGAGGACCGATTCGAACCGTAGGACCGAGGCAAAGTCAGAATCCAGAAGCCAGCGGCCAATCATGTCGGCAACGACCAATACAACCAGGGAAACGGTCCAGAATCTCCGGGAAGAAATCGAAGTCATGCTCATTATATGATGCAGCTCAGATCAGCAGGTGCTTGAAGCGCTGATATCCATAGGATACACCGAGCAGGATCCCGCCCAGGCCGATGAACGACACGATGCGATAGCCCGTTTCGAGTGACGAGAGATCGTAGAGGAAGATCTTCAGGATCGTGATGCCGAAGAGCCCCATTGCCACGAGTCGGAGTCCGCGGTGCGAACGCCAGAATCCGGCCGCCATCAACGCTACCGAATAGAGTAGCCACACGATCGAAATGGCCAACTGCTGCTCGTCTCGGAGGTCAGCCAAGACCAACGGTCCCGATTCCCGCGCTGCGACCACAGATCGTTCGAACCAGTCGCGCGCTTCGCCCGTGAGCATGGAGAAGACGATCGCGACGGCCGCGACCGCGAGAACCTGCGGGATGGCGCTGGCGTTTCGCAGGGCATCCGGGTGTTTCGCGGCCCATCGGGCGGAAAGCACCAACAGGCCCGCCCCGGCGAGCATTGTGAGGACGCGAACGTTCAGAAGGGGCTGGTGGAAGTCGATCACCGGCACCGACAGACCCCGAAGCGCCAACACCATGGTTCCCAGGCCGAGCAAGAACACCCCGAGCCCAAGCAGTGCGGAGAGCTGCTGGCGAAGCCCCGCCCAGAATGCCGCCGCGCCAAGAGCAACCCAAAGGGTGCCGAGAAACAGCAACGACAGGAACCAACGGAACGCGATCGGGTCCGGGTCGAGGTCCAGCCGCCACACGCGGAGGAGGTCGTTGACCTCGACCGTGACGAGTGCTGCCACCGTTGCAGAAGCGACCAACAAGAACATCTGCCGGGCCGCCTTGCGCGGATCGTCGGCAGGGATCGCCAAGAACGCAAGGAATGCACCGGCCGCAAGTCCGACGAATCCGACGGTGCGAGGGCCGACGACCGGCGTGAAGTTTCGAACGTTCTCAGCGGCCAACGTACCATCGACGCTCAGGAGCTGGAGCACGGCGAGCAGGATCACAACCTGTCCGGCGATGACGAGGTGCGGCCAGTCGCGCCGCCGACCAACGGCGACGGCACACCACGCGAGCGCTGCCCAGGCGACCACATCCGGATAATCGGCAAAGATCCATTCGGTGCCGATGCACCAGGCGATCAACACTGTCAACGACACAGTGACGATGTAAGTTCGACCAATGGTTGCCGCGGGACGCAGTATGTACAATAGATACGCGGCTCCGAGGGCCAGGAGGACAAGGCCAGCCGCGGTCTCGGACTCCGGGCGCACAATCTCCCCGACGGCGAGCGCGGCGATCAGCCCGTTCATGATCATGGTCGTGTGGCGTTGCCAGCCGAACGCGATATCCATCCGGGTCTGCGCATGATCGGCCGCCACAAATGCGGCCCAGAACACAAGGACGAAAAAGAGCGTCAGGCCGAATGCGTCGGAGGTGTACGTGCCGCCGTACCAAACGAGATACCACACCCACGTGCCGAAGGCGGTCAAGGGTTGCAGGACCGACCACTCAGGCATGCGCAGAATCAACCCAAGGAAACCGACGGTGAGGAGCGCGAGGTAACCGAACAACCGTACTTCGCTTGCATCACCCGTGCTCAGCATCCAGGGCGTCAAATAGCCACCCGCCCATCCGAGAATGGCCACGGCGAGTGATCGGTACCGCACGCCTTGCTCGAGTGCAATGACGGTCACGGCCGTCATGAGGAAGAAGGACGGGATCTGGGGCAGGAGCGAATAGAAGTTGAACGTCGCGTATACGGAGAGATACAGAATCCCGATGCCCGCGCCGACGAGACCTTGCGAAAAGACGGCGTACCCCTGTTGATGTGTTCGGCGGGCGAAGACAAGACAGGCGATGCCGGCAACAGCGCCGACCAGCACCCGGACCGGTTCGGAGATCCAGTTGTTATCGAATGCGTGTTTGAGGAAGAAGCCGATGCCGATGATGATGGCGAACGCGCCGATGCGATTGAGGAGGCGGCCACCGACGAATGCTTCCCATTCCTCGCGGGTACGAGAAGGCGAGCTGGGGGGCGGTGATGGGGTATTGGGTATTGCGGAATCGGGTATGGGTGACCAGGTCTCGGGGACCGGGAACTGGGGCGTCGGTGATTCCGAGCTCGCCGTCAGACCTGGCCGATCCTGCTCGGTTGAGGCCGAAGCCGGGCGCTGTACCGTGAGCCCGCTCACCGATCGTTCGAGGACCGACAAACGGTCTGCAAGGCGCTCCAGTTGCCGACCCAGAAGTATGGATCGAACCACGAGGAAGATAATGAGTCCGACAAACGCGAAGAGCAGAATACTAATGAAGGCGACCACAGCGTTCTCCGAAAAGTCGACCAAAGGTAATGAACCGGAATCGGATAATCCCCGGCCCCGGCTCCCCACGACAAAGATGGAAGAGTTTGGAATGACAATTGAAAAGATTCTCAATTCTGACAATATGGCGTAAATAGGGTGAATTAACTTGACAGGTCGGCATACCTTACTTAAACTTGTCATACATCATACATCATACATGACTATGACAGCGTTCAGCGCGATCGCCAAAACGACCCAGGTCAGCAAACTGGTCGAAGCGCAGATCGAAGAAGCCATAATGAGCCGTCGGCTAGCCCCGGGCTCAAAGTTGCCGACCGAGAACGCGTTGTGTCAGCAGTTCGGGGTGAGCCGAACGGCGGTGCGCGAAGCTCTGCGGATGCTGAGCGCCCGTGGCCTCATCCGCATCAATAAGGGGAAGGGGATCTACGTGCAACAGATCTCGGCCGACACGGTCACCGCCCCACTGCACCTCTTTCTCACCCTGACCTCGGACCGCCATCACGTTCTCGACATCGTCCACGCACGCCAGATCATCGAACCTCCGATCGCTGCATCGGCGGCACTGCACCACACCGAAGCTGATGCCGAACAGCTCGAACGTGATCACCGGGCGCTCGAAGCCTCAACGGGCGACTATAGCCAGCTGGCCAACCTCGACATGGTGTTCCACCTTTCGATCGCCCGGGCATCGGAGAACTCGATTGTACCCTTGATCCTCGAACCGATCCACCGCCTCCTGCCGCAGATCAAATCATCCGTGTACGCAAGCGTCGACGACGCAAAAGACTCGGCGGTCATCTGGCATCGGAAGATCCTCGACGCGATCCTGCGCCGCGACGCCGATGGGGCGCGAAGCGCCATGGAAGAACACCTTCTTATTGCAGAAGAACACGCGAAGAAGATGCTCGCGGCGAAAGAGGAAGAGCGAAAATTGACGGCGCTGAACTAACGGCTGACGCATGAGACCACTGCTCTTCCTACTCGCGCCCCTCCTGTTCCTGGCCCCGCATGGCGTGGCGCAGAGCACGAAGGCCTTCCCGAGCGACAACGTGCCGCGTGAGCGTCTGACGACCACAGCAGAGATGTTCGCGATGCTCGACACCACGCTGACATCGTGGCCGTCGATACGCGCTGCCCTCCGCTCCGCCGACACGACCCGCGCCTCACAGCTCTTCGTCGACCATCTTCGCCACCGCCCCTCTCCCAGCTATTTCTTTCTTCCCGCAGACGCTGCCACACGGTCGCGTCGCTACGCCGAACGATATCCCCAGGACGCGAGCTTCATGGAAGACAAAGCGATGTCGTTCCGTCGCACGTACGGGGCAGACGTCGATTGGCGCGTGCCGGGCAAGGATCTGCGCGGACGGCCACACACGCCGAACACCGTTCGGTCGCTCGCCCGGCATCTCTACGCCGAAAACTATGCGATCCTGTATCACCTGACGGCCGACAAGGGGCAGGTGGAATTTCAGATGGACCATCTGCGCGATTTCGTGGCGGACTATGAGGCCGGCAAGGCCGAGACGGGCGGCAACGACATCTTCGAGCGCTTCTATGCCGGCCACCGCATCCGCAACCTGATGATGTTCCACCAGCTGGTGCTCGGTTCGGACGCCCTTTCGACCGAAGAGCACCTGTTCATGGTCCGGACGTTCCTGCTGCACGGCGCGAAGGTCATGGACGCGAGCATGCGGTTCAACTGGGGCAACCACCAGCTCGTTGGACTGTGCGCGCTCTACGAGATGACGTTGATGTATCCCGAGTTCCCGGTCATGCGCGAATGGAACCGGCACGTGTATGCCCTGATCCTCGAGCATCTCGAGAAGGAAGTGGAAACGGACGGCTTCCAGTTCGAACGGGCGTCCCACTATTTCAAACTCGACATCCTCAACTACTTCCGCGTGTTCCGGCTGGCGGAGCTGAACGGCGTCGAGGTGCCGGAGTGGGCCACAGCTCGGTTTAAGAACATGTTCCACGCGATCCTTGCGGTCCTGCAGCCCAACGGCACGATGCCGCCGTTGCAGGATGCACAGGACAGCTACATCGGCAACCAGAACCTGGACGAAGCGCGTGAGCGCCTTCGCGCATCAGAGACTGCGAACTCTGCCGAACTCGTCGACCCGGCAGAGGGTCCCTTCCTGAGCCTGGGCTCGTACCTGTTCCGGGATCCCGGACTAAAGTTCTTCGGTTCGCGCGATCTGCATGCCGCATTCACATGGTTCTTGGACGAGAACGCCCCCGATGTTTACCGAGAGTTGCCGTCCACGCCCCCGACCGTTACGTCGGTCGCATTGAAGGAGACGGGCTACTATGTGATGCGAAGCGGTTGGGGCCCAGAGGCGTTGTACCTAATCATCGACGGCGGTCGCGCGGTCGAGAAGCCCGACCACACGCACGGAGGCGTCCTTGGCCTTATCGCGTACGCCGACCGGACGACGATCCTGCCGAACTATCGCGTGCAGTACAGCAATCCCTCGTATCCCTATCTGAAGAACTCCTGGGTGAAGAACGTGGCGCTTGCGGACAGTCTCGTGCAGGGGCGAGGATGGATCCCGAACGCCGCACGCACGGGCTTTGGCAAGTGGGCGTGGCTGCCGACCCCGACCGTCGGGCAGTGGATGAGCGGCCGGGATGTCGACCTCTTCGCAGCAACGCACGATGCATTCGACACTATTGGAGTTCAGTACCGTCGGCATGTGATCTTCCTGAAGCCATACGGTTGGGTGGTCGAGGACCGATTCACCGGTGGCACGTCGCCGCACAGCGCCCAACAGATCTGGCAAGGTTCCTACGCCACCATTTCTCCTGGCCACATTCGCGCTTCGAACCTCGACATCTACCAGGCCCTTTCAAAGGGAGTGAGCGTCAGCGCGGGCGGCGGATATGGAACAACATCAGCCGTCTTTCACATGCGTCCGTCCCGTGCGAACCGGTACATCACGGCGATCATCCCTTCCGTCGCTGGAGTCCCCCGGAAGGTGACGGTCGCTCCTCAGACCGCGTCGGGAATTCGCATCGCTCGTTCTGATACCACGGACATCGTCGCGTTCGACGGTTCCGGTTCTCTGAAGACGGACGGCTTCGCCTGCGACGGGCAGGCGGTCGTTCTTCGCAGCGTGAAACGTCAACCCGTCATGGCGGTCGTCTCGCAGGCCCGAAGGCTGGAATGGGGCCCCCTCAGACTGGAGTGCGAGGCGCCCGTTTCGATCGAACTTCGCCGCGAGGACAACGGTCAATGGTCCGGTCTCGTCGTCGGCGATCGTCCGGTCAGCATTACCTTCACCCGTGCGGGCGGTGGTTCGACCGTCGTTCGTACCGATCCCGATCAATCATTCTCCGTGAGGTGGTGATATGAAGGTCACGGTCCAACGGCTGTTGGCTGCTGTCCTGATGCTTTCGGCGTCATTACTGGCGCAGGAAAGCGGCAAGATCTCCGGCCACGTACGCGACAAAGCCACAAAGGAGCCGCTCATCGGCGCCAACGTCATCCTGAAGGGGACGCGCCTGGGTTCGACGACGAACCAGGACGGCGAATACTTCATCCTGAACGTGCCGCCCGGGTCGCACGAGGTGTCTGCCAGCTACCTCGGCTATCAGACGACCACGCAACGCGGCGTCATCGTCAGCAACAACCGGACGACGACGACCGACTTCGCGCTGTCGGAAGCGGCGGTCGATGTCGACGAAGTGGTGGTGATGGCGCAACGGCCGGCGGTCGAGAAAGAAAAGACCTCGACGAGCGATATCGTCCGGTCGGAAGAGGTGCTGGCCGTCCCCGGCATCCGGGACCTGACGAGCGTTCTGTCGCTCTCCAGCGACGTGAGCGACAGCCACTTCCGCGGCGGACGCGAAGGAGAGGAACTCTACAACCTCCAGGGGATGGGGATCGTTAATCCGCTCTCGAATGCCTCGTCGTTTGCGCCAATCATGAGCGCGCTCGAAGAGGTCGAGATCATCACGAGCGGATTCAGCGCACAGTACGGCAATGCACAGTCGGGTGTCGTGAACATCTCTATGAAAGAAGGGCGAAGCGACAGATGGACAGCCCGGGCGGAGGCGCGGGTACGAGCGCCGCAACGGAAGCACTTCGGCCCGAGCGTGTGGGACCAGTCGGCCAACCCCTATCTGGCCATCCTCAATTCGCCCGAGCGGTGGAGCTCGATCGACTCGAACAGCACGAACGTCAACAGCAAATTCTACAACTCGATCGGCAACGGCTTCGACAACCGGTACGGGAAGGACAGCGTGACGCTCGGCCAGATCGCCTACGCCTACTGGGCGAAGCAGAGCAAGCGCGACCTGGGTGAGACCTACGACAACCTCGTCGACTACTCGTTCGACGCGACGATGGGCGGTCCGCTCTCGAGCGATACGCGCGCGTTCCTTGCGTTCCACTCGGAAAACACGTGGCCGACGCTCCCGACGCCGGAGCCGGAGTCGAAGAAGCAGTTCATGGGCAATCTCGTGCACGACATCGGCGACGGCATGACACTGCGCCTGAGCGGTGCGTACACGAACGAACGGGAGTTCGTCTTCCGCTCGACCTCGACGACGGGCTTCTATTCTTGGATCTGGGACCGGACCTTGGGCACGACACGCGGGGTGACGGATAACTACCAGATCGGCGCGCGGCTCACGTACGCGCAGAGCGCCGCCACATTCTACGAGGTGAAGCTCAACACCCTCCGGACGAACTTCCTCGGCGGCTCGCCGGTGATGTCGCCCGAAGTCTACTACGGCGACTTCAGCAAGACGTGGTCGATCCCGTACAGCAGCACGCCGGACAATTTCAGCTACGCCAACATCGACGACGATTTCCGTGACGAGCGGTCGCGCACTATCTCTCTCGACGCGTCGATGACGAGCCAGGTGACGAATGCGCACATGATCCTGGCCGGCGTTCAGGCCAACTGGTTCGGGCTGGACGTCAACAACATCCTCTCCCTCAAGTCGTCGAACGGCCAGCGGTACGAGCGCTACGCCTCGAAGCCGATGGAATTGGCCGCCTACGTCCAGGACAAGATGGAATTCGAGGGGATGATCGCGAACATCGGACTTCGGTTCGACCTCTACGATCAGAACATCTACTACTACACCGATCCGTACGCGCCGTACCGCTACGTCAGCACAACGGGCGACACGCTGACCGACAAAGCGCTTGCCAGCCGCGACGAGACGCCCAGCCTTGCTCGCCTGCAGCCGCGATTGGGCATCTCGTTCCCCGTATCCGAGACGATGGTCTTCCACGTGAACTACGGATCGTTCGTTCAACGTCCGCCGTTCAGTCAGACCGTCTTCCAGCAGGAACCGAACCGGGGCTTTAAGGACATGATCCTGGGCAACCCGCGCCTGCAGCCGCAGGTGACGAACAGCTACGACATCGGACTTACGCAGGGCATCGGAGGCGGCTTCCGGATCGACGTCAGCGGCTACTACAAGGACGTTCGCAACCTGATCCAGCAGGCCTTCTATTATGATGTCCAGGGCTTCGGTTACTCGACCTTCGTCAACCGGGACTATGCCGACATTCGCGGATTCCGCGTCAGCTTCGCGCGGCGGCAGGGCATGTTGACGGGGACGATCAACTACACATACGGCGTGGCGACGGGCAAGAACGCGACGCCGTTCAACGAATCACCGAGATTCTCGGAGAGCGGCACGGTCGTGCTGCCGACGGCGAAGGACGTCCTTCTGGACTTCGACCGCACGCATAACGTGGTCGGAAATTTCGTCATGAACTTCGACCGGTCGGACCTGTGGTGGGACCCGGAGGTCCTGCAGGGGACGCCGTTCACGGGCATCACGCTCTCCGCCACCGCGTTCGTGCGGAGCGGCCGCCCGTACACGTATGATATGGCCGGCCTCGGCGCGCTGTTCAACAAGCGGTCGCCGACCGAATCGAACATGAACGTGAAGATCACGAAGGAATTCGACCGGCTGTGGGGCGCGCGCGCCGCGATCTACATGGAGATCTTCAACGTGTTCAACAGCATGATCTACAATTACAACGCCATCTTCCGGAAGACGCGTAACACAGCAACCGGGACGTTCGAAGAGAACCGGAACCTCGACCTCTACGAAACGAACCGTGACGCGATGCGATACTACGAGGACCCGAACCATCCCGGGTTCCTCGTTGACCAGACCTTCATGCTGTACAGCAATTCGCCGCGCAGCTTCCAGTTCGGCCTAGTACTCAATTTCTGACGCGAGGAGACCATGAAGCGAAGCCTGATCATACTCTTGACGGTGGTGCTGGTGACGAGCGGAGCCCTCGCGCAGGGACGAAAGCATGCCGTCCATCAGCGGGGGATGCTCCACCAGACCGTCTATAATACCGGCGAGCTCGGCCGCTCGTACGACCAGGGGACCGCCGGCATCACGGCCGGGTTTCCGTCGTTCGAATGGCCGGCGAACTCGGCGATGGTCGTCGATTCCAAGCCGTACAGCGGACAGCACAATTCGTTCGGCGGAGGCATGCAGATGTCGGCAACGCGCCGCGATACGACACGGATGTTCGCCTACTGCGGCGCCGTTTCGGGCCTGCCGGTGGCGGGCACGTACAGCTTTCCGCTCGAGCTGACCAGAACGGAGAATTACCCACTCCTTTCCGACGGCACGGTCAACCCGGCCTACAACCCGGACGAAGCGGAGGAGGTGATCGTCTCGAAGTGGGCGACCCCTCTCGGCCTCACGGTGACACGGACGAGCCGCGCCTGGAGCCATCCGGACTATGACGATTTCATTATCTACGAGTATGAGATCGAGAACACGGGCGACACGGACGGCAACGCCGCAACGCCCGCGCGGACCGATACGCTGCGGGATGTCTACATCAGCTTTGCGTACGGATTGGCTCCCGGCAAGACCGGTTACGAGCGGACCTACAACCGGTGGAGCGGCGGCGACTTCCAGCAGAACGACGTCTATTCTCGGTTCGACCGGCGACGGTGGATGAGCTACGCTTCTGATCGGAACGGAAAGCCCGATCCGCAGTATTTCGCCGAGTGGGCGGCCAGCGGCAAGAACGGCGGCGGACTGCAATCGCCGCAAGCCGTAGGGTTCGTTCAGCTGTACTTCGACACCACCCACCTGGCTCGGAAGGGCGAAACGATGCTCATCGTTGCCGACTCCGACACGGGCAATGTGTGGGATGCGAACGACCACATCAAACAGCCGTTCCTCAACCGACTCGAGACCTCACTACTTTCGGAGGCAAAATATCGGGTCAACATGGACATCGCCTTGACGCGGAAGAACTCTCCGTATCGGTCGGTGACCGACTTCGGGCCAGATTGGGTCGGACGTGGGGCGTTCAACGTGCGACAAAGCTGGTACTTCGGCGTCGGAAAGATGATGATCTATGGACCGTACATCGTCAAGCCGGGCGAGAAGATGCGCTTCGCGCTGGCGGAGGTGGCCGGATACGGCGCCGCACGGCTCGAGGAGACGCAAGCCGGTCTCGTGGATGAAGGCGGAAGCTGCGGACAGATCTGCGGTGAAAGCGCGACAACGCAGGCCTTTTATCCCGTTTGGAACTACTGGCAGACGGTCACCTACGGCCTCGACAACCGGACGTTCGGAACGACGTACCTCTCGAACTACCCGTTGCCGGAGTACGTGAATTCCAGCGTCGTGACGGTGCGCGATGTGGCCGATCGGGCGATCCAAGCCTACACCGGACGCCCGCTGATCGACTATGATTCGACGCAATACTGGCCGGAACAAGCGCCCGACCGCGGCGTCTATCAGCTGCCGATCGCCGTTCCGGCCCCCGTCGTACGCATCGAGAACACCGACCGTGCGACGAACCGGATCCTATGGGACAGCCACGCGGAATCGTTCGGGGCCTCGCGCCTGCAATCTCCGTTCAGCCACTACGAGCTCTACAAGGCGTCCCATCCGCTCGGACCATGGACGAAGATCGACAGCATCGGCATTGCGGACCCCCGCTATTTCCAGGGAGGGACGTATGCGGTCGTCGACCCCGCGACGCGAGTTGGAGAGTCGTACTACTATTCGGTTCTGTCGGTCGACGCCTCGGGCCGCAAGAGCGGCCGGACGAACACCTCGTTGCACCAGACGCAGCTTGGCGGTACGGATGAACTCGGGACGGTCTATGCGGTGCCAAATCCGTTCATCGTTCAGTCGGGGTTCTCGGGTGCAGGCGAGCCTCAGAACAAGGTGGGGTTCTACAACCTTCCAAAGAAGTGCACGATCCGGATCATCTCCTACAGCGGCCAGCTCGTCGAAACGATCGAGCATGACGCCGACCAGTACTCCATCGAGTACTTCCAGGTGACGCGGAACAACCAGCTCATCGCCTCGGGGGTCTACTTCTTCGTCGTCGAATCGCCCGACGGGAAGCGCACCCACGGCAAGTTCGTCATCATTAAGTAGGCGACCGACATGAAAACGACCACAGCATATCTTGTCGCCGGCCTGCTCCTCGTGGGCGGTACGGCTGCCGTTGCCCAGAAAGTGGGGACGAGCTCGCTGCAGTTCTTGAAGGTCATGCCCGACGCGCGCGGCACAGCGATGGGAGACGCCCTTTCGTCCGTGGCCACGGGAGCGAACGCCGTGTTCTGGAACCCGGCGGGTATCGCGCAGACCGGTTCGATCGACCTCACCGGAACCGTGACGTCGTGGCTGTTCGACACGCAGCAACATGCCGTCGCGGTCGCGGTTCCCCTGGAAGACTGGGGATCGATCGCCCTGCAATTGCAGTATGTCGACTACGGATCGATGCCCGTGACGCGCGCTGATGCGCTCCAATTCGTCGGGACCGGGAGCGACCTGCGATACAGTCCAGGCCTGACGGGCGAAACATTCTCGCCGTCGACGTATGTCATCGGCCTGACCTACGCGAAGAAGATGACGGACAAGTTTGCGACGGGCGTGACGGTGAAGTTCATCAACGAATCGCTCTGGAGCAGCTCTACGGTCACGTTCACGACCGCCAGCGGAGCGACAGAGACCGTCAACACGTTCGCGCGGCTGATCCTGTTCGACTTCGGCCTTCAGTACAACACCGGGTACAAGACGGTCCGCGTGAGCGCTGCTGTCCAGAACTTTGGCGCGCAGGTGAAGTTCGCAAAGGAAGGGTACCCGGCGCCGCTCGCATTCCGCATCGGTACCGCGTCGGACGTCGTTGGTTCGAACGGACTACTGGCCGAATCGGAGGACAACCGGGTGACGCTCGCCTATGATCTGTTCCAGCCAAACGACTACAAGCAGCAAATGCACCTCGGCATGGAATACGCGTTCAGCGACGCGATCTTCCTGCGGGCGGGATTCAAGTTCATGTATGACAACGACGGTGCGACGGCGGGTGCCGGCGTACGCCAGGCGATCGCAGGCGTTCCGCTCTCGCTCGACTACAGCTACGGCTCGATGGGCGAATACCTGCCGGCCGTTCACCGGATCAGCGTAGGAGTGCAATTCCCATGACACGACGACAACTCTGGACCTCGACCCTGATGCTGGCGCTCCTCGCCGTCCCGATGTTGCTGTCGGCGCAGGGGGCCGGCGATCCGCTCACGCTTCAGGGATTGCATCAATCGACGCTGAGCGACGTTCGTGGACGCGGGATGGGAGGCGCCATCATCGCGTCGACCCGCTCGGCAAACGCCATCTTCACGAATCCTGCTTTGCTGACCCGGCTCGACGCGCTCGAGATCCGCGTGGCGGGTTCCGGCGTGAGCATGACGCAACGGCAGTCACAAGAATGGGTGCCGAACCGTCTCTACGCGGGATTCAGCCTTCTCATGGAGGACAAGTGGGACGGGATCAAGGATCCGTTGGTGTTCAGTACGGTCGATTCGATGTGGCATCCGCCAACGAGCCCATACGAGCGCCTGCAAAAGCCCTATGACGACCTGGGTTCCAACTGGAAGCGCACATCGACCAAGGGCATCCCGCTTTCGATCGCGGCGGCCATGCCGTTTCAGTTCATGGATGTGACGTTTGTGGCGGGCATTGGAGGGGCTGAGGCGTACGACCTGACGCACTACTTCCAGAACAACAACGTCCTGAGCCCGATGATCGGCTCGTTCCGCCCGTCCCCGATCCCGATGGTGCAGACGGGAGACACGGCGCTGGTCCGATGGTACCAGCACACGCGCAAGCGGTTCGGCTCGGTCTCGACCGTGGCGCCGTCGCTAGCCGTCAAGTTCGGTTCGCTGAGCGTGGGCGTTACCGGCAACATTCTGTTCGGATCGTCGGACGACTACGAATTTCGCACCGACCGGGGCGTCCTCAACTTCATCAACAATTCCTTCAAGGTCGATTCGATCCGGTACGCCGAATCGCGCGTCGGCACGTCGACGTACAGCGGCGGCAGCGCAACGCTGGGACTGTTGTGGGAAAAGGAACGCTTCGCTCTCGGGTTAACCGCAGCACTGCCGATGACGATCACGCGCTCGTTCGACCGGACGTTCACGCGCGACACCGCCTCGTCCATCACAACCGCGGCGGAGAAGGGGGATGAATCGCTCAAGCTGCCGTTGCGGGCCAGCGTCGGGCTTATCCTGACGCCGACGAGCCGCTGGACGGTGAGCTTCGACTACGCGATGACGGGGTTTGCGACCTCGGAGCAAACGATGGCGGACGGGACGACATCGTCGTCATGGGTGGGGAGCGAGACCTACCGGCTAGGGGCGGAGTTCCTTCCGTGGTCCTGGCTGGCTGTTCGCGCGGGCTACCGACAGGACACGCAGCCGTTCGCTGTGGTCGGATCCGCGATCGTTGGCGAGCCGGTGCGTTCGTCCGTGATGACCGTCGGCGTGGGAACGGAATACCTGGGAGTTCTGATCGACGCGGCCTACGAATACACCGCCTTGAAATACGAGGACATGTGGCAGTCGAACGTGAACTACAACCTGACGGAGCAGCATCGGTTCATGGTAGAATTCGGGTATAGGCTCTAAGGGCATTTCGCGCGGCGTGCGCAGCGAGAACGGCGACCGCAGCGGTTTCAGATCATGATGCTTATGTAAGTCTGTTTGCGATCCGGACGATGCCATCACGCTGCAGCGGCACATTGAAGTTGACGAGCAAGCCGAGACGCAGTCTGGTCAGTTGGAGATAGTTCAGAAGTTGCTTCTTGTGAACCGGAAGGATGGTCTCGACAGATTTCAGTTCAATAATAACACAGTTGTGAACGATCAGATCGGCACGAAATCCAATCCCGAGATCCGCCCCTTGATATTGAACCGGTATGTCGACTTGACGTGTGAATGTGATGAACCGAGCCGAGAGTTCGTGTGCGACAGCTGCTTCGTACACCGACTCAAATAGGCCAGGCCCAAGCGTCCGATGGACCACAAAGCAGGCATCGAGGACAGTCGTTGCAACGTCGTTCTCGTGCATATACCCCTCAGGATGAGCTTCAGCAAGTTATGACTTGTGTCGCCCCAAGGCAAGAAACAGCACTCTGTCTATCACGCTAGCATTGCGCTCGCCGCTCACGCCGCGTGCGCTGCGAGAAAACATCTAAGGAAGGGAAATCAATGATCGGTTTGAACGGCAAGACCGCGCTCGTCTCCGGCGGGGCACGTGACATCGGGCGCGCCATTTCGGTCAAGCTCGCATCGCTCGGGGCCTCGGTGGCGTTCAGCTACTACGAAAGTAAAGAGCAGGGGGACGACACCCTCGCTGCCATCACGAAAGCGGGTGGCAAAGGGGCGGCCTTCTACTGTGATGTCACAAAGGAGGAGAGCGTGAAGGCTCTCGTCGAAGGAACGCAGAAGGCGTTCGGAGGACCGATCCACATTCTGGTCAACGTCGCGGGCGGACTCGTGGCGCGCAAAACGATGGCCGAGATGGACCTCGCGTTCTGGGACCTGCTGTATGCGCTCAATACGCGCAGCACATTCCTCGTGACGAAGCACGCGCTTCCGGCGATGGCCGATGGCGGCGCGATCGTCAATTTTGCGTCGCAAGCCGCACGCGACGGCGGAGGGCCAGGAGCCATCGCGTATGCGTCGTCAAAGGGGGCTGTCCTGACGATGACGCGCGGTCTGGCCAAAGAGCTGGGTCCGCGCAAGATCCGCGTGAACGCCGTCTCGCCGGGCATGATCGCCACGACATTCCACGACACATTCACCAAACCCGAAGTACGTCAGCGTGTTGCGTCGATGACGCCGCTCGGTCGCGAAGGGAATGCATACGAAGTCGCCGACCTGGTGGCATATCTGGCGGGCGATGAGTCGTCGTTCATCAACGGCGAGGCGATCGACATCAACGGCGGGATCTTCTTCTCTTGATGCCTGAGCAAGCACGAAATCCGAAGCACGAAACAGATGACTGATCGTGGAAGACGATATTCCCCGCTGACAATGATTCGGACGTTCACTTTAACGATCGTTTACCTGGCGACAGCAGTCGCTTTCGCTCAGCGCCCGCATCCGTCGCTGATGATCACGGCGGAGGAGGCGAAAGCGATCAAGGGGGCCCTGGGCCACACGC
>CAYYOV010000053.1:0-14309 GCA_964473365.1 uncultured Ignavibacteriaceae bacterium
GAAGTGCGGGCAGGCAAGTTCGCCATCCTGGGGTTCGCAGGAAATTCAGGGATCGACCATGGGGACCATCTGCACGGAGTGGGGACGTTCTTGAGGAAACTCATCAAGGACGAGGGGGAAGAAAGACCCAAGAAGCAAGACTGAGGCGGTGGCGTGACTTGAGCTTGTGGGCGAGGGTTGCTACTTTTCACTTGCCTATCGCCATGAGGGGGCTCATGCACAACTTCAAGAAACTCAAGGTCTACGAGCGGGCCGTCGCCTTCGCCACCCTGATCTACCATACAACTCGTCAGTTCCCTGTTGAGGAGCGATACGGTTTGACGTCGCAGTTTCGGCGGGCGGCAAGTTCTATCGCGCTCAACATTGCCGAGGGCACGGGCAGCCCGGCCGGGCGGGAATTTGCACGATTCCTGGACTACAGCATTCGATCGGGATATGAGTGTATCGCTTGCAGTGATATTGCTGTGAGCGTGGGCTACGTCGATGCAGAGATGCGGTCGAAAATCGTGAAGGATGCAGAAGAGATCATTTCCATGCTCGTGGGCTTGAAGCGATCACTTCGACAGTGAAGACTGCCGATCGCGGTCTTGCATCTTGGTTCTTGCTTCTTGCTTCCGGAGCATAGCGCTATTCATATCCGTGAGCTTTTCCGTATTTTGAGTTCAATGACCGACGCATTCTCTACACCAACTACCATCTTCGTCACCGGCGGAACCGGCTTTATCGGGACCAAGCTGGTGAACGCCCTTGTGGCCAAAGGGCATACGGTGCGATGTCTGACGCGCTCCACCAGCAACACGGAGGGGCTCTCGCACGAACGGATCTCGTTCATTCCCGGGAGCCTGTTCGACCCGGATTCGCTGAAGCGGGGAATGGAGGGATGTACGCAGGTCTATCACCTCGCCGCCTACGCGAAGAACTGGGCGAAAGACCCGCGGGAATTCTTCCGGCAGAATGTCGACGGCATGCAGAACGTGTTCGACGCCGCTCGTGCGTCGGGCGTGGAGCGCGTGGTCTTCACCTCCACCATCGTCACGATGGGCCCGTCGCATCCCGGCGATATCCGCGATGAGTCGATGCCACGGATCACGTATCGCTACTACACCGAGTACGAAGAGAGCAAGGTTGTTGCCGAACAGAAGGCCATCGAGCAGGCCAAGGCTGGATTTCCCGTGGTGATCGTCAACCCGGCCCGCGTGTACGGTCCCGGCAAGCTGACGGAAGGAAATTCAGTCAGCCTGATGATCGAGATGTACGATCGCTGGAAGATGCCGGTCCTCCTGAACGGGGGCAGGGATGTAGGTAACTACGTGCTGGTCGACGATCTGGTGCGGGGCCATATCCTGGCCATGGAGCGTGGCCGGATCGGAGAGCGCTATATTCTGGGCGGCGAGAACGCATCACTACGCCGGTTCTTCGAGCTCGTCAAAGAAGTGACCGGACGTCCCCGACCGCAGTTCAGCCTTCCCCCCAAGATCGCTCTCTTCTATAGCTGGACGGAGAAGAAGAAGGCAGAACTCCTCGGACTTTATCCGCAGATCACGCCGGGCTGGGTCGAGACCTTCCTGCAGGATTGGGCCTATACCTGCGCCAAGGCGGAGCGCGAACTCGGTTATCAGATCACTCCTCTCAAAGAGGGTATACGTCTGACCTACGAATGGCTCCTCGAACAGCGGAAGAAGCGATGACCGTCGGGCGATTTGACACCAGTACTTCGCTCCGTGGCCTCTTCACCGGAGAACATCGCAAAGCGACGCTGATCCTGCTCCTCTCGCCGGTCCTGATTACGACGTGGAAGTATTTCGGGGCCGGCTCGTTCTACCGCGAGCATCTCTCGTCGTACATCATGTGGGGTGGCGATCCCGGCTTCTCGGCCGAGGCGTACACATTCCTATCCGCGTTCGTTCTGTTTGCGCTCGTGCCGTGGGGCGTCGTCCGGTTCGTCTTTGGCGAGCGGATGCGCGACTATGGCTGGCGCGTGGGCGATTGGCGCTTCGGGTGGAAGGCGTTCGCCGTCATGGCCCCGGTCATGGTCCTTTCGACGGTCCCGTCTGCCTCGATGCCCGACTTCATGGCGGAGTATCCGCTCGATAAAGCGGCAGGAGCTTCCACCTTCGTCTTCGTCCGCCACACGCTGATGTATCTCCTCTTCTATGTTGGCTGGGAAACACTGTTCCGGGGCTTCATGCAGTTCGGCCTGCGCAGTCTGGGCGACTGGAACGCGATCCTCATCCAGACCGCCATTTCGTGCATCGCCCACATCGGCAAGCCGGCAGGGGAGATCTACAGCTCGCTTCTGGGCGCACTCGTGTGGGGCATTGTCGTCTTCCGCAGCCGTTCGCTGCTCTACGTCCTGCTCGTCCATTGGCTGCTGGGCGTATCGCTCGACTGGTTCATCGTCTTCAAGTGAACAACAGCGTCACGAAACGACCATTTCGATATCCCGTGACCAACAAAGAACTTCAGATCGGCACGCTCTCGCTCCGCGCAACGGACGGGCTCATCCTCGGCTCGCTCGCCTTCTTCAGCCTTCTCGCGATCCTCTTCGCCGGACGGGTGGAAGGATGGTGGTGGCTGGTGACGAAGAACGTCCTCGTCGGCATCGCCTACGTTGCGTTCATTCATTCCAGCCGTCGCATCGAGCATCGGTTCTGGAGCTTCTTTCTTCGCCTCGCGCCGGTCGTGCTCGCCTATGCGTATCTCTTTGGCGCGGTCGACAAGCTGCAATTGATCCTGCATGGAGCGTGGCAGGACGACTATGTTCTTGATCTGGAACAGTGGATCTTCGGCGTTCAGCCGACACTGTGGCTCGAGCAATTTGTCTCGAAACCGTTGACCGAGTGGATGATGTTCTCGTATGTCGTCTACGTCCCGATGTACCCCATACTCTGCGGCATCATCTACTATTTGCGGGGCGAGCTGGCGATGGAGGATTACTTCTTCACGCTCGGCCTCACGAACATCTTCTGCGATCTTGGATTCATCCTCTTTCCGGTGGCCGGACCGTTGCCGCACATCGGCCATCTGTATACGGTCCCGCTCGACGGGTATGTGTGGACCTATCTGGGAGAGCTGATGCGCTCCCACTTGCATTACATTGGCGGGACGATCCCCAGCCCGCATTGTGCGGCGGCGACGATCATGTGGCTCATGGCGTGGCGGTACCACCGGCTGTCATTCTGGGTGCTGTCACCTGTCGTCCTTTCGTTGTATGTCTCGACGTTTTATGGTCGCTATCACTACGTGACGGACGCCGTCGTCGGCATCGCTGTGGCGTTCGTGGCGCTGGCCGTTGCGCCGTCGCTGATGCGCTTGTGGGACCGGCTGGTCGCGCCGTCCAAGGCCATCACGACGTAGCAGTACCACGCCCATCGAGCCCGACGAGCGGAATTGCCTCACAGTCGCTGCGTGGTCGTGCGCGAAGCGGTCGTGTCCCCTTCCTCCGGAGGTCCATCATGCTCAAACCCCGCGTTCTCCTTGCCATCCTGATCACGTTGGTCGTCTCGTGCGCTCCCCCCGAGGGGGACTACGACGTGTTGATCCTGAACGGCCGCATCGTCGACGGCACTGGGAACAGTTGGTACCGCGGTGATGTCGGTATCCGGGGCGACCGGATCGAGGCGATCGGAAAGCTTACCGGCAGCACGGGCAGGGTTGTGATCGACGCCGGTGGCAAGGTCGTTTCTCCGGGATTCATCGACATGCTCGGATGGTCGGGCATGGGCATCCTCGTCGACGGTCGCGCGGCAAGCAAGGTGTCTCAGGGGATCACGACCGAAGTGATCGGAGAGGGGACCTCGGTTGCGCCCGTCAACGAGCGCGTGATGCAGGAACGCCAGGCGTTCCATACGCGGCACGGACTTGAGGACGTGTGGTCGGACTTCAACGGATACTTCGACCTGCTCGAAAAGCGAGGCTCGGCGATCAATATCGCGTCGTTCGTCGGGGCGACGCAGGTGCGCATATGCGTCATCGGCTACGATGATCGGGCCCCGAACGAGGAAGAGCTTTCGAAGATGAAACAGCTGGTGCGCGAAGGGATGGAGCAGGGAGCGCTCGGGCTGAGCACGTCGCTGATCTATGCACCGGCCACGTATTCCACGACGCAGGAACTGATGGAATTGGCGAAGGTCGCGTCGGAGTACGGAGGCATCTACATCTCGCATCTCCGCGACGAGGGTGACGACGGCAAGCAGGTCGAAGCCGTGTACGAAGCGGCCGACATCGCCAAAGCCGCCGGATGCCCCGTCGAGATCTGGCATCTCAAGGTCGCCGGACGCAGAAATTGGGGGCACATGATCGATATCGTCCGGATCATCCGCCAGCTGCGGGATGACGGGATCGACATGACCGCCGACGTCTATCCCTACATCGCGTCATCGAACGACCTGGATGCGTCGCTGCCGGCGTGGGCCCATGACGGCGGGCGAGAAAAGACGCTGGCACGGCTGGCAAACCCGGCAGATCGCAGCCGGATGAAGACAGAGATGCGCGCGTCATACGGCGGTGCCGGGATCCCGTTTAAGGATATCATGATCTCGAACGTCGGGAACAAGGAACTGAAGTCGCTCGAAGGCCGGCGGTTGATGGCCATCGCGACGGAATGGAAGAAGGACCCGTATGATGCGCTGTTCGACCTGCTGTTGAAGGACTCGCTCCGGACGGGGAAGATCACCTTCTCGATGAGCGAGGAGGACCTCCGGATGGCGATGGCGCAGACGTGGACCTCATTCTGCACGGACGCCAGTCTGAAGGCGCTCGACGGGCCGTTCTCGGAGGGGATGCCGCATCCGCGCGCCTATGGCAGCATGACGCGCGTGCTGGGCCGCTACGTTCGGGAAGCAAAGGTCCTGACGCTGGAAGACGCCGTGCGGAAGATGACGTCGCAGCCGGCGCAACGGGTGGGCTTGCGCGACCGGGGCCTGCTCAAGCCGGGATTCTTTGCCGATGTGGTGATCTTCGACCCGGACTCGGTGATGGATATGGCGACGTTCGAACAGCCACACCAATATTCGCGCGGCGTGGAGCATGTCCTGGTGAACGGTCAGAGAGTGTGGGAGAAAGGGACGTTCGGGGGAAATTTCCCCGGGCGGGCCCTGCGAGGTCCGGGGTGGCGGGGGAAGAAGTAGGGGGTGAAGAGGAGATGGTGGTCAGCGAGCAGAAAACAGTGAACAGTGAACAGTAAACAGTAAGCAGTGATCAGTGATCAGTAGACGGTGAACTGAAAACAGTAGTCAGTAGGTATACTTCGGCAGATCATACAAGCGGCAACTCGACGGGACCATCACATAACTCCTGTATCCTTCCTCTGTCTGTCCGTGGCCTGTCGGCGCCTGCCTACCACCAGTCGTCCTCCCACGCGCTCCTTCTGCTACCTCAACCCATATTCAACCGCCGACCGGATGGGCGTCAGATCGCCCGGCGTGTCGCGACTGATCCAGAGTTGCACTAGGCCCGTTCCCTCCGGTCCACCATAGGACTTCACCCAGGATCCCGCTCCGCCGGCTTCATCCAATGCTAGCACGGTGGTGACCTCTTTCGGGTCCACGCCCCCCATTCCCATCCACCACTCTCGCAGTCCCCACCGCAACCCTTCTGGCGTTGCGCGCGACGCGTACCATCCCCGGATGGCGTTCGTTGTGCGTCCCGCGGGACGGACCCCGAACACCCGGTCCATCCGGAAGAAATCGATATCGACGATCTGTCCGATCGAGTCACGCACAAACCCGATCGGGTTGTGGTTGAGCAGAACGACCTTGCCGCCTGCATCGAGATAGCGCCGGAGCAGATTGTTGGCGGTCGTGTCTGAAGCGATCGATGCCGGATATTGATTGTTGGCGATGACGACTGCGCTCGGAGTACGCCGAGCTGTCTGTTCTTCAAGAAACCGGATAAGCGCATCGTTGTCCAACCGCTCGTACCCGTTTCCGACGAAATAGTCACGAACCCAGGTGTCAACACCATTCTGAAAATATCGGGGCACCGCTGTCGTGTCCCAGTAGACGGTGAATCGTGCGCTTTGGCTCGTGTCTCGACGCGTTGGCGTTCCTGCGATCGCAGTCAGAGTCCCGTCGTCGCAACCGACGAGGAGCATTGAGCCGGCCAGCACCGGTGATGAGTGGATCACGCCCGGCAGCCGGACCTTCGACAGTTCCCGACCAGAGACTGCATCGACGATCCACACGAACCCCTCGTAGTCAGCGAAATAGACAACGTCGTCGGCGACGAGCGGGGAGGCCCAGATCGGTTTGCGATTTCGAAAGCGCCAGCGTTCTGCACCCGTTGCCGCATCGACCGCCTGCAGGAAATGTCCGTCGGAGCTCCCCGCGTACACAACGCCGCGATGGACCGCAGGCGACGTCGGTACCCACGAGATCTGGTGATCGAACCGCCATCGCTCGCGTCCGGAGGCGAGGTCGAAGGAATAGAGGAATCCGTCGCGTCCCCCAATGAAGACCGCTCCATCGGCGACCGCCGGCGATGCCACGAGCGCGGAACGGTCAAACCCGTAGGCCGATCCATCCAACGATGCGCCCTGGGTCCCTTGCTTCCACCGACGCACTCCCGATCGAGCGTCGAACGCCTGGACGTATCCCGCAAAATCACCGACAACCACCAGCCCCGCGCTAACAGCAGGCGTCGAACGAACGCGTGAACCGAGATCGACCTTCCAGATGATCCCGCCATCATCGACACGAAGCGCGTAGAGATTGCCGTCACCGCTCCCAACAAACACGGCATTGCCCGAGATGGTGGGCGAGGATTGGTAGTAATCGAATTCCCAATGATACGGCAGGTCCACTCCGAGAGACCGGCGCCAACGCTCTTTGCCGTTCCGCGTGTCGAGCGCGATTACCACGCCGCTGCGGGTGGCACAATAGAGCCTTCCATTGACCACAGCCGGGCTGGAATGTACGGGTGCGCCGACATCTGTCTTCCAGAGTGTCCGTCCCGAGGAGATGTCGATGGCGTACACGGATCCATCACCGCTCCCGACATAGGCAACGCCGTCGACAACGGCAGGAGTCGATCGGATCGGTCCATCCGTTCGTACGGTCCAGGCGGTGTGTTGAAATCGGCGTATTGGAGTGAGATCGGAAGAACCGGTGTGGGTCGGTCCCCCACGGAACATCGGACTTTGCGCTGCGAGAGGGAGAGCAAGCAGGAAGAGGGAGAGGGACGATCGGAGCATGGATATGGCCGGAAAGTGTTGGCGATGGAAGCGGATCGAAGGGTATACATCGAAAAGCGGAGGGAAGTTGCAGAAATGCGAATCGAGCGCCCTTCACAACCGGCTGAAGCGAGATACGGTACGTCACAGCCTGCTAACCATTCCACTCCAAAACGACCCGCCATCGCTTTGCGGCGACGAACTTCCACACCCGGATGTAATACATCGTCCGCCCGTCGATCTGGTATTCGCCATAGGAGAACCCCAGGTCGCCCGATATTGAACAGTCGGATGCCAGTGTTCGTTGGCTGCGAGCGCCCATTCGACTGACGAACTGTCGCACGGCATCATCGCCGGTGATAGGCATCAGACTGTCGGCGTGCCATCGGGCGGAGGATGCATACCAGGAGGCGGCGTCCACTCGCGAATGGTTCCAGGCGCGGCTCAGTGCGGCCTCCTCCGAAGATAGTCCAGCGAGTGAACTGCGGATGTTCGTGTCCGGAACAGCGTTAAAGAGCGCGTGCGGTGCAAACGAAGCCGTCTCGGGGTCGGCCGTGGCGCCGGGCGTTTCGATGCCGGCGTCGAGAAGTACCTTCCACGTGCCGTCGGATTGCTTCTTCCAGACGGAAAAGTACTGGCCGGTGTAGACCACGCGACCGTCCGGCTTGTTCTCCCGAACGGCGGCGGGACCAGTGAGCCATCCGAGATCTCCAGCGGCCGCGACGTCCCCTTCGGTCGGCGTCCAAAGCAGCAGCGATGGCAGAGGTAGGGGTGCTGGGGATCGCTGGCGCAGGACGCTCTTGTAGGGTCCGGGCGCCGGCCGCATCGTGACAGCATCATCCGCGAAGAACGTTAGAAACCCGTCCCGTACTCCGATATGCCTCGTGGCCGCTGCAAAAGCCCGCTCAGTGGCAGCCAGCGAGGTAAGATGTTGAAGGGGGGATTGGGAGAAGGCGGGAGAAATGAGAAGTAGAATGCAGATAAAAGATCGCATTGAACGAGCCTCCAGGGGTCTACGCTAGCCGGTCAACGGTCGTCGGTCTTGACGGTCTCCGTATCCAATATCGAGCGCTGGAGAGCGACCAACAGACATGCTATCCAGCGAGTAAAAGCGACATTGCATCGTCTGCCAGACGGCTGCTCGAAAATACAAAAGCCAGCCTGGAAATCCCAAGCCAGCTTTCATATCAATACCCGACCGCTTCAGTCTAATAACTCACTACTTCGGTCACGCTACTCCATCACACCCTCAACGCCTTTCTATTCCGCAACACCCGATTCCAATGTACGATCTGCTTCTTCACCTCATTTGGAGCGGTGCTGCCCGCGGAACGCTTTTGCTGGACGCTGTTCGAGGGGAGAATGAACTCAAAGATGTCCTCGTCGAACGCCGTCGAGAAGGCCGTCAGCGTGTCGAGGTCGAGGTTGCCGAAGTACATCTTGTGTGTCACGCAGTAGTGGACGACCTTGCCCGTCACTTCGTGGGCCTGGCGGAACGGCAATCCCTTGCGCACGAGATAGTCGGCCATATCGGTGGCCGTCAGGAAGTCCGTGCGAAGCTCTTCCGTCATCCGGGCGGTGTCGAAGGTGGTGTGGACGAGCATCTGGCCGAACACATCGGCAGCGGCCAGCGTCGTGCTCACGGCGTCGAACACCGGAGGCTTGTCCTCCTGCATGTCGCGATTGTAGGCCAGCGGAAGGCCCTTCATCTGGGTCAGCAGGTTCATGAGGGCGCCGTAGACGCGTCCCGTCTTGCCGCGAACGAGCTCGGCCATGTCCGGGTTCTTCTTCTGCGGCATGATGCTGCTGCCGGTGGTATAGGCGTCGCTCGTGTGGACGAAGCCGAACTCCTTCGACGACCAGAGGACGATCTCTTCCGCGAAGCGGCTCAGGTGCATCATGAGCGTTGCGGCTGCGGCCAGGAACTCGATGAAATAGTCGCGGTCGCTGACGGCGTCGATACTGTTCTCGACGATGCCGTCGAAGTGCAGCTTCTTGGCGACGAGCGCGCGGTCGATGGGGAACGTAGTCCCCGCGAACGCCGCGGCGCCCAGCGGCGAGCGATTCACGCGCTTTCGGCAGTCGAGGAGCCGTTCGTGGTCGCGCTCGAGCATGGAGACGTACGCCAGCAGGTGATGCGACAACAAGACCGGCTGGGCCCGCTGCAGGTGGGTGTACCCCGGCATGACGGCGCCGAAGTACTTTTCCGCCTTGTAGACAAGCACGCGCTGTAGGTTCGTGATCTGTTTCGTCAGGTCGCGGATGGCGGCTCGTACGTAAAGTCGTTCGTCGAGCGCCACCTGGTCGTTCCGGCTCCGGCCGGTGTGGATCTTACCACCGAGCGGCCCGAGCTTCTGGATGAGCCGCTGTTCGATGGCCATGTGGATGTCCTCGGCCCCGGGGACATCGAGCTTACCCGTCTCGATCTCTCTCTGGATCTGGCGGAGCGCGGTGCGAATGCGACGGGCCTCCTGAGCCTTCAGCACCTTGACGGCGGCAAGCATCTCGACATGCGCAATGCTGCCTGCGATGTCTTCACGATAGATGGTCTTATCGCTGTCGATGGTCGAAGAGAACGAGAGCGCGCTGGCGGACAAAGGCTCACGGAACCGTCCAGCCCACAAGGCATGATGTGCCATGGTGTTCGTTGACGAAAGTTGGGAATGATGAGTGATGTGATAAGGTACGGAAAAGAGGGACGGGGAGAAAGCAAAGGAAGTAGGCAGTAGGCAGGTATCATTCAGGCAGGATCAGGATGATGTCGCCAGTCAAAGAACAGATGTTCTTTGACCTGAGTTGTCAGCCTGAACATGACCTGAACGTGTACGTGCCTACTCCCTACTTCTCATGTTCTTCCTAGCGCCGCTGTCTCACAAATATTTCCAGTCCATCCGCCACCTGTGCGGCCAGTTGTCGACGGAAGTCCGGGTCGAGAATGAGCATTTCGTCTTCCGGGTTCGACATGAAGGCGGTCTCAACGAGAGCGTTCGGGAGCTGTGTCGGTCCGTTCAATGAAAAGTTGAACGAACCGGTGACCCCCCATGGCTTCAGGCCGAGCGTCAGCACGCGGTCATACAGAATGTCTGCCAACGGCTTGAATCCGTCGTAGCGATAGTAGGTCGAGGTCCCGGCCACGGTCGTCGGATCGGACGTCTCGCCCGTCGAGTTGCAGTGGATGCTGACGAGGATCTGCGCGCCGCTCGAGACGACCTTGTCTGCACGATCCAGCATGCCCGGACCGTCATCGTTCGTGCGCGTCATGACCGTTCGCGCACCTCGCGCGGTCAGGATGGAATCGAGCTGAAGCGCCATGGCCAGGTTCATGTCGGCTTCCTGCACGCCGGTGGACCCGAGGGCTCCGCGGTTCGATCCGCCATGGCCGGCGTCGACAGCGATCGTGAGACCGTTCAGCGGCCGGACGGTGTCGGCCACGACGGGCGGCCGCCGGATGCGGATGCGCAACGAGGAACCGAGGTACTCGATCTCGTGGCCCCAATGCTGCCGGTTCTTGAGCCCGATCGTCAGACGGTAGCGGTCCGCTTCGACCTGGTTCCACTTGACGCTCGTAATGCCCTGCGCCGTCAGGTGATGCGTGATCCAGTTGGTGTTCGACGTGGCCCCGAAGACGTCGACGACGATGGCGTTGGGGTCGGTCAGCAGGTCGCTGGTATACGGAAGCCGCGTCGAAAGGCTCACGATCACAACATCTTCTGAATCGGTGCCGGTGACGGAGATGGACCCGGTCAGTGACGACGGAGCGGGAGCATCAGGAAGGAACCGAACATATTCTTGCGGGATCCAGGCCTGCATCGACTCGGACAATCGCACCCGATATTGGTCGCCGACCTTTCCGGTAACGCGGATTAGCGCCCCGGGCTGCAGGTAGCCAAGCTTTGCGCCTCCCAAACGATCGGAACCGAGGCCGACATTCAGGAACGGCTTGCGCCCGACGACTTCCGCCGTCCGCGGCAGCGAGTCGGTCATGATCCAGACCCTCGCACGCGATTCGACCGAATGGCGGCTGAAGAACGATCGCCTGAGTTTGAACTCGATGGCCGCACCACTGGTCGCATCGCCCGGCTTGACGACGTAACGTCCGACGTAGACGCCGCCCAATCCACCGGTCTCGCGCGGAGAGAGCTCTCGCATCGGAATGCCCGATTCGACGTCGGGAATGCTGAAGGATGCACGCCATCCCGGACTTCCTTTGAATCGCGCTTCGAGCACGTCGCCGGCGGTCAGCCACAGGTCCTCGTTCGGCCGCATCATTTCGTTATCGATGACGAGCGTGTCGCGCGGTGAGGTCTTCAGGCGCTCCGGACGGATGAAGACAAAGTCGCGCGTCAAACTGTCCCCTACGGGTCCGACCGCGAGGAGCCGCTGGACGGATGTGTCGCCGGTCGGGATGAAGACGCCTCCGAAGGCGCCGGTGCGAACGACCGTTGCCTCCTTCCCCTGGATGAAGACCCGCGCGGTGGGCAGCGTGCTGCCGCTCACCCGGTACCGTGGTGTTGCCGTGCGGATCGTGTCGCGTCCGGGTACGATGACCCGCAGGAACAGTGAGTCCTGTGCCTGAGCGGCTTGGAGTAGCAGAAATGAGAAGAGGAGGAGTCGTTTCACGGTGCGATCCCTAAAGTGGACGAATCTCAATCAATCAAGAATTGCCGACACCTGCAACAATAGTCGTGGAAAGTCAGCCACTTCTTCTGTACACTTTTTGTGCGTCGATGGACGTGCCAGGCATTGTTTTAGAACCATAACACCAGGACCCAAATATGCGACTCATGATCGCTGTCGTTCTCGCAGTGCTGTTCCTCTCTCCCGTTGCCACCGCCCAGGAGAAGCCCGTCACCGCACCGGAGAAGCCGGCAACGGACCAATTCTTCGACAAGAAGTACGATCCGACCGCCAATCCGTTCCGCCAGCTCGACGCCGCCAAAGAACAGGCCGCGAAAGAAGGCAAACGAATCCTGCTCGACATCGGCGGCGAATGGTGCATCTGGTGCCATCGGTTGGACGACCTCTTCCGGTCCAACACTGACTTGGCCGACCTCGTGACGAAGAATTACGTCGTGATGAAGGTCAACGTCAGCATGGACAACAAGAACGAAGTGTTCATGGCACAGTATCCGAAGGTTGCCGGGTATCCGCACCTCTTCATCCTCGACGCTGACGGCAAAATGGTCCACTCGCAGGACAGTGGCCAGCTCGAAGAGGGCAAGGGGCATAGCAAAGAGAAGGTTGCAGAGTTTTTGAAGAAGTGGGCCAAAAAGAGCTGACGGTGAACGCCGCACCAGGAGAGAGGAGGCAGGAGATGGGACCGATGGGATCAGCACTGAAAAACGCCATCACAGGACGACCCAGGTCCGCGTTCTGGGTGCTCTTGGCGCTGGGAATGGCGGGATGTGGGCCGTCGATCTTGAGGCCCGACCGGCCTGAAGGCACGGTCGTGGTGGTCTACCAGCCGTCGCATCAGACCGACACCGGCCGCGACTTTAGCGAAGCCGCCGTCTGCAATGCCATCGCCGACGCTGCTATCGCGTCGAACTCCGGGACGGTCATTACGCACAAGGTCTGGAGTCACGACGTGGCTGGGTTGCGCTATGCCCGCCGCGGCAGCAACACGATGGTGGAGCATACCTCACGTGTGGTCGGCGATTCGCTCACGGGCTACGCCTGGGAGCTGAAGCGCGCGAACGAGATCGGTCCGCACGTTTTCATCTCTATCCATAACAACGGCGGCACGAACCGGAATGCCATCTGGGGCTACGTTCACGAAGGCGACCGATTTGAGCCGGCGAACCGCGAATTCGTCGCAGAACTCATCGCCGCTGTCGCCGACGTGACCGGCCTCGAAAACCGCGGGGTCTGGCTCGATAGCTCCACGGGACGGAACGACTACCGCTGCCAAACGACGGGGAAGCTCGCCTTCTTCAGTCTCGACGAGAACGTGAACGCCGCGCCCTACCGCGTGTTGCTCGAGATCGGCGACAACCAGGTCAGCCGGGCGCTGCTGCAGGATCCCGCAAAACAGCGGGCCATGGGTGAGGCGATCCAGCGGGTCGTCGAGGACCGGTTCGGTGGAAAGTAGGCCTGCGATCGACGGAGGTCAACGTCCGGTCGTGACGATGACCGCGGCGACGCTCACCGGGATCGTGTTCAACATCCAACGGTTCTCGCTGCATGATGGTCCCGGGATCCGGACCACGGTCTTCCTCAAGGGATGCACGCTCGTGTGCGCGTGGTGCCATAATCCCGAGAGCAGATCCCCCCGCCCCGAATTTGTCCGCCTCCCGAACCGATGCATCCGCTGCGGTCGTTGCAGTGACGATGAGCTGGCCGATCCGGTCGTCGTCGGTCGCGGCCATGACGACGTCGAACAGTGTCCGTCTGGTGCGTTGCAGGAGGTCGGTGCGTCGATGGATGTTGAGACGCTGGTCGCCTCCGTCATGCGTGACCGGGTATTCTTCGACGAGTCCAGAGGGGGCGTGACCTTTTCCGGGGGCGAGCCGCTCGTGCAGGCAGCGTTCGTGACTGAAGCCATGCGACAGCTCCATTCCGCCGGAGTCCATACGGCGCTCGACACCTGCGGATACGCGCGGTGGTCCGACCTCGCCGCTGCCGCTGCGCATGCTGACCTCATTCTGTACGATCTGAAGCTCATCGACAGCGAGCGCCATCGACGAGCGACCGGCGTCCCGAACGAGTCCATCCTCAAGAACCTCCTCTCCCTGTCCGAGGCCCATTCGAACATTCGCATCCGGATACCCGTCATTCCGGGGTTCAATGATGACGCGGAAAACCTGGGCGCAACAGCAGCATTCGTCGCTTCGCTCGCCGGCATCCGTCAGGTGGATTTGCTGCCGTATCACTCGACCGGGGCCGGCAAGTTCCCGCGCATCGGCCTCGACTATCCGTTGCAGAACACCTCCACGCCGGACGACGCACGCATGGACGAGCTGGCTGTTCACTTCCGCAGCCGTGGGCTGACAACGACCATCGGAGGTCAGCCGTGAACGCCCGAACCCAGCGGCTGCGTCAAGAAAGCCTCGATGCCGTTCCGTCCATTAGCGTCGAACGCGCCCGGATCGTGACGGACTTCTACCGAGAACACCAGGGCCGGCATAGCATCCCCGTT
>CAYYOV010000054.1:0-13974 GCA_964473365.1 uncultured Ignavibacteriaceae bacterium
CCGATGACGATACCGACCGCAAGGTCGACGACATTGCCCCGCATGGCAAAGGCCTTGAATTCACGGACGAAATTCAATCCTTTGGTGCCCTGTTGCCTGATGTCCATCTCAACCTCCGAGATTGTGGAGAACGATTTTACAACTCATTGGCGCTCTAAGGTATGGAAGTATTTCGCCACTGGCATGTGCCTCAAAAGAAACAGCGCCGTCGGGCAGATCCCGACGGCGCTCCTCGAAGGCGTTTAGCAACGATCAGACGGCCTCGGCCCTGACGACTGGGACGAATTCGATGAATCCACGCCGATCGAGTCGAATGTCGACCGTATCACCATCGACGACGTCACCTGCAAGCAGCCGTTCCGACAATCCGTTGATGAGATAACGCTGGATCACCCGCTTCAGCGGCCGGGCGCCGAAAGCGGGATCGTAGCCACGGTTTGCCAGCCACGCCTCCACCTCCTCATCGATCCTGAGCGTGATCGAGCGTCCTTCAAGCGTCCGTCGGAGCCCGACCAGCTGAAGGCGCACGATCAGTCGCAACTCGTCCGCCGTCAGTGGCTTGAACATGATCACTTCGTCGATCCGGTTCAGGAATTCCGGGCGCAGTGTCTGCCGGAGAAGCTCGAACAGGTTCATCCGCAGATCGCCGAGCAGATCCTCACGGTTCGCTTCGTTCATCTGACCGATCTTCTCCTGGATGAGATGCGATCCCAGGTTCGACGTCATGATGACGATCGTATTACGGAAATTGACCGTCCGTCCTTTGCTGTCCGTCAACCGACCCTCGTCGAGCAACTGGAGCAGCACGTTGAAGACTTCGGGGTGGGCCTTTTCGATCTCGTCGAGCAAGACGACGGCATACGGCTTCCGGCGAACGGCCTCCGTCAATTGTCCCCCTTCATCATAGCCGACATACCCCGGAGGCGCGCCGATCAGCCGTGACACAGAAAACTTCTCCATGTATTCGCTCATGTCGATCCGCACGAGCGCCGACTCGTCATTGAAGAGGAATTCTGCCAACGCCCGGGCCAGCTCGGTCTTCCCAACACCCGTGCTCCCAAGGAAGATGAACGATCCGATCGGCCGTTTCTCGTCCTGCAATCCGGCTCGTGATCGTCGGATCGCTTCAGCAACTGCCCGCACGGCGTCCGTCTGGTCCACGATCCGTTCGTGCAGCCGGTCCTCCAAATGGAGCAGTTTTGCCCGCTCGCTTTCCAGCATCCGTTGGACAGGGATCCCGGTCCATTTTGCGACGATCTCAGCGATGTCCTCCGGGTCCACCTCTTCTTTCAACATCTTCTGATGTTTCTGAACCTCGACAAGGCGACGTGACGCGGCCTCGAGTTGTTTCGTCAGACCGTCGATCACACCATATCGAAGCTCGGCAACACGACCGAGATTGCCCCTCCGTTCTTCCTGCTCAGCCTCATTCTTTGCCCGCTCGATCTCTTCTTTCATGCTCCGAAGGGATTGGATGAGCTCCTTTTCCTGGGCCCAATGTGCCCTGAGCGTCGTCCGCTCAGTATTGAGTTCGGCCAATTCCCGCTCGATCGCTTCGAGACGGTCGCGAGACGCCTCGTCTTTCTCACGTCGCACCGCTTCCCGGGCGATCTCGAGCTGTTGGACCTTTCGCTCCACGGAATCAAGCTCCTCCGGAAGCGAATCGATCTCGATCCGCAATTTCGAGGCCGCTTCATCGACCAGGTCGATGGCCTTGTCGGGAAGGAATCGGTCAGAAATGTACCGGTGACTCAGCTGAGCGGCAGCGACGATGGCGCCATCCGTGATGCGCACGCCATGATGTACCTCGTATCGCTCCTTGAGCCCGCGCAGGATCGAGACGGTATCTTCGACCGAAGGCTCTTCGACAAGGACCGGCTGGAATCGGCGCTCGAGCGCCGGATCCTTTTCAATGTGCTGGCGGTATTCGTCGATCGTCGTCGCCCCGATCGCCCGGAGGTCACCCCGGGCCAGGGCTGGTTTCAGCATGTTTGCCGCATCGACCGCACCCTGGGCGGCCCCGGCCCCGACGAGCGTGTGCAGCTCATCGATGAACAAAATGATCTCACCGTTCGACTCGCTCACCTCTTTGAGAACGGCCTTCAGCCGTTCCTCGAACTGGCCGCGAAATGACGTGCCGGCCACGAGGGCTCCCATGTCGAGCGCCATGATCCGTTTGGAGCGGAGACCCTCCGGGACGTCTCCTGAAACGATCCGATGCGCGAGGCCCTCCGCGATGGCCGTCTTGCCGACACCGGGCTCTCCAATCAGGACGGGATTGTTCTTTGTCCGCCGCGAAAGCACCTGGAGAACGCGGCGGATCTCGTCCTCCCGCCCGATGACAGGGTCGAGTTTCCCGCGGCGGGCAAGGTCATTCAGGTCGCGGCTGAATCGCTCCAGCGCCTGGAACTTCTCCTCCGGCGTCTGGTCGGTGACGCGTTGCGACCCACGCACGCTCTTGAGTGCTTTGAGGACGAGGTCCTTTGTCAGCCCCTGATCGCGCAAGATCCGTTCTATGGCGACATCCGCCTCCAGCAGACCCAGAAGAAGGTGTTCGGTGCTGATGTATTCGTCCTTGAGTTCACCCGCGGCCGTCTGCGCCTTTTCAATCGTTCGCAGCAACGGGGGGGACGGGTGCAATGCTGACAGCGACGCACCTTGCACCTTGGGGAGGCGCTCGAGAGCCTCGTGGACCTTGATCTTTAAGAACGACGCATTCGCACCTGCCTTCTGTAGCAGAACAGGAACCAGACCGTCAGCGTCCTGAACGAGGGCCGCAAGCAGGTGCTCGGGCTCCAGCGTCTGATGGCCATAGGAGGTTGCGATCTCCTGGGCTTGTTGGACCGCTTCCTGAGATTTGATCGTGAATTTGTTGAAGTTCATCGTATGGGCCTTTCAACACAAAGGCGAGGTTGACCCTCGCCCTTGTGTACTTCTTTGCCGGTGTTCCTTTCGCATTCGACGACGCAGGTCATTTGTCGTCGACCACCTCGAAGTCGGCATTCTCGACCTTCTTCCCACCTTCGCCGCCTTGTCCGCCTTGCGGACCTCCCTGCGGGCCCTGTTGGGGACCATCGCCTGGCGGAGGTGCCTGCTGTGTACGCGTCGCCTCGTACATCTTCGAGGAGGCTTCGTTCCAGATGGCATTCAGGGCCTCGGTCTTTGACTTGATATCCGCGAGGTTGCCCGCTTTCACCGCCGTCTCAAGCTCGTTCGTAGCAGTCTCGAGGCGTCCTTTGGCGTCAGCCGGAAGCTTGTCACCCAACTCGGTCATCTGCTTCCGAGTCTGGAAGACCAGCGTGTCTCCCTGATTCTTCGTCTCGACCTCTTCTTTACGCTTCTTGTCCTCGCTCGCATGTGCCTGCGCATCGGCCTTCATCTTGTCGACCTCGTCCTTGCTGAGGCCGCTCGACGACGTGATGCGAATGCTCTGTTCCTTGTTGGTCGCTTTGTCTTTGGCCGACACATGCAGGATGCCGTTGGCGTCGATATCGAACGTCACTTCGATCTGCGGAACGCCTCTGGGTGCGGGCGGAATGCCGTCCAGGTGGAATCGTCCCAGCGTACGGTTGTCGTTGGCCATCGGGCGTTCGCCCTGAAGGATGTGGATCTCCACTGATGGCTGGCTGTCGGACGCCGTCGAGTAGACCTCGCTCTTCCGGGTCGGAATGGTCGTGTTCGCCTGGATCATCGGCGTCATGACGCCACCGAGGGTCTCGATGCCGAGCGTCAGCGGAGTGACGTCAAGCAACAGGACGTCGGTCACATCGCCAGCGAGCACGCCGCCTTGGATCGCGGCACCCACAGCCACAACTTCGTCGGGATTGACACCTTTGTGGCCTTCCTTCCCGAAGATCTCTTTGACAAGCTGTTGAATGCGCGGAACGCGGGTCATGCCTCCGACGAGGATGACCTCATCGATCTGAGACGGCGAAAGCCCAGCATCCTCAAGGGCCTTTTTGGTCGGGGTTACGCACCGCTGGACCAGGTCGTCGACGAGTTGTTCGAACTTGGCCCGCGAGAGCGAAAGGTTCAGGTGCTTCGGACCGTCGGCCGTGGCCGTGATGAACGGAAGGTTGATCTCCGTCTGCTGGAGTTGCGACAGTTCCATCTTGGCCTTTTCCGCCGCTTCGCGGAGGCGCTGCAATGCCATCGGGTCCTTCCGCAGGTCGATCCCGTCGGTCTTCTTGAACTCATCCGCGATCCATTCGAGGATGCGCATGTCAAAGTTGTCGCCGCCCAGGTGCGTGTCGCCGTTCGTGGACTTCACTTCGAAGACACCGTCCCCCAGATCAAGGATCGAGATATCGAACGTGCCGCCACCGAGGTCGAAGACGGCCACTTTGCTGTTCTTGTGCTTCTTGTCGAGGCCGTACGCAAGGGCTGCTGCCGTCGGTTCGTTCACGATACGACGGACATTCAGCCCGGCGATCTCGCCCGCTTCCTTGGTGGCTTGCCGTTGCGCGTCATTGAAGTACGCAGGGACCGTGATCACAGCCTCGGTGACAGGACCTCCCAGGTAGTCTTCTGCCGTCTGCTTCATCTTCTGGAGCACCATGGCCGAGATCTCCGGCGGAGAATAGACACGGTCGCTCACCTGCACACGGGCCGTATTGTTGTCGCCCTTCACGACCTTGTACGGGACGAGCTTCATCTCCTCGTTCACTTCGTCGTGGAAGCGGCCCATAAAGCGTTTGATCGAGAAGACCGTATTCTGAGGGTTCGTGACAGCCTGCCGCTTCGCCGCGGCGCCGACAAGCCGCTCGCCCGACTTGGCGAACCCGACGACCGATGGGGTCGTGCGTGCGCCTTCGGCGTTGGCGATGACAACGGGGTCGTTCCCTTCCATGACGGCGACGACGGAATTCGTAGTTCCGAGGTCAATGCCAATGATCTTTCCGGATTTTCCTGCCATGATCGATACCTCTTTCTAATGTGCCGCCCGGACAGGGTCGGCGATGCATGGGTGGCTGCGTGACTATGATGCACGGAGGTCGGGGCCGGTCCACCCACCCGTGAGCCGCCCCGCCTCCGCCGTCCGACAGAACGGACGTTACTGTACTTTGACCTCGATCTCCTTTGGCCGGGCTTCCTCGGCCTTCGGGAGGCGAACAGTCAGGACGCCTTCAGCGACGGCCGCTTCGATCTTCTCGGACCGGACCGTCGTCGGCAGGGAGAACGAACGCTGGAAGGAGCCAAACGAACGCTCGATGCGTCGATAGCCCTTCTCTTCCTGGTCCGACTCTTGCTTCTTGTCGCCCCGGATCGTGAGCACGTTGTTCTCGATGGTGATGCGGACGTCGTTCTTACGCACGCCCGGCAATTCCATCCGGACCTCGTACTCCGTGTCCCGTTCGATGATATCGACGGCCGGCGTCCACATCGACAGGCCGGCGGCGGGCTCGTCGTTCCGGAAGAACGAATCGAACAGGCGGTTCATTTCCCTCTGAATGCTCAGCATCTCAGAGGGCCACGCGGACCCCTCGCGCGTCGGGTTCCAACGAATGAGTGACATGGCGTTACCCTCTCATGGATCGGTTGATGGTTGTTGGTGACAGGCGGACCTTCCGCCGATCAGCGCACCGGGATCTCCCGGGCGCGGAGGACATCGGATTTCGGCACATGCACGGTCAAGACGCCGTGTTGCGTCTCGGCGGTGATATGCTCTTCATCAATGCCCTTCCCCAGGTTGAAACGACGTTCGTATTGGTTCCACAGGATCTCTCGATGGACGGTCCGGGCGGCGACCGAACCAGAATCCTGTATCTCAGCCGCGATGATCAATGTTCCCTGCTGCACCGACACGCGGATGGTCTCGCGAGACGCCCCGGGAAGGTCGAGCCGAAGAAGGAACTCGGCGTCTGTCTCGATAATATCCGCCACCGGCGTTGCCACCACAGGCAGTGCCTGGGGCCGTTGGGCCGGCAGGCCGGCGCCATTCCGGTAGACCGTGATAGCATTTGAACGTTCCATGATTCCCTCCTGCACGCCTCAGCGAACCTCGATCACCCGCGGCTTCGCAATCTCAGCCTTCGGGAGGACGATGCGCAGCAGCCCGTTCTCGAGGGTTGCGCTGATGCTGCTGGCTTCGACGGGATGGTGGACGCGCATCGAACGGCTATACACGCCATTTACCTGCTCCTGCATGATGATGCGGGCCTTTTCGGGCACTTCAAGGGGCTTCCGCTCACCGGTGACCGTAAGGATCCCACGTTCAAACACGACCTTGACCGACGACTTCTCGACTCCCGGCATTTCCATCAAGACCACGGAGTATTCTTCATTCTCGATGACGTCGGCGTTGGGAACCGCGGCAACCGCCAAAGCCGAAGGCTCAAACAGCTGATCGACGGACGGAACCTCGAAACGGATCAACATTGCATCTCTCCTCGTAGAATGGATTGTTGTCTGTCCATACTATTCCAATCCTTGTGCCAGAGTCAAAAACGGTGAAAATGGTCGAAAAGCCGCCATATACCAGGCGCGAAAATCACAATATGGCATATTGTCATGCCTGTTTGGCATTATAATGACTGAACGTTCTGACATAATGCGTGAATTAATGCCATTATGGCTGAATCTTCTCAGTTGAATTCTGGCTCGAATTTGTCTATGTTCATCGTTCGTTCGGCCCAATCCAAGGAGACTTCTTTGAAGACCTTCTTTTGCCTCTTCGTTATTGCGACGACTCTTGGCGCTCAGTCATTTGACAAGGATGCCAAAACCGGATATGAATCGATCAACGCTGCAGATCTGAAGGCTCACGTATATGTGCTGGCGTCAGACAGCCTTGAGGGACGCGAAACGGCTGAGCTCGGCCAACATCGCGCAGCAGCATACATCGCCTCTCATTTCCAGCACCTTGGACTGAAACCGCTGGGCCCCGCAGGAAGCTACCTTCAGCCATTTGACGTCGAGGTCACACGGGTTGACCCCAGCCGGTCAAACCTGGTCGTGAATGCAAACGAAGCCTGGAAGCTTCCCTGGGGTCAGGATTTCATGACGCTTTCCATGAAGGACACGACGGTCACATCATCCATCGTGTTCGTCGGCTACGTCGATACGCGGATATCCCCAGAGCTTCGACCAATGGTAGCCGGGAAGATCGTGGTTGCCTTGCTCGGAACCCGTCAACAGGTTGGCGACACCAGCGCGAACGCTCCGATGATGCGGATGTTCGCTTCGCGCCGAGATTCTGGCGTGACGGTGGTGCTCTCCGTAGCCGATGACACGGGCCGTACCAGTTTTGCCCGCATCTACGAGATGCTTGCCGGTTTCGGCATGGACAAGGGCCAAATGCGTCTCAAGGACGCCGCTCCGACCACCCCCCGCATGACGCAGAACCAGGTGCGTGGGCTCCTTTCGGCCGAGGCGGCCGATAGAATGCTTCGCGCTGCCGGTCGGTCGCTCGCCGAGCTCCGCACACAAGCCATTCGCGACAGCGTGTTCCAACCGGTGTTCCTCGACCAGATCTCCGTCACTGTCCGGAACGCCATCATTCGCGAAACGCGGCAGACAGAGAACGTCGCCGGCCTCCTGGAAGGCTCCGATCCCACATTGAAGAATGAAGTCGTCGTGTTCACTGGACACTACGATCACATGGGCAAGACCAAGTCCGGCGTGATCTATTATGGTGCCGACGACGACGCAACGGGTACGGCCACGGTCATGGAGATCGCAGAAGCGTTCGCAACGAATCCGATCAAACCGAAACGCAGCATCCTCTTCATGACCGTCACCGGAGAAGAGAAGGGACTGCTCGGATCGACCTACTATGTCAGCCACCCGCTGATCCCGCTCGAGCGAACGGTCGCTGACCTCAATGCCGATATGCTGGGCCGAATGGATACGAAGTATGAGCCGAAGAACGATCCGAACTATGTCTACGTCATCGGATCCGACAAGATCAGCGCGGAGCTGGACAGTGTGTTGAAGGCCGCGAACGACCAAACATCGCGTTTGAACCTCGACTATACATACAACGACGAGAACGATCCGAACCAATTCTATCGGCGAAGCGATCACTACAATTTCGCCAAGAACGGCATCCCCGTCGTCTTCTTCTTTACCGGCACCCACGCCGACTACCATCAACCGACCGACACTCCCGACAAGATCCTGTACGATCGGATGGCGTCGATCGCACGTCTCATCTACGCCACAGGTTGGAGTGTTGCCCAGAAGCCGGGTGGCCTCAATCGCAAGCCGTCCACGGGGTTGTGAACACGCCGCTCGACAAAGTCGCATTGCTCGACGGGTTGAAGACGCGCGCCTTCGGCCGCAAGCTGTTCGTTTTTCACGAGATCGACTCGACGAACGCGTGTGCCCGCGCACTGGCCGACATTGGCAATCCGCTCGGGACCGTGATCATCGCCGACCACCAGACAGCCGGCAGAGGTCGCCTTGGCCGGCCGTGGAATTCTGAGCCGCGGACAAACCTGCTTTTCTCCGTGCTCCTCGGATCAGGACGAGAGTTCCCACTGTGGAGGTGGACCTATCTCCTCTCTGAGGCCTCTGCTCGTGCCGTGCGCAGGGTAACAGGCCTGGAGGTTGCAACGAAATGGCCGAACGACCTCCTGATCGCGGGACGAAAGTGCTGCGGAATCTTGCTCGAGTCGGCCGGGACGGTCGACAAGCCCCTGTGCGTAGGAGGGATCGGTCTCAACGTAAATCAGCAGCACTTTCCGCCGGAGTTCCAAGGTCGGGCCACGTCGCTCCGCAACGAGACCGGGTCGATCCACGACCGCACGCACCTGTTCCAGGAACTCATGCTTTCGATCGAGGATCTGTATGACCGTTCGCTCGAGGACGGGGGGTACGCCATGCTCCGCTCGTGGACGGAACGCTGCACAACCTTTGGCCGGCCTGTCGCCGTTCGGGGAGCCGGCCTTCATCTTGACGGGACCGCCGTAGGCTTGAGTGACGATGGTGGGCTTATGGTCCGGCACGGGGCCCACACCACGACCGTCTACGCCGGAGACGTGACCATTTCTGACCTGACCACCTGATGGCTATGCTGCTCGCGATCGATATTGGCAATTCCCACACCGTCATCGGCGTATTCGACGGCGAGCGCCTGGCCGCTGAATGGCGCCTTACGACGCACGATCGGCGTACGGCGGACGAGGTCGCCGTCGCTGTCCGATCACTGTTGCGTGACGCCGGATTCGACCTGACGGCCATCGACCGGGTCGGGATTGCCTCGGTGGTCCCTCCCCTCACCGGATCGTACGAACGGATGGCCAGGGACACGTTCCATTTCGAACCGGTCGTCATTCATGGGGGTCTCGACCTTGGCTTCCGCATCTTGTACAACGATCCCTCGGCCGTCGGCGCCGATCGTCTGTGCAATGCGATCGCGGGATTCCGTAAGTACGGGGGTCCGTTGATCATCGTCGATTTTGGTACGGCGACCACCTACGACGTCGTCGGCCCGAACGGGGACTACTGGGGCGGCGTCATCGCGCCCGGCGTCGAAACATCAGCCGCTGACCTCCACCGGAGAGCAGCCAAGCTGCCCCGGGTGGACCTGACGCTTCCGACCGGAGTGATCGGCCGCGACACTGTCGGGAGCATGCAATCAGGCATCCTCTACGGCGCTATCGACGCCACGGAAGGGATGGTCCGACGATTGGTGCAGGCCATCACGGCCGAAGCTGGGAAGGCACCAACGGTCATCGCAACGGGCGGGTTCTCATCCTTCCTCCGTCAACATTCCACTGCGATCAGCCATCACGAACCGGCGCTCGTGCTTGAGGGCATCCGGTTGATCTGTGACCGGATCAAACTCCCGTAAGAACTCCGCCTGCGTCTACCCGTACAATGCAAAACGGCCCCATCGGGGCCGTTCGCTGTTTTCGATCGTTCCGAGACTTGCTTGATCGTCAGGTCCGTCGGGCGGACTTCGTATGCTCGAGCAGCTGCTCGATGCGCTCCAGGTGTGTATGGTGAGACGAGGTCAGAGAATACAATTCAAGGAATGTCCTCATCGTCCCTTCCAATGTCTGCACCTCACTATGAAGGCGCTGGAGAAGGTCGTCACATGACTTTCGGTCGTCGACGGCCAGCGCGCTCGTTCGTTGGTGCAAGAGGTCCAAGCCGGCGTGAAGGGACGCGAAACCATCCATCAGCGAAGGTTGGAGGTGGGTGACCACTGAGTGCAGGCGGTCGGTCGCTGCCTGGTTGGCCGAGGCCTCCTTCAAGCGATCCTTTTCTCCCTCCTCCATCACCCGCAGCCGTCGTCGCTCGAGGACCGACTGGATCGTGATCCCCAACCGCGGGAGGTCCAGTGTCTCCTTCCGCAGGTAGTCGTAGACCCCCGCTCGAACGGCCTCCGCTTCGATCGCGGTGCTTCCTGCAGCAGTCAGCATGATGACCGGGATCCCCAGCTGGTGGTCCTTGATCCATTGGACCAGCTCGAGCCCGTTCACGTTCGGCATGTCATAGTCGCTGATGACGAGACTCGGCCGGGCATCACCTTTCTCGAGCAGGTCGATGGCCTCCTGACCGTCGTGCGCAACGCGTGTCACATAGCCGAACTGGTCGGTCAGTTGTGACGCGAGGATCCCCACCAAGGCATCCTCGTCGTCGACCAACAACACGTAGACTGGCGCCGTATTCATGCCGTCCCTGTCATCGAATGCCGAACAACATCACAGACGAGTGGGCCCAATCGACGAGCGGAGCGAAGTACAGCCCCAGGACGAGGGTTGGGATCAGGAAGATCATCAGGAACACCGTCTGACCACCGGACAAGATCACAGGCGATTGCGTGGCCTCCGGATCCCGAAGATACATGTTCCGGATGACACGTACATAGTAGTAGAGGGAAATGACGCTGTTGACGGCCCCCACGAGGGCCAGCCAGATCCATTTCCCGTCGAGGAGCGCTGAGAAGACGTACAGCTTCCCGATGAACCCTGCCGTCGGGGGAAGGCCGGTCAGCGAGATAAGGAAAATGACGAGCGAGACGCCGACGAGTGGCGCACGATGACCGAGCCCTTTGTAGGAATCGATGTCCTCGCTCCCCGTCGCACCGGCGATGAGCATTACCAGATAGAACGCGCCCAGGTTCATGAACATGTAGACGACGAAATAGATCAGCACAGCGGCGATGCCATTCTGACTGAAGACCACCACGGCCATGAGCATGTAGCCGGCATGCGCGATGCTCGAATATGCGAGGAGGCGCTTGAGGTTGTTCTGCGGGATCGCGACGAGATTCCCGAGCGTCATCGTCAGGACCGACAGGACAGCGATGAGCTTGGGCCATTCGAACGTCTGGACCAGGGCCATTACATCGACCCCGAGCGTGGGCGTGGCCGTGCTGACCAGGAACCGGATCATCATCGCAAAACCGGCCGCCTTCGATGCCACAGAGAGGAACGCGGTCACGGTGATCGGAGCGCCTTCATAGACGTCGGGCGTCCAGAAATGGAACGGGACTGCTGAGATCTTGTAGCCAAATCCGGCGAGGATCATGATGCTGGAGATGAGCAAGAGCGGCGAATGGCCGGACCCCTGCGACTGCAACGCGAGGCGGATACCGATGAGATCGGTGGCACCCGTCAGACCGTAGAGGAGCGAGATGCCGTAGAGCATGATGCCCGTCGATACGGCACCGAACAGGATGTACTTGAGTGACGCTTCGCTCGAATCGCCGGCCTCTTTCGTGTATCCCGAGAGCACGTACGAGGAGAGTCCGGTCAGCTCGAGAGCCAGTACGATCATCAGCAGATTCGTCGCGCCTGCCATGAGGAACATGCCCAGTGTCGCCGACACGAGAAGGGCGGAGTATTCGCCCATCCGGCGGGCTGACGCCTTCACCTCTTCCGACCAGAGGGACATGAGGAAGATCAGCGTCGAGGTCGCCGCCACGAGCACCTTGAAGAAGACGCTGAATGGGTCGACGACGATCATCAGGTCGAACGCGGGCCGGTTCAGGCCGCCCTGCTGGGTGGCGAACACGCCGGCTGCGACGACGCCGATCAGGCCAAAGAGCCACGGAATACGCGGATGGCCCTTCGACAGAACGTCGGCGAGGAGGACGACGCAGAAGGTCACGACCAGCGTCGTCTCGGGGACGAAGTAGGTAAGATTCTGAAGAACGGATTCAACCATGGAACACCAGGGCCTCCCGGGCCGTCAGGGCAGAAGTGCGACCGCCTGCCCTCCGGCGCGGACGATCTCGATCAAATGGTTCAGGGACGTGCTCATGGACGACAACAACAACGACGGGTAGATCCCGAGTGCAAGGACGATCACGCCGAGCGGCACGAGCGCTGCCAGTTCACGCCCGTTGATATCGGGCATCGTTCCCCACTTCTCGTTCTTCTGGCCGAGGAACACACGCTGCAGCGTCCAGAGCATGTAGGCGGCCGTCAGAACGATCCCGAGCGTGGAAGCGATCGTGATGACGCGGATCTGTTCATTCTGGAAAGCGCCCAGGAACGAGAAGGCCTCCGAGATGAAACCACTCAGACCGGGCAGGCCGAGGGCTGCGAAGAAGGCGACCGTCATGATGCCCGTGTATTTCGGCATGGTCAGCGCCAAGCCACCGAAGGCGTTGAGGTCCCGGGTGTGTGCGCGGTCGTAAATGACGCCCACGATCAAGAAGAGCATCGCGGTGATGGTCCCGTGATTGAACATCTGAAACACCGCTCCCAGCATCCCCTGCGAGTTCATCGAGGCCATGCCGAGCAGCACGATGCCCATATGACTGACGGACGAATAGGCGATAAGCTTCTTGAAGTCTTGTTGCGCCATAGCGCATAGGGCGCCATACACGATGTTGATGAAGGCCAGGATGGCCAAGGGCACCACCCACGCCTGAGCCACCTCCGGGAACATGGGATAGCAGATGCGCAGGATCCCGTAGGTCCCCATCTTGAGGAGCACGCCAGCAAGGATGACGCTGATGGCCGTTGGCGCCTCCACGTGCGCATCGGGCAACCAGGTGTGGAACGGGAAGATCGGGACCTTGATCGCGAAGCCGATGAACAGGCCGACATACGCCAGCTGGCGGAAGGCTGTCCCTGCGCCGGCGAGGAGCGAGCCGGCCTCATAGTTGGCCGGGTCCATCATCGCAAGCATGTTGAAGGTATGGATCCGCTCGCCCGTCAACGCATCGGGGACCGTTACGCTGAAGTAGAGCGCGATCATTGCGAGCAACATCAGCACGCTGCCGAGCAATGTGTAGAGGAAGAACTTGATCGCTGCGTACTCACGCCGGGGTCCTCCCCAGATGCCGATCAGGAAATACATCGGAAGCAGCATCACTTCCCAGAACACGTAGAACAGGAAGAAGTCGAGCGCGACAAACACGCCCATCATGCCCGTGTCGAGCAGGAGGAGCATGGCCATGTAGCCCTTCAGGGCCTTGTCGATCTTCCAGGAGGCGATGACGGCGATGAAGCTGATGAGCGCCGTCAGAAGGACCATCGGGAAGGACAGTCCATCGATGCCCAGGAAGTAGTCGATCTGGATGCGTCCGATCCACGAAGTGCTCGGGATGTCGATCCACACCGCTCGTTCGACGAACTGCATCGATCCGGCATCGTTGATGCCCGCGAGGTCAGGCCGGAAGTTGAAGTAGACCATGACGGCCAGGACCACCTGCAGTCCCGTGATCGCCAGGGCGGTCCACTTGACCGTCTCGTCCGACCGCTTGGGGAGGACGAGCACGATCAGCATGCCGAGGATGGGGAGGAACGTCAGCCAGGTCAGTACGCCGATGCCCAAGAATGCCATGTGATTCCGCTCCTAGAAAACTCGTTAAAAGTCGCGCTCAGTTGAACCAGAGGAAGAAGACCATGACGCCGAGCAGGACGAATGCCAGATACGTCTGGACCCTGCCTGTCTGGAGGCGTCGGACGACGATCCCGGTGAATCCCGCCACCGTTGCCACCAGATTGACCAGTCCGTCGACGATCTTGTTGTCGAAACCGCCGACGCCCACGTAGAACAAGAAGAAGC
>CAYYOV010000055.1:0-9727 GCA_964473365.1 uncultured Ignavibacteriaceae bacterium
TTTAGCCCACACGTTGTTCATTCGGTCAATATCGGCAAAGTAGTAGGCCGGATCGATCTCCACCTTGACCACCGGAGAACCGGGCTTCAGAGTGACCACCGTCTTCGTCTTTCCCGCCAGCCACTCTTCCTCTGAGATCCGTAGTTGCTCTGTTGAACCGTTGTCGCGGGTCACGGTCAGGAGAACCGGCATCGGCACCCATCCCTTGTCCTCGATCGTGATCTCCGTTCCGGTTGTCGTCGCTTTGACGTCGGCCACGGCCTGGTCGAGCGTCCATGTCTCATAGTACCACGACCGGATGAACCAATCGAGATTCTTGCCGCTCACGGCCGAGAACGTGTTGAACATATCCCACGGATACGGGTGCTTGAACGCCCAGGTCTTCAGGTACGTTCGGAACGCCTTGAGGAACATCTCTTCGCCCAGCACGCCCCGGAACATGTGCAGGATCGACGCCGGCTTCGGGTACGACGCCACGCCGTAGGCGAAGCCGCCGTAGTGGAAGTTCGACCACCGCATGATCTCCCCTTCCCCTTCCATCCGGGCAAGCTGGAGATACCCGGCGAACCGACTGTCGGGCTTCGGACGCAGCGAATCGGGCGGGATCGAACGCATGGCTTCGTCGGTATGGAACGACGTCGTGCCTTCGTCCATCCAACCGTATCGCCGTTCATCCACGTTCACGATCATGGGCACCCACATATGCGCCTCTTCGTGCGCGGTCACGCCGAGCAGCCCCATGTCGCCCGCGTTGTTGTAGCCGCCGATGAGGGTCATCATCGGATACTCCATGCCGCCCCCCATGATCTTGTCGGCTTCGACGGCCGTCATGTGCGGCCAGGGGTACGGCAGACCGGTGAATTCCGAAAGGAACGCGATCGACTTCTGCGTGTATTCGACGGAGCGGGCCCATCGGAAATACGCCGGCCGCCAGAAGGCGTGGCACGTGACGTAGTCGGTCTTGCCGTCCTTGTTGCGGTCGCCCACGGCCGTGCGTGCCCCTTCCCAGATCGACGAGCGCGTCGCCACGAACGCGACGTCGCGCACGTTATCGGCCTTGAACTTCCACGTCAGCCACCCGTTCGGTCCGCGACGGGTCGCCTTGCCGAAGTCCTCCGGACCGACGATGCGCACCGTCGCGTCGCTCTTCTCGGCCATCGCCAGCCGTTTGATCGTCTCGTCCGACAGCGTCTCCTTCGGGTTTTGGAGCACGCCCGTGCCGTGGAGCAGCCAATCGTCAGGCATGTCCACCTGGTAATCGTAGTTCGCGTCGTCCGCGTAGAACTCCGCTCCGCCGAGGAAGGCATCGTCCTGCCAGCCGACGACATCGTTGAAGACCAGCATTTGCGGATACCAGTACGCAAAATAGAACAAGCTGTCCGTGTCGTACCCCATGCGTCCCGAGATGCCGCCCTGCGGGACCTTGTAGGCAAAGTCGATATCGATCGAAGCTGTCCCCTTCGGCGCGGTGGGGGTTGTCGGCATGATCGTGAGGGTCGTGCCGTTGACCATGTAGCGTGCGCCCGTCCGGCCCCCTTCTTTCAATCGATCGCCGTTGACGATCACGGTGTTCAGCACGTATCCGTCCGTCACCTCTTGCGGCACGAGACGGACCGCTCCTTTGGCATGGATGTTCTGCAACAACGACACGCGCAATGATCGGAGCGTATCGGGTGAATTGTTGCGATACGTGATCATGACCCGACCTTCCAGCCGCTTCTGTTCAGGAAGGATCCGAACATGGATCTTGTAGTCGGCCGTGTTCTGCCAGTACTTCGGGCCCGGCACGCCTGTCATCGTACGTGTCCCCGATTCCACGGCCGTGCGATAGCCTTTGTCGGGCACGACAGGATAGGGATGAGGACGTTGGGCGACAGCGAGCGATGGACCAAGGAGGGTGAGCGTGACAAGCGACAGGAAGAACTTCGAACTGCGGATCGCAGCGTACAGACCAGCCATGAGGGGGGCTCCTTCGTTTTGAGATTCCTGTCTAACGGATTAGAATGACAGAAGTTACGAGATTCGGGCCAATTCGCCAGGAGTCCCTGCATCCGGTCAATCGAGTCCAGGTTCGTAGCCGATTTTGAGCCAGTTTGAGGCCTGGAGTGGACCGCTCGAGCGAATGTTGCCAGGCCAGCGTCGACACTTCCGATCGACACCATTTGGAACGAGCGGAATCTTTCCACACTATGACGCTCCATCTCTCAGGAGTCCACGCATGGACCGCCCCGTTGTTCACCGGCGCATCCTCTTCGCCGGAGGCATTTGGAATCTCGCGATGGGCATACCCATAACCCTGCTCGTCCCGTGGCTTCCCCAGCTCCTCAAGATCGCGGACCCGCTCTATCCCATCTTCATCTACTTCAACCTGATGACGGTGACGATGTTCGGGTTCGTGGCGCTGACCGTCGGGCGTCACCTAGCGACGATGCGGCCGATGGTCATGATCCTCGTCTGGTCGAAGCTGCTGACGGCGGGGGTCTTCGTCGCGGCGGTACTATGGCTGCCGATGCCGCGGGAGCTCACCGAATTCCTTGCCGGCGGCATGGCCATCGATTTCGGACTGGGTCTCGCGTACTACTGGATCTGGCGAGAAACCAGCCCCGAGCTGCGTTCAGTTGCGGTCTGAGCGGAGGTAGTTGCAGGACGTGACGCGTCTGAGTATGGGAGGCGCGTCAAGACGATGAGGGGGATGACCTCCGTTCCCCGCATCATGGTACATCTTTCATCTGGCGCCACTCACACGCGAAAGGTATACGTGGCAATTCCGAGCAAATACCTGTTGGTGGCGAGCGCGGCCTCTTTGGCCGCCGGCGGTCTTGTCCTGCTCTTCGCGCCAGAACTCCTGGGAAGTTTGGTCGCCAGCACCTCTAACCTGGGATCTCTCGTCAGTCAGGTTCTCGGTGCGGCGTGGCTCGGGCTGGCTGCACTGGACTGGTTCAGCCGAGGGAGTATGATCGGGGGAGTCTACGGTCGGCCCATCGTGCTGGCCAACTTCGGGCACTTCTTCATCACCGCCGCATCCATCTTGAAATCTGGTATGCGATTTGGCCTCCCTGCAGAAGTGTGGGCCATAGGAGGCGTCGCAGCAGTCTTTGCCCTTCTCTTCGGGCTCAGGCTCTACTCTTCTCCCCCCGAGATGTCGTCGACACGAACGAGCGCCAACTGACGGCTCGGTCCCCTCCTCTACTTCGTCACGGCAGCCCGATTCACGAACGCGAAGGACCCATCAGCACCCGGGCGGCCAGCGCACCGAACACGAAGTTCGAGATACCGATCTCCGCCATGTGCACGGCCCGCACATCGGCCGGGAGCAATGGATTATCGGGCAGCAGCGCCGAGACCCCTCCGATGATCGACAATGCGGCGCCGGAGAAGAGGATCGCGGCCATTCGAGGGACGGCGATCATGCGAAGGCCGAGGCTCAGGATCAACGCGTAGACCGATCCCCGGAACAGCTGCATGCTTACTACCTCACCCGGCGACGGGATCGGACGTCCGGCGTAAAAATGCTGGACATAGGGGAAGATGATCATCCCGGCAATGAAGTAGCAGACGACGTAGACGAGCGCCACCCCCAGGACCCTCACGGTCCAGCCCGCCGGCGTGTACTCGGATATCAGCATCGGTCCGGGATCTGCGGCCGAACTCCATCGGCCCGTCAACACCACGAGCGCAGCAGATACGACAGCGGCTGCGACGGCACTGCCCGCCAGCAACATAACCGGCGAAATGGGCCCCATGTCGATCTGGAAGAACACCGCCTCGTTGAGCGTATTAAAGTGCGCGATGCCCCAGAAGAATGCCCACGTACCAACGAGCGCTGCCATCCCCTTCCACCGCGAGAACCACAGCAGGAAGACGAGTACGGCCCCGGTCAGCAGGGCGGACAGCAACGCCCGCAGAGCGCCATTCAATGTCATGGAGCCTACATCCAGTGCAGGCAGATGGATGACGAGCACGATGACAAGCGTCGCCAGGATCACATGTATTCCGAATGAGCGCTTTTGCATGTTGTTTCCTGTGTCAGTTGGTGCGAGGGGTCTCGTTGCTGGCCGGCAGGTATCCGCGCCGGCCTAACGCCTGCTTCATGCTACGCACGATGGTCCTGGTCAGTTCCACGTTCGACGGATGCACGTGGGCTGACGGGATCCATGTCTGCTCCCGTGGTTCGCGCAACGCATTCCAAAGCGCATCGACGTTCGACCGAGGGATGCGTTCGTCCTGCTCGCCGTTGATCATCAACACATAGCGGGGGGCGATATCCGGTCCGAACCGCACCGGCTCGATCGGCCGAAGCAGGACCCTGGCGCACGCGGCGATCACGGAACTGAAGAGGGCCCCCTCCGTCCGCCGAACGTTGTGGTAGATGAGGGATGCAACGTTTCCCCCGCCGTACGCCATGACCGCCACATCGATACGGGGATCGACCGACATCATGGCGGGGACGAAGGGCGCACCGAAGCTGTATCCCACGAGCACGATCCGGTTCGTATCCACCCCTGGCATGCCCGTGACGTGGTCCACCGCAAGCATCACGGAAGGGACCATATCGAACATGGCCTGCCGCACGGCAGGAAGGTCTTGCACGACGTCGACGAGGTTGTACGAATGGCGCGGCGCGTAGGGATAGTCGAGGGCCACGACCACCGCATCACTCAGCTCCGTCACGTAGTTGATCGCTTCCTTCCCCGTGACCTTCCCTCCCAGCAGAATGAATGCCGGTACGGGCGCTCTCCATTCGATCGGAGTGAGCATGGCGCATTCTGCGACAAGGCCGTCGGAACTGGTCAGCGAGAGGTGGGTGCGTCGGAAAAGCGTGTCGAGGCCGTCGTCACGCTCCGTGCGGCTTACGAGCTGGCCGTGCCGCTTGGACGCGTAGGAATGGATGTCGAGGGTGGCGAGACGCAGCAACAGGAAGAAACAGACCGCGAGGACCACGAGACCGGTGGACAGCACAGTGGACCACGTGGAACGGTGGCGTTCAGCCGCGGTATCGTCGTTCCGATCGTTCATGTAGCAAGTTTCAACGACGTGGTGGCCTGACGCCACCCGGAGGACCTCTTCTACACGTTCGGATCAGATCCGATCGTCTTCATGTCCGAACGTGCCCGGACGGAATTTGTGGCCGCGCTTCTTCTTTTCAATGATCACCTGCGCATCGACGGAGCTTCCGCAGAGCGGACAGACGTAGCGCTTGGTGGTCTCGTTGAAATCAGGCTCCTTCGTCTGCTTGCAGTTGGGGCAGCGGACGTTGAGCGGCGCATCGGGAGCAGACTTGGACATGGGATAGGAGTGAGTAGAGAGTATTGAGAAGTTTGTAACTATGGAGTACGCGCCACGCCAGCTCGGTACGACGAGATCGATCTGATCGACCGCCGCCGCCGTGGTCCACTACTGCCGTTTCTTGATCGAATCCAAGTACAGGTCTTCGACCTTTCGTCGCGCCCAGGGAGTCTTCCGGAGGAATTTCAAGCTCGAGATCACGCTCGGATGCTCGTTGAAACACCGGATGTTGATCTGCGCTCCCATTTCCTTCCAGCCGATCGTCTCCACGAGGTGTCGGAGAATCATCTCGAGCGTCATTCCGTGGAGCGGATCGGCCGGCATGGGTCGCGCGATCACTCCGGCCGCTTGCGAACGGTCAGACGCACCATGCCGATCAGTCCGAGCGAGACGGCGACGGCAGACCCGATGAACCCGAACGACAGCGCCGACAGCTCTCGGTCGTCGATCGCTTCCTGCACCTCATCCGACAGTTGTTCCCCCCGCTCTACAACAGCCTCCTTGACGTCTGATGCCTCGTCGAGATACCCGACAATGCCGATCGCGTTCGGAAGCACGAGGGCGATGATCGAATAGAGCACGAATCGCTTGATGAGCCGTACGAAGAAGAGCATCACCGACCCGACGAGCATGAGCGCCAACGTCACGATCAAGATCGGGTCGCCGTACGCGCCGGATGCGGTGTAGAGGTCGATGAGAGGTTTGAAGAGATCCATGTACGATCTACCTGGCATTCGCGAGTGAGGCCTGTGTGGTTCAGTCCGCACTCCCTGTACTTCAATGTCGCATTAAGTTAGCACCACTTCCACTGACCCGATAGCGATTTTACGCCAAAAACGGCCCATCGCTGAGCGTTCATGTCCGGGTGCGCTATTCTCAGAATTGACAACGGAGAAGCCGGTCAGTACACTCCAACGACACGTACCGCCGTCTGTCACGGCTCAGGAGGCTTCATGTCGTTCAATCGTCGGCTCGATGCTTCGCTTTTTCTCCTCGCAACAACCCTTTCCGTCACCTCCCTTCAGGGCCAGGAGCAAGTTCCTCCTGATCGATTCAGCGTACTTCGCGACGGAAGTGGATCGATCATCGTACGCGATCCTGAGGGAAGGATCCGTTCGAAGACAGACTTGCCGCTCGACGTCGTCGACGCCATGCGAACATCGGCTGCGTATGCGCCATCCCTCTCGAGGACGCTCGCCGCGTATGTTGTGGCCGACGCCGGTGACGCCCCCGATGCCGACCTGACAGACGACGTCGTCAATCCCCTCACGCTCCGGTCGATCATCGAGAACGTGAACAAACAGGGGGTCGCCGCCTCGATCTCTTTCTCGAGCGGGTTGACCATCATCGCGCCGACGACCTCCCTCCCCACGATCACGGCTCCGGTCACGATCGACGGGTCGGTCGCGGCGGGAAAGATCATTCTTGACGGAGCCCTCGTGGCCGGCGGGACCGGGCTTTCGCTCCGCTCCAATTCCAGCATCCAGAATGTCTCCTTCCAGCACTGGCTGAACATCGGGCTCGCGTTCGGCACTGGCACGACGAACGTGACGGTGAAACGATGCGAGTTCCTCGCGAACAAGATCGGCCTCAACGTCAATTCCACGAACGCGACCATCGGGGGTGACGACCCGCAGGACGGAAACGTGGCCGCCAACAACACGCAGCAGGGTATCTCGTTGGTCTACACAACCGACGTGACCGTGAAGAACAACCTGATCGGCACACGAGACGGACTGACTCCCGCGCCGAATGCGGGGTCGGAAGGGATCTACGTGCTTGGCACCCGCACGCGCGTTGTCCGGAACGTCATCTCGGGCAATACGAACAGCGGACTCGGTATCGGTGAGTTCTCGATCAACACGCTCGTCAAGGACAATATCGTCGGCCTCGACTCCACCGGGCGCCGGTCGCTCGGGAACGGCAACAACGGGATTCAAAGTTTCGGCGACGGCGATTCGATCCTGTCGAACGTGGTCTCCGCCAATGCATGGGGAATCAACATATACTATCAGTCCTCCGGAGACATCATCCAGGGCAACCTCATCGGTCCCAACCGCACATTGGACAGCCTGTTCGCCAATCGGTACGGCGGCATCAACGCCGGGGGCTACCCCATGCGGATCGACAGCAACATCATCAGCGGAAACGGGCAGAACGGCATCAACATCAACGGCATTGGAAGCGTTACGGTGACTCGCAACAAGATCGGCACCGACCCGACGGGAACGCTCGACTGGGGAAATCAGTGGGCGGCCATCTACATCGGGTGCGACTACAACGTGATCGGCGGCGCATCTCCGGGTGACGGCAACCTTCTGTCGGGCAACGGCGGAGGCGGCATCGAAATGTACGGCGGCACGACGCTCGTGTTCGGAGGACCGTCTCAGCCAAACCTTGTCCAGGGGAACGTCATTCAGCACAATCGCATCGGCACGGATATTACGGGGACGGTCCGGATCCCGAACTTTACCGGATTGTTCATGAACGGCTGGATCGACAGCAACTTCGTCCGCGACAACCTCATCTCCGGCAATCAGAACCATGGCATCTGGACGCGCCGCTCTCCTTCTGCGCCGATGCGGAATGTGTTCCAACGAAACCTGATCGGCACGCAGGCAGACGGCACGTCACCCCTTCCGAACGACAGCTGCGGCGTCATGATCGACAGCGCCGCGAACAATATCTGGGGCGGCCTGAATGACGGCGACGGGAACACCATTGCCTTCAGCAACCAGGCGGGCATCGCCATCAAGGCCGGTTGGGGAACGAAGTTCCAGCGCAACTCCATCCATCACAATCGCGGGATGGCCATCGACCTCGGCAACGACGGGCCGACCGTCAACGATTCGGGCGACGTCGACCTCGGTCCGAACCGCCGGCAGAACTATCCGCGCATTACCTGGATCCATACCAGCGGCGGATCGACGACGGTCAAGGGACGACTGGAATCCAAGCCCTCGACGACATACCGGCTCGAGTTCTACACGAACGACGTAGCTGATTCCACTGGGTTCGGCGAGGCCCAGACGTATCAGACGAGCACCGACGTTCTGACCGATAGCGCCGGTATCGCTCCGTTCGAGGTAAGCATTTCCGGGTCGTTCGGGCGCGTGGTCGGCACGGCGACGGACCCGGACTACGGGACCTCTGAGGTCTCGAAGGCCCCGTTCGTGGTCAATTCGACGGCCGACCGGCCGGATGCGAACCCGAATGACGGGCTCGCCAGCACATCGGGCCCGCAGGTGAACGGCATTCCGGAAGTGACGCTGCGGTCCGCGCTCCAAGCCTCAAACCATGTCCTCGGCGAGGACGACATCACGTTCGATATTCCGGGGGGCGGAGCGCAGTTCATAGCGCCCCAGAGCGGCTTCCCTGTCGTCATCGGCGATGTCACCATCGACGGCTCAACGCAGCCCGGGTACGTCGCGGGTGCTGTGCCGGTAATCCGCGTCCAGGGTGCCAACGCCGGTTCGAACACCGACGGCTTCAATTTTGCCGGCGACCAGACGACCGTGCGTGGGCTGTATATCGCATCCTTCAACGGGAACGGCATCGAAATGTCGGGCCGTAACCTGACGCTCATCGACGTGACCGCGAACGGGAACAAGCGGTCGGGCATCCACGCGACGGATGACGTAACGCTGCGGGGTGAGTCGATCTTCAGCGGCAACGGACCGTCCACGGACCGGACCTCAACGCCGTGCGACACGCGTCAGACCGCGGGTCTCTGGCTCGGAGGCTGGTTGCGTGGCTCTGGCACCGTGACAGCCTCGCAGAATTGCGGCCTCGGCATCTACCATGCAGGCCGGAGCTATCCCGACGAAAGCGGCATCGACCTCAACGCCAGCGTCGTGGCATCAACGAACAGCGCGGGTGGATTGTTCGGCGGCGGACCGGTCCGCCTTTCGGGCGACCACTTTGAGTTCTCGGGCAACGGCTCCTTGAAGACGAACGGACCGGGTGTGTACATGGGAGGTGGCGACAATCTGTCGATCTCTGCATCGCACGGCGGCCCGCTACCCGTCATTCTCATCGAGAACAATTCCAGCGACGGCATCTATACGTTTGGCGGCTCGATCGAGCTGCGGGGAAGCGCCCGCGTCGCCAATAACGGCATCAATCGCCCGATGCTGGTCCGATTCAATCAGGATATCACCGGGCTCTTCACCGGCGGCTCGGGGAACATCAGCACGAACGATCTGGTGGTTGAGAACAACGGGTTCATGGGGATCAAGGCGGGCGGGTCCCTGAAGGTCGACGGCAACCTGACCGTCCGCAACCACGTCGGCCGCGGGGTCTGGGCGATCCACAACATCGACCTGAACGGGACCGAGCATCTTCTCGAGAAGAACGACGACCAGGCGATGTGGGCGGCGAACGGTTGGATCAAGGTCAAAGGCCGGCTGACCGCGCGAGACAACGCATTCGGCGGGTCGGG
>CAYYOV010000055.1:9827-12099 GCA_964473365.1 uncultured Ignavibacteriaceae bacterium
GGATCAAGGTCAAAGGCCGGCTGACCGCGCGAGACAACGCATTCGGCGGGTCGGGCGGCATCGAACGAACATCGTCCGCCGGCGACGTGATCGTCGGGGCCGTCATGTCGGAACGAGACCTGTTCGTCGAAGACATCGTCTTCGAGAACAACGAGCCTTCCGGCCTCACCGCCCGCGACAACATCGTGATCAACGGCAACGCCATCGTCCGGAACAGCAAGCTGCGGGGCATCTCGGCCCAGGACCAGTTGACGATCGTCGGCACATCGCACGAGATCTCCGGCAACGGAGGCGATGGCATCACCTGCTTCAATGGACCGATCATCGTGCGGGGCGAACTGTTGCTCATGAACAACGGTGCCAATACCGCCGCGCTTGACATCGATGCCGACGCCGGCGATGGACTGTTCGGACCTTCGGTCATTCTCGACGGCGTGACGAGCCAGGGGAACCGGAACAACGGGCTCTCCGCGCAAGGAGGAGGCATCGTGATCCGCGGCAGGGCCCGATTGATCGCGAACGGCCAACATGGCCTAGCGGCGAGAGGACCGGTGGTGCTGTCGGGAGGCAGGATCTCAGACAACGGCGGCTATGGCGTCTTTGCACCGAGCGTTCGGTTGAGCGGCACGCAGATCAGCAACAATGCGATGGGAGGTATTGCCGGCAAGACCGTCGGAGGATCGGGATCTGGTCGCGTGCTCGCCCGCACGAGTGCAGGATTCCCGGCGTTTCCGCTCAGCGTGGTCCGCGGCAGTTCGATCACGGGGAACGGCGGAGACGGCATCAGCTTTGACGGTACGCGCTCGGTCGCGGTGAACGGCAACAACATCTCCGGCAACGCCGGGTTTGGCGTCAAGGTGACGGGTGGCGGCACGGTGGTGGCGAACAACAACTGGTGGGGGTCTCCCTCCGGGCCGGGTGCGGCGATCAGCGGTTCGGTGGTCGCCACAGTGTGGCAGTCGTCGGCCGTTGGGGTCTACGCCGGTGTCAATGAGGATTCGGTCTTCGTCCGTCCGGGCGACAGTCTTTCGATCCCCGTCGTGCTGGCCAACTGGTCGGCGCCGAGCGATTCCTTCACTGTGGACGCTTCGGACGGACTCGGCTGGCTGACCCCGGTGGTCGGGCGGGTGGTGGCGCTGCGGGATTCGACCCCCTCTGTCACGTCATTGCTCCTCATGGTCCCTCCTGGGGCGGTCGCCGGTGACACATCGCGCGCAGTGCTCAGTGCCTCGTCGATCGGCGGATCCGGGACAGCCACAGATACGTTCACGATCGTCGTGTATACGCCGGGACTGCGGCACGTCGCTATCCTCAACGACACCGCCCGCGTCAATCCCGGAGATACCACGCGCATCTTCGTGGTGGGGCTCGATCAGGCGGGACGCGAAGTGCCAATGAACCCCGTGTGGTCGGCGCAGGGAGGAACGATCGACCCCAGCGGCCGGTTCGTTGCCGGCGACAGCGTGGGCACGTTCCTGGTCCGCGTGGCGGATTCAGCAACAGGCTACACCGACTCCACGGTCGTCGTCATCCTTCCGGGGCAGGCCCCGGCGGCTCCGGGGAGTATTTCCATCTCCGCCTCGACCGTCGATCTGGGAGCGGTGTTGGCCGGACAGCAAAAGGTCACCGAGATCACGATCACGAATACGGCAGGAAGCATCCTGCGGGTCGACTCGGTGCGAACACGGACGCCGTTCTTTGCAGCCGTCCGAGAACCCGATGTCACGCAGTTGCGTGTTGGGGACACGCTTTCGGTGCTGATCACATTCAGTCCCGATACGGCGCGGGTCTATTACGACACGCTGTTGGTCTACCATTCCGACTCAGCGACATCCCCCCGCAGGATCGCGCTTATGGGGAACGGTAGCACGACCGATGTGACCGAGGCGCCCGCTGTACCGCAGGCATACGAACTTTCCCAAAACTATCCGAACCCGTTCAATCCCTCGACCACCATTCGGTATGCACTGCCGGTGGCGAGTCGTGTGCGATTGACCGTGCATGACATTCTGGGCCGCGAGGTAGCTCGCCTGGCGGACGAAGTTCACGCGGCGGGATTCGTGACCGCCACGTGGGCGCCGCAGGTGGCAAGCGGGACCTATCTGTTGCGGATGGACGCGACCGCGATCGGAGATCCCGGACGCCGGTTCGTCGAGGTCCGGAGGATGGTGTTGGTGAAGTGAGGAAGGGAGGAGGAAGTAGGCAGTGGTCAGTAGTCAGTAATCAGTAGAAGATAGACGGCTGACGAGCGCGTCTAGCGACGGTCGACCGT
>CAYYOV010000055.1:12199-13508 GCA_964473365.1 uncultured Ignavibacteriaceae bacterium
ACGAGGTTCACGGCGAGGTTGTACGAGATCGCCGTGACGAAGTAAAGCCAGTAGGATGAGAGCCGCGGAGTCATCACCGGCAAGGTGATGATCAGCCGCTTGAGCCCGCGCACCTTCGCCATGCCGAGGAGCATCTCCCGGTATGTAAGGATGTCCGGCCCGCCGATATCGAATGTGCGGCCGAATGATGCCGGTTGAAGCATGACCCCCGTCAGATACTGTACGACGTTCCGCACGGCAATGGGCTGGCAGCGCGTGTTGAGCCATTTGGGCGTGACCATCACCGGAAGTTTTTCCACCAGGTCGCGCATGATCTCGAACGAGGCGCTCCCCGACCCGAGGATGATGCCGGCCCTGAGCGTCGTGAGCGGCGCCCTGGCGGTGGCCAGCACCTCTTCCACCTTCTTGCGCGACTGCAGATGTTTGCTCAGTTCGCCCGCGTTCGCGAGTCCGCCGAGGTAGACGATCTGACGTGCGGACGTCTTGTTCACGAAGTCGACGAACGTGGCGGCTGTCCGTTGCTCCAGGGATTCGAAATCGCCCCGGGTCGAGCTCATGGAGTGGACCAGGAAGAAGGCCACGTCGATGTCTGCCGGGAACGGAGTTCCGTCGGGTGGCTCGAGAAGGTCTTTCTGGATGACGGTGATACGGCCGGCGGCTCCGGGTGGAGGGGCAAAACGATTGGCGTCGCGGACCACGACAGTGACGCTGTGGCCTTGTTCCAGCAGGACCGGCAACAATCGCCGTCCGATGTATCCGTTGGCTCCGGTGAGCAGGATGTTCATTGGACTGTAGGGGTTTGGAGACGATCGCTAGCGGGCCCAGGACGATAGCTATTCTCGGTTGCAGCAGTGGGCGGTTCGACCTCAACCGGGGGTCAATTGGACGGCAGGAGTAGCTCTCATCGAGGGCATTTCGTCCCCTCGACTACGCTCGGGGCACGATTTCGGATTTCGTGCTTAGGATTTCGTTCCTCGTGCTTCTCGCTGCACTTCTTCCATGATCGCCCATATTTCGTGGTAGGCCTTCAGCTTCCCTCGCTGATCCTCCGTCATCGCCACCGTGTTCTTAAAGTTCTCGTAGTCCACGCTCCGTGTGGCGAGCGCCATCACCGACAGGTACGTCTTCTTCCCCACCACCAGCCGGTAGCGATAGTCGGCGGAGCGGGATTCATGGATCGGGTCGGTCAACTCGAGCAGGTCCTTCAGGTTCTGCAGGTCCTGCTTCACCCTCGCCCGGACGTGGTACTCCTCGGCCGACTTACGGACGATCGAGTAGAAGCCGTGTTTGGTGAAGAGCCACATGGGAG
>CAYYOV010000056.1:0-4917 GCA_964473365.1 uncultured Ignavibacteriaceae bacterium
ACGTTGATATCGCCTGAAGACTCTCGTACCTTCACTCTCGTGAAACGAACATTCCTCATCATCTGCGTCCTCCTCATCCTTCCGTCCACTCGCGTGGCGGCACAGGATTCCAAGGAGAACGCCGATTTCAAGCTGGCGCTCAACCTCTACAACGACAAGTTCTACGACCTGGCGCTGGAGCAGTTCCGGCAGTTCATTTCGTACTACGGCTCGTCGCAGCAGGCGATCGAGGCCCGGTACTACCTGGGACTCACGCAGAAGAACCTCGGCCGATTCGATGAGGCCCGCTTCACCTTCCAGAATTTTGCCCTGAGCTATCCGGAGAACCCGAAGGCACCCGAAGCCTGGCTGCGCGTCGCCGAGTCGTACGAAGCTGCGGGGGACCGAGCTGAGGCCGCGCTCGCGTACGAACGGGTCCGAACGTTCCATCCCCGGTCCACGCAGGCCCCGGGTGCCCTGGAGCGTGCCGCCGGTCTCTTCGATGCGATCGGCGACCGGACGAACGCGACGCGCGTGCTCAAGGTCCTCACGCAGGAGTATGGTTCCAACGATGTCGTGAAGTCGCGGCTACGCCTTGCGCAATGGCTCGTCGAGGCCGGACAATATGACGCCGCGAATCAGGAGACCCGCAGAGTATTGGAAGGGAGCAAGGACCCCGGCGCGAGGTCGGAGGCACAGCTCGTGAACGCCCGCATCGCGATCGCGTTACGTCGTCCCCGCGCGGCGGAGGAGGCCTTGCAGGACATCATCAAGAACTACCGCACCTCGCCGTCGCTGCCGGGCGCCCTGTTCCAACTGGCGGAGCTGAAGGAGTCGACCGGAGATCACGCCGACGCGGCCGCGGCATGGCGCTCTGTCGTCGACGATACCGTTCGGGCCTCCGCCGAGCTGCGACAGCATGCACTGATCCGCATCGGACGATCGCTCGCCCTGCGCCGCGATGCGGCCGGCGCGCGCCGCTCGTTCGAAGCGGCAACGGCGCTGAACGGTCCCCGCCGCAGCCTGGCCGCTCTCGAGGCCGGCCGGTTCGCCGAGCTTGCCGGAGATACGTCCACGGCTGCCGCATGGTACGAGCGTGCCGGCGATGATACATCTGCATCCGGCGACCGCGTGGCCCGGGCGATCGCAGGCATCAAGGCTGCCCGATGGACCCGGCGATGGGACGATGTGGTGCGGCGTGTGGCTGCGTTCGCGCAACGCCTGCCTGCCGACCCTGCGCTGCCGACGCTGTGGCTCTGGTCGGCGCAGGCCATGGAATCCGGGCTGGGCGATCCGTTGGGAGCGGAAGCTGTGTACGAGCGACTGGCCTCGCTGCCGGAGGCCGCGTCGATCGCCGATGCTGCGGCCTACGGTTCGGCCAGGTGCGCCAGGGCCCGCGGAGACCTGCCGGAGGCCCGCCGACGTTTTGAGCGCTTTGCCTCGCGCTTTCCCGCCAGCCCGTTCGCAGACGCCGTAGCGGCCGACCTTCGGACGCTCGTGTTGTTCGAACTCCGTGACCGGGATGCCGGTACGGAACAACTGGCGTTGCTCCTGGGCGACGTTATCGGCGAACAGCAACGCTCATCGCTCGCGTACCGGCTGGGTGAGATCTCGTTCACGCAGCTGAAGAACTACGACCTGGCACAGACGCAGTATCGGCGGGCGCTCGAGGGAGGGCTCGAAGTTTCGCTGCGGCCGATCGCCTGGCACAAGGCGGCATTGTCGGCTGCGGCCGAGGCGGAACGTTCCGGAAGCACGCGGGCTGTGCGCGAACGCTGGCGCGATGCGGCAGTTGCGTTGTACGATTCACTGCTCAAGAATCATCCAGACCATCCGCTCGCGGCCGAAGCCGCCATGAACGTGGTCGAGCTCCGCGCGGCGCGAGCCGGCTCGGTCAGCGACCTCCGGTCGCTCGCCCGGAAGGTGGACTCGACGTACGCCACCAATCGGGAGCGTGACCGGATGTACCTCGTCCTCGCCGAACGGGCCCTGGCGCTCAAGTCTCCCGATGCGGCCATCGAATGGTGGACGGCAGCGGAACGGACGAGCGGGGACCGGATGCGCGCGGTCGAGGCCCGCTACGAGATCGCCGTCCAACTGGAAGTTCGCGGCGAGAGCGATTCAGCGTACACGATCTTTGCGGCCATTGCCGACCAGAACATGACGCATCCGAGAGGACTGTCGGCGACACTGCATGCAGCCCGGTTGTCGGCTGGTCGGGGTGATCGAACGGCTGCCGACCGTCTTGTCGAGCGGGCGCTCCGCACCGCTCCGTATGCGGTCGATCAGGTCTCGGCCGAATTGATCCGGGCCGATGCGGCCTTCATGGCCCAGGCATGGACGGAAGCGGCGGAGCGGTACGCCGCCGCGCGCAAGCAGATCGAAGAGGACCGCCTGACCGTTCGTCAGCTTCCCGCATCGGCCGCATTCCGTATGGCCGTGTCGAACCAGCGCATCGGGAACGCCGACGAAGCCGCGCGATGGTACGGCGAGGTCGTCTCGCGCGAATCGGACCCGACGATCCTGCTGGCATCGTACACCGCGCTGGCGACGCTCGCGGAGGCGCGGAACGACCTGCCCCGGGCATCGGCCTACATGCAGGAAGCGGCCCGGCTCTCGGCCGCCGCAGGCGGGGATGTGAACGCCGTGGCGCTGGAGAGCGCCGACCTGTTGTTCCGGAATGAGCAATACGCCGACGCGATCACGCGATACAGCGAGCTGCTATCAAAGAACGTTTCCGACTCGCTCCGTCAGCAGATCGAGGCGCGGACGATCACGGCCTATCTGCGCGTGGACAACCTGAAGGAAGCCGACCGCCGGATCGGCGCGTTCGTCAAGAAGTATCCCAAAGCGGCCGACGACGTCGCGGTGTTCGAGTTCGAGCGGGGCAAACATTTGCTCCGGAAGGAGCGGACGGGCGGAGCGCGCGAGCGGTTCGAGCTGGTCGTGCGGCAGTATCCGAGAACGCCGACGGCCGCCGAAGCGTGGTTCTGGCTCGGACGGACCTATGAGCTCGAGCAGGAAGTGCCGCGCGCCGCGGAGGTGTACGATAGTGTCCTTCAGAAGTATCCGAACCATCCGCTCGTGCCCCGCGTCCGCCTGAGCCTCGGCAACGCGCTGTACGCGCTCGAACAGTGGGACCGTGCATCGGCCCTGTTCAAGGCCGTTCTGGACGATCGGCGGAGCGCACCCGACCTTGTGCAATTCGCGACGAACAACCTCATCCTCACCTACAAAGAGCAGGGCCTGTTCGATGCCGCCCTGCAATTGACGCGACAGTACATCGACCAGTATCCGGACGATCCCGAATTGATGAACAAGCGGATCGACATCGGCGTGCTCTACCAGAAGTTGGGATACTACGACCAATCGGTCACGCATCTCCAGAGTCTCATGCAAACGGCAGGGGCCGATCTTGAAGCGGAGCTTCGGTACTACATTGGCGAGGCCTATCATTACAAGGGGGACCACCAACAGGCGGTCCTGGAGTTTCTGAAGGTGCCGTATCTGGTGTCGCGCACGGGACCGGTGGATTGGGTGGCGGCATCCTACTACATGGCGGGGCAGTCGTACGAAAAGATGTCGCGCTTCGACCAGGCGATCGCCATGTACCGGCAGATCATCCAGCGCCCGGGCATCGACCCGTCGTTCAAGACGGCGGCGCAGCGCGAGATCGACCGGGTGCGACAGCTCACCGGCGCAAAGAACTGATCTTCGACGAGCGAGGGCGAACGTAGTGGGCTACATTTTCGAGCAGGAGATCGACCAGATCCTGGCCACCGTCCGTGCGCGGACGATCGGCGAGGACGAGAGCATCACACTCCGGCAGGTGCTCAACGCCGCCATCCATCCGGCGCTGAAAGCCTACTGTCGGGCGGAGGTGGAGAAGATCCTCGAAGAGGAGCGCGCGACCGAGCACCGCTCGAAGCGCTTCCCCTACTCGCTGTCAGACGTCATCAGCCTGCAGAAGCAGATCGACGTCCTGCTCGTGCAGCACTATGAATTCACGCAGGACGAATTCGAACGGGTGCTGGACGAAGCCGTCCATTTCGAGTTCAACTATCTCTGCCGACCGCAATGGACGTTGTTGAACTACGTCGTCGGCGAGCGGCGACGGGTGGGAATGTCGGAGGTCGAGCGCAAGCTGGCCCGGTGCGTGGACTACCAGTATTTCCCGGAGCTCATCCGGCGGTACAGCGTCGACCGGGGGCTGGCCGAACTGACGTACGAGGACTTTCGGTCGCTCGTGGAACGGATCGACCGCGAAGTGGTCCGGCGGCATCGAGCCCCGGAGCTGGCCGGAATGACGCGGAGTCTCATCTCCTTCGTCGATTTCGGGAAGGCCAGTCCGCACGGTCCGGACAATCAGCCGACCCTGCCGACGAACGCCGCCATCGTCTTCTTCGAGGACAAGCACCTCGACGAGATCAAGGTGCGGTTGGAGCACGAGCGCGACAAGAATGGCAAGGCCACGATGACGCTGGCTGAACTCGCGGAGATCGTTCGCGAGGTGTGGACCGAACACGAAGATGCCGGTCCGGCCCCGGCCGATAGTCCGACGGCGACGTCGCCGGTCGAAGCCGTCCTGACCGAAATGCCCACCAGCGCTCCGACAGAGGAGGCACCCTCCACGGGCGTCGACGAAGTCGTGGCGACCGAAGCAGTCGGACCGCAGCCGTCGTTGACGGACCTGCACGACCTCTTCACCCATGCCGACATCAAACGCTTCGTCAAGTCGATCTTTCACAAGCACGATTCGGCGTTTCGGGCAGCACTCGACGACCTGAATCGCTTCACGGCCTGGGACGACGCGTCACACTTCCTCGACGACCTGTTCGTCCTGCAGAATGTCGACCCGTTCTCCAAGGAGGCGGTCGAGTTCACGGACCGTGTGTATGCGAGATTCTTTCCAGGAGGAGCGTGAAGCAGGCCAGTCGA
>CAYYOV010000056.1:5017-6316 GCA_964473365.1 uncultured Ignavibacteriaceae bacterium
AATGGAGTAGTGGGGTAATGGAGTAGTGGAGTAATGGAGGAATGGAGTTCTGATTGAGGCCGCATATTTGGACCTGAGTGGGGCGGAACGGTTTTGAATATGCCTCATGCATTTGGACGTTTGTTTGGCTTCGCGTGCTAACACAGATCCAAGGAATTTCCCCTGGATTTGGATGTTTGGAATGATTGGAGCGTCTACCCTCACATGCAGTTCATCGATGAAGTCCACCTGTCCGTAAAGGCCGGCGACGGCGGCAACGGCGTCGTCAGTTTTCGGCGGGAGAAGTTTGTACCGAAGGGAGGTCCGGATGGCGGAGATGGCGGACGCGGAGGCGATGTCATCCTTCGGGCAGACAAGCATCTGAATACGCTGCTCGATTTCACGTTCCGTCATCGGTTCGAGGCCCCCTCGGGCGCACACGGAGGGAGCAAGAACTGTTCGGGAAAGAGCGGCCATGATCTGGTCCTGCGAGTCCCGTGTGGCACGATCATCCGTGCGGAGGGTCGCAAGAAGGCCTCGGCCGATCTGGTGAACGACGGCGACGAGGTCATCATTGCCAAGGGAGGACGCGGGGGGCTTGGCAATTCGAACTTCGCGACTCCCACGAATCAGGCTCCGCGACATGCGACCCCCGGCACGCCCGGGGAGGAGAAGGACATCGTCCTGGAGCTTCGGCTGCTTGCCGACGTGGGACTTGTGGGTTTTCCGAATGCGGGCAAGTCCACCCTCATTTCTTCAATTTCCGCCGCGCGGCCGAAGATCGCCGACTATCCGTTCACAACGCTCGTTCCGAACCTGGGGATGGTCCGCTACCAGGAAGGGAAGAGCTTTGTCGTCGCAGACATCCCCGGTCTCATCGAAGGGGCCCACGAGGGGAAGGGGCTTGGCATACAGTTCCTTCGTCACATCGAGCGGACCCGCGTGCTCGTGATCCTGATCGAAGCCACCTCGCCCGATCCGCACGCCGACGTCGCGACCCTGCTCAACGAGCTGTCGTCGTACAGCCCGTCGCTGGGGAGAAAACGCAAGATCATCGCCGTGACCAAGATGGACCTGATACCTCCCGAAGAGCAGAAACGGTTCGCCAAGCTCAAGTTCGGCCGGGGCGTCAAGGTGATCCCCATCTCGTCCGTGGCACGGATTGGCCTCCCCGAACTGCTCGAGGCCATCTGGGCGCTCATCTCCCCCCGCTGAGGAACCCGGTCCCCCTGCCAGGTGTTCTACCGTGTCGGCAATATCTACCGCTCTCGATCGTCTGCGAGGGACGGGAGGGTGCTACATCCGTCGCCAGGATGCGGC
>CAYYOV010000056.1:6416-9014 GCA_964473365.1 uncultured Ignavibacteriaceae bacterium
ACCCTACTCATCCATGCTCAACCGCCGCACCATTCTCAAAGCACTCGGATCTGGCTCGGTCATTCCCGCTCTTGCGCACGCCCAGCAACAGCCTTCGCCACGGCGGACGCGTTGGGAGATGTTCATGGGGGGTGTCGAAACGCTTCCGGCTCCGGCAAAGCCCGATTGGCGTTCGTGGTCGAACGATACGATCACGGCCTCGTGGATCGGACACGCGACCGTCCTTGTCAATTTCTTTGGAACGTGGATCCTGACCGACCCTGTACTTGTTGAGCGGATCGGGATCCGGCTTCTCGGCGTAGCCACGCTCGGACCGAAGCGCCTCGTCGCGCCCGCGCTGCTGGCGCACGAACTCCCCCCGATCGACCTGCTCCTGCTTTCGCACGGGCATATGGACCACCTGGACATCGCCACGCTGCAGCAGCTGCCTCCGAACATGCCGATCGTCATGGCAAAGAACACTCTGGACATCCTGGACAATTTCGCGTTTCCGGACGTCCATGAGCTCGACTGGGGAGAGCGGAAGACGCTTGCCGGTGTGGAGATCGAGGCAGTACAGGTGCGTCACTTCGGCTGGCGGTACCCGTGGGAGGACGACCGGTCGAAAGGGGTCTGGACCGGGCGAAGCTACAACGCGTATCTGTTGAGCAAGAATGGCCGGCACATCTTCTTTGGCGGCGACACGGCGATGCAGGAATATTTTCGGCCGATCGGCGAGCGGGGGGTCGAGGTGGAATTGGCGATCATGCCGATCGGAGCGTACGACCCATGGGTCTACGCGCATTGTAACCCGGAGGAGGCGATCGCGATGGCCGGACACCTGCATGCCCGGGTGATCATGCCGGTCCACTGGGGGACATTTATCCAAAGCGAAGAGCCGACGCAGGAACCGATCGAACGGTTCACGAAAGCGCTTGAGGGATCTCCGGAGAAGATCGCGTTGCGGCGGCAGGGAGAGACGTGGAGTTGGGGTGGGGCAGAACTTGTGAGTGGGGAGTCGGACCTGCAGAACACATCTGTTGCGAGGCGAACCACAGACTGACGTCGGAGTTGGTTCCTCCGACGAATCTTGCTATTTTAGATCTTCCTGATCGACCACTTTGAGGTTTCCCTTCAGATCATGAGATACCCGCTCTTCCTGCTTTCCCTCGCGGTACTCGCCGGCTGTGCCGTCGAAAAGCCCCACGATCCGGTCCTTGCCGGAACATGGGAATACTCGTTCCTGTTCCTCGAGAGCGCCGATATCCCGGAGGGGAGTCCAGGGTGGGATTACTTCCTCGCCACGCCCAGCAATTGGAAGCGGGTCATGGGCTTCAAGCCGGTACGGACCACCTACCGACCCGACGGGACGTTCTCGGCAGAATACCGGACTCTGCAGGACAGCATCATCACGATCGCTACGGGAACATGGCATACCACCGGAGATTCCCTCTACTTCTTCCAGTGGACACCCGACACCTTCATCGCGACCTATCAGTTCGCTCTGAAGGATGATACGCTCTCATTCCACGGTATCGTCGACTGGGAACGCGACGGCAGCCGGAACGACAAGATCACTCTCAAGCAGGTCCGGTGGCCGCGTCCGGACTCGCTCGCGGCGCCTGCCGAAGAGCCCCGGAGAGCGCACTAGCCGCAGAAAACGCGAAGAGCTGAGTCGAAACTCAGCTCTTCGTTCGTTGTGAGTGGGTTCCCTTCCAGATCCTTTTCATCTCGCCCGCACGTACACCTGGAGCAGGGACCGAGCCAGCCGCTCGGCGCCGCCGTCGGCCCGGTTCATCAGCACGATCACGACGAATTCCCGCTCCGGGATCCGAATGATGAAGTTCCTGAATCCGACCGTACTCCCGGAATGCGATAGCATCTTCCATCCTCCCATCTCTCCGATCATCCAGCCGTAGCCGTAGTGCACGTTGCCATCGTCGCTGACGGCGTGCGCCATAAAGGCCTCGTCGAGCGTCAGTCGGGAGACAAGTCTCTCCGACAGCAGAACTCGATGCCATGCCAGCAGGTCGGTGACGCTGGAGTAGATCCCTCCGTCTCCAAGCACGGAACTGGTCATGCTTTGGTCGGTGCGGCTGAACCCGCCCGCCACAGCGCTATCCGGCGAGTAGCCGTATGCCCGCCGCTCGACGGTCGAGATCCCCCGTTCAAATGCCACCGTATGGGCCATCCCGGCCGGCTCGAAGATCTCCTTCCGAAGAAACTCCGCGAACGTGAGCCCGGACATGCGTTCGGCGATGAGCGCGAGCAGGGCATAGCCGGTATTGCTGTACTGGTAGCGGGAGCCTGGTACGAACAAGGTCGTATCGACCGTTCGGACCAGCCGCAGCACATCGCGATCGAGCAGTGGGACGGAGGTCGTCTCGGGCATCACCTCTTCGTAGTCGACGAGGCCGGAGGTGTGGGTCAGGAGGTGCTTCACCGTGATGGATTTCCACGACGGAGGACCTTCGGGGAAGTAATCTGTGAGAGGGTCGTCGAGTTTGAGCAGACCCCGGTCGCGGAGGATCAGCACGGCCATCGCCGTGAACTGCTTGGTCACCGAGGCGAGCCGGAAGTTCGTCTCGGCGGTGTTCGGGATGTTCGCCTCGACGTCGG
>CAYYOV010000056.1:9114-13238 GCA_964473365.1 uncultured Ignavibacteriaceae bacterium
AATCTAGGGGACATCTGTCCGCAGGTCAAGCGCGTGGGGGTTTACAAACGACAATGGGAGGGTGTAAGCGCACGACTACAACGTCGTGGTGTCGAAAGCTCCGGATCTCATTCCGGGCGACGCAGAGGTGTTCGACGCGGGGAGTGTACTTACTCAGATTCGTCTGATGCGCGAGCGTATTGCTCCTGCAGTTGCTGGACCTTCTGGAGGAGTTCTTCCACGTGGGTAGGGTCTTCTTCGGGTGAGAGTTTGATCTGCAGGGCCCCTGCAAGGCTGAACATCGATTGAACGGCAGAGGTGAGGGTCGAAAATGCTTTCAGAAGATCGTCGGACAGTTTGCCCAAGTGTGCCACGCGATCGGCTGTTGAACTCTGGCTGGTCGAGAGTTCCTTGATCTCGTTGAGATGAAGTTTGACGAAGGTCAGTTCACTGTTGACGATGTGGGTCAGCGAATGGAGGGCCACTTCGAACATCTTCGCCGCGGCATGAAGGTTCGCTTTGTCCCGAAGGATCTGCTCCCGGAGAGCTCGCTCCTTGCGAAACAGCGATTGCTCATGTACGCCGCGGATAATGATCGCCAAATGCTCGAGTTCGATGTGTTCTTTGCGGATGTAGTCGTATGCCCCGAGCTTCATCGCCTCGACGGCTATTCCTTCTGAACCGGCTCCGGTGAGCATTACAACGGGCGTATCGTTCTTCTCTTCGAGCATCCACTGCATGACGTTCAACCCCGTCATGCCGGGCATGTCGTAGTCGAGCACGATGACGTCATACGAGTTCTGCTTGAGCAACTCGATCGCCCCTTCGCCGGAATCCTGAATCTCGACGGAGAAGCCTTTGCGTTGCAGGCTCACGCGTGCCGATAGACGGAGAGGGGCGTCGTCGTCGACAATGAGTACGCGGGTCTGACGTTCGGATGGCTGGGTTGGAGTCATGGCCTAGGGACGGAACACATGCGAGCTTATACTAGGTACGGCAGAAGGCCAAATCCTGCAAATTAGAACGTGCTAATATGCGTTAGGACATTCTAAGGGGATGCGGCAGGGGGTGTGCAGCGGGGAGGGCCTTATTCCTTGGAGGTTTCGTCAGCAATCCGCTCTTGGATCGCCTTCAGCTGGCCCTGAAGCTCCTCTTGGGCGAACGCAGAGGTAGGGGCCTCGGCAAACTTGCCCGACATGGCCAGCATCACGTCCATCAGCGAACGGACGACGAGGGAGAGGAGCTGATAGTCCTGGCGCATCAAACGGGTGGTCTTCTGAAGCTTCTTCTTTCCCTCGTCGTTCAGGACCGGCGTCAGATCCTCCTCACACTCCTCGAGTGCGAGTGCCATGACAGAGAGGGTTGTGTTGGCCACGTGTTCAAACGAATCGATCGCCGTTCTCAGTCGTTCGAGCGTTGCAACCTGCTTGGCCCGGTCCCCTTCTTCCGCCTTCCGGATTTCTTTTTCCTTCTTGAACAGATGGCGTTCATGGACCCCTCTCACGATCACCGGGAGATGCTCAGGGTCCATCTGGTGCTTGGGGATGTAGTCGTATGCCCCGAGCTTCATCGCCTCGGTCGCGATGTTCTCAGAACCCGCACCGGTGAACATGATCGTGGCGATATCCCACTTCTGTTCGTGGATCCGTTGAAGCACGTTCAGACCCGTCATCTCCGGCATGTAGTGGTCCAGGACGACGACGTCGAACGTCTGCTGTTCCATCAGGCGCAGGGCGTCGGCTCCGGAGTCGCACTCGGTGACAGCGAAATCGCCGGCGAGGCGGAGCCGTTTCGCCACGACCTCACGGTACGTTGCCTCATCCTCGACGAGGAGAACCCTGATCGCCTCTGTATGTTCCGCGCTGTTGGTGGTGCCCATGTGGTTGTCCCGGCCTCTCCGTACTCAGAACAATGTAGACGACCCTCACGAGGCACGCAAGATGCAGACACGAGGCCGTGCCGGACATCACATGCTGCCTTCGGGCGATATGACAGGAATCCTGAGGGTGAAGGTCGTTCCGTGACCCAAGTCACTCGCAATCGCGACCGACCCGCCGTGGAGCTCCGCGATCCAGCGGACGAGTGCGAGGCCCAGTCCTGAACCGCTCACATGGATGGACTGCGGGTCACGGTAGAAGGGTTGGAAGATATGGGGAAGGGCCTCGGGGCTGATCCCCCGGCCGGTGTCGCTGAAGGAGAGAAGGGCGAACCCCTGCTCCACCGTAAAGCTGATGCGGATGCGCCCGCCGCTGTCGGTATACTTGAGCGCGTTGTCGAGCAGATTGAACAACAGCTGGCGGAACCTCTGCAGGTCGATGGCGACCGCGATCGACGGGCCGTGCTTGAGCACGACCGAAACGTTCTTCGGACGCGCCAGCAACAACGCCTCGTCGTAGAATTCCTTCAAGAACTTGTTCAGCGGTACCTGCACCTTGTTCAGCTGAAACGTTCCCGCCTGCATCGTGGCCAGGCTCAGGAGGTCGTCGATGCTCCGGCTGAGTCGCAGGACCTCGTCGTAGGTGGAACTGATCGTGCGCCGAAGCCGGGCACCGCTTCTCCCTTCCGACATCGATTCTTCCAGCTGGTTGCGGATGATCGCGAGGGGGGAGCGGAGCTCGTGCGAGGCGTACGACGCGAATGAAAGCGCCTGGTTCCTCGAACGGTAGAATCTCTGGATCACGTCGTAGACAGGTCCGAACACGTACTTCCAAAATCCCGTCGGGGGCTTGAGACGCTCCAGGGGAGAGGCCGCGGTCGGGTGTTCCGCAGAGTCCATGATCGAACGGCTGTACGCTTTCGAAAGGCGGTTGAATGCGACGGCCATCATGAGCCCGCCGATCAGCAGAAAGATCATGATCTCCGGGACATCTTGCAGGAGGTCGGCCGGTTCGCGGACGGCCCTCTGAAGGAGCGATGGCACCGGACGGGCCACAAAGATCCGGTACGCCCCTGCCTGTCGGGCTGCGAGACGAAGCGAGATATCCGGACGGTCGATCGAAACCAGGAAGGGGAGCGGAAGGTGCGACAACTGACACAGGACAAACGATTCGCCAATATGGCGAGAATCGTACTGTGGCCCGACCGAGGTGCAGACGTGCACGAAAAGGGTCGAGTCGTTGTCCCAACGATGCTCCTCGAGGCGGCGCTGCAGGCTGGCCGTCGGCGTCCCTCCCTGCAAATCTTCGAACGCGAGGGCGACATAGGACGACTCGAGCAGGATCTTCCGATCGGAGTCGGCAATGTCCTGCTCGTGCGCGCGGTCCAGCCGGATGAAACCGAGCACCAGTTCGGCAAGGATCGCGAATCCCAGATAGGTCAGGACGAGACGTCCTGCGATGGCGCGGAGGTTCATTTCACTCGTCCCTCAGGACAAATCCCTCCCCGCGCACCGTGTGCAGGAGTTTTGTGGAGAATTCCCGGTCGATGGACTTTCGCAGGTAGCTGATGTACACATCCACGATGTTCGTTCCTGTCTCGAACGTATACCCCCACACCTGTTCCGCGATCCGCTTTCTGGTGAGCACGCTATTCTTGTTGCGAAGGAAGAACTCGAGCAGGTTGTATTCGGTCTGCGTCAGATCGATCACCTGGTCATTTCTCGTCACCCGGCGGCGCACAAGGTCCATCTTCAGATCGCCGGCGGTCAGGACCGACGTCTTCAGCGTGCCGGTCCTTCGCAGAATGCTCTGGATCCGGGCGAGGAGTTCGGAAGAATCGAACGGTTTCACCAGGTAGTCGTCCGCACCGACCTGCAATCCCTTGACCCGATCGCCAACGCCGTCGCGTGCCGACAGGATCAGCACGGGCACCGTCCGTTGCTCGCTCCGCAGGTCGGCCAGGAGATCCAGGCCTGAGCGGGCCCCCAGATTGATGTCGAGGATCACGAGGTGGATGGTACGGGAAAGGATGATCGCCTTCGCCGCGTCAGCGTCGAAGGCGAGCTGCACAAGAAAGCCGTTTCGCAGCAGCAGCTTCTCGACGGCACGAGCGAGCTTTCGCTCATCTTCGACGAGGAGCAATGTCAGCTCCTGGCCGTCGTCGCCGATCGACTTGTCGAGGTGGGGGGACATCATGGGATATGGCCGCCGTTGGAGGAACTGCCTCCCGGGAGGAGATACGGTACAAAATCATCGATTCAGAAGCGA
>CAYYOV010000057.1:0-13195 GCA_964473365.1 uncultured Ignavibacteriaceae bacterium
CCCCCCGATGTTGATGCCCGCCGCCGCCAACTCTGCGCCGACCTTGGCCAGCATACCCGGCTTGTCGATATTTCTATAGAGGAGCAGATGGCCCTCTGGATTGATCTCGAGCTTGAACCCGTCAAATTCGACGAGCCGGAACAAACCATTGCCGAAGACCGTGCCGGCAAAGGTCCGGCGTTCCTTGTCCGTTTCGACGGTAAGGGAGACTACGTTCGTGTACGCAGATGGACCGCCATCCTTGGCGATCTCGAGGACGACGCCCATCTCCTTCGCCAGCAACGGAGCATTGACGAGATTGACCTGTTCCGTGCGGTGTGAGAGCACCCCCGTGAGGACGGAGGTCGACACCGCCTCTGCCGCTTCCGCCGGTACGGATCCGCTCATACCGAGGACCAACCGCTTGAGCTGCCCTGTCATCAACTGCGCCTGTAAACGACCCAAGCGTTCGCCGAGTGCGATGTAGGGTCGCAGATCACTCCGAAAGGCATAGCGCACCGCCTCTCCGTTCACCGCCCCGGCGATGCCACGCTGCTTTAGCACGTCAGCCAACTGTTCGCCGATCTGCTTTGCCACCTTCTCCTGCGCTTCCTCCGTCGAGGCCCCGAGATGGGGCGTGGCCACAACGTGCGGGTGCTTGATGAGCGGCACATCGCCCGGCGGCTCCTTCACGAAGACATCGGCCGCGTATCCTGCCACGTGCCCGTGTTCAAGGAACTTCAGCACCGCGGCCTCGTCCACGATGCCGCCGCGGGCACAATTGATGATTCGGACACCTGGCTTGCACTTGGGAAGCGTGGCCTCTCCCAGCAAGTTCCGTGTTTCGTCGTTGAGTGGAGTATGGACCGTGATGATGTCCGACCGCTCGTAGATGGTGTCGAGCGAGACCAATTCGATGTTCTCCCGTACCGCCACTTCGGCGGCCAGGATCGGGTCGTAGCCGATCACGTGCATGCCGAACGCCCGGCATCGCGTTGCCACTTCTCGGCCCACCTTCCCGAGACCGACCACGCCTACGGTCTTGCCGAACAGCTCGGTCCCGGTGTACTTCTTCCGGTCCCATTTGCCGGCCCGGAGCGATTCATTCGCCTGCGGGATGTTCCGGGCGAGCGACAGCAGGAGCGACATCGTATGCTCGGCCGTCGAGATGGTATTGCCGCCGGGCGTGTTCATGACGATGACGCCTCGACGGGTCGCCGCCTCGACATTGATGTTATCCACGCCGGCGCCGGCCCGGCCGATCGCCTTCAATCGGGTGGCCGCGGCGATGATCTCTGCTGTCACCTGCGTTCCGCTGCGAACCACGAGAGCGTCATACTCTCCGATGATGGCCTTCAGGTCGTCGGGCTTGATACCCGGTTTGTTGTCGACCGTGAAGCCTTCGGCCGTGAGAATGTTCGTACAGACCTGCTCCACCGGGTCGCTGATCAGGATCTTCATGTGACCACCTCTGTCATAGGAGTTCAGTAATTTTCGCCGCCCGAGGCCTTCAGACCCCCCAGAAGCACCAAGGCCGCCAAAGGAAGGATGAGAACCGACAAAACCATCTGCGCGTCGTCCTCTTGAACTCTCCGCTTGGCGTCCTTGGCGCTCTTTGCGCTCTTGGCGAACGGCTTTGTGTCACATCAGCTTCTGCATCACCGTCCCCACACCCTTCCCCAGCTCGACCTTGTACCCGCACTCTGCCAGCGACCACTCGATGGCCGCCATGACGGTGACCATGTCGAGAGCGTCGTAGTACCCAAGATGCGAGACCCGGAAGATCTTCCCGGTGTAATCGTCCTGGCCGCCGGCGATGGTGATGCCGTGCTTGCCCTTGATGATCTTGTTGAACGCCTTCCACTCCACTCCGTCCGGGACCCAGACGGGCGTGACCGCATACGACGGTGTGTCCGAGAAGAGCTTCAGTCCGATGGCCTCGACGCCGTAGCGGAGCGCCGTGGCAAGCTTCATGTGCCGCTCCCAGATCTTCTCGATCCCTTCCTGCCGGATCATCTGCAGTGCAGCATCCACGCCAATGACCAGGCTGACGGCCGGCGTCCACGGCGTATCGTTCTTTTCCCAGGCCTTCACGGCCTTCCGGAGGTCGAAATAGAACTTCGGAAGCTTCGACGATTCCATCGCAGCAACGGCTCGCTGGCTCAGCGCGACGAACGCCAGGCCGGGCGGGATCATCAGGCCTTTCTGTGAACCTGTGACGCAGACATCGATGCCCCAGTCATCGAACCGGAGCTCGTGCGCTCCCACGGCCGTGATGCCGTCGACACAGACGAGGGCCTTCGATTCCTGCCGGATGACGGCCGCCAACTCTTTGACGTTGGTTGCGGCCCCGGTCGATGTCTCCGAGTGGACCAGATAGACCGCCTTCGTCTCCGGGTGCTTCTTCAACAGCTCTCGCACCTGATCGGCCGTGGGTGCCTTGCCCCATTCCACCTTCAGCTCGACGACGTTGAGTCCGAACGCCTTCGGCATCTTGACCCATCGCTCTCCGAACTTCCCTCCGTTCGCGGCGATGATCGTGTCCCCCGGGGAGAAGAGACTCGTGAAGGTAGCCTCGACGCCTCCGGTACCGGAGCACGTCAGGATGACGACGGGACCTTTCGTCTGGAAGAGATACTGGAGGTTCTCGTGGACCCGGGTGAGCACCTCTCCGAATTCGGGGTTGCGGTGGTGGATGATCGGCTCCGCCATGCGGAGCATGACCGACTCGGGGATCGGGGTCGGACCGGGAGTGAAAAGACGTTTCTTGATCATGGCGTTCTCTGCCTGAGAGGTGGCAAGGGGAAGGTCGTGCGGCACCGGAAATATAGGGAGGGATTGGGGCAGATGCCAAATTCGGCGGATGTTCACCACGGCAGGAAAAAGCGAAGGGCATCGAGTCTCTCGATGCCCTTCGGTGTTCTCAGAGATAGTAAGATCTCAGACTGCTTTCTTCTTTGTTTGGGGACGTTCGGCCATGTGCTCGGTGATGAGCTTCAGGACGTCCGTGCGACCTTCGGCTTTCAGGATCGAGAATGGCACGACCCCGTGACAACAGCCCTCGGTCAACTGACTGTGGAATCGCTCCTGATAGGCCTCGATGGTCTTTCCAAGCTTGCTGAATGGAAGCTTGTCGGATTTTGTCAGGACCAGGAGGTAGGGAACCTCGTAGTACTCGAGCCAATCCATCATCATCAGATCGAGCGGCGTCGGTTCCTGACGTGCATCGATCAACTGCATGGCCAGGGCGATCGGCTCGCCGCGCTGCAGGAATTCCTCAATGAGCTTCTTCCAGCCGGCACGCATCTGTTCCGGGACCTTGGCGTAGCCGTAGCCTGGCAGGTCGACGAAGTAGAACGCGTTGTTGATGATGTAGTAGTTGATCTCGCGCGTCTTGCCCGGCGTGGAGCTGGATCGGGCCAGATTGCGCTTGTTGCACAGCTTGTTGAGGAGCGACGACTTGCCGACATTCGACCGTCCGATAAAGACGATCTCCCGCAGTTCGTTCTTCGGCAACTGACGGAGGTCAGCGACTCCCTGCAAAAACTCTGCGGATGTGATCTTCAGCATGGATGTTCCTCGTCGTGACTGCGGTTCCTTCGCTTCTGCTCCATCGCCCCACGAGCGTCGTACCTCGCGCATCCGCAGGGCCGTTCAGGGACCTCCGAGCGTCAGGCGCTCGCGGCGGGCGTCTCGGCGGACGCTTCGGTCGTTTCCTTCTCTTTCTTCTTGGCGGCCGGTTTCTTGGCGCCTGCAGTCTTCTTCTTCGTTCCCTTTGCTTCCTTCTTTGCGGCAGGTTTCGCGGCGGGCTTTTCGGCACCGAGCTGGAAGTCGACCATCTCGATAACGGCCATTTCGGCACCGTCGCCGGGTCGCCGTCCAAGCTTCACCACGCGGGTGTAGCCACCAGGACGGGATGCCACCTTCGGCGCGACATCACGATAGAGCGTCGTCACCGCATCGCGGTCGCGCAGGAACGCGAACGACACACGCCGTGCATGGACGTTCTTCGGCCCGTCGGCGGTCTCAGCGGCGACCGCATTCTTGGCCCGCGTAATGACCGGCTCGACAACGAGGCGAAGTTCTTTCGCCTTGGCGAGCGTGGTCTTGATACGCTTGTGTTTGATGATCGCGACGCACAACGCCGACAGGGTAGCCCGTCGGTGGCTGGCGGTGCGCTTCAGTTTACGGCCGGATTTCTGGTGACGCATACGGATCTGAGGAGAGGATACTGGTTAGTCGTTGCCGTCGTTGAGATACTTGTCGACGTCCATGCCAAAGGTCAGGCCATACTGCTCGACGATCTCCGAGAGTTCGGCCAGGGACTTGCGGCCGAAGTTCCGGAACTTCAGGAGCTCCGATTCCGTGCGACGCACGAGGTCGGACATGGTCTTGATGTTCGCGGACCTGAGGCAGTTGTGCGAACGGACCGAGAGTTCGAGCTCATCGACCGACATGCGGAGCAGTTTGCGAATGTGTCCGGCCTCGGCCTCTTCCGCCGAATCCGCCTTCTCCGCCGCCGGCTCCTCGCCGATATTGATGAAGAGCTGGATATGGTCGCGCAGAATCTTGCCCGCATGCGTCAGCGCTTCCTGCGGCTGGATCGACCCGTCTGTCTCGATCTCGATCGTCAGCTTTTCGAAGTCCGTCTGGCCGCCGACGCGCGTCGGTTCGACCGTGTAGCGCACGTTCCGAATCGGCGTGAAGATCGAATCGATCGCGATCGTGCCGAGCGGTTCTTCGGGGGACTTGTTCTCTTCTGCAGGCACGTACCCCTTTCCACGGCCGAGCTTGATCTCGAGGTCAAAGGCCGCGTCCTTGCCCAAGTGGGCCAGGACCAGATCGGGATTGAGGATCTCCACCTCGGGAGACGCCTTCTGAATGTGGCCCGCGGTCAACGTACCGGCCCCTTTCACGGGGACGGTGATCTTTCCGACCTTCTTGTTGGTGGCGCGCAGACGGACCTGCTTCAGGTTCAGAATGAAGTCGGCCACGTCTTCGACCATGCCCTTGATGGTCGAGAACTCATGCTGGATCCCGTCGATCCGGACGGCGGTGATCGCCGAACCGGGGAGCGACGACAGGAGGACACGGCGCAGGGAATTGCCGATGGTCACGCCGAAGCCTTTGTCGAGCGGCTGCAGGACGAAACGGCCGAACGCGGAGGTGGCGGTGGCGGCATCCAATTCCACTTTTTCGGGCATCTGGACGAATGATGTGCTCATAGGAAGTCTGCGGTCCTCTGGGTGCCTGAACCCGGCTGGGCGGTCGCCGCCCGGCCGGTACTGACGTTACTTCGAATACAACTCTACGACGAGCTGCTCGTTGGCGTTGAGCGGGATATCCGCGCGTTCCGGAATGTTCAGGAACGTTCCCGACAGGTTTGCCTTGTCGAGGCTCAACCACGGCGAGAGCGCATTGTCCTTCATCCGCTTGAGCGATCCGTGGATAAGGTCCAGCTTCTTGCTGTGTTCGCGGACCTGGATGACATCGCCCGCCTTCAACAGATACGACGGTACGTTGACGATCTCGCCGTTGACCGTGAAGTGGCGGTGCAGGACGAGCTGGCGCGCCGACTTGCGCGACGGGGCAAGCCCGAGGCGATAGACGACGTTGTCGAGACGACGCTCGAGGATCTTCACGAGCGCGTCGCCCGTTCGGCCGGTCGTGCGCGTGGCCCGCTCAAAGTAGTTGCGGAACTGCGTCTCCTGCACGCCGTAGATGCGGCGCACTTTCTGCTTCTCGCGCAACTGCACACCGTATTCTGAAATTCGCTGGCGTCGCGACTGGCCGTGTTGTCCCGGCGGGTAGGCGCGCTTGTCCAGCGGGCATTTCTCGGTGTAGCACTTTGTGCCCTTGAGGAAGAGCTTCTGCCGTTCCCGGCGGCACAACTTGCAACTGGCGTCCGTGTACCGTGCCATACGTCTCCTGTCGACCTTCGATTAGACCCGGCGCCGCTTTGGAGCGCGGCAACCATTGTGCGGAATGGGGGTGATATCGCGGATCATCGTGACCTCGAGACCCGCGGTCTGGAGCGACCGAACGGCCGCTTCGCGTCCGCCGCCGGGGCCCTTGATGAAGACCTCCACCTTGCGCAAGCCGAGGTCGTATGCCTCTTTGGCCGCCGCTTCGCCGGCAACCTGCGCCGCGAACGGGGTGCTCTTGCGAGAGCCCTTGAAGCCGTTCTTGCCGGAGGTCGACCATGCGATCACGTTGCCGTACGTGTCGGTCAGCGTGATGATGGTATTGTTGAAGGTCGCTTTGACGAACGCCTTGCCGTTGGCATCGACGTGGACCTTCTTCTTTTTCTTTGTAACGGGTGCGCTGGTGGTCTTGGCCACTGATGATCTCCTGAATGTCCGGACGGTCGGTAATGGGCCCGGTTACTTCTTTTCTGCCTTCTTCTTGCCGGCCACGGTCTTCCGCTTCCCCTTTCGGGTACGGGCATTCGTCCGCGTCCGTTGACCCCGCGTCGGGAGGCCCTTGCGGTGCCGCAATCCGCGGTAGCAGCCGATATCCATGAGGCGCTTGATGTTCAGCTGCATTTCGCTCCGCAGCGCGCCTTCGACCTTGTAGTCGTTCTGGATAATGGCACGGATCGTCGCCACCTCCTCATCCGTCAGATCGGCCACCTTCTTGCCCGGGTCGACCTTCGACTTCTTGAGGATCTCCACTGCCGTCGAGTGGCCGATGCCGTAAATGTAGGTCAGGCCGATCTCGGCCCGCTTGTTCTTCGGAAGATCCACGCCTGCGATTCGTGCCACGTTGCCGCTCCTGGGTTATCCTTGACGTTGCTTGTGCTTGGGGTTCTTGCAGATGACCTTGACGACCCCTTTACGACGGATGATCTTGCAGTTCTCGCAGATCTTCCGGACGGACGAACGGACTTTCATACCTGCCTCTATTTATACCGATACGTGATACGTCCCTTAGTGAGGTCGTACGGCGACATCTCCACGGTCACCCGGTCGCCGACGAGGATCTTGATGTAGTGCATGCGCATCTTGCCGGAGATATGCGCCAAGATCTCGACCCCGTTGTCCAGCTTCACGCGAAACGTCGCATTCGGCAACGTTTCCGTGATGACACCATCCAGCTTGATCGGTCCTTGTTTGGCCACGGTCTCAGTGAGTTCTTTGCAACCGACCTTGTGAACGCCGCCGACACGATGACGCCAGCTTCACAAAGCGCTTCCTGTCAACTGGAGCTTCCGTCCAGCACCGGACCTCAGAGGGTCAGGATCTCCGGACGGCCCTCGACCAACGCTACGGTATGTTCGAAGTGTGCGGACGGCTTGCCGTCCTTCGTCACAACGGTCCATCCGTCGTCGAGGACCTTCACCTGCCAGCCGCCGGCATTGACCATCGGCTCGATCGCCAGCGTCATGCCATCGACAAGCGCCGCTCCGGTACCCCGTTTGCCGAAATTCGGGACACTCGGTTCTTCGTGCAGGTCCTTCCCGACACCATGGCCGCACAGATCGCGAACCACCGAGAATCCTGCATCTTCCACGAACGACTGAACGGCTGATGAGATGTCGTGGACACGATTCCCCGCGCGCATCGCCTCGATCCCCTGGTTCAGCGACGCTTCCGTCGTCTGCAACAGCCGCTGCGTCTCCGCGCTGACCGTGCCGACGGCGAAGGTCCGGGCCGCATCACCGTACCACCCGTCCTTCAACACCCCCACATCGACTGAGACGATGTCGCCGTCGTTCAACACCCGGCGACCGGGGATGCCATGCACCACTTCCTCATTCACCGACGTGCAGAGCGTCGCCGGAAACGGATTGTCAGGATGTCCGTAGCCTTTGAAGGCCGGGATCCCGCCCCGCGACCGGATGTACTCCTCTGCCGCTGCATCAAGCTCACCCGTCGTCACACCCGGGCGCACCAACGGCCCGATCAACCGCAGAACCTCTCCGACGATGCGGCAGGACTCCCGCATCCGTTCCAACTCTCTCGCGCTCTTTGTCCGTACCATCCTGCTCGGTTCAGGAGCGGCGGCCGCGCAGTTTGCCGCTCTTCATGAACCCGTCATAGTGCCGCATGAGGAGGTGCGATTCGACCTGCTGGAGCGTGTCGAGCGCGACGCCGACGATGATCAAAAGACTTGTACCGCCAAAGAACGAAGCGAAGTTGGGCGTGATCCCCATCTTGATGAGCGCTGTCGGCAGGATCGCGATGAGCGCGAGGAACACGGAACCCGGAAGGGTGATCTTCGTGAGGATGTTGTCAACGAAGTCGGCCGTATGCGAGCCTGGCCGAATGCCCGGGATGAACCCACCCTGTCGCTTCATGTTGTCGGCCACGTCCTTCGGGTTGAAAGCGATGGCCGTGTAGAAATACGTAAAAAAGACAATGATGAGGCCGTAGATGATCGAGTACGTCCAGGAGTCATACGAGAACCACTCCGTGTGGATCGTCTGCATCAGTTCGCTCTCAGGAAAGAACGAGAAGACGATCTGCGGAATGAACATGACCGCCTGAGCAAAGATGATCGGCATGACGCCGGCCGTGTTGACGCGCAGCGGGATGTACTGTGTCACGCCGCCGTACACCTTCCGTCCGACAACACGCTTCGCGTACTGGACCGGGATTCGACGGGTCCCTTGCGTCACGAGAATGACCGCCGCGACGATGAATGCCATGCCGGCGAAAATGACAAGCTCGACGATGAGATTGCGAGCCCCGGACGTCACCAGCTGGAACTCGTCCAGGATGGCGTGCGGGAACCGGGCAATGATCCCGATGAAGATGATCAGCGAGATCCCGTTGCCGATGCCGCGCTCAGTGATCTGTTCGCCCAACCACATCATGAAGACCGTGCCCGAGGTCAGGATGAGCATCGTGCTCAGCGTAAAGCCGATGCCGCGGACCGCTTCTGGAACGATCGGTCCTGCCGGCGTATCCGTTGCCAGCAGCTTGACCACCACGCCGCTTGCCTGGAGCAACGAGACCAGCACGGTGCCATAGCGCGTATACTGCGTGATCTTCTTGCGGCCGTCCTCACCCTCCTTCTGCAGCTTCTGGAAGTAGGGGATCACCGCGCCGAGCAGCTGGATGACGATCGACGCGCTGATATATGGCATGATGCCGAGCGCGAAAATGGCCGCATTGCTGAAGGCGCCGCCGACGAACAGGTCATAGAGTCCGAAGAGCGTGTTCTCGCTGCTGCGCCGGATCGTGTCCGCCAACAGGACGGCGTCGACGCCCGGAAGCGTGACGTGCGAGCCGATACGGACGACGATCAGCAGGAGCGCCGTAAAGAGCAATCGCTCCCGGAGCTCCTGGATCTTGAAGATATTCGTGACGGTTTCGGTGATCGTACTCATGCGTTCGCCGGAGCTGGGGCCGCCGCGAGCACGGTCACCGTGCCGCCGGCCGCTTCGATCTTCGTCCGGGCCGCCTTGCTGACCGCATGGGCCGTGACGTCGACCTTGGTTGTCAGGTTTCCATCCGCCAGGATTTTCACTGGCATGTGCTTCTTCCGAATGGCACCAGCCTCATAGAGAGAGGCCGGCGTCACGGAGCCGGATATCCGCTTCCGCTCAATGAGTGTTGCGATCTGGCCGACGTTCACCACCTGCGCCTCGACGCGATGGGGCGAGGTGAAGCCGTGCTTCGGCACGCGCCGCGTCAGCGGCATCTGGCCGCCTTCGAACCAGATCTTGAACTTGTGGCCCGAGCGTGCCTTCGCGCCCTTGTGTCCCTTGGTGGCCGTGCCGCCATGGCCCGAGCCCTGGCCGCGGCCAATGCGTTTCACCTTCTTGCGGGAGTTCTTTGCCGGCCGAAGATTGGCCAGAATTGATTGTGCCATCACTTCACCTCTTCCACGGTCACGAGGTGCCGCACGACGTTGATCATGCCGCGCACCTGCGGGGTATCGGTCTTGACGACGGAGTATCGCGGACGGCCCAGACCCAGCGCCTTGATCGTGCGCTTGGTCTTCTCGAGCTGGTCGATGATGCTCCGGTTCTGGGTGATCCGGATCTTCTTGAGTTCCGCCATGACGCTCTCGCTCAGTTCATCTGGAACAATTCCTGAACGCTGACACCGCGGCGCGCTGCTGCCGACCGGGCGTCCGTCAGGCTCAACAAGGCCTTCAGCGTGGCCTTGACAACGTTGTGCGGGTTCGCAGAACCCATCTGCTTCGTCAGAACGTCCTTGACGCCCGCCGATTCCAGCACGGCGCGCACGCCGCCGCCGGCGATGAGACCGGTTCCAGGAGAGGCGGGCCGGAGGAGCACCTTGCCGGCGCCGAACTTGCCGATCACTTCGTGCGGGATCGTTCCCTTGACGATCGAAACGGTGTAGACGACCTTCTTCGCGTCCTCCACCCCTTTCGCGATGGCGTCGGCGACCTCGTTCGCCTTGCCCAGCCCGATGCCGACGTGGCCGTTGCCGTCGCCGACGACGACGAGCGCGCTGAAGCTGAAGCGACGTCCGCCCTTCACCACCTTCGCCACACGGTTCACGTGGACGAGGCGGTCCTTCAGTTCGAGTTCACCAGCCTTGATCTTCGCCATGCGTAGGGTCCCTGCGTCAGAATTTCAGTCCGCCTTCGCGTGCACCCTCGGCCAGGGCCTTGACACGCCCGTGGTAGAGGTAGCCGCTCCGGTCGAAGACAACCGTGGTAATGTTCTTTTCGAGCGCGCGTTTGGCCGTCAGCACGCCCAGCTGCTTGTATCGCTCGATCGGGCTCTTGATCGCAGTGAGTTCGGCCCGCAACTCTTTGGAAACCGTCGATGCCGACACGAGCGTCGTGCCGGTGGTATCGTCGATGATCTGCGCGTAGCCGTGACGTCCGCTGCGGAAGACGGTCAGTCGCGGACGGGAGGTTGTCCCTTCGACCCGCTTGCGGATGCGGACCCGTTTCTTGGACCGCCGCTGTTGTGCAGTTGAGCTGTTCATGATCGCCTCGCTTACTTGGCACCGCTCGCGGCGGCCTTACCGGCCTTGCGACGGATCGCCTCACCTTCGTATTTGATCCCCTTGCCCTTGTACGGCTCGGGGGGCCGGAACGACCGGATCTTGGCGGCCGTCAATCCGACGAGCTGCTTGTCGATACCGCTGATGACAATGTTGGTCTGCGACGGAGCTTCGACCTTGATCCCTTCGGGCGGACCGAACAGGATCGGATGGCTATAGCCGACCTGGAGGTTGAGCTTCTTCCCCTTCATCTCAGCCCGGTAGCCGACGCCGACGATCTCGAGCTTGCGCTCGTACCCTGCCGACACGCCGACGACCATGTTCTGGATGTTCGCCCGCCACAGACCGTGGAGAGCGCGGTGGAACTTCTCATCCGTCGAGCGGTTGACGCGCACCTGTTGACCCTCGACGACGACCGAGATGGCCGGGTGGACACGCGCTTTGAGCTCGCCTTTGGGGCCCTTCACGGCGACCGTCGAACCGTCAACGGCCACGGTGACACCCTTTGGAAGCTCGATGATCTTTCTGCCGATACGCGACACGGGATTCTCCTTGTCTCCGCGGTTCGATTACCACACGTAGGCGAGCACTTCGCCGCCCACGTTCTGCTTTTTGGCCTGCGACCCTGTCATGATGCCGCGCGAGGTCGAGACGAGAGCGATACCGAGTCCGCCCTGCACCCGGGGCATCTCATCCGCCCCGCGGTAGATCCGAATACCCGGCTTGCTGATGCGGCGGAGGCCCAGGATGACCGGCCTGCCGTCGTGATACTTCAGGTTGAGCCGCAGGATGCCCTGCTTCGAGTCCTCGAGGACCGTGAAATTGGCGATGTACTTCTGGTCGAGCAGCACCTGGGCGATCGCCGCCTTCATCTTCGAAGCGGGGATGTCCACCCGGCGGTGCTTCGCCTTGTGCGCATTGCGAATGCGGGTCAACAGATCGCTGATCGGGTCAACAGTTGCCATAAGGAGGCCTTCAGATTCGACGTGGACTACCAGGACGCCTTGCGGACGCCGGGGATCTTTCCTTCGAGCGCCAGCTTGCGGAAGCACAAACGGCAGAGGCCGAACTTCCGGTAGAAGGCGCGCGGCCGGCCGCATTGGCCGCACCGGTTATGCTGGCGGACCTTATACTTGGGCGTCCGCTTCGCCTTGACGATCATTGCCAGACGAGCCACTCTCGCATTCCTTTCGATTACGCAGCGTTGGTGGTGACGATCTCTTGCCGCTTCACGAAGGGCATACCCAGCTCCTTCAGCAGCTCGTACGCTTCGACATCGGTCTTGGCCGTCGTGACGATCGTGACGTCCATACCGGTGATGCGCGTGACCTTGTCGACGTCGATCTCGGGGAAGATGATCTGTTCCTTCACGCCGATCGTGTAGTTGCCGTGACCGTCGAACGATTTGTCCGGAACGCCGCGGAAGTCGCGAACGCGCGGCAGGGCGACGGCGATGAATCGGTCGAGGAACTCGTACATCTTCTCGCGACGGAGCGTGACGCGGCATCCGATCGAGAGACCCTCGCGGAGCTTGAAATTCGAGATGGCCTTCTTCGCCTTGGTCACGACGACCTTCTGGCCCGTGATCTGCTCGAGCTCACGCACAGCCGCTTCGAGGAGCTTCGGGTCCTGTGTCGCTTCGCCCACACCCATGTTGACCGCCACCTTCGTGATGCGCGGCACCATCATGCGGTTCTTGTAATTGAACCGCTTCATGAGTGCCGGGACGACCTCCTGCGTATACCGCTCGCGGAGCCGGGGAGCGATCCCCTTGTCCTGGTGGCCGGCTTCGACCTTGGCCGACGCTTTTGCGTCGCCCTTGGCCGGCTTCTCTTTCTTCTGCTGTTCCTTCGCCATGACCTGTCCTTAGAACATTTCGCCGGTCGCCCGGCTGACGCGCATCGTCTTTTTCTTGCCGCTCCCGGCGTCGCGCACATGCGCGCGTCCGGTCCGCGTGGGCTCACCGCTCTTCGGGTCGATGACCATCACGTTCGACGCGTGGATGGGCACTTCCTTCTGAACGATCCCGCCCTGGGGGTTCTTCTGCGTCGGACGCGTATGCCGCTTGCGCACGTTGACGCCTTCGATGATGACCCGCCCGGTCTCGGGGAACATCTTCAGGACCTTCCCCTTCTTCCCCTTGAAGTTGCCGGAGATGACGACGACCTGGTCGTTCTTCTTGATGTGGCTTCGCACGCTCATGATCAGAGCACCTCCGGGGCGAGCGAGATGATCTTCATGAACTGCCGCTCGCGGAGCTCGCGGGCCACGGGGCCGAAGATGCG
>CAYYOV010000058.1:0-1921 GCA_964473365.1 uncultured Ignavibacteriaceae bacterium
ATGGTCCACGCCCGACATTCATCCTCTCCGACGGTGAAGAACGACCGAAGCCCGAGAAGTTCGTAGGATTCCCGGATGATGGCCGTCAGGGCAGATTCCGTAATGCCGTACTCCTGCATGAAGGTCGCAGCGTCGGCCTCTTCCAGCTCTGACATCTCCTGCTCGACCTTCCCGAAGAACGAGAGAACATGCGTGTGCCGACCTGCGACCTTCGCGGCCACCGCCTTGACGGTCCCGTCGATTTCGCGAAGCTGTGATTCGTCGCCGTTGAGCGCAATGAGCATCGGCTTCTGCGTCAGGAGCTGGTAGGTCTTCAGCAGCTGCTGCTCCTCCTTCGTCCATTCAAGGTCCCGCAGGGGGCGTTCCTGTTCGAGCACCTCCCGGCATTTTTCGAGCAACGGGAGCTCGCGCTTCAGCTGGTCGTCCTGGTGTTTTCCGAGCTGCTTCTTGATGCGCTCGACACGGGTCTCGAGGATGGCCATATCCGCCAGCAGGAACTCAGTGTGGAAGGACATGACGTCGCGCATTGGGTCGACCGACCCGTCCGGGTGCGCAACCGAAGGATCGGCGAAGGTGCGTACCACCTGGATCAAGGCGTCGTTGTTCTTGACGCTTCCGAGAAAGTTGGTCGTGAACTGCGTCGAGCCCGTCTCGCCCTTCTTCAGGCCGACCACATCGACGAATTCGATGGCCGCCAGGACTGTGCTCTTGGGTTTGAACAGGGCAGACAGCTTGGCGATCCGTTCGTCCGGAACACGGACGATCGCGTGGTGGGCTTCGACCTTGACGAGGGCGGATGGATCGAGATGCGTGCGGGTGAGGGTCTGGAACAGCGTCGATTTACCGGAGAACGGAAGGCCAACGATGCCGATCTGCATGGGAGCCTCGTGCGTTCGAAGTGTGAGGGTGAATATGCACCAACTTCGTCCCAAAAGGAACCGCCAAGACGCCAAGAACGGGAGCGAGTGCTGGAGGGCTCTCGCCGTGTTCCTGTGCGCCTTGGCGGCTACGAGGACGCGAGCCGACCTTACAGGCCGTAGGCCCGCTTTACGAGACCGTTGGCGAGTTCATACATCATGTCCAAGCCTTCAATCTTGCTGACGAGATGCCGCGCGACCAGCGAGGCCACCCAATTGGCATCCATGCGACGTGAGAGGTCGTGGCGAGCCGGGATCGACAGGAACGCGCGCGTGTCGTCATTGAATCCGGCCGTATTGTAGAGGCCGGCGGTCTCCATGATGTTCGCGCGATACCGGACCATCCCTTCGATGCTGTCATGGAACCACCACGCCGGTCCCACTTTGAGCGACGGATAGACGCCGGCCAACGGCGCCAGTTCCCGCGCATACGTGGTCTCGTCGAGCGTGAAGAGGATGATCTTGAGATTGGGGTGGTTGCCGTACTTCTCCGTCAGTTCACGAAGATTGGCCACATACTCGGTCGGCGATGGTACGTCGAAACCCTTGTCCGGTCCGAACCGTCGGAATATGCCTGTGTGATGGTTCCGGAGGGCCCCGGCGTGCAGCTGCATCACGAGCCCGTCCTCGCTGCTCATTCGCGCCATCTCCATCAGCATGTGGGCCGTGAATAGTGCCGCGTCCTGGGCCGTCGCGAGTCCGCGTAAGGCACGACCGAGGATGTCGTCGGCCTCGCGGTCGGACAGCTGATGCGTATACGGACTCTGGACGCCGTGGTCCGTGGCCACCGCCCCCATCGACTTGAAGAACGCCCGACGTGATTCAAGCGCCGCGATGAACGCCCTCACGGTCGTCAGCTCATGTCCGACGAGCTCGCCGAGCTTCTTCATGTTGGTGCCCCAGGCGGGATCGAGCAGATTCGTCACGCCGTCCGGCCGGAACGTCGGGATCACACGCCCCTTCCATCCTGCCGCGCGCATGGCTGTATGATGGTCGAGCGTGTC